>NZ_LGCM01000065.1 GCF_001306035.1 Levilinea saccharolytica
GTGTGGGGGGACGGGCGGCGCGCGCCGCGGTGGGGCACGGCCCTGGCTCTGGGCTGGGGGGCGGCGGCTTTGGCAGGCGGGCTGTTGTTTGCCGCGTACGGTGAGGCGGCCCTGGGAGTAGAGCGCAAGTTAGCGCTGGTCTTTGCGGCAGCAGGGGGGCTGGCTTTTTGGGCGGGGCGGCGGCCCTGGGCGGCGGCAGTGCGCTGGGCGGCGTTGGGCTGGTTGGCGCTGGCCTTTGCGGGCACGGCCGGGTTCACCCTGCGCACCACGGCGGTGACGCTGCGTGAGGTACAGTCCGTGCGGCATGAGGCTTCCTTAAAGGCGGTGGGGCTGTGGCTGAACCGCCATACCCCGCTGGATGCGCGCGTTTTGCTGGAGCCGCTGGGTTACGCGGGCTACTACGCTCAACGGGTGATGTTGGATGAGGTCGGGTTGGTGACCCCGGCGGTGGTGGCTCTCAAACGCAGCGGGGTGACGGATACTTATGAGGCGCTGGACGCGCTGCGGCCGGACTATGTGCTGCTGCATTGTGACGATGCTTTGCGCTGGGCCGAGCGGGACCCCCAGCCGGAGAACCGGCTGACGCGCGCCTTTCGGCTGGCGGCGGAAATTAACCCTTTGGGGTTTGATCCGCGGGACGCGGAGACGCGCGGGCGAAATTCGTGTTACCAAATCTGGGAGCGCTATCCATGATATAATCGATTGCGCCAGGGGGACATTTGGCTTGCGCGGGCCCGTAGCTCAACGGCAGAGCAGGCGGCTCATAACCGCTTGGTTGATGGTTCGAACCCATCCGGGCCCACCAAAAATTCAAATAGGATTGGTTGTGTGGCCCCATCGAGGGGTGGTATTCGAACCCATCCGGGCCCACCAAAAATTCAAATAGGATTGGTTGTGTGGCCCCATCGAGGGGTGGTATTCGAACCCATCCGGGCCCACCAAAAATTCAAATAGGATTGGTTGTGTGGCCCCATCGAGGGGTGGTATTCGAACCCATCCGGGCCCACCAAAAATTCAAATAGGATTGGTTGTGTGGCCCCATCGAGGGGTGGTATTCGAACCCATCCGGGCCCACCAAAAATTCAAATAGGATTGGTTGTGTGGCCCCATCGAGGGGTGGTATTCGAACCCATCCGGGCCCACCAAAAATTCCATCCATTGATGTCACATTCAAGAACAAAATATGCCGGTGTAGGGGCACGGCTGCGGCGTTGCGGCCTTTGGCTTGAAACGGTGCTGCCGTGCCCAATTTGCCGTGGGTACGGCCTGGGGGATGGGCACGGCGAGGCCGTGGCGGATGGTGATTTTGGGTGATACCGCCGTGCCCCTACGGGGGCGTGACGGGGTTGGGGTACGGCCGGGGGGGATGGGCACGGCGAGGCCGTGGCGGATGGTGATTTTGGGTGATACCGCCGTGCCCCTACGGGGGCGTGCCGGGGGTGGGACACGGCCGGGGGGATGGGCACGGCGAGGCCGTGGCGGATGGTGATTTTGGGTGAAACCGCCGTGCCCCTACGGGTGCGTGGCCGGGGCCGTGCTACAATGGAACCATCCTACGACCCCGACTTGGAGACCCCTGCCCAATGAATGGTATCTCGCTCGTCCTGGCCCTGCTTCCCCTGGTGTTCATTTTTCTCTTGTTGGTCCTGCGCCGCACCGCTGCGGATGTGGCGGGGCTGGCCGGTTGGCTGCTGGCCCTGGTGATTGTGATTTTCTGGTTTCAAACCCCGCCAGGGGTGGCCTTGCAGGCCAGTTTGGGCGGGGTGGTGGCCTCTTTTCCCATCAGCCTGATGGTGCTGACCTCCATTCTGCAAATCACCCTCATGCTGGAAACGGGCGCCATCCAGCGCGTGGTGGTGCTGATGAAGGCGGTCGCGCCAGGCAATCAGGTGGTGCAGATCATGATCATCAACCTGGGCTTTGGCACGCTGCTGGCGGCCATGGGGGCCACGCCGGTTTCGATCCTGCCGCCCATCATGCTGGCGATGGGCTATTCCTCCTTCGTGGCCATCGCCCTGCCCGCCATCGGCTACGATGCCCTGTGCACCTACGCCTTGCTGGGTATCCCCGTGGTGGTCTTCTCCACCTTTGTGCAGATGCCGGTGAACGAAGTCGGCATCTACTTTGCGCGCTTTATGCCGGTGATCAGCTCCTGCATCGCGCTGGGCATGCTTTACATCGTAGGCGGTTGGAAAATGATCTGGAAGGGTCTGCTGCCGGCCTTAATCGCGGGGGTGACGGCGGGCCTGACTGCTTTGGTGATGAACGCCGCCCGCATGATCCCGCTGACCGGCGTGGCCGCGGGGTTGGCGGTGATTTTGGTGGAACTGGCCTATTTGAAACTGCGCGGAGAACGCCTGTACGACCGCAGCGTGCTGACCGAACAGGACCTCATCAACGAGCGGAGTATGCCTTTGTGGCGGGCGCTCTTCCCCTGGATTCTGCTGACCTTCTTTTCCGTGCTGATCAACGCGCCCTTCCTGCCGTTTTATAACTGGCTGTTTGTGCAGCAGGCCATGCCGCTGGAGATCATCCCCAATGAACCGGAGAAGATCCGCTTGTGGTGGCAGGCGTATTTCTGGATTTTGGTCAGTACGCTGCTGGCCCTGCCGGTTTTAAAGCCAGGGGGCGGCGTGCTGCGCCGGACGGTGGCAAAATGGCTGAAGCGCGCCCCGCGCCCAATGGCAGCCGCGGCGGTGTTCTTTGCGCTGGCTTATTTGATCAACCATTCCGGCAAGGGGCTGGATTGGACCCTGGCAGACCCGGCCCGCAACATGGTCAACGTCATCGCGGGAGCTTCGGCGGCGGGATTTGGCCGCCTGTACCCGCTCATCGCTCCCTTCCTGGGCTTGCTGGGCGGTTTTGTCAGCGGGTCTGAGGCTTCTTCCATCGCCATGCTGACGCGTCTGCACCTCTCCACCGCCCAGCAGGTGGGCCTGGCGGGGGTGGTTATCGCCGCGGCCAGCGGCATTGGCGGGGGACTGGCTTCGGTGATCTCCCCGGCCAAGCTGCAAAACGCGGCGGCCAGCATTGACCGCATCGGCGAAGAAGGCCAGGTGCTGCGCGTGACCTTTGTGATTGCTGTGGTGATCACGGCGGTGTGCGCCCTGCTTTCGCTGGTGTGGGCGTACGGTTAGAAAAGCCCGCCCTCTGGCGTTGACCGGAGGGCGGGCAGAGAAATTCAGGCCTGGGCGGCCGCGTGGCGTTTTTCCAGCCAGCCGCTGAAAAAGGTAAAGAAGATCATTCCGGCCAAGCCGAGCCACCCCACCCAATCACCCAGCAGGGTGGTGAGGGTGCCGCGGCCGTCGCCCAGGGGCACTTCGGCCACCAGGGTGGCACCGCCGCCCTGCGGTTTGACGGCCAGGGCCAGGATCTCGCCGTTGGGGGCGATGATGGCCGAGTCATAGCCGCCGTCGGCCTTGACCATGGCGACGTTGTTCTCCACCGCGCGGAAGACCACATGGGCATAATGGGTGGCGGCGATAGTGCTCCAGTCGTTGGAGGGCACGGCGATGATCTGCGCACCCTGACGCGCCAGTTTGCGGGTGGTGTCGGTGTAATCGGCGTCGTAGCAGATGATGGTGCCCAGCTTGCCCAGAGGGGTGTCATACACCGGGTAGGTCCCGCGAGTGAGGCTGGTTTCGCCGCCAAAGACCACGGGGTGATCCTTGCCAAACACGCCCAGGAATTCGCCCTGAGGGTTGATGACAGTAGCTTCATTGCGGAAGCCCTGCTCTTCGATCACCAGATAGCCGGTGGCCAGATGGGCGTTGGTTTCCGCGGCCAAAGCGCGCAGATTCAGGCGGTCTTCCACCTGGGGGTCCCACAGGAAGGAACCTTCCGGCCAGACGATAAACTGCGCCCCCTGGGCGGCGGCCTGGCGGGTTTGGGCGATCATTTGCTCATGCAGCACCTTGAGCTGTTCGGCCTGGTCGGCGTTGGCGGTCATCACCGGCGAGATCTCCGGCTGAATGGCCGCGGCGGTCACCCGGGCGGTGGCGGTGGGGCGGGCGGCCCCCAAAACGGCGCTGAGCACCAGCCACAGAGCGCACACCGCGCCAGCGCTGATGAGAGCTGTGCGGGCCGGGCGAGCGGGCACGCTGACCCCCTCCGCGTCGAACTGCCAGCGGCGGTCGGCCCAGCGCAGCAGGCCCAGTGCCAGGGCATTGTTGACCCACAGGATCAGCACCCCCAGACCAATGATGCCGAAGATGCTCACCGGCGCCAGCATCCACGTCTGGCGGAAGAGCGGGTAGGCGATGAACGCCCAGGATCCGGCGATGGGGATGAACAGGCGGATCATCTCACCTCCCGCCCAACTGGCTAACCCGGCGAGCAGGAAATAACGATAGCCGGTTTTTTGGTGGAAACTGCGCAGACCGCCGTCCGTTAAGAAGGTGATGCCGGACACGATGAGGGGCAGCCACACCATGAAGGTGCCAACGGGTTTAAACACCGGCCCCAGGTAGCCTTGCAGCCACACGCCGATGGCCAGGGCTGGGGCCAGACCGGAGAGTTTGGGCGGCATCAGGCGGTATTGGGCAAAGAGCATGGGAACCCAGCCGAAGAAAACCAGCGGCCAGATTTCATAAGGGGGAAAGGCCAGCATGAAGGCCAGGCCGCTGAGGGCGCTGAGCAGCAGGCCAATGACAACGCGCACGGCAAAGGATAAAGACAAAGGGGAAGGGGTTTGCATGGGGACACTCACTCGGGAAGATATGGGGATAGGGAGGGCAGTTGATAGGACTTGCGGCGGATGCGGTCTATGACTTGCTCCAGCCAGGCTAACTGCGAGCGGGCCTGGGCCAGGCCGTAATCGCTGGTCAGCATCCAATAAAAGTATTCGCGCGGGTCTTCGTCCTCCTCCATCTCATCTTGAACCGCAGTGGGGATGGACATATGGCGCTGGATGCGCCCGCGTTGGACGGCGGCCTGATGTTCCAGCACGCGCAGCACGTTTTCATCGGAAACGCGCCCGGCAAAAAACAGTTGGATGAGCCAGGCCAGGCGGGTTTCGTCCGGCGGCAAAGGGCTCGAGAGCCAACCCTCCAGTTCTTCCCGCCCGGCGGGGGTCAGGTGATAGACCTTGCGGGGCGGGCGCGAATCCTGGGGGATGACTTCCAGCGTCAGCCAGCCGTCCCGCTCCATGCGCGTCAGCGTGCGGTAGATCTGGCTTTGATCCGCGGGCCAAAAATGAGCCACAGACTGATCAAACAGCTTTTTGAGGTCGTAGCCGCTCATGGGTTCGTAGCTGAGAAAGCCTAGAATGGCATGATCCAGAGACATTGTTTCCTCCTATATAATACAAGTCCTATAATAGTCTAAGCTAATATTTTTGTCAAGGCCTGGACGGCTGTTTCAGCGGCCGGATTTGATGTTACAATCCTTGCAAAGGACCCCAGGAGCTGCCCATGAGCGCTGTTGTATCGGACACAGACCGGCAATTGATCCAGGCCGCGCGGGATATAATCGCCGCCCGCTTCAGGCAGGATTATCATCATGTGGGGGCGGCCCTGCGCACCCGTTCGGGGCGGGTGTTTGCCGCGGTGCACCTGGAGGCCAATGTGGGGCGGGTGGCGGTGTGCGCTGAGGCGGTGGCTTTGGGCATGGCGGCTGCGGAAGGGGATACCCAGGTGGATACCATCGTGGCGGTGGATCGGCACGGGCGCATTGTGGCCCCCTGCGGCATGTGCCGCGAGCTGCTGTCAGATTATGCTCCCGATTGCCGCGTGATTTTGGGCGAAGAGCGAGTTGTTAAAATTTCTGCGCTGCTGCCGGAAAAGTACCAGCGGCAGGGCGAGTAGACCTCTGGAGGGATGCCGCATGCCTGCTTCGATTGAACGCCTGTCTGCAAACCGCGATTTGAACGGCATGGTGCGCGCTCTGCGCAGCCGCAGCGACCCGCAGCGCCGTGAGGACGCCGTGCATGCCCTGGGCCGCTGGGGGGACAGCGAGGTATACCCCTGGCTGCTGAAGGCCGTGCTGTATGATGATGATGCCCTGGTGCGCCAGGCGGCCCGGCAGGTGCTGCGCGAACATTTGGGCGCCGCGCTGGATTTGGCCTTGCAGGTGGAATCCTCCGGCCAGCCGGAGGAACAGCCCTGGCTGGTGGATGAAGTGGAGGGCGGCAGCGGCGGCGAAGATGGGTTTGACGAGGAAGAAGGTCTTTCGGCGCAGGAGGCCGAAGAACTGCGCGGGCTGATCCTGGTGGCGCGCGAAGAGCCTAACCCCACGGTGCGCATCCGCGCCATTCAGGCGCTGGGCAAGATCAGCAACTTGCACGCCATCCGCACCCTGGCTTCCCTGGCCCTGCATGAGGCGGACGACCGTGTGCAGCGGGCGGCCTACGATGCACTGGAAGGCACCTTTGGCGAGGATTTGCCCGCTTTTTTGGCCAGCCTGGAAGATGAAACGGAACTGGAAGCAGATGAGGACGCGGATGCGGAACCGCTTCGCATGGATCCGGCAGACTACTACGCTGAACCCTCGAACAGGTGGGACAGCCCGGCCGGGGTGGTGAACGAGGAGAAAGCTCACACGGTGATGTGGGTGCTGATTGGGGTTTCGCTGCTGGTGGTGGTGTTTCTGTTGATCGTGGGTCTGGGCGGTTAGGGAGGGAAGCGCTCAGGAACGAAGCTTGCCTTTGGGTGGGGGAAAAGTCTGGCAAGAGTCTTGCATCATAGGTCTCTAGCACGCAGTGGCAAACAGACTGCGGGCCTCGCCCATCACCTGGGGACAATCTGCCAGGCTCATTCCCTTTTGGCATGTGGAGACCATGGTCACCACCGACACCCTCACCCATCTATATACCCGCCAGGGTTTCCTGGCCTCAGCGAAACGCTACCTGGGCCCCCAGGCCGACCACACCCCTGTGTCTGCTCTGATGGTGGACGTGGATCATTTGCAGCAGATCAACGACCAGTTCGGATGGACCACCGGAGATTTTGTCCTGCTGCGCCTGGCCGAGGTGTTTCGGGCAGCGCTGCGCAAAGAGGACCTTTTGGCACGCTACGGCGGGGAGGAGTTCATTCTGCTGATGCCTGGGGCTGGGCCGGAGCCAGCCTTTCGCGTGGCGGAACGGCTTCGGCGGGCGGCGGAACAGCTGGAAATCACTTCGGGGGAAGGGCCGGTTTCGGTGACCGTATCGGTGGGGATCGCATCCTCGCCCACAGCCCACCTCAGCCTGGTGCGGTTGGTGAACCAGGCCAGCCAGGCGCTGCGGCGGGCCAAGCACAACGGCTGCAACCAGGTGTGCGCCCTGGAAGACGAGAGTTTGCGCCTGCAGGAGAAAACCACCCTCTGCACCTGCCCCAGCTGCACCCTGGGGGTGGCGAGGCGGCAGAAGCCGGATGAGGAGGGTGTGATCCGCATTTTGCTGGACGCCATGTCTCTGCGCGACCCGGATTTTGTGGGCCACGCGCGGCGCACGGCCACCATGGCGGTGCAGTTCGCCGAGGCGCTGCAATTGGACCCGCCCACCGTGGAAGCCGTGCGTCAGGGGGCGCTGCTGCACGATATTGGCAAGGTGTGCATCCCCGACGCGGTTTTGCTGAAGCCCGGCCTGCTGAACGAAGAAGAGCGCGGGATGGTGCGGGTGCATCCGGAATACGGCAGCCGATTTTTATCCGTCTGGCACGGTTTTCAGGGCTGCATGGAGATCCCGCGCTTTCACCATGAATGGTGGGACGGCAGCGGCTATCCTTACCGCCTGGGGGGGACGCAGATTCCACTGGCGGCGCGCATGTTCGCGATTGTGGACGTGTGGGACGCGCTGGGGATGGAGCGCAGCTACCGGCCCGCCTGGACGGGGGATGAGATTGTGGAATTTTTGTACCGCGAGCGCGGGACGCATTTTGATCCGCATCTGGTGGATGTGTTCCTGGATCTGCTGATTCGCAGCCGCGCTTCGGGCGGGCGTTTGCTTTGAGGGTGGGGTGCGGAAAAAGAACGGCCGCCGGTGATTTCCGGCGGCCTTTTTGCTTTTCTGTATCTCTTCTTCCATAATACCAACCTGAGCAGCATTCGTTGGATAGAAGAAGCGGACGTACTCAAGCCTGTACCACTTACAGGTGGCCATCTCGGCAGCATGGCCTTGGTCATTCTTCACAGAAGCTGAGGGCAGCTTCGTAAACGCGCCGGTGGTGCGCGCAACACCTTTCAACTGCTACTACTCATTGTCTGGTGACGAATGACTGCTCAGGCAAATTCACTATAGCAAAAAAGGGAATGGAATACAAGTACCTGGGGGCGATTTAAGAATCGCGTAGGGTGAGGGTTGGGTTGGAATTCAGGCTGCTCAGGATTGAAAATTCAAGTATAATATGCGCACAATGCGGGAGTCGCCAAGCGGTAAGGCATCAGCCTTCCAAGCTGACATTCGCGGGTTCGAATCCCGTCTCCCGCTCCTATTTTGCAATCATCCTCGATGAAAATCATAGGCTGATGATTCACCTTCGCTAAAATTTCCAGCGAAAACGGAGATATCATCCTATGTTGTTTTTTATGCAGTTGATATTGTCTTCTATTTACATGCAACAACTATCATTATCGATTATAAGTAAATCGCAATGAAACACCAAAGTTGCGAACAAATACCAAGAACCTCCAGACAATTATCTGGAGGCACTTTTTGATAGCTAGTATCTAGGATGAATTAAGGCGCAACGCCAAGTATCATGACAGGAATGTCAATATTTGAAATACCACGTCGTTCTAAATCCCATACAAACTGCTCAAAGTAAGAAACACCTGAAGACATATTTTCTGCCAATTCTTTAACTGGTACTATTTCAATCCCGACATCTATAAAACCCATCTTGTGGAAAATGGTCATTTTTGCACATACGTTATATACCATAAAAGAGTACTTGCCAAACTGAACCTCAACGCCCAGTTTATTCTTAATAAAATCCATTTCTCTAAATGCCCCTTTAGATACCTGGGGCACTTGATATCCCGCCGTGTAGAATTGGGTAGGATAATCGCAATGAACTCGTTTTTTCTCCCAACCAAACTCTAAGAAGTGGTCGCTTATCGACCTGTTCAAAGAGCGAGGACTGTATAAAACCTTATCCCTCATAGTTTTTTCTTTACTTATTTTGGTCATGTGTTGATTAGCGTCAACATGACGAAGAATACTTCTTACTTCTTCAAGTTCATCAGAAAAATTTGCTCGAACCGCTTTTTCACCACCGTTGAACGAATAAATCCCAACTATTTTCATTCGTCATACTCTCCTTTGTGTTCAAGCATTTTTTGCTGTCCATAGGATTCCCCCCACTCATCAGGGATTCTTGAAACTTTTTCTTTGCCTGTTGGTTGGTAAACCGGTGTTCCAAGCTGCCGATAACCTAAAGTGCCATTAAATAACGACAATATCCGTTGACGCGCTAAATCAACATATTCCTTTTCTTTATCGCTTCCTACAGCCTTTCGATTGTTCTTAATTGCCGCTAGAAGCGTCGAGCCAACACCCGCAAATGGATCTAAAACCCAATCACCTTCATTTGTAAGCGCAAGGACACAGCGTTCAACTAATTCAATTGGATATTGGCAAGGATGATCCGTTTTTTCGGGATGATTTGCTTTTACGTTGGGAATGTCCCAGACTTCCTTTTCCCAGTCCTGTAAAATAATTTCCCAAACATCAGATGGGTTTTTACCTAAAGGATTACCTGAGAGTTCACCTTTTTTACTGCCTTTAAAATGACGTTTCCCAGGATATTTTGAAGGGATGCGAACCTGGTCGAGATTGAAAGTATATCGATCACTTTTTGTGAACCAAAGGATAGTTTCGTATCTTCCGGAAAATCGCTTTGATGCATGGAGCCCGTGACCAAAACGCCAAATGATCCGGTTGCGTAACTTCAAGCCCAAATTCTTAAAGATGCCATAATACAAAATATCGAGTGGGAACACTTCACCATCTTGCACAAAATTTCCTACTTGCCAGCATAAGCTACCTTCGTCTTTTAGTACTCGATAAAGATTTGCGATGATACTTGCTTGTTGGTCAAGATAATGGCCAATTTCAACCCGGCTTTCATAATCCTTTCCAAGATTGTAAGGTGGTGAAGTGATAATTAGCTGAATTGAATTACTTGGGATCTCTGTAAGCAATCTATTAACATCACCTTCAAAAAGCACGATGTCCGAGTTGATTTTAAAATGGCTATCAATTGGTTTAGTACTATGGAATAAAGGTAGGCTCATAGTGTTATTTTACTCCAAACCAGCTACAAATTTTTTTAAAAAGAGCTGATTGGACCTAGACAGCCAGCTCTTGGTAATTAATCTTAAACGCTCTAGACTTCAATCGTTGTTCAGCTGCAAATAGAAGTTCAGCAGCTTGGCGTATTCCAGCAGGGTGGTTTTCCAACCGCGCGAACTGAGATACCAGGTGGTGGCGCGGTACCAATGGCCGCGGGCAGGGCGCACGATGATACGGATGTCGCGGTTTTGGAAAGCGGTTTTAAAGATCTGCCGGGTGCGAAAGGTGTGATAGGGGTCGGTGACGATGATGCAGGTCTTGAAATTCTTCTCCACCAGGAGCTTGCGCAGCGCCTGGGCTTCTTCGATGGTAGTCTGGGCGTGTTTTTCCGTCTCCAAAATGGCACCGTTGGGGATGCCGCGGTCCATCAGCTCCAGCTTGAGCACCATGTTATAGGCTGAGCCGTCAGAGAGGGTGGCGCCGGTTTCGGTTAGGATGATGTACTGCGCATAGCCGTCCTCATACAGACGCGCGCCCTCTTCCAGGCGCACATTTCCGCCGCCGCTCAGCACAGCTACGGCGTCGGCTTTTTCCAGCGGGTCAGCGGCGATGAGCAGCCCCCCGGCCCCCACCAGGACGGTCTCAATCACCGCCAGGACGATCAGCACGATAACGCCCAGCGATAAGGCCCCCCCAGCCGCCCGCAGACAGCCGCCTTTTGGCGCGGATGGGTTCACCGGTGTCATACTTCCTCCTTCGCGCAGCCGCTTCAGCGGGCTGCGCGCTGTTCGTCCAGGGCGGCCTTCATCCGCCGCAGACCTTCCTGCAGGGTGGCGCGCGGGCAGGCGAAGTTCAGGCGCACAAAGCCCTCACCGCCCGGCCCAAAGGTGGCGCCTTCGTTCAGCCCCACGCGGGCTTTTTGCAGGAAGAACTCGCTGGGGCTGAGCGGCAAATTAGCTTCGCGGCAGTCCAGCCAGGCCAGATAGGTGCCTTCGGGGGAGGCCATGTGAATTTCGGGCATCTCGCGCCGCACAAAATCCACCAGATAATCGCGGTTGCCCTGCAAATACACCAGGGCTTCATCCAGCCAGGGCTGGCCGTGGCGGTAGGCGGCGTGGGCAGCCACCTGGCCCATCAAATTGACCCAGCCCACCAGGCCCTTATCGGCGGCCTGATACTGCTGGCGCAGTTCGGGGTTCTGGATAATCGCCAGGGAACATTCCAGACCGGCGATGTTGAAGGTTTTGCTGGGGGCCATGAGCGTCATGGAGCGCTGGGCGATTTCAGGTGAGAGCGAGGCGATGGGGAAATGCGGATGGCCCTCGAAGACCAGATCGCAGTGAATTTCATCGGAGCAGATGAGCACATTATGGCGCAGGCAGATCTCGGCCATGCGCTCCAACTCATCTTTACGAAAGACGCGCCCGACCGGGTTGTGCGGATTGCACAAAATAAACAGGCGGGTCGAATCGGTGAGGCCAGCTTCGAAGGCGTCAAAATCAATGGAATAGGAGCCGTCCCCTTCGCGGGTCAGCTGCATGGTCTGCATTTCCAGGTTGGCATGCTTGGGCGCGCCGAAGAAGGGGAAATAGACCGGGGTCTGCATGAAAACCCCTTCGCCGGGCTGGGCAAAGGCGTGGCAGGCCAGGTTGAAGCCGGTGACGACCCCGGGGATGAGCACGATATCTTCGGTTTTGATCTCCCACTGATAGCGCTGGGCCATGCGCTCCACCAGCAGCTCAAAAAATTCGGGCGGGGTGGAGGGGTAACCAAACACGCCGTGTTCTACACGGCTGCGCAGCGCGTCCACGATGGCTGGGGCGGAGACAAAATCCATATCCGCTACCCACATGGGCAGTACATCTTCGTCATAGCGGCGCCATTTGATGCTTTCGGTGCTGCGGCGGTCCGGACAGGTGTCAAAATTGTAGGTCATGGGTTCCCTCAGTTGCGGTGAAAAGGTAGGTTAACGTGATTATAACCCAATCCTCCCGCGCGTTTCGCCCCACGAGGAATAGGGGTCGCAGGGAAGGGGCGGTGCTGGTATACTACCCATAGACCCCCAAGAGGAAGTGAGCCAATGGCCATTCAACCCCCCCCATTAACCGTACTCACCAGCCCCGGCTGGCAGGATTATGAACTTTTAGACAGCGGCCGCGGTCAAAAGCTGGAACGTTACGGCCCCTACCGCTTTGTGCGCCCCGAACCGGAAGCGGTTTGGCGCCCGGCGTTGAACGAGCGCGCCTGGACGCAGGTGGACGCGGTGTTTGAGCCCTCCGCCGAGGAAAACGGCGGGCATTGGAAAAAACTGCGCACGCTGCCGGAACATTGGATCATGGCCTACAAAGGGATGCGCTTCGCGGCGCGGCTCTCAGCCTCGCGGCATGTGGGTGTGTTCCCAGAGCAGGCCAGCCAATGGGATTGGATTGACGCCCAGGTAACCCAGGCCAAACGCCCGCTGAAGGTGCTGAACCTGTTCGGGTACACCGGTATTGCTTCGTTGGCCGCAGCCCGCGCCGGCGCGGACGTGACGCATGTGGACGCTTCTCGCAAAGTGATCACCTGGGCGCGCGAAAACCAGACCTATTCCGGCCTGGAAGCGGCCTCGCTGCGCTGGATTATGGACGACGCGCTCAAGTTTGTGCAGCGCGAGGTGCGGCGCGGGGCGCATTATGACGGCTTTATCCTGGATCCCCCCAAGTTTGGCCGCGGGCCGAAGGGGGAGGTGTGGGAATTTTACAAATTGATCCCCAATTTGCTGGAAACTTGCCGCACGCTGTTCAGCGCGTCGCCAGCTTTTCTGGTGCTGACAGCCTACGCGGTGAAGGCCTCTGCGCTGACCCTGCACCAGGCCCTGGGCGAGATGACCGCCGGGCTAGGGGGGCAGTGTGAGGCGGGTGAGGTGACGCTGGCCGAAACCAGCGGCGGGCGGCTGCTGCCTTTGGCCATTTTTGCGCGCTGGAGCGCGGTCCAAACCAAGGAGAAATAAACATGGATGCCCCCAAAATTTCTGTAATTGGCCCCGGTGCGATGGGCGAAGCCATTATCGCGGGGCTGTTGCGCGATGGGTTGACCCCGGCACAGCATGTGACCGCCTCTGGCCCGGACGTGGAACGGGTGGAGGAACTGCGCTCGGTGTACGGCGTGCGCCCCATGACGGATAACGCCGCGGCGGTGGAGGGGGCGGATGTGGTGATTCTGTCGGTCAAGCCGCAGCGCCTGGAACGGGTGCTGAGCGGTTTGTGCGGCAAGGTGCCGCCCCAGGCGCTGGTGCTCTCGATTGTGGCGGGCGCGGCTTTGCCCTCCATCAGCGAGCGGCTGCAGCACAAGGCCCTGGTGCGGGCCATGCCCAACACCCCGGCGCAGATCGGCGAGGGCATCACCGTGTGGACGGCTTCGGCGGCGGTCAGCACCGAACAGCACGAGCTGGCCCGGTGCATTTTGGGCGCGTTGGGGTCGGAAATCTTCGTGGAAGAGGAAAACTATCTGGATATGGCCACGGCCTTATCCGGTTCAGGCCCGGCCTATGTGTTCTTGTTCATGGAAGCCATGGTGGACGCGGGGGTGCATTTGGGTTTCCCGCGCCGCATTGCCGAGCAGCTGGTGACGCAGACGGTGCGCGGGTCGGCGGATTATTTCGCCGGGCGTAAGTCTCATCCGGCGGCGCTGCGCAATGAGGTCACGTCCCCGGGGGGCACGTCGGCCGCGGCGCTCTATTATCTGGAGAAAGCTGGCTTCCGCACAGCCATTTCGCGCGCCATCTGGGCGGCCTATGAGCGTTCGCAGGAGCTGGGCAAGGATAAGCACCGCAAGTCGCCGGAGAACAGCGCCGAGCGCGATTGAGGCTGTGCAACCGTAGGGGCGGTTGGACGTATATTAAGGTGTGAGAATGGTTTTCTGGGGCCGCTGTACAAAGGAGGCGTAGGATGGATCGGCTGAAAAATTCTTGGGAACTGGTCAAAGCCAGCGCGCGCGTTTTGGCGCAGGATAAAGAACTGATGGTCTTCCCGTTCATCTCCAGCCTGGGGGTGATTCTGGTCAGTTTGACCTTCGCTCTGCCCTTGTTCCTGGCGGGACGGGTGGAAAACCTGATCGAAGGCGGCGGGCAGGTTGCGGGGATGGCGGTGCTGTTCCTGTTTTACCTGGTGCAGTACTTCGTTATCTTCTTTGCCAACACCGCCCTGGTGGGGGCGGCTCTCATCCGCCTGCGGGGCGGCGACCCGACCCTGGGGGACGGTTTTCGCATCGCCTTCAGCCGCTTTGGACCCATCCTGGGCTACGCCCTGGTGGCCGCCACGGTGGGCATGATCCTGAAAGCTCTGTCGCGCAAGCGCAGCGGCCTGGTGCGCACGGCCTCTTCCTTGCTGGGCCTGGGGTGGAGCATCGCCACCTTCCTGGTGGTTCCGGTGCTGGCGGTGGAAAACCTCGGCCCGCTGCAGGCCATTCAGCGCAGTGTGAGCCTGCTCAAGAAAACCTGGGGCGAGCAGATTGCCGGTAATTTGGGCCTGGGAGCCTTCTTTGGAATTTTGACCCTGGCGGTGGTGCTGGTGTCGCTGGCCCTAGGGGTCGGCTCCATTATGCTGCTGGAAACGCCCTGGGTGGCCGTAGCCCTGGCGGTGCTGCTGGTGGTTTTCCTGCTGGTGTCTGGGCTGGTGCAGTCCACCCTCAACGGCATTTACACCGCCGCGGTGTACACTTACGCCGTGGACGGGCGCAGCGGCTTTTTTGATGAAACCCTGGTGCGCGAGGCTTTCCAATCCGGTTCCTGAGCGTCCCCTGATTCGACATGCGAGCGGCTTGCCAACGGCAGGCCGCTTTTTTTATTTCCTCGACGGGCAGGTTAGACATTTTCTACCGGGTGCGGTGGGGAAGGGCATATAATTAAACGCATGAAGACCCAGGATCGGCTGCAATTGATCGTGCGCATCCTTCTGGTGGTGGCTGTGGCGGTGCTGCTCCGTCTGCAGCCCCTGCCGGTGGGGCTGCGCGAGGCGTGGGGCGAGGCCCAGCAGGGCAGCCTGGAAGGCCTGCAAACCGCGCTGGCCTGGCAGCCCTGGCGCGGCGATCTGTGGGAATCCCTGGGGCAGGCATTGGGCACGCAAGGGCAGGCCGCAGAGGCCGCCGCGGCCCTGGAAGAAGCCCACCGCCTGGGTGCGCTTTCGGCCGAGGGGCAGGTGCGGCTGGGCGACCTGTACGCCGAACTGGGCCAAGACGAACGCGCCGAAGCCTGGTGGTTTGCCCTGCTGAAACAAGACTCCCCGCCCGAAGCGGCCTATGTGCGGGCGGCGCAGGTGCTGCGCGCAGGCCAGCGCTGGGCGGAACTGGAAGACACCCTGCGCAGCGGCCTGCGGGTGCATCCGAACAGCGCGGAGTTATCCTGGCAGTTGGGCGCGCTGCTGGCAGCATCGCTGGACAGCGGCGCCGAGGGTTATCTGCGCAGCGCGGCCCAGGCTGAAGTCACCGCCGCCCCGGCCGAGGAGCTGCGCCAGGCGCTGTTGACCGCCGCGACTTCGGGGGGACCGTCGACCTATCAACTGGTGGGGGTGGGGCGCGCCCTGGCCGGGCAGGGACAGTGGGATCTGGCCGAGCTGGCTTTCGACCAGGCGGTGGCGGCCGACCCAAGCTACGCCGAGGCCTGGGCGTTTCGCGGCGAGGCGCGTTACCAGACCGGCGCGGACGGCAGCGCCGATGTACGGCAGGCTCTGAAGCTGAACCCCCAATCTGTTCTGGCCCAGGCGCTGCAGGCCTTACAGTACCGCCGCGCGGGCGAGGGGGAGCGCGCGCTGGAGATTTTGCGTCGGGTGGCGGCCCAGGAACCGCAGGAACCCGCCTGGCAGCTGGAAATGGGCTACGCGTTCATTGAAATGGGCGACAGCGCCGCCGCCCTGCCGTACTTTCAAAAAGCGGTCACGCTGGCCCCTGAGCGCGCCGCCCTGTGGCGGGAACTGGCCCAATTCTGCATTCAATATGACGCCGATGCGCGCGCTTTGGGGCTGCCCGCCGCCCGCCAGGCGGTTTTGCTGGCCCCTCAGGATGCCCGCAGCCAGGATGTGATGGGCTGGGTCTTGATGAACCTGGGGGATTACGCCAGCGCGGAACGCTTCTTGCAACAGGCTTTATCGTTAGAGGATCGCAGCGCCCAAATTCACCTTCATCTGGGGCAGTTGTATTTGCAGATGGAGGACATGGAACGAGCTTTTCCCCATCTGACCCGCGCTCGCAGCCTGGGAAAAGGCACCGACACCGAAATTTTGGCCCGGCGCTTATTAGAACGTTTTTTTGATGGCGGTTAAAGACTCGTGCGGTTTTTAACGCAGGAGGCAGGGATGTTTCGACATCGATGGATTTTTGTCTTGATGGTGTGCGGGCTGCTGCTGAGCGGCTGCGCCGGGGATGAACCCGGGGGCACCCTTTCCGCCGCGCCCAAGGTGCAGTCGGGGGGCACGCTGTACTTTGACGATTTTTCTGACGACAGCTCCGGCTGGGATACCTGGTCGGATGAGAAATCACAGGCGGCCTACGACCAGGGCGGTCTGCGCATGCGCGTCAGCCAGGCGAATTACGACACCTGGTCGCGGCCGGGGCGGCGCTACGGCGACGCGCGCATTGCCGTGGACACCACTCGCCTGGGCGGGCCGGACAATAACAATTACGGCATTCTCTGCCGCTACAGCAACCGCAGCAACTTTTACGCTCTGGTGATCTCCAGCGACGGGTACGCGGGCATTTTGAAGGTCAAAGAAGGCAAATATCAAATTCTCAGCGGTGAGACCCTTACGTATCAAGAAGCGGTCCGCCAGGGGGGCGAGATGAACGTGATCGGGGCGGAATGTGTGGGCGGCCGGCTGGCGCTGTATGCCAACGGGAACCTGCTGCTGGAAGCGCAGGATGGGGATTTCCCCGCGGGCGAGGTGGGGCTGATCGCCGGCAGCTTTGACGAGACCGGGGTGGATATCCTTTTTGACAACTTTTATGTGATTCAACCCTGATGCGCCGCGGCGCGGACGGCTGGCCTCTTTCTGATCCTGTGGATCGGAGAGAGGCTGATTTTTTAATACGCTTCTTGTTCAATCGGTCAGAATCGGGTAAGATGCACCCAGGTTCGTTCATCTTCGGCTTAACGGTGTGGAAACAAGCATGAAAGTTTTTTTGGACAGCATCGGCTGCCGCCTGAATCAAAGCGAAATTGAAGCCATGGCCGCCCAGTTCCGGGCGGCGGGGCATGTGGTGGTGGACAGCCCGCAAGGGGCCGATCTGGTGGTGGTGAACACCTGCGCGGTGACCAGCGAGGCCGCTTCCGATTCGCGCCAGAAGATCCGCCAGGCGGCGCGCGCCGGCGCAGGGGAGATTGTGGCCACGGGCTGCTGGACCACCCTGGAACCGCAGGCGGCCTTGCGGCTGCCGGGGGTGGCCCGCGCGGTGAGCAACATGGATAAAGATGAGCTGGTCAGCCAGGTATTGGGGCTGCCTCAGGCGGACTTTGATCTTGAGCCTTTGGCGCGCGAACCCCTGCCGGGGCTGCGCCAGCGCACGCGCGCGTTCATTAAAGTTCAGGACGGATGCGATAACCACTGCACCTTCTGCATCACCCGTGTGGCCCGCGGGGCGGGGCGCAGCCGTACGCTGGCTGAAGTGCTGGGCGATGTGGAACGGGCGGTGCAGGGCGGCGCGCTGGAAGTGGTACTGACGGGGGTACACCTGGGCTCGTGGGGGCAGGATTTTCAGCCTCGGCAGCATCTGGCCGACCTGGTGCGCGGGCTGCTGACCCACAGCTCGGCGGCGCGGCTGCGCCTGTCCTCCCTGGAGCCGTGGGATTTGGACGAGTCCTTTTTCCAATTGTGGCAGGATGCGCGTTTGTGCCGCCATCTGCATTTGCCCCTGCAGGCCGGTTCGGCGGCGGTGCTGCGCCGCATGGCCCGCAAAACCACCCCCGACCAGTTCCGCGCCCTGGTGGCTCAGGCGCGGGCGGCCGTCCCAGAGGTGGCCGTGACCACCGATCTGTTGGTGGGCTTCCCCGGCGAGGGTGAGGCGGAGTTTGCCGAAGGGCTGGCCTTTGTGCGCGAGATGGGTTTTGCCGGCGGGCATGTCTTTGCCTTTTCGCCCCGCCCCGGCACGCCCGCGGCGGGCTATGCCGACCCGGTGCCTGCGCCGGTGAAAAAGCAGCGCAGCGCGCTGATGCGCGCGGCGGTGGCTGAATCGGCGGCAGCCTATGCCCAGTCTTTCGTGGGGCGCACGGTGGAGGTGCTGTGGGAGGTGTGTTCTGCGCTGGGGCCGGAGGGCTGGCGCATGCAGGGCTGGACGGATCAATATGTGCGCGTGTCGGCGGCGGCGCCGCAGCCGCTGTGGAATCAAATTTCCTCGGTGCGGCTGCTGCGCGCTCAGGGGGAGACCCTGGAAGGCGAGATTGTGGCGGCACGCCAAGGCTGAGAAAAGAGAACGGGAGGGATGATGGCGCTGGATTCGTTGAAGTGGTGGCAGAAAGCCGTGTTTTATCAAATTTACCCGCGCAGTTTCGCGGACGGCAACGGTGACGGCATTGGCGATTTGCACGGCATTCGCCAAAAGCTGGATTACTTGCAGTCTTTGGGGGTGGACGCCCTGTGGCTTTCGCCGCATTACCCCTCACCCCAGGTGGACTGCGGCTACGATGTGGCCGATTACACCGGCGTGGCCCCCGAATACGGCGATCTGGACACCTTCCGAAGTTTGCTGGAAGAAGCCCACGCGCGCGGGATGCGCCTGATCCTGGATCTGGTGCTCAACCACACCTCTGACCAGCACCCCTGGTTCCAGGAATCGCGTTCTTCGCTGGATAACCCCAAGCGCGGCTGGTACGTGTGGCACAAGGGGCGCGGCGGGCAGCCCCCCAACGGCTGGTATTCCACCTTTGGCGGCCCGGCCTGGGAGCTGGACCCGCAGACGGGTGAATATTACTACCACTTCTTCTTTAAAGAGCAGCCGGATTTAAACTGGCACAACCCCGAAGTGCGCGCGGCCCTGTGGCAGGCGGTGCGCTTTTGGCTGGACATGGGCGTGGACGGCTTCCGGCTGGACGCCATCGGCACCATCTTTGAAGACCCGGCCCTGCCCGAATCGACCTGCCCCTACACGCTGGACGAGATGTACCGCCGCAGCCGCCTGGCGCGCAGCGCGGAGGAACGCCTGGCCGTGCAGAAAGACTGGGTCGAGCTGTTCCGCCCGCAGGTGGATCAGCCCGGCATGGAAGACCTGCTGCGCGAACTGCGCCGCGTGGTGGATGAATATGACGACCGCGTGCTGGTGGGAGAGAGCGACGAGATTCGCTACTGCCGCGAGGATATGCTCCACCTGGTGTTCAACTTCCCCCTGATGAAGACCGACCGGCTGACCCCCGCCTGGGTGCTGGAAAACCAGCGTCAGCGGTTGGGCGAACTGCCCCCCACGGCCTGGCCGTGCAACACGCTGGGCAATCACGATGTGCCGCGGGTCTACCCCCATTTTGACGACGGCCAGCACGGGCCGGCCCTGGCCCGCCAGAGCCTGGCGCTGATGCTGACCCTGCGCGGCACGCCCTTTCTCTATAACGGCGAAGAGATTGGCATGGGGGATTATTTCATCCAGGATCCCAGCCAGTTCCGCGACCCGCTCAGCCTGCGCTATTACGCGCTGGAACAGAGCTTGTTGGGGCACGCCCCTGCAGAGGCGCTGCGCTACGCGGCCGAAAACGGACGCGACCGGGCGCGCACCCCCCTGGCCTGGAGCCATGCGCCCAACGGCGGCTTTTGCCCGGCGGAGGTGACCCCCTGGCTGCCGGTGAACCCGGAGTACGCCCGCGGGGTGAACGTGGCCGATCAGGCGGCGGATGAGGGCTCGCTGCTGAATTTTTACCGCCGCATGCTGGCTTTCCGGCGGCAGCACCCGGCGCTGATCGCGGGCGATTACCAGCCTGCGGAATCGGGCAGCCCCGACGTGCTGGCCTTTGTGCGCCAGGGTGAAGGGGAACGGCTGCTGGTGGCCTTCAATATGGGACTGGAGGCGGTGTGCGTGAACCTCAGCGCGTTGGGGGAGGCGGCCGAGGGACTCTTCAGCACGCAAAGCCCGCGCCGGCCCGCGGCGCTGGACCGCCTGGACGCTTTGGGATTAGCGCCTTTGGAAGTCTATATCGCCCGCGTGTGACCGGCGGCGGGGCAGGGGGCAAGCTTACAGCTTGAGGCTTTCGATGGTCTGGCGCAGGATGCGCGCCGAGCGCTGCAGCCCGGCGATTTCATCTTCGGCCAGATCCAGACGGATGACGTGGTTCACCCCGGCGGCGTCCAAAACGGTGGGCAGGCTGAAGTACACGTCGCCCACGCCGTAGGTGTCGTCCTGCAGGCTGGAGACGGACAGCACGCTGCCTTGATCGCGCAGGATGGCCTCGACAATGCGCACCAATCCCGTAGCGATGGCGTAATAGGTGGCGCCTTTGCGCTCGATGATGTGATAGGCGGCGTCGCGGGTCTGCGCAAAAATTTCATCCAGCGTGTCCAGACCGCATTCAAACCCATTGGAAGAGCAGTACACCGGCAGGCGCATTCCGGCGATGTTGGCCAGCGACCACACCGGCACTTCACTGTCGCCGTGTTCGCCGATGATAAAGGCGTGCACACTGCGCGGGTCCACATCAAAGCGCTGACTGAGCAGGTAGCGGAAGCGGGCCGTATCCAAAATGGTGCCGGAGCCGATGACGCGCTGGCTGGGCAGACCGGAGAACTTCCAGGCGGCGTAGCTGAGCACATCCACCGGGTTGGTGGCGATGAGCAGCAGGCCGTTGGGGTTGGCAGCCACCACCTGGGGGATGATCTGCTGAAAAATCTGGGCGTTGCGCTGCACCAGATCCAGGCGGGTTTCGCCGGGGCGTTGGGCGCTTCCGGCGGTGATGACGGTGACGGCCGCTCCGGCGCAGTCGGCGTAGCTGCCGGCAAAAACGCGCGTGGGGTGGGCCAGGGGCACGGCGTGGTTCAGGTCCATGGCCTCGCCTTCGGCTTTGGCGTGATTGGCGTCAATCAACACAATTTCGCTGGCCAGACCGCTGAGCAGCAGGCCGTAGGCAAAGCTGGCGCCGACGTTGCCCGCGCCGACGACGGCGACGCGGCGGGGGTGGTGGGTTTGATGGGACATCGCAATACTCCCTTGAATTAAAGATGAAAGTCGCGGGCCACGCGCTCGGCCAACAGACGCGCCGAAAGCAGCACCATGGGCATGCCGATGCCGGGGTACGTGCCCTGACCGACAAAATACAGGCCCTGGATATCGCGGGCTTTGTTGTGCGGGCGGAAATAGGCCGACTGAAACAGGCCATGAGCCAGCGAGCCAAAAGCCGTGCCGTGCACGGCGTTGATGCGGCTGGCAAAGTCATCCGGGCGGTATTCGCGCTCCCACACGATATGGCTGCGGATGTGGGGATCCACAATTTGCTCCAGGCGCGACAGCAGGGTTTCGCGCACCTGGGGCGCGGCGCTGTCCCAGGAGACACCGCCCTGCAAATTGGGCATAGGGGCCAGCATATAGATGAGGCTGTGGCCGGGGGGCGCCAGGCTCGGGTCGGTTTGGGTGGGCACGTTGAGGTGGAAGGAGGGATCGCCGGGCAGGGTGCGCGTGCGGAAGATGGCGTCCAGATTGGCGCGGTAATCGTCGCTGAAGTAGAGGGCCTGGTGCTGGAGCTGCGGGTAGGTGCGGTCTACGCCCAGGTACAGCAGATAGCCGGAGCAGGCGTATTCCATGCGCTCCAGGCGGCGGTCGGGGTAATCTCGGCGGTGGGCAGCGGGGATGAGCTTTTGATAGGTGTACGGTAGGTCGGCGTTGGAGACCACCAGATCCGCGCTGAGGGTTTCGCCGTTTTCCAGACGAACGCCCACGGCGCGCCCGTTTTGGATGAGGATTTCGGCGGCGGGGGCCTGGGTGCGCACTTCCACGCCCATCTCAGCCGCCAGGGTCAGCAGGTCTTCGATGATGCTGTAGATGCCGCCCTTGGGGTAGAACATGCCGCGGGCCATATCGGCGTAGGTGATCAGGCTGTAAATGGACAGGGCATCGAAGGGGGAAAGACCCAGGAACATGGAATGGAAGGAAAAGGCCTTGCGCAGTTTATCGGATTGGAAGAAGCGCGACACCTGGGCGTACATGCGCTGGTGGGCCTGGGTTTCCAGCAGGCGCACCCCCGCTACGGGGTTAGCCAGGTCGGTGATGTGGTCGTAGTTGCGGGTGACGAACTCCATGGCCAGCTCGTATTTGCGCGCGTTGGCCCCCAGGAACTGGAACAGACGCTCGCCGCTGCCGGGCTCCACCCGATCCACCTCGGCCGCCAGGCGGGCCATGTTGGAATACAGGTCAATCGAATCGCCGTCGTGGAAATAGATGCGGTAGTTGGGATCTAACTGGGTGAAATGCAGGCGCTGGTTGATGTCGTACCCCAGGGCGCGGTAGGTTTCGTCAAAGGTATCTTTCATCACCAGGATGGTGGGGCCGGTATCCATACGGAAGCCGTTTTCCATGAGGACGTTGCTGCGGCCGCCGGGGCGTTCCTGCTTTTCGATGACGGTGACATTCAGCCCCATTTTTCGCAGGCGTAAGGCTGCGGCCAAACCGCCCAAACCCGACCCAATCACCAGCGCTGTTTTCATACGATTCACCTTTCTGATGGAATGTGTTTACCAGGATTGTGAAAATTATAACCACCGCTGTCCGAATTTTCAATGCAAAGGTTGTAAAAACCTGCTACAATTCAAGAGCTAATTTGCAGCTTCCTCACAGTTCCTTAACCCTACTTGTAAGCTCTTATCAAGGCGATTATTATTTGATATAATTTCCCGCCTTGTGAAATGGAATGTGCTTGCCTTCGGATCAAGCACGAATTTGAGAGTATCTATGAATATCGAAGAGAAGAACGGCACAACGGTGCTGCGGCGCACGCCGGAAAAAAAGCCCCCAAAAAATATCGGCACCTGGTTGATCGGCAGGCCCCTGCCCACCGCAGATGCCCCCCATCAGACGATCGGCAAGGCCATTGGCCTGGCCGTTTTTGCTTCTGATGCGCTGTCCTCCACAGCATACGCCACCCAGGAAATGATGGTGATCCTGGCCATCGCCGGGATGAGCGCTATGAACTACTCCGTGCCGATCGCGGTGGGGATTGTGGCCCTGCTGGGCATTTTGACCCTGTCGTATGAGCAGGTGATCCACGCCTACCCCAACGGCGGCGGGGCCTACATTGTGGCGCGCGATAACCTGGGCGATATGGCTGCTCTGGTGGCGGGGGCTGCGCTGCTGACAGATTACATTTTGACGGTGTCTGTGTCCATCTCCTCCGGTGTGGCCCAAATCGTCTCCGCTTTCCCGGAATTATTCCCCTGGCGGGTGGAGGTGGGCGTATTGGCGGTGGCCTTTGTGACCCTCATCAACCTGCGCGGGGTGCGTGAATCGGGCAAGGCCTTTGCCATTCCCACCTATTTCTTTGTGCTGATGATGGTGGCCACAGTGGGCACGGGTTTGATCCGCTATCTGACCGGCAGTTTGGGGGTGGTGCAGAACCCGCCGGAGATGGAAATGCTGCACGCTGCCCAGCCGGTGACGTTTTTCTTGATCCTGCGGGCCTTCTCCAACGGCACCTCGGCGGTGACCGGGGTGGAAGCCATTTCCAACGGCACCACCGCTTTTAAAGAGCCGCGCAGCCGCAACGCTGGCATCACCCTGATCTGGATGTCGGTCATTTTGGGCACGCTGCTGATGGCCATCACCTTCCTGGCGGTGCAGATCCAGGCGGTGCCCTCCGAAACCGAGACGATCATCTCGCAGATGGCGCGCACGGCCTTTGGTGGGCGCGGGATTTTGTACCTGGGCACGATTGTGGCCACCACGGTGATTTTGGTGATGGCGGCCAACACGGCTTTTGCCGGGTTCCCGCGCCTGAGCGCGCTGGTGGCCGAGGACGGCTATTTGCCCCGCCAGCTCACCTACCGCGGCAGCCGCCTGGTGTATTCGCGCGGGATTGTGGCTCTGGCGGTGATCGCCAGCCTGCTGATTGTGATTTTCCAGGCCAGCGTGACCAACCTGATCCCGCTGTATGCCATCGGCGTGTTCCTATCTTTCACCCTGGCCCAGGCGGGCATGGCCCTGCGCTGGTGGAAATGCGGCCAGTTGAAGCCGGGGCAGGAGATTGTGGAACGCGGCTCTG
Source organism: Levilinea saccharolytica (assembly GCF_001306035.1). GTDB lineage: Bacteria > Chloroflexota > Anaerolineae > Anaerolineales > Anaerolineaceae > Levilinea > Levilinea saccharolytica. The sequence goes on from NZ_LGCM01000065.1 coordinate 24,399, forward strand.
TCTTGCGCGAAGACCGCGCCTGGCAGTTTAAGATGATTTCTAACGGTCTGGGAGCCCTGACCACCTTCATCGTCATGATCGTGTTCGCGGTGACGAAATTCACCGACGGCGCCTGGATTGTGATCATTCTGACCCCGCTGTTGGTCATGGGCTTCTTATCCATCCACCGGCATTACCGCCGCCTGGCGGAGAGACTTTCGTTGGAGCATTTTGGCGCGCCCGGCCCCATCCAACGCCACCGCGCCATTCTGCTCATCGGCGGGGTGCACCGCGGCTCGTTGGCGGCCCTGCGCTATGCACGCACGCTGACAGACGATATCACCGCCGTGCATGTTTCCATTGATCCGGAGGAAACGGCCAAATTACAGCGGAAATGGGAAACCTGGGGCGACGGGGTGCGGCTGGTGATTCTGGATTCGCCCTTCCGCACCTTTGTGGAACCATTGATTGAATATATTGAAGATTTAGACCAGCGGCGGCGGCCCAATGAGGTGGTGACGGTTATCGTACCCCAGTTCATCGCTCGCCATTGGATGAGCAACGGGCTGCATGCCCGCGCGGCAGACACCCTGCGCCGGGTGCTGATCAACCGCGAAGGTTTGGTAATTACCGAAGTTCCCTATCAAGTAGGCGACCTGGCTTCGGAGGAGAAAAAAGAATGAAAGCAATTATTGTGGGCTGCGGACGGTTGGGTACCGAGCTGTCGGACCGCCTGTTCAAGAACGGCCACGAGGTGGTGGTGATTGATCTGTCAGAGGAAGCTTTTAAAAACCTGCCCGGTGATTTTAAGGGCCGTCCTTTGCAGGGAGATGCGCTGAACCAGGACGTACTCAACCGCGCTGGCATCGAAGATGCAGATGCGTTGGCTTGCGTGACCAACAACGATGCGCTCAACATGGTCATCTGCTACATAGCCCAGGAGCGGTATCACATCCCGCGGGTGATCGCGCGCAATTACGACCCCTTCACCCGCACCTTGTTTGAAGATTTCGGCGTGCAGGTGGTCGGCTCGGCCTCGTGGGGCGCGCAGCGCATTGAAGAGCTCCTGTATCACGAGGATATGCGCACGGTGTTTTCGGCGGGCAACGGTGAGGTGGAAATTTATGAGATCACCATCCCTGCGGCTTGCGAAGGCAAACGCCTGGGCGAGTTGATGACCACAGCCAACAGCGTGGCGGTTTCAATTTCGCGGGCGGGCCGCGCCCAACTGCCCCAGGCAGATTTTGTGCTGGAGGCCGGGGATGTGCTGCATGTCAGCGCTACCTTTGAGGGCGTTTCGCTGCTGCGTGATAAGATTTGCGGTTTTGGGAAGGAGGGATAGGCCATGAAAGTATTAATTGCTGGAGGCGGCCGAACCGGAGCGCAGTTGGCCCGTTTTCTCATCAGCCAGAACCATGATGTCACCATCGTGGAAGACCGCAAGGAAGTGCTCTCTCGTATTCACCGCGAGCTGCCCACGGAAATGATCGTGGAAGGCAATCCGATTTCTCCGCAAATTTTGGAGGACGCCGGAATTCGGAGCGCCAATGTGCTGGCGGCGGTGACCACCAGTGACGAAACCAATCTGGTGTTGTGCTACATCGCCCGCAAACGCTACGGCGTGCGGCGCACGATTGCCCGCGTGAACAATCCGCGGGACGCCTGGCTGTTCACGGAGCAGTTTCATGTGGATGTGGCTGTCAACCAGTCCGAGATCCTGGCGCGCCTGATTGAAGAAGAAATGTCCATGGGCGACATGATGACCTTGCTCAAATTGCGGCGAGGCAATTTTTCGCTGGTGGAAGAGAAGGTTCCCCCAGGTGCAAGGGTGATTGGGGTGGAACTGCGCAATATGGATTTATCCCACTGTGTGATTGCGGCCATCATCCGCCACGGTGAAATGGTGATGCCGCGCGGTGTGACCACTTTTGAGGTGGGGGATGAAGTTCTGGCGGTGGCCGACCCGCAAGGCGCCCGCATGCTGGCCGATTGGCTGTCTCCGGCGGAAAAAGCCTGAGCACCACGGCCAATGAAAAAAGTAGAAATGGGGAGAGCGTTTGCAGCGCTGGGACGCTCTCTTTGTTTGCCGCCCCAGATTCACCGCCAAATTCCCCGTGGGGTGTTTGACCTGTGGGGGAGGTTCGGGTATAATTTGGGCTTGCGAATTTTACGTTGATGCTGAGAAAGCAGCGAAAGGATTAGAATGGTCAAACGTACTTATCAACCCAAGATCCGCCGCCGCATGCGCGTGCACGGTTTCCGCGAACGCATGTCGACTGCCGACGGCCGTGAGGTTTTAAAGCGCCGCCGCCTGAAGGGCCGCCATAAACTGACGGTTGTCATGAATAATCACGTTAAGAAGGTTCGCTGGTAAATCACCAGCCTGGGTTAGGCCTCAGCAGGCGTGCCTCGCGGACTCTATGCGGAGTTAGCCAGCAGGATCCGCCGTGAAAAGAAACTTCCGCCTGTCCCGATCTTCCGATTTCTTGCGGGCGCGGCGTTCAGGAAAATCGTATGCCCATGCCCTTGTTGTGTTGATCGCTGATCCCAATCCGCAGGCAGAACTGCGGATTGGGATTGCGGCCAGCCATTCGGTCGGGAACGCCGTACAGCGAAACCGCGCAAAACGCCGAATTCGGGCTTGTATGGACAGTTTTTTGCCCTGCATCCCGGTGGGTTGGAATCTGGTTCTGATTGCTCGCCGTCCTTTGGTAGAAGCTCCCTATGCGGCATTGAAAGCAGCCCTGCATCAGCTGCTGCGAAGGGCGGGCTTGCTGAGCGAACCAACCGAAGATGGAACCTGAACAGGGTGTCGTGATCCCCGAGTTTGCCCCAGAGCCGCGCTTGCGGGATTTGCCGTTTAACCTCAAGAACCTGGCGCGCTACCCGCTGCTGGCTTTGATCCGCGCATACCAGGCGGTGATTTCCCCCGCCTTGCCCCCGGATACCTGCCGCTTTTACCCGTCCTGTTCCCATTACGGCTATCAGGCCATTTACAAACATGGGGCCGTTCGCGGTTCAATCCTGGCGATTTGGCGCTTGCTGCGCTGCAACCCTTTTAACCCGGGCGGCTTTGACCCTGTGCCTTAAGCTGGGCGGGCGCAGATATTCGATTTTGGAGACCAACGGTTGTTGTCCATGAAATCCAAAAGAATCCTTTCCATTACCTTTGTACTTATGGCTGCTTCTCTGCTGCTCAGCGCCTGCAGCGGGGGCCTGGCGGCCAGCTCCTGGCCGGGTGTGACGGTTGCGGGCGATGTGGCTTATGTGGCCTACGGCTCTGAGATTGGGGCCGTGAACCTGAGCACCGGCAATTTAACCTGGCGGTACCCCGAAAAAGTGGACGCGCGCACCACCTATTACGCCGCACCGCAGTTGGACGGCACGCAGCTTCTGGTGGGCGATTACGCCAACAAACTGCACAGCCTGGACGCCAACACCGGCACCGCGCAGTGGGCCTTTGAAGGCGCAGCCGGGCGTTATATTGCGCCGGTGAAAATCCTTCCGGATGCCATCCTGGCTGCCAATGCTGACCATCACCTGTATGTGTTGGACCGCCAGGGCCAACTGCGCTGGAAATTCGAAACTCAGCAGGGCGTGTGGGCACAGCCGGTGACGGATGAGAATTTTATCTATCTGGCGGGCATGGACCGTCAGCTCTACGCGCTGCCTATGGCGGGCGGTGAGCCGCGCTGGACGAAAGACCTGGGCGGCTCGGTGGTGTACGGGCTGGCGTTGGACGCGGATGGGGTGCTGTACGTGTCCACCATGGCCAAAGAGGTCATCGCCCTGCGCGCTGAAAACGGGCAGGAACTGTGGCGCTTTGCTGCGCAGGGCGTCATTTGGGCGCGCCCCGTGGTGAAGGACGGCAAAGTCTTTGTGGGCGACCTGACCGGCAAATTCTACGGCATTGACGCCAAGAACGGCCAGGCGGTGTGGTCGGTGGATACCGGTGCGCCGGTGATCGCCGCGGCCGGACAGACCCCCGAAAACCTGGTGGTGGTCAACGAAAAAGGCGATGTGATCTTCTTGACCCTGGACGGCTCGATTGTGTGGACGCGCACAGTTAATGGTAAACTGTATAGCAGCCCCGCGGTCGGTGAGAAACATATCGTCGTTGCCGCTCTGGAAGGCGAAAACCTCCTGGTGGCGTTCGATTTCCAGGGGAATCAAACCTGGCAATTCCAGTTCCCCAAAAAATAAGGTAGGTTGAACCATGTGGGATGCGTTTGTTGGAATTTTCATTAACGTCCTGCTCTACATTTATCAGTTGGTGGGCAATTTCGGGGTGGCGATCATCCTCTTCACCATTCTGATCCGCCTGCTGACCCATCCGCTGACGGTGAGCCAGCTGAAGGGCACGCAGAAGATGCAGGACTTGCAGAAGGATAAACGCTGGATTGAAATCCAGACCAAATATAAGGGTGACAAGGAAAAGCTTTCGCAGGAGCAGATGAAGCTGTATCAAGAGTTGGGGATTAACCCTCTGTCGTCCTGCCTGCCGACCCTCATTCAATTCCCCATCATCATCGGCCTGTACCAGGCGGTGATTCAGGCGCTGGCCTCCACGCCGGTGGAACTGCTCAAGCTGACCGGGCACGTGTACCCCTGGCTGCTCAAGGTGGAATCCCTGATCCCGCTGAACAGCCGATTCTTGTGGATGGATTTGGGCTCGCCGGAACGGCTGAACCTGCCGTTTTTGTCCTTCGGCATCCCCGTTCTGGCCATTGTGGTCACGGCGTCCACCTACATTCAGTCTAAGCTGATGACGCCCCCCTCCAGCAGCCCCGGCGACCAGACGGCGATGATGTCGAACATGATGAACCTGTACATGCCGTTCTTGATGGGCTACCTGGCGCTGACGCTGGCTTCGGGTCTGTCGCTGTATTTCCTGGTGTCCAACATCATCGGTATCGCCCAATATGCCATCCTGGGTAAGGTCAACTGGCGTAATTTGCTGCCAACCCGCAAGCCTGCGGCGGACACCCCGGCTGCCAAAGGGAAAAAATAGACGGCTTGCTTTCAATCGAGGCGGACATGAGTGAAGAAAAGACAACGCTAGAAGTGATTGCCCCTACAGTTGATGAGGCCATCGCCAACGGTCTGGGCCAGTTGGGCCTGCCGCGCGAGATGGTGGATGTGGAAGTGTTGGATGCGGGCAGCCGCGGCCTGTTTGGGCTGGGCGGCCGCCAGGCGCGCGTGCGCCTGAGCATTCGCTGGGCGGAGGAAGGCCAAAGCAAAAGCAGCCCGGCCGCCCCCCCGGTGGAAAGCCCCGCGCCGAAAAATGAAGAAGCCCCCGCGGTGACCACTGCGCCCGTGCCTGCGCCTGCGCGCACCGAACCGGCGGGCGATGAAGAGACCCTGCGCATTGCCGTCCAGGTGGTTTCCGACCTGCTGGAGCGCATGAAGGTGCGCGCGCGGGTGACGGCGGATTATGTGCAGCCGGAAGAGGGCGGCGACCAGCCGACCGTGATGGTGGAGATTCAGGGCAACGATTTGAGCATCCTGATTGGCCGCCGCTCGGAGACCCTCAACGCCTTGCAGTACATCGCCAATTTGATCGTGGGCCGCGAGGCCGGACGCTGGGTGCCTTTGATGATTGATGTGCAAGGCTACCGCCAGCGCCGCGAGCGCCAGCTGCGCCAACTGGCCCGCCGCATGGCCGAACAGGCTTTGCATACCGGCCGCCGTCAGGTGCTGGAACCCATGCCCGCCAATGAACGGCGCGTCATTCACCTGGAGCTGCGCGAGCACGACGCTGTGAGCACCGAGAGCGTGGGCGAAGAGCCGAACCGCAAGGTGACCATCGTCCCGAAGAAATAAGGTTAACGCCGGACAACCCTTTTGCGGGTTGCAGCGGGACAAACGAATGCAGCGCTGCCCCAGCCTTCCGGCTGCGGCAGCGCTGTGTTGATGATTTCGGTATAATGAGATCAGGGTTGATTTTCCCCAGCGCGGATGAGCCGCGCGGGGCCAGAAAGGGAGCCAATATGCGTGCAGTGGATATCATCATCAAAAAACGCGATCACGGAGAATTGAGCACAGCGGAAATTCGCTATTTTGTGGAAGGCTTCACGCGCGGCGATATTCCCGATTACCAGGCATCGGCCTGGGCGATGGCAGTGCTGCTGAACGGCATGAGCGACCGCGAGGTGACCGACCTGACCCTGGCGATGGCCGATTCGGGTGAGGTGCTGGATCTCAGCCAGGTGGTGCCGATCGCGGTGGACAAACATTCCACCGGCGGGGTGGGGGATAAAGTCACCATGACGGTGGCACCCCTGGTGGCGGCCTGCGGGCTGGCGGTGGGCAAGATGTCGGGACGCGGCCTGGGGTTCAGCGGCGGGACGCTGGACAAGCTGGAATCGATTCCTGGCTACCGTGTGAACCTTTCGCGCGAGGAGTTTATGGCGCAGTTGGCCCGCATCGGGATTGTGCTCACCGGCCAAAGCGGCGATCTGGCCCCCGCGGACGGCAAGATGTACGCCCTGCGGGATGTGACCGGCACAGTGCCCTCCATCCCCCTGATCGCCTCCTCGGTGATGAGCAAAAAAATCGCCGCAGGCGCGCAGGCGATTGTGCTGGATGTGAAGACCGGTAAGGGCGCCTTCATGGAAACCCTGGAGGACGCCCGCCATCTGGCCCGCCTGATGGCCGCCATCGGCCGCCTGAGCGGGCGCAAGGTGGTGGCGCTGATTTCAGACATGAACCAGCCCCTGGGCGATGCGGTGGGCAACGCTTTGGAATTGCAGGAAGCCATCGCGGGGCTGCACGACCAGGGCCCTGCGGATTTCCGCGAACACTGCCTGGTGGTGGCCAGCCATATGCTGGTGCTGGGCGAAACCGCCCCCGATCTGGACAGCGCCCGCCGCATGGCCGAGGACGCTTTGGTTTCGGGCCGCGGCTGGGAAAAATTCCGCCAGTTGGTGGAAGCCCAGGGCGGCGATGTTTCGTACATTGATCACCCTGAAAAGCTGCCCGCGGCGGCCCTGCGCCAACCCCTGCGCGCCGAGCGCGGCGGCTGGCTGGCAGCCCTGAACGCGCGTGAGGTGGGCGAGACGGCGGTGGATTTGGGCGCGGGGCGGGCCAAGAAAACGGATGTGATTGACTACGGTGTGGGCATGGTGCTGCACGCCAAGGTGGGCGACCGCGTGGAAGCCGGGCAGGAGCTGGTGACGGTGCACGCCAACAGCCCCGAACGGCTGCAAGCCGCCCTGCAGCGCCTGGCGGGGGCCTTCACCCTCAGCGATGCGCCCTGCGAACCGCTGCCGCTGTTTTATGATGTGATTTCGTAAGGCGGGAAAAAACGAATCAGGCTTCGCGGACGGACACGCGCGTGCCCCACTGCGAAGCCTGCATTTGCTCCGGCGGCGCCCAGGGGATCGTCCAGCGGTAGATCCACAGGGCGTCGGCGTTGCGCAGGTTGATGCAGCCGTGGCTCATGCGCACGCCGAAGTTGTCGTGCCAATAGCAGCCGTGCAGGCTGAGGCCGGTTTCGTGAAAGAAGGACACCCAGGGGACCCCCAGCAGCGCCCCGGAGAGGAGTTCATCGCTGAGCTTCTTATCCCCCATCGGGCGCGTGGGGGTCTTCACGGTGATATGGAAGTCGCCGATGAGGGTATCGGTGGGGATTTCGCCGGGGGGCGGCGGCTCTTTTTGGGGCATACCGGAAGAAATGTCGGTCTCAAAGACGATTTGCCCCTCCTGGTAGGCGGTCAGGGTCTGCTGGCCGATGGAAATGAGGATGTATTTATCCTTTGAATCCACCTGGGGGGCGATGGGGGTCAGTTCGTGGGCGGGCACAGGGCGCAGATGCGCCGCGGGGGCCCAATAGACGCGCTCGTAAATGTCTTTCAACTGATACCAGGGGCTGCCGTCGGGGCCTTCTTCCACGGCCACCGCCCAATGGGTGCTGCCGTAATACAGGCGGTTGATGGGGAACCATTCGCCGCCGCGGGTGCGCTGGTAGGCGCGGGTGTAGGGCGTGCTGGTTTCCATCAGTTGGCCGTTGGCGGGGATGGAGGTGAGGCAGGGCTGCAGGAGGGTCTGCACGCGCTGGGTGCGGGCGGAATGGACGTAGCCGCCCCACACGCGGTACCACCGGCGGTTGCGGCCGCTTTCCGTCTGAACGGTGTGATAGACGTGCAGCAGTTCGTCGCGGCGGCGGGTAGCCACGGCGCGGCCCTGGTAAGAGGGCTGGTCGTACACGGTGACCCAATCCCCGGCCACGCGGATCAGGTCTTGACCCTCCAGTTCCTCCAGCCAGCGGCTGGCGGGCAGCAAAGCCAGCCCAGCCAGGGCCGTCAGGCCGCGCTGGATGAAGGCTCGGCGGGTGATCTTTTCGGACATGCGCTAATGGTAGAAGAGGTAGTTGTGATCGTCCAGCGAGAAGACGCGGTAGCCGGCAGCGCGGATCTTTTCCACGGCGCGGCGCGTGTCTTCAATGCTGTAATGCGGCACGGCGTGATGGTGAAACTCGATGAAAATTTGGTCAAAGGGGGCCAGATCGCGCACGTCTAATTGGGCGATGACCTCAAATTCGGCCCCTTCCAGGTCCAGCTTCAGATACTCCACCCGCTCCGCGCCCACGCGCCCGGCCAGGGCCGAGATGGGCAGGGTTTCCACATCATACTGCAGGGTGGAATCGCGGCGCACGTTGGTGTGGTCGGTGTGAATGGAGCCGCTTTCGAAATGCTCGCTTTCGTAGAAAGTGATCGTTCCGGCGGCGGCGGTGACGGCCAGGGGCAGGTGGGTGAAGCGTCCGTTGGTCTGCTGTTCCAGGGTGTGCAGGGGGGCGCGGTGCTTGAGGGTGGGGTCAATGCCGAAGGCGCGCACCCCAAAGACGTTGATCAGGTGGCGGGAAAATTCGGCTTCAAAGCCGCAGCCCGCGTCAATGATCACGCTTTGCTCTGAAAAGCGCGGGAAGTAGATGTAATTGGGGGGTGAGAAGCGCAGCCCCAGGCGTTGGGCTTGCAGCTTGCGCCAAAAGATCTTCCAGGTGCGGCGCAGACGGCGCAGGGCGCGGGTGAAAAAAGACTTCATTTTCCCTCCAGGGGCAGACCCGCCAGGGCGCGCTGGGCGCGCGCCAGCCAGGTGTACGGTTCAGAATCGGCGCGGGCCTGACGGCTGAGGGCGGCGATGCGCTGCGGGTCTTCGATCAGCGCGCCCAGAGCTGCCGCCCATCCGTCCACATCTTCGGGCGGGCAGAACACGGCGTTGTGCGGATTGAGGACTTCGTGCAGCACGGGCAGGTCGCTGGTGAGGATGGCGCGTCCGGCGGCGAGGTAATCAAACATTTTCATGGGGGAGCAGATGCTGGCGGAATCGCCGCCGCTGCTGCCCGCGATCTTGCGTTCATAGGGCATGAGGAGGATATCCGCGGCGGCCTGGTAGAGGGGCAAAGCGCGCTGGGGGACGAAGCCGGTGAGGGTCACGTGGCTCAGTTGGGCGGCGCTGAGGCGCTCGCGCCAGGCGTCCACATCCCGCGGGTTGCCGCCCACCCACAAGAAGTTCACCTGCGGAAAGCGCCGCGCCAGCTCGAAGAGCAGGTTCATGCCGCGCCCGGCGTAAAAATGGCCGGTGTAGCCCACGGTGAGGCCCTGGGGCAGCCCCAGTTGGGCGCGGGCGGTGGGGGCATCTGGCAATTGAGCGTATTGGGCGCGGTCGGCGGCGTTGGGGGCAATCTGCACTTCGCTGCCGTGCAGCGGCAGGCCGTAGGCGGCTTCCAGCTCCTGGCGCAGGGCCTGGGTGATGAGCAGCAGGCGTTTGGGCTTGCGGCTGCGCATGAACCCGCGGAAGAGGCGCGGCCCCAGCTTGCCGGTGGGCGGGCCGTGCAGCTCCACCAGGGTGGGCCAGCCCAGCCACAGCCCGGGCAGGGCGGCCTGCAAGGCCCAAGTGTAGAGGGCCTGGGCGCCCCAGGCGCGGGCCTGCAGCAGAGCGCGCAGGGTGAAATCATAGCGGCGGAAGACCAGCGGGGCGGGAACCCAGCGCACATCGAAGCGCGTTTCCAGCCCGTAGCGCTCCGCCAGGGCTTCCCAGGGGGCGGCGGTGCGTCCAGGAACCCACAGGCACACCTCATGCCCGGCCTGGGCCAGCGCCTGGCAGGCTTTCATCACCTGGATGCTGTTGGCGGTGCTGGAGGGGACAAGGGAGGTGGCGATTGCGGCAATTTTCAAAATAGCGGCTCCACGGGCGGTCTTGGGCTGATTGTACCATACCTGTTCGGGGCTGGGCTGGAGAGGAAAGCCTGGCCAACTGGGTGATTGACCCCTCTGGCAAAATATGGTAGTATCGAGGCAGTTTCGTGTAAAAAAAGCGATGATGGAAACGAGTAAGCCCACAGCAGGCTGACAGCGAACCCGGGAAAGGTGTGAGCCGGGGCGGCGCGCGGGGCTGAAAATCCTTCCGGAGCTGCGACCTGAACCCCCCTTGGCCGGGTCAGTAGGGAAGCCGGGTTCGCCCCCCGTTAGCCGCGGCGCTGGTGTTCACCGCCTTTGGGCGCGCGCACCGGGCAAAGGTGCTGGCAGCTTGCCTGCCAGAATCAGGGTGGTACCGCGGATTGTCTTCCGTCCCTGTGTGGGATGGAAGTTTTTATTTTAACCCTGAGGGTTTGGAGGTTGTTTTGGCAGGTTTGCGCTCCATACGTCATTGGACCCCGCATTACATCTTCAGCCGCCTGGCCGAGAAGCGCGATCAGCGCGCCCACCCCGACCACCCCTGGCTGACGGCGGAGGCTGTGCGCTTTTTGGAAGGCTATTTGCGCCCCAGCGATACCGGCCTGGAGTTTGGGTCGGGCCGCTCCACCCTGTGGTTTGCCCGCCATCTGGGGCACCTGACCAGCGTGGAGCATGATCTGGCCTGGTCGGAGCGCGTGCGTCAGATGCTGGCCGCGGCCGGGGTGAGCAACGTGGATTACATACACATCCCGCTGGAAGCGCGCAGCGACCCCAGCGCCGCGCCGGATTACGTGCGCGTTGTTGAACGTTTTGCCCCCGCCAGCCTGGATTTTGCGCTGGTGGATGGGCGGCTGCGGGATGAATGCGCCAACGCGGTGCTGCCCAAGATGCGCCCGGGGGGGCTTTTGGTGGTGGATAACGCCGATATTTACCTGCCCAGCCAGGTGCGCACGCCCAACGCGCGCCGTCCCCAGCAGGGGCCGGAAAACGCGGGCTGGGGCCAATTTTTGGAGGCGGTCTCCGGCTGGCGGCGGGTGTGGACCTGCAACGGCGTGTTTGCCACGGCTTTGTTCTTTGTGCCTTGCTAAGCTGGATTTTTCGATCTTTTTTGGGATGAGGTGAACGATGTTTAAACCGGTTTCAGCCAAGTTAAATGTGACTCAGATGGAAGAAGGGGTGCTGAATTTTTGGACCCAGGAGGATATCTTCCACCGTTCCATGCGCGAACGCCAGGGCGGGCCTGAATACGTGTTCTTTGAGGGGCCGCCGACCGCCAACGGTAAGCCGGGCGTGCACCATGTGCTGGCGCGGGCCTTTAAGGACATCTTCCCACGCTACAAGACCATGCGCGGCTATCACGTGTCGCGGCGCGGGGGCTGGGATACCCACGGCCTGCCGGTGGAAATTGAGGTGGAGAAGAAGCTGGGCTTCACCAACAAACAGCAGATCGAAAATTACGGCATCGCCCAGTTTAACCAGCTGTGCCGCGAGTCGGCTTTCACCTACATTCAGGAATGGGAACGCCTGACCGACCGCATCGGCTATTGGGTAGACCTGGAGACCGCCTACGTCACCTACAAGAACGAATACATCGAGTCGACCTGGTGGATTCTCAAGAATTTCTGGGATAAGGGCCTGCTGTATCAGGGCTTTAAGGTGGTTCCTTACTGCCCGCGCTGCGGCACGCCGCTCTCAGATCACGAGGTGGCCCTGGGCTACCGCGAAACCAGCGACCCGTCCATCTTTGTGCGCATGCCGCTGGTGGATCAGCCGGGCACCTCCCTGCTGGTGTGGACCACCACCCCCTGGACTCTGCCGGCCAATGTGGCTGTGGCGGCGGGGGCGGATGTGGAATATGTGGTGGTGGAGCGCGCCCTGGCCGAAGGCGGTACGGAGCGCCTGATCCTGGCGGAGGCGCTGGTGGCCAAGGTGTTTGGCGAAGAGCCGGTGACGGTGGTGGAGCGCATGAAGGGCAAGCAGCTCAAGGGCAAGCGCTACCAGCCGCTGTTCACCTTTATGCCCACCGAAAAGCCGGCGCACTTTGTGATCAACGGCGATTTCGTCACCACCGAAGACGGTTCGGGCCTGGTGCATATTGCCCCGGCCTTTGGCGCGGACGATATGCAGGTGGCGATGGACGCCGATCTGCCCATCCTGATGACGGTGGCCGGGGACGGCACCTTCCTGAGCGAGGTGCGCCCCTGGGCGGGCAAGTTCGTTAAGGACGCCGATCCCTTCATCACCCAGGACCTGGAAGCCCGCGGGCTGCTGTTCCGCGTGGAGACCTACACCCACACCTACCCCTTCTGCTGGCGCTGCACCACGCCGCTGCTGTATTACGCTTTGCCCACCTGGTACATCCGCACCAGCCAGTTTAAAGACCGCCTGGTGGAACTGAACGAGCGCATCAACTGGTATCCGGGACACATCAAGAACGGGCGCTTTGGCAACTGGCTGGCCAACAATGTGGACTGGGCCTTGGGCCGCAACCGCTATTGGGGCACGCCCCTGCCGGTGTGGGAATGTGAATCCTGCCACACGCAGACCTGCGTGGGCTCGCTGAAGGAGCTTTCGGAGCTGGCCCACAAGGACCTTTCGGGGCTGGATCTGCACCGCCCGCATGTGGACGACGTGCGCCTGCACTGCCCGGACTGCGGCGGCTCGATGCAGCGCGTGCCGGAATTGATTGACGTGTGGTTCGATTCGGGCTCCATGCCGGTCTCGCAGTGGCATTACCCCTACGAGCATCAGGAAGAATTCAAAAAATATTTCCCCGCCGATTTCATCTGCGAGGCGGTGGATCAAACCCGCGGCTGGTTCTATTCGCTGCACGCCATCAGCACTTTGCTGTTCGATCAGGAGTGCTATAAGAACGTCATCTGCCTGGGGCTGATCCTGGACAAGGACGGCTACAAGATGTCTAAATCCCGCGGCAATATCGTCAGCCCGTGGGAGGTGCTGGAAGATAACGGGGCGGACGCCATGCGCTGGTATCTGTACACGGCCAGCCCGCCCGGACAGGAGCGCCGCTTCAGCAAGGACCTGGTGGCCGAGGTGGTGCGCAACTTCACCCTGACGCTGTGGAACACCTATTCCTTCTTCGTCACCTACGCCAATCTGGACGGGTGGAAGCCGGGTGAGGGCGCTGCGCCGGTGTACAGCCCGCTGGACCGCTGGCTGCGGTCGGCCCTGCACACCCTGGTGCGGGATGTGACCCAGGCCCTGGAGACCTACGACGTGCTGGGCGCCACCCGGCCGATTGAGACCTTTGTGGATCAGCTTTCCAACTGGTATCTGCGCCGTTCGCGCCGCCGCTTCTGGAAGAGCGGCGCCGATGCCGATAAGCAGGCGGCCTACGCCACCCTGTACGAGGCGCTGACCACCCTCAGTAAGCTGCTGGCCCCCACCATGCCCTTCATCGCCGAAGAGCTGCACCAGAATCTGGTGCGGTCGGTGGATGAGAACGCGGCCCTTTCGGTGCACCTGGCGCAGTGGCCGGTGTTTGACGCGGAGGTGATGGATGAGAAACTCAACCGCGATATGTCCTTGGTGATGCGCCTGGCCTCGCTGGGCCACGCCGCCCGCAACAAAGCCAACCGCAAAGTGCGCCAGCCCCTGGCCGAGGCGGCTTTCTCGGTGGGGTCGGCGGAGGAACGCGGGGTGCTGGCCGGGTACGCGGATCTGCTGGCGGATGAACTGAACGTGAAGCAGGTGCGCGCCCTGGATGCGGCCGGTGAGGCGGTGGACTACGCCTTGAACCCGCTGCCCAAGCAATTGGGACAGAAGTACGGCAGCCGCTTCCCCGCCATCCGCAAGGCTGTGCTGGCTTTGCCCGCCGAGGCAGCGGCCAAGACCCTGCTGGCGGGGCAGCCCGTGGCGGTTGCGGTGGAGGGGGAGACGCTGGAAATTTTGCCGGAGGAAGTGGAAGTGCGCGCCAACGCCCGCAGCGGTTTTGCGGTGGCCTCCGAAGGGGCATACCTGGCGGCCCTGGTGACCGAGCTGACGCCGGAACTGGTGCAGGAAGGCCTGGCGCGCGAAGTGGTGCGCCGCCTGCAGGATCTGCGCAAGTCGGCCGAGCTGGATATCGCCGACCGCATCCGCGTGGTGTTCCAGGCCTCGGCGGGGCTGGAGGCGGCCGTCGCCGCCTTCCGGCCGTACATCATGGGCGAAACCCTGGCGGTGGAGATGAGCGCGGGGACGCTGGACGAAGGGCTGCCGCTGGTGGAAGACAGCTTTGACGGCGAGACCTTCCGCGCCACCCTGCAAAAAGCGGCTTGAGGCCGGGGAAACGACCGGATTTCAGAAAGAGGAGATTGTATGTGCGCGATTTCGGTTCAGGATTTTGTCCGTTCGAAGGCGCAGAACAACGCGGCCAACGCCTTGTTTGAGTGTGAAAACCCTTACCTGCTGGAAGTGAATTTGAACGGGCGGGTGTGGGCCAAGGTGGGCGCGATGGTGGCCTATACCGGGCGGGTCAAGTTCACCCGCGAGGGGATGCTGGAGCAGGGCCTGGAAAAAATGCTCAAGAAAATGGTCACCGGTGAGGGCACGGCGCTGATGAAGGCCGAGGGCCAGGGGCGCGTGTACCTGGCGGATAAGGGCAAGAAGGTGCAGGTGCTGCAGCTCAACAACGATGCGATCACGGTCAACGGCAACGATCTGCTGGCCTTTCAGGACGGCGTGCAGTGGGACATCACCATGATGCGCCGCGTGGCGGGCATGCTGGCGGGCGGGCTGTTTAATGTGCGCCTGTCGGGGACGGGCATGGTGGCGATCACCTCGCATTTTGACCCGCTGGCGCTGGAAGTGCTGCCGGGGCAGCCGGTGTTCACCGATCCCAACGCCACGGTGGCCTGGTCGGGCAATTTGAACCCGGACCTTCACACAGATCTGTCTTTCAAGACCTTTTTGGGGCGGGGCAGCGGGGAATCGATCCAGCTCAAGTTTGAGGGGCAGGGCTGGGTGATGCTGCAGCCGTACGAAGAGACGGTGATGCAAGCGAACTCTTCGGCGGGCGCCTAGCGGCGCGGTTTGAGCGTAAGATGCACGGGGCCTGCGCGAAGGGGACGCAGGCTCCGTGGGTTTTAAGGGGGGAGGGCAGAGTTTACACTTGTCCGGTGGACGCGGTGTTGGCTTGCTTTTTACTTGAAAGGTGCTCTGCCACAAAATACTTTTTAGTTTTTTGGGTAGAAAAACCGCAATTATTGAATTAATTTACTCAAATCGAATAGGCGTGGCTTAAAGCTGGAAACCTTTACAATGTTTCTCTTAAAGGAATAAACCGTATTGTCAATTTTGGTTCTTTGACTACTTCAATATCTGAAAAAGTTGCGATAAGGGGAATAACATATGAAGTAATTGCTTTTGAAAGGCAACTAGATTTCACAAAAGCATCTATGTCCGCTTGAGTCAATGGGCGATTACAGGAGACAATGAAAGTATAGACGCGCAAAATGTCGGAAATATAAACTTTGGCTTGCTTGCGCGTGCTGATATTTAGCACTATTTGCCAATCACCTTCTTTTGTACTGACGCTGTCAATGCAAAATTCTTTGCCTTGTGCGGGGGTCGTCATAGGTGTGTTTATCAAGAGCGCAAAATGTCCGCGAATCATACTGAATATTTCCATCTGGTTTGTCCTTTCGGTGAGAAAAATTACTTAATATGCTTTATGTCAGTATATTGAAAATTGAACATTCCTTATCCTGCAAGGAGCAAGCCAACGGCTGACGTTAGCGGCGGCGGGGCGAGCGTGGATTCTGCTTGGGAGCAGGATTCTTTTTGAGCGTGGAAACTGCCTGAAGTGGCGCAGAATCCCCGCCGTCCGCTGCACGCTTTGTTGGACGCATTTTACTGTAAGTTACTTTCTTGTACGAACACAACTATCAAGTTTTCGATGTAGGTAAGATGCAAAGGTTAACATATCTATTGCATCTTGCTCATTTATATTCCACTTGATTTTAGGCGTGTGCGCCAATGTGTTTCTAAAAGTACCGAATATGCCTTTTAGTAAATTCATAAAACCAGTATGTTCGCTTCTCTCTGTTTCAGTTTGCAATGGGCTAAAAGCCAGTAATGGTAATTCTCCACCAAATGCGTCATCTACCAATCTTGCACCATCATTTGACAATCCCGATTTTTCACGAATTTTATCTGCGATGCTTTTGGTTGCTTCAAATACTGCATGAAAATAATTGTCTTGGAGTAATTCGGCTCGACAAAATACCAAAATGTCGCTGTGAGTATTTCTAGCAAGCAACTGTTTATATAATTTGCCTGCTCGTTCTTGCGCTTCCGACAATGTTTGAGCGGTAGTTATTTCTCGAAGTTTTCCATTTTCGCCCAAAACTAAACCTGCAAATGCTAAAGCCTTATTTAGTTCAAAACGTCGATTTTCAAAAACGTGAGGTTTTTGTATGTAGCGGACAGGATTCATTGACTTATGAATGAAGGCAACAACATTATTTGCACATCTATCTTGCTTTTGCTTCTGATTCAAGGCTTCAAAAAGTCTTTCTCTTTTCGTGAATCCAGGCAATGGGTCCTCAATATTACTTTCTTGTAAAAGTTGCCCAATTTCACCTCCTGTTAATCCTTCGGCAGTATCAGCCAAAACATTACAGATAGCGTGAAGAACTGTTTCGTCAAAGGATGGAATAGATGCCATTTTTATTTTGTCTTTTTAGCGCCAGCGCCCAACTAATAATTAACCGGACTCCTGATATGCGGCATTTTTACCAGTTAGCCCGCAAAAGAAGGCTGTGATCCTGCGGTTATGCCTGGTTATCTCAAGCCATCAGGATGCTGCTGACTTAAAAATATACCCCCCGCTTAGGAAAGTCAAGCACCCAGTACCGGTTGATTTCCCCTCTAGCCCAAAGCACTTCTCGGCGTGCAGATTGCTTCGTCCTCAAAGTACGAGGGCACGCCGCTGCGCGGCTCGCAATGACATGCGCGGGCGAGGGCCGTCCGCTGTGTTGGATGAAGCGGGGAGCCCATGTACGGGCACGGGCGCGGTTTGCCCGTGCCCCCGTGCTGAGGCGGCGTGCCCTCCAAGTGCGAGGGTACACCCTCAAAGTACGAGGGTACACCCCCGTGCTGAGGGGGCGTGCCCTCCAAGCCCGAGGGTACACCCTCCAAGTGCGAGGGCGTGCCCCTACCTTACGATGATATGGGCGGCGCAGGATTGTCCGGTGCGTTTAACGAACCCAAACACACCCAATTTGGCTGACGCATGTTCATGATGTATGTTCTGTTCTGTCAGAATAAGGGCTGGTCTATCTGTAGATTTCAAAGAATTTGGTTTCTTCCACCTTTGTGAAATGCTCACGGACATACGCCACCACCGTATACGAATCACTCAGTGGCACAAATCCATCTGCTAAGGCATTGGCTTCATACTTTTGAACAATGATGACATTGGTATCCCGAATGTCCTCCATCTTTTGGGTTACACGATTGACCAGTTCTTGTGTGTTTAATTCTGTGCCTTGCGGCCAATCAATCGGAAGGGGATTAACCATTTCGGATTTCACCCAATAGCCAGGGCAATCTGGAATAATTGCATAGGTTTTCCCGAGGCTATTTGCAATGGCGGCTGAATTTTTCAGATCCACCAGGAATTCATACGTGTTTTGATTCGTCCTGATCCATTTACCACCATCAAGCGTTCCGTCCAATGCGCTTGCTAAGTTTGGAGCGGCCTGCTCTCGGTAGATGTTATTCATTCTTACCCACCAAAACGACTGTAGGAATACTACTGTGAGAATGACCAGCGCCCCGATGTAAACTTTCTTGCTGACTATTCGGAGAATCTCGATGTAGGTATACATAAGTAACCAGGCCAACAACGGACCTGAAAAAAGGGCGGGAAAATTGTAGCCAATGGATAAAGAAGCATTCCACGCAGTGATTAACACTAGCAATCCAATACGAAATTTGTCAGGACGTTGTCTTGTGATCTCTCTTAACGGGTATCCAACAATGCCCAATACCAGCCCGAAAAGGCCAAAAGACCAGGAAAGAAAGCCTTTTCCAATGACAAAGGTCATTGTGATCCCCAATAGCGGAAGCAGTGACAGCAATAACAAACCAAGCCATTTTTTGGTATCTTTGCTGAACAGTACGATCGATGAGGTGTTTGCTGCAATGAGATACGCTGCGAAGTAACCCGCAAGTACCCCCAGCAGCAGCTCACGATTGAGGTAAGCTATTAATCCAACGGAGAGGAACCCTTTCTGAGAGGTTAATTGTGCAATGGCATCTGGAAGTGCATTTGTAAAAAGCAGGAAAAAAACATATAGAAGCCCTGGGAATAGAATAGCTAGCCAGTACTTGATGCTCCGCCAGTCTCTTAACACCAGCAAGGTCAGGGGAGCCCCAAAAATAAAGCTCTGCTTACACAAGTAAGCTGTACTGATGAGGAAGTATCCGATGAGCTTATGGGTGGGCTTGTCCGTGTCACAGAGAAGAAGCCCGATGGACAACAGAAATAGACCATCGATTGTATGCCAGGCCATAATTGGGAACGTGTGGGCCGAAGCAGCAAAAGCAATGAGTGCTATACAAATCTTTTCTACAAGCCCAAGCGTTTGCTTGAGTCCTTTTTCGATCAGTGAAACCCAAATCCAAACGATGCAAGCCAGCTGAAACCATACAAAGAATCTGGAGATCCAATAAGTGAAATCTCCACCCCAAAGAACAAACGGCACGTGCAGAAGCGGCGATAAAAACGGACGAATGATAATAAAATCACGATGTGGGACCTGACCTTCTAGAATGCGTCTCGAGTACGCCAGGTTGAAGCCGTCATCGGTCGGATTAAAACCAAGCGATGAAAATGTCCAATGAGCAATCACAGGGACGAGGACTAAAAAAGCAATGGTGACCAGAACACTCTTAGAAAGTCGTTGGAATGGGTTCATTAGGATTTCGTTCCAATTTGAACGAAGTTCTCTGAGAAAACGTTAGAGGTGAATTGGAAGATCAGGCACAACAAACGATTACTCTTGTGAGCGAGTCTGGGTGAATTGTACAGCCAAGAAGCCAATCGTGGCAAGCGGGACGGTCAACCCTGTGTCAGTGCCCTCGCAGTTCGAGGGCGTGACCCTACCAGGCGTATCCACCGTTCAAAGGCATGGATTTTTCACCGCTAAGGGACGAAGGACGCGAGACGAAGGTGAACGAACCCTACCCATCTTTGCGTCCTTGGCGCCTCCGCGGTTTAATGCCCCACAGCTCTGCACCCTTGGCGCGCAGATTGCTTCTCCCTTACTGCTCCGCGGCCGGCTTTTTACGGGTGCGTTCGTAGTGACGGCGGGCCTTTTCGCGGTTGCCGCAGATCTTCATATTGCACCAGCGGCGCTTGCCGTTGCGGCTGGTATCCAGGAACAGCCAGTAGCAGCCGTCACATTCGCGGATGCGCCCCGCCTGGTCTGAGGTCAGCAATTCCGCGGCAGCCAGGGCCAGCGGATAGCGCATCCAGTCCAGCGAAGCGGCGGGCAGATCCCATTCCCAGCGCGCGCCTTCGGGCTCGGCGGCGGCCAGCCGGCGCTGCCCAAGGGCCTCCTGCAAGTGGCGGTTCAGCACCGCCAGGTGCTCCGCACCCAGGGGCTGTTTGCGCGCCGCGGCGGTGAACAGGCCAAAACAAGCATCGCGCAGGTCATTGATCTGTTCCAGCGCGGCTTGCGCCCGGTCTGGGTGCTCTTCGGCGGCCTTCAGCAGGCTGCTGGCCTGCTCGTCATTCAGCACGTCCAGGTGGCGCAGCCAGTGCACCACGTAGGGATACTCGGTGAAGAGGTCATGGGGCGCTGCCGCCCGGGTGATCTTGCTGTTGGCAAAATCGAGGATCATCAGCTCGCGGGGGATGAAGTCGTAGATATCGGCCATGGTGACTCTAATTATAACCTATATTCAACCCTTGACAAGTTAGAAAATGCGGCGTATGATACTAACTAGTAAAACAAAAATACAGGTTAGAATTCCTCTTTATCCGTAACGCGACAATCAAATAGGCAACTCTGTAACCAAGGCGCAGATCCGCTGCAAACTTGCGGCGCGGATGTTCCTATACGCGGATGTGTTTTCACTCTGCCGTACGAGACCGGTGGAAAGACGGACCGCCGGGCAGACCAGCCCTTGCGCGGCTCGCTAACCAAATTTTTCTGTTCTGTGAAGGAGATTGAAATGAAAGTGATGCAAAAAACCGCCCGTCTGGCCGGGGGTCTGTACCTGATCTATATCCTGGTGACGGTGCTGGCCAATGCCTTGGGCCGCAGCGCCATCATCGTTCCTGGCGACGCGGCACAGACGGCAGCGAATATCCTGGCGCACGAAGCTCAATTCCGCCTGGGGGTGGTGTTGGAGCTGGTTTCTTCTCTGCTCTTCATCCTGACCGCGCTGGCGCTCTACGCGCTGCTGCGGCCGGTGGGCAAGCACCTCAGCCTGTCTTTCCTGGTCTTGAACCTGGTGGGCGGCGCGGTGGTGACGGTCAGCGCGGTGTGCCTGTTCGCGGTGTTCCCCTTTGTGCATCAGGCGGCTTATTTGACGGATTTCTCCGCCGGGCAGCTCACCGGCCTGGCCCTGTTCTGGATCAAGCTGCGCGACATGCTCTTCGGCAGCGCGCAGTTGTTTTACGCCGCCTGGACTCTGCCGCTGGGGTACCTCATCTATAAATCCGGCTATCTGCCCCGCGCGCTGGGGGTGCTCTTGATGGCAGACTGCTTCGCGGTGATAGGGTGGTTCCTGCAATCTTTCCTGGTGCCGAATTACACCCTGAGCATGAGCTACGGCTTTTTTGCGGTCAGTTTTTTGGCGGAAGTGGCGCTGACCCTGTGGCTGCTGATCAAGGGCGTGAACGCTGCGGGGTGGGAAAAACGCGCCGCGGCGGCCGCATAGGCGGCGAAAAAAGAAACGGATATGGAGTCAAAAGGAGCAAGAATGAAAGCAGTTGTGTATACCGAATACGGCACGCCCGACGTGCTGCACACGGCGGAGATCGAGAAGCCGGCCGTCAAAGAAAATGAGATCCTGGTGCGCGTGCGCGCCACCAGCGTCAACTTTGGAGACTTGATGGCGCGCAATTTTAAGGCTGTCACACCCAGCCGGTTCAACATGATCGGGATGCTGTGGCTGGCGGCGCGGGTGATGATGGGCTGGAACCGGCCGCGCGCCCAGGTGCTGGGCAGCGAATTTTCGGGGGTGGTGGCGGAAGTGGGCGCGCAGGTGACGAAATTCAAGCCCGGCGACGCGGTCTTTGGCTATGTCGGCAGCACCTTTGGCGCCTATGCCGAATTCCTGTGCCTGCCCGAAAACGGCGCGGTGGCGCTGAAGCCTGACCATTTGAGCTTTGAAGAAGCTGCGGCGATCCCCTACGGGGCGATCATGGCTTACAACCTGCTGAAGCTGGTGGAGATCCAACCGGGCGATCAGGTGCTGATCAACGGCGCCAGCGGGGCAATTGGCTCGGCGGCGGTGCAGCTGGCCAAACTGCGCGGAGCGGTGGTCACCGGCGTATGCAGCACAGGGCGCATGGAAGCCGTGCGGGCGCTGGGCGCGGATCATGTGGTGGATTACACCCGCGAGGATTTTACCCAACGCGGTCAGCGGTACGATCTGATCCTGGATATCCTGCGCAAAGGCTCCCCGGCCAAATTCAGGGGCGCGCTAACGCCGAAGGGTGTGCTGCTGTATGCCAGCTTCAAACAGCGGGAGCTGCTGGAGATGCTGCGCACGCGCCGCAGCAGCGGTCAGCGGGTGATCTGTAAGCTGGTGCCGGAAAATCAGGAGACCCTGAACGCCGTGCGCGACCTGATCGCCGCCGGTAAGCTCAAAGTGGGCCTGGACCGGCGCTTTACCCTGGAGCAGGCCGCCGAAGCGCACCGCTACGCCGAGAGCGGGCAGAAGAAAGGCGCTGTGGTCCTGACCCTTCCCCAGGCTGCCCCTTCGGGGGCAGCCTAGAGCGAGGCGGTGCTGCATGAAGACAAAACGATGGGTCACTTGCTGGATGCTCTCGTTCGTGCTGGCGCTGGCGGCCTGCGCCGCCCCGCCGCCTGAAACCAACCTGGCCAACCCGGCCTCGGTCTATTGCCGGGAACAGGGCAACACCCTGGAGATAGGCACGGCCGAAGACGGCAGCCAGAGTGGGGTGTGCATCTTCCCCGACGGCAGCCGCTGTGATGAGTGGGCCTATTTCCGCGGGGAGTGCGGGCCGGGCGCCGCAACGCCCACCGCGTCCCCTGAACCGAATGACGCGCCGACCGCTGCCCCCAGTGACGGCGCGGGCGGGGCCATCCCGCCGGGCACCTCTGAAGCGGTCAGCGACTGGTGGGGAACCATCACCGCCAACCCGCCCGGCGCGCAGTTTGACGATGTCTTTGAGCGCCAGGACCTCGGCCAGGTGATCCTGTACGGTATTGACGCCAGCGACCCGGCGATCAAGACGCAGATCGAGGAGCTGCGCGGCAGCGGCAAGATCGTTCACCTGTACGGCTGGCTGTTCAGCAACGTGCCCGACACCAACGGCTCGCAGATCCAGGTAGAGCGCATTGAAGTTGAAGAATAACTCCTCACTTTTGGGAGGTAAAACGATGGAAGCGATATTGCACGCTTACTGCGGGCTGTACTGTGGGGCCTGCCCAGTTTTGCAGCAAACCCTGGCGGGGGAGGGGGAACAGCGCTGCCTGGGCTGCAAGAGCGAGCTGAACGCCGGGTACTGCGCCGACTGTGCGCTGAAGGCCTGCGCCGTGGAAAAGGGGATCGCTTTTTGCGGCGAATGCGGCGAGCTGCGCGGCTGCGCGTTGATGGCGAAGTTCGCCGCGGATACCACCTGGCTCAACCAGCGCGGGGTGCTGCTGAACCTGGAAACGATTCAGCGCGGCGGCCTGACGCGCTGGCTGGAGGAGCAGGCTGGGTGTTGGCGCTGCCCTGGCTGCGGGCGGCCGCACACCTGGTGGGATGAAACCTGCCCGCACTGCGGGCAGGCGGTGATGAGCTGCCGGGCAGAGATGCAAGCCAACGAGGGTGAATGAACGCAGTTAAAGTTTTGGTCACCTTCGGCAGCAGCGCCTCGATTGCTTTTGGCATCTGGCACTTCTTCGTGCCGAGAGCGTGGAAGTGGTACAGCTATATCCACCCCAGCGCGGCGGAGCTGGTCACCGCGGTGCGGGCGGTCAATGTGTTCTTCTCGCTCTCGCTGGTGCTCTTTGGGGTGATGAACCTGCTGTTTATCTTCGGCGGGCGCGCCAACCGCTACGCGGTGGTGGTGCTGCTGGCGGCCACCTGCATTTTGTGGCTGACGCGGGTGGTTATGCAGGCGGTCTACCCGCAGGGCAGCCTGTACCCCGGCCTGCAGTACGGCATGCTGGCAGCCTTCCTGCTGGTTTGGCTGGCCTACACCGCCGCCCTGGTGCTGGAAGTGCTGCGGGTGCCGGCTGCGGGTTAGCCCGCGCGTGTCTTAGAAGAGGGGGCTGCTGAAAATATAAGGGTGCGTTCAGGTTCAACGAACGCACGCCCCTACCTGGTGTCCTTGGCGTCTTCGCGGTTCAAACACAATGTGGGAATGAGCACATGGGGCACGGGCCTAAAACCGCCCGTGCCCTCGTACTTCGAGGGCGTGCCCCCACATTGCGCCCTTCGCGCCTTGGCGTCTTGGTGGTTCATACCCCACAGCGCAATTTGGGTACGCCTCTGTACTGGATGAAACGGGGCATCAAACCCAGGGGTAAAAGCGGCGGTGCTGCCCGTGATTTTGACCTATACTTAACCCATCCACCTGCGTGTGGGGGAGCAGGAATCACGGCCAACGAGGTGCGCGGATGCGTGTGGGATTGGTGATCTACGGTAGCCTGAACACCCTCTCCGGCGGATATCTGTACGACCGGATGCTGGTGGAGAATCTGGCCCGCGCCGGGCACAGTGTGGAGATCGTCTCTCTGCCCTGGCGCGGCTACGCGGCCCATCTGACCGACAATTTTTCCAGCGAGGTGCGCCGCCTGCTCATGCGCAAACGCGTGGACGTCTGGCTGCAGGACGAGATGAACCACCCCTCCCTGTTCCGGCTGAACCGCGACCTTAGGCGCTTGGGCGGGCCGCCGCTGCTGTCCATCGTGCACCACCTGCGCAGCAGTGAAAATCACCCCGCGGTATGGATGCCCCTCTACCGCGCCGTGGAGCGCGCTTACCTGCGCTCGGTGGACGGCTGGCTGTTTAACAGCCGCACCACGCGCCAGACGGTGGAAGCCCTCACCGGTCAGCGCCGCCCGGCGGCGGTGGCCACCCCCGGCGGCGACCGCCTGATGGGGGCCGTGCCTTTGGGGGAATCCGAAATTTCTTCGCGCTGTTATCAGGATGGGCCGCTGCGCGTGCTCTTTGTGGGCAATTTGACCCCGCGCAAGGGTCTGCATTTCCTGCTGGACGCCCTGGGGCGCATCCCCAGCGCCAACTGGCAGCTGGATGTGGTGGGGCGTATGAACATGAAGCCCGCCTACACGCGCAGCCTGATGAAAACCCTGCAAGCCAGCCCGTGGAAAGAGCAGGTGCGTTTTCACGGGGCGCTGGATCAGGATGAGCTGAAGGCCGTGTACCGCAGCAGTCAGGTGCTGGCGGTGCCCTCTTCGTACGAGGGTTTTGGGATTGTGTATCTGGAGGGCTTTTCCTTCGGCCTGCCCGCGGTGGGCACCACCTACGGCGCGGCGGGCGAGGTGATCGGCAGCGGCGACAGCGGCCTGCTGATCCCCCCGGGGGACGCACCGGGGCTGGCGGCGGGGTTGGCGCGTTTGGCTAACGATCGCGGACATCTCTTGACCCTCAGCCTGGGGGCGCGCCGCCGTTACCTGACCTTTCCGGGCTGGGAAGCCAGCATGAACGGCGCCCGCCTGTGGATCGAGAGCATGGCGGCAGGCGGGGGAGCCTAGGCCGGGTGGAAGGCGACCTTTTTCCGGCCTGTGCCGGCAGCTACGCGCTGTGGTTCACCCTGGCGCAGCCCGCGGAGGGGCAGGTGGGGCGGCTGGGCTGGTGCGCCTTTCCGGCGGGCGATTATGTGTATCTGGGCAGCGCCCTGGGGCCAGGGGGCCTGCGCGGGCGCCTGGGGCGGCACCTGCGCCCGGTGCTGCGCCCGCACTGGCACATTGACGTGTTCCGCGCCTGGGCCGCGCTGAGCGGGGTGTCGTACCGCTGCGCCCCGCAGCGCCTGGAATGTGCGTGGGTGGGGCAGATGCTGGCCCTGGGGGCCGAGGCGGCGGTGCGCGGCTTTGGCGCCAGCGACTGCACGGCGGGCTGCCCGGCGCATTTGCTGCGGCTGCCGGAGGGGATGAGGCCGGAGGAGGGCGCGCACGCCCTGGGAGCGGCGTGGGTGGGGTGCTGAAGGATTTGCAACGGGGGACTATTGACAATTCCCCGCCGCGCTCTTATACTGGCATTAACAACTGAACACGGGGAGCCTGGTAGCCCAGGCTGAGAGGAAGGCGCCAGCCTTCGACCCAATGTACCTGATCCGGGTAATGCCGGCGGAGGGAAAGGATCCTGTCAACTTGTGCAACCACCTTCGCCAGCGGAGGTGGTTTTTATGTGTGCTCAACCCAAACGCGCGCTGATTTTTGTCAACGGCAGCCTGCCAGACCCAGAAAAAGTGCGCTTTTTGCTGGAGCCAGACGACTGGCTGGTGGCTGTGGACGGGGGCTGGTATTACCTGAAGGCCCTGGGGCTGCGGCCGAATCTGCTCATCGGCGATCTGGATTCGGTGGCGGCCGAGGATGTGGCCGCGCTGGAGGCTCAGGGGGTCGAAATTCGCCGTTTTCCGGTGCATAAAGACGAAACCGATCTGGAGCTGGCCCTCCTGGCTGTACGCGCCGCGGGCGTGACCACCCTACGGGTGACGGCGGCCCTGGGCGGGCGGCTGGATCAGACCCTGGCCAACCTGTTCCTGCTGCTGCTGCCGGAGCTGGAAGACTGCGATGTGCGCCTGGACGACGGCCAGGAAGAGGTCTTCCTCATCCGCGAGCGGGCCGAAATTCACGGCCAGGCGGGGGATGGCGTCTCCCTGCTGCCCATTTTGGGCCCGGCGCGCGGCGTGACCACCGCCCAGCTGGTTTATCCGCTGCGGGGTGAGACGCTGTTTCCACAGCGCACCCGCGGCATCAGCAACGTGATGGAGAGCACCAGCGCCGCGGTCAGCGTGCAGCACGGTGTGCTGCTGTGCATCCACACGCGCAAATCTCAATCCGATTCATCTCAGGAGTAGGCATGAAACGCTTTGTATGGATGTTGGTTTTGATGAGCTTCGTTTTCGCGGGCTGCACCCCGGCGGCTGCACCCGCGCCCGCTGCCCCTCAGCCCGCGGAACCGGCGGTGCTGACGGTGATGACCCACGATTCGTTTGCCGTCAGCGAAGAGGTGGTGGCGGCCTTTGAAGAGGCCAACCAGGTGAAGGTGATCTTTTTGAAGAGCGGCGATTCCGGCTCGGCCCTCAACCGCGCCATCCTGACCAAGGGCAACCCCCAGGCGGATGTGTTTTATGGGGTGGACAACACCTTCCTCTCGCGCGCGCTGAAAGAGGATATCTTTGAGCCGTACGACTCGCCCCTGCTGGAAAAAATTCCCGCCGAGTTCCGCGCGGACGCACAAAACCGCGCCCTGCCGGTGGATTTTGGGGATGTGTGCCTGAATTACGACATCGCCGCCCTGGAGGCCAAGGGGCTGGCTGTGCCGCAGAGTTTGGACGACCTGATTCGGCCCGAATACCGCGGCCTGCTGGTGGTGGAAAATCCGGCGGTGTCTTCGCCGGGGCTGGCTTTCCTGCTGGCCACCGTGGCGCAGTACGGCGAGGAGGGTTATCTGGAGTACTGGAAGAAGCTGCGCGCCAACGAGACGGCGGTGGTATCGGATTGGACCACGGCCTATTACACCAATTTCAGCGGCTCCTCCGGCAAAGGCCCCCAGCCGCTGGTGGTTTCGTATGCCAGCAGCCCGGCGGCCGAGGTGGTGTTTGCCGACCCGCCCGTGGATGAGGCCATCACCGGTTCGGTGACGGCCCCCGGCACCTGCTTCCGGCAGATTGAGTTCGTGGGCATCCTCAAGGGCACCTCCAACCGCGCCCTGGCTGAAAAATTTGTGGATTATATGCTCAGCGCGCCCTTCCAGGAAGACATGCCCCTGCAAATGTTCGTCTATCCGGTGAACAGCGAGGCCAAACTGCCCGAAGTGTATGAAAAATACGCCCAGCAGGCCCAGCAGCCGGCCCAATTGGACCCGGAGCGCATCGCTGCCCACCGCGACGCCTGGATTCAGGCCTGGGACGAGGCGGTTCTGCGTTGAGTGCTGCCCAGCTCACGGCAGCTAGGGCGGCCCGCTGGCGCAGGGGGGCGCTGTGGGCCGTTCCGTTTGCCTTTCTGGCTCTGTTTTTCTTTTACCCGCTGCTGACCATTTTCGGCACCGCCGGAGAATCCCTGCTGCAAAACGGCGTGGGGGCGGCGGGCTGGGCGCGCCTGACCCGCGCGCTGGGCTTCACCTTTTGGCAGGCGGGGCTTTCCACCCTGCTGACTCTGGCGGTGGGGCTGCCCGCGGCGGCCGTGTTTGGGCGCTACACCTTCCCCGGCAAACGCCTGGTGGGCATTTTGAGCACCCTGCCTTTCATTTTGCCCACGGTGGTGGTGGCGGCGGCCTTCAACGCCCTGGTGGGGCCGCGCGGCTGGCTGAACGTGGGCTTGATGGACCTGATGGGCTTGAAAGAGCCGCCCATCCAACTGCTCAACAGTTTGGCGGCCATCGTGCTGGTGCACGTGTTTTACAACGCCACCATCGTCATCCGCGTGGTGGGCAGCGCCTGGGCGCAGCTGGATCCGCGCCTGGAGCAGGCCGCGCGCGTGTTGGGGGCTTCGCCGCTGCGCGCCTGGCGTGAGGTGACCTTTCCGCTGCTGCGCCCGGCCCTGTGGGCAGCGGTGGTGCTGGTGTTCCTGTTTGATTTCACCAGCTTTGGCGTGGTGCTGCTCCTGGGCGGGCCGCGCTACGCCACCCTGGAGGTGGAAATTTACATCCAGGCCATGCAGATGCTGAACATCCCGCTGGCGGGGCTGCTTTCGCTGATTCAGATGGGCTGCACGCTGGCCATCACCGCGCTGTACACGCGCCTGAGCCGCCAGCAAGGGGACATTCCCCTGACCCCGCGCGTGCACGGCGAGGGTCTGCGCCCGCCCCGCAGCCGCGCGGCGCGCTGGTTTGTGTTTGGGGTGGCGGCGGCCCTGCTGCTGCTCCTGGCGGCGCCTTTGGGCGCCCTGGGGGCGCGTTCGGTCACGCGCCTGGCGGGGGACCGCGAGGGGCGCACCAGCCTGGAGAGCGGCCTGACCCTGGATTATTACCGCGAGCTGTTTGTCAACCGGCGCGAGGTGTATTTTTACGTGCCTCCGGCGGCGGCGCTGCGCAATTCGTTGGTGTACGCCGCCGAGACGGTGGCCATTTCGCTCACCCTGGGGTTTTTGGCGGCTTACGCCGTCAACCGCAAGGGGGGCTGGGGGCGGGTGCTGAACCTGGCGCTGATGCTGCCGCTGGGCACCTCGGCGGTGACGCTGGGGCTGGGCTATCTGGTGGCCTTTAACCGCCCGCCGCTGGAGATTGCCCGCCTGCCGTTTTTGATCCCCGCCGCCCACAGCCTGGTGGCGCTGCCTTTTGTGGTGCGCACCCTGCAGCCCGCCCTGGCTTCCATCCCGGTACGGCTGCGGCAGGCGGCGGCCACCCTGGGCGCATCACCGTGGCAGGTGTGGAAATGGGTGGATCTGCCCATCGTGGGGCGGGCGGCCCTGGTGGGAGCCATTTTCTCTTTCACTATCTCGCTGGGGGAGTTCGGCGCCACCTCTTTTCTGGCGCGGCCTGAATATCCCACCCTGCCGGTGGCGATTTACCGCTTCTTGAGCCAGCCGGGGGCCTATAATTACGGGCAGGCCATGGCCATGTCCACCATTTTGATGCTGGTGTGCGCGCTGAGCATCTTTTTGATGGAAAAGCTGGAGGCGTAGACGCGGCCTGGGGCTGCGGCAGCCTGGAAACGCATTGGAAGGACGGAGCGAAGGCTTATGCTGGAAGTGCAAGCGATCACCAAAACCTATGAGGGCAAGCCGCTGCTGCGCGGGATCTCACTGACCGTGGAGGCGGGTGAGACCATCTGCCTGCTGGGCGCCTCCGGCAGCGGCAAGAGTACGCTGCTGCGCATCATCGCCGGGTTGGAAGAGGCCGAAGGCGGCCAGATTCTGTGGGACGGCGTGGATCAGGCCCCCATCCCTGTGCACCAGCGCGGCTTTGGCCTGATGTTTCAGGATTACGCCCTGTTTCCACACCGCACGGTGGCAGAGAACGTGGCTTTTGGGCTGAAAATGCAGGGGGTCAGCGGCCCCCCGGCCGAGCGCCGCGTGGACGAGGCTTTGGAAAAGGTGCACATGAGCGGGTTTGCCCGGCGGCGGGTGACAGACCTTTCCGGCGGGGAACAGCAGCGCGTGGCCCTGGCGCGGGCTTTGGTGCCGCAGCCGCGCCTGCTGATGCTGGACGAGCCGCTGGGGGCGTTGGACCGCGGTCTGCGCGAACAGCTTTTGGAAGAACTGCGCCGCGTACTGGCCGAAACGGCCATCCCCGCCATTTATGTGACCCACGATCAGGAGGAGGGCTTTGCCATCGCCGACCGGCTGGTACTGCTGCGCGAAGGGCGCGTAGTGCAGACCGGCGCCCCGCCGGAGGTGTACCGCTACCCGGCGGACGCGGAGGCGGCGCGCTTTTTGGGGCTGACCAACCTGCTGGCGGGGGAGGTGGCGGCTTTGCAGCCCCTCACGGTGCGCACCTCATTGGGGATTTTTCAGGCTGAGGCCGACCCGCGGCGCGCCTTTGCCCTGGGGCAGCGCGTGCAGGTGCTGCTGCGGCCTTTGCACGCCCAACTTTCGCCCGGCGCAGACGCGGCGGGTGCGGGGCAGTTGGATGGGCGCGTGGTGGATGTGCTTTTCCGCCCGGAGGGCTTCCGCGTGACGCTGGACTGCGCGGGCCAACGCCTGCAGTTCCTGTTAACCCAGCCGGTGAAGGCGGGTGAGGCGGTATCTTTATCTTTGCCGTTGGGAGGTGTTTTGTGTCTATAACAGCTGCATCCCATGCGGATGTGATCAAACTGAACCCGCGGGGCGAAGAGACCTGGCGCTACCCAGGGAAGATTCTGGTGCGGGGTGAGAAGGCCGTGCTGCTGGAGGCTTTTTTCAACCGTAAAGACCGCATGTTCCACGGAATTTTTCTGCGCGTGGGCGACCGTTTTGTGGAGGCTTATTTCAGCCAGCGCGGCTATAACATCTTCGCCATGTACGACGTGGACGACGGGCATCTCAAGGGCTGGTACTGCAACGTGACCCGCCCGGCGCTGTTCCAGGACGGCCAGATTTCCTATGTGGATCTGGCCCTGGATTTGCTGGTGTACCCCGACGGGAGCAGCCTGGTGCTGGATGAGGATGAATTCGCGGAGCTGAACCTTTCGCCGGAGGAAGCCCAGTTCGCCTGGGACAGCCTGGCGGAGCTGAAGGCCCTGTTTGCCAGCGGCGCGGCGCAGGATTTGGAACGGCTGGTGCGGGAGGGATAGTACCCCAAAGGGGGAAAGACGCGCCAGTCGCGGGTACAAAACGCGCCGGAGAACTGTATAATGAAATTGGAGGGACAAGACCCCCCGCCGAAAGGAGGCTGAAATGTATGTGTCCATTTTGAGCGGGCAGGTGGTGAAAGACAATTGGGTGCGGTTGGAAGAGGCCTACGCCAAAGCCATCCGTCACCCCCCCGAAGGCCTGTTGGAATCCTTCCTGATTCAAGACAGCGAAAGCCGCACGCTGTGGCAGATCGTTTCCGTCTGGCGCAGCCAGGAAGCCTATGAGTTGGGCCACGAGATGAAGGTGACGGATACCTGCACGCAGTTGTTCTGCGACGCGGGCAGCACCCCCGTGCGCACCGCGCACCGCGTCAGTCGGCATTACTCGCGCGTCTAAGGGGCGGGTGAGGTTGGCCCCTTGAGCCACATGGGCAGACCAGCCACCAAAAAAGCCACCTGGTCGGCGGCTTGTGCCAGGCGTTGGTTGGCGCGGCCGAGCACATCGCGGTACATGCGCCCCAGGGGATAGGGCGGAACCAACCCCAGGCCGACCTCATTGGAGACCACAATCCATTGCGCAGAAAGCTGCGCATAGGCGTTCAAGAGACCCTGGACTTCATCGTCCAGGGTTTGCTGCACCTGGGCTTCGTCGGTCCCTTCGGGCAAATCCATGAGGACATTGTTAGCCAGCAGGGTCAGGCAGTCCACCAGGATGACCTCAGCGGGGTAGGGGCAGGTTAGCACGGCGCTGCCCACGTGACGGCGGGCTTCCAAAGTGCCCCATTGGGGCGGGCGTTCGGCGCGGTGGGCGGCGATGCGGCGGCGCATTTCGTCATCCCCGGCGGTGGCGGTGGCCACATAGAGCACGTGCGGGCTGCGTTGGGCGGCCAGGGTTTGCGCCAGGGTGCTTTTGCCGCTGCGCGCCCCGCCCAGGATGAGGGTCAGGCTTTTGCCCATAAGTCTCCTCCGGCGGCCAACCGTTGGCGGCTGGCATTCAGAGCTTGCAGGGAGGTGTGGAAGTCCTCCTCGCCAAAAATTTCCAGGGTCAGCACCCCGCGGTAATCGGCGCGCAGCAGGGCCGCCAGGACGGCGTCCAGGGCGGCGGGGTCGGCGTGGCGCAGGGATTGGTGATCGCGCGTGCCGATGCCGTGCAGGTGGATGACGCGCGTGGTCGGCAGGGCGCGCTGAAGATAGGTGAGCGGGTCGCGGCCGTCGAGCCACAGGTGGCCGATATCCACGCAGCGGCTGACGGGGATCTGATCGAAGATCGGCTCCCAGAAGTCCAGGGGGTAACCTTCCAGGTTTTCCACTGCCAGGAGGGCGGGGTCACCGGCCCAGGCGGCGGCCTGCCGCAGGGCGCGGATGGAATTCTGCTGCCAGCGGGCCAGCACCTGCGGGTCGGTTTGGCTGCGTTCCTCGCGGCCGTCCAGATGCAGCACGTAGGCGAAGGGGGCCAGGGCGCGGGTGCGTTCGATGACGCGCTCGGCCTTGACCAGCGAGGGGTGGCGCAGGTCTTCCTCTGCGCCCAGGCGCAGATCCAAGGGCAGATGCACGGTGTAGCTCAGGTTGTGGGCGGCGGCCAAAGCCTGCATTTCCGCCACGGTTTCGGCACTGGGCAGGTTATTGGTTCCGTCGTCCACCTCAAACAGCACCAGTTCAATATCCTGCGCCTGGTCCGCCAGAAAGCGCACATTGGGCAGGATGTCATCCGGGACGATATAGGAAGTCGTGCCGAGGCGAAACGGAAAAGGGGGAAGGGTCATGGGGGAGATGCCTACAAAATGGGGATGCGGGCCGCGAAGGTCAGCAGCGTGACCAGTTCGACCATCTCGATACACAGGCCCATCACGTCGCCGGTGACACCGCCCAGGCGGGCTTTGGCTGCACGCAGGATGAGCCAGGCGGCGGCTGCGCCCAGCAGCAGGGCCGCGGCCCCGCGCCAACCGCCCAGCGCCGCGGCCAGCCCCACGGGGAGAAAGGCCGCCAGCAGGGCCGGTTTTTGCAGGCCTTCGGCCAGGGCAGCCCCCAAACCCGCGGGGCGCGCCTGGGGCTGTAAGGCCAGCCAGAGCACCAGCCAGCGCGCCAGGGTCGGGGCCAGCAGCATGGCCGCCCAGCCGCCCGCGCCAGGGGGCAGAGACAGCAGCGCAAAGACCTTCAGCATCAGAAACAAGACCAGGCCCACGCCCGCAAAGCTGCCCATGCGCGGGTCTTTCATGATCTCCAGCCGCCGCTGTGCGGAGACCGGGGCCAGCAGACCGTCGCAGCAGTCGGCCAGCCCGTCCAGGTGCAGTCCGCCGGTGAGGGCCGCCCACACGGCGGTGAGCAGCACGGCAGCCAGGAGCGGGGGGAAGAGCGCGCCCAGGGCAGCGCTCGCGCCCATTAACAATCCACCCAGGAGCAAGCCCACCAGCGGAAACCAGGGGGCAGCGCGGCTGAGGGGAGCCGGTTGGAGGGGGGTGCGGGAGCGCACCGGCAGGGTGGTGAGGAACATGAGGGCGGTCAGAAAGGGGTGCATACGTTCTCTGTGGCTCCGGGGTTCTATTGTAACGCAGGACGGGCCGTGAGGGGTAAACCGGGCGAAAGGCTTGCCGGATTGGCGGGTTTGGATTATGTTAAGCCTATGCAGCCAGACCTGACCCCACCCGCACGCGCGTTGTTCATCCTCAATCCCGTTTCGGGTGTCACCTCCGCCGAGGCGGTGCTGGCCCTGGTGCAGCAGCGCTTCAGCGCGGCGGGTTGGGAGCTGCGCACCTACACCACCCAGGGAAATGAATCGCTGAAGCCGGTGGTGGCCGAAGCGCTGGACTGGGGGGCGCAGTTGGTGGTGGTTTCGGGCGGGGACGGCACGGTTTCGGGTGCGGCGGACGGGCTGGTGGGCACTTCGGTGCCGTTGGGGGTGCTGCCCGCGGGAACCTGGAACGCGCTTTCGCGCAATTTGGGCATCCCTTTGCAGCTCGAAACGGCTCTGGAACTGATTTTGGGGGAACACAGCCTGCGCCGCCTGGACGGGCTGAGCATCGCTGGCCGCCTGTATTTGCTTAACGCCGGTGCGGGGATCAGCTCCACGCTGATTCAAACCACCGACCGCCAGCAGAAGCGCCGTTTTGGCTTTTTGGCTTATTTGCTGAATTTCTTCCGCTCGCTGAT
This sequence comes from Levilinea saccharolytica, assembly GCF_001306035.1. Lineage (GTDB taxonomy): Bacteria > Chloroflexota > Anaerolineae > Anaerolineales > Anaerolineaceae > Levilinea > Levilinea saccharolytica. The sequence continues at coordinate 58,293 of NZ_LGCM01000065.1, forward strand.
CGGCTTGCAGCCGCACGCCTTCACCCTGCAAATTGATGATTTGCCTGTGCGCACACGTGCCTCGGAAATAATGATTGTGAACAGCAGCGTGATTGGCCTGGGGGAACTGCCCACGCCGCTGAATATCTATCCCGATGACGGACTGATGGAAGTGTGTGTGCTGCGCTCGCGCACGCTGGTGGACCTGCTGCGGGTGGCCTGGGACGTGGTGATCTCGCGGCGCGACCGTTCGCCGCGGCTGCGCACCTATCGGGCGGCGCGCCGCATTTGGGTCAGCGCCAGCAAGCCGCTGGTGGCCCAGGCGGATGGGGAAATTATCGGGCAGACGCCTTTTGAGGCCTTTGTGGTTCCGGGGGCGGTGTGTTTAATTGTGCCCAGCGCGGCCTCCCGTCAGGGAATTGAGCTGTTCCGCGAGCAAATCCGCGCCCTGGCGGAGCGCACCTTTACCGTACGATCCATTCGGTCTGCGGTCGGCTCAGGAAACGCGCGCCCTGAGGCGTGACGATCACATCTTCTTCCAGCCCCACATACCCGTGTTCGGGGAGCATCAGTCCCGGCTCAATGGTGAACACCTGCCCGGCTTCCAGCGTGCCCAGGGGGCGGCGGCCGTAGCGTTCCCACAGGGGGCCCATGAGCGCACCGCCGTCGTGCACGCGGCGTCCCACCTGGTGACCCAGGCCGTAGGGGAATTCGGGGTAGCCCGCCGCCGTCAGGCGTTGGCGCGCCAACTGATCCAATTCGTGGCCGGGGGTGCCGGGGAGCATGGCCTGGGCCACCGCCTGGATGGTATCGGCCACGGTGCGAAAACCGTGCTGCACGGCTTCGGGCGGCTGGGTTTCGCCGGGGCGCAGCATATACACCACGCGCTGTAAGTCAGAGCAATAGCCCTGATAGCGCACGCCGAAATCCAGGTGCAAAATGTGCCCGCGTTCCAGGGGGATATCACCGGGCAGGCCGTGGCCCACCGCTGAAAGCGGCCCGTGGTTCACCGCCGGGCAGCCCGCCCGCGCCCAGGCGGTTTCCAGGCCGCGCCGGTCCACCTCGGCGTGCATGCGCGCAGCCACCTCGCGCTCGGTGAGGCCGGGGCGCAGCTCGGCGAACAGGCTGGCGAAAATTTCTTCGGCGATATCCACCGCGGTCTGGATCCGCTGCACTTCCTGGGCGGTTTTGCGCCCGTTGAGGGCGGCGATCACCTCGGCCGAGGAGATGAGGCGGTCGTGATAGGGCGTGTTGGCCAGCATGTGGGTGAGCAGCGAGTACATGCCGTGGGTCAGGCCGTCGGCCAGTTCGTCATCGGGGCAGGTGTTGATGGCGATTTGCTGGGGGTTAAGGTGTTCCAGAGTGTCCAGCAGCACCGGCTGAATGGATTGGTCGTAGGTCAGCACCTGGGTGTAGGCGCCGGTGGCCTGGGCGGCTTCGCGCTCCAGGCGGCCGACGATGGCCACGCGCTGCCCCTGGCGGGTGAGGATCAGCGCGCTGTGCCAGGTGAGGCCGGTTTCGCCGTAGATGAGCGCCAGCATGGGGTCGGCCAGCACAGAGGTCTCGCGCACGAAAGTCAGCCAAAGGTCAATCTTTTTTTCCTGCAAAATGGCGACAGCCTGGTCCACTTTTTCGAGCACGATGGGGTTCATGCGGCCTCCGGAGGGGTTAATCTTTGGATGAAGGGGCTTTGACCAGCTGGACGGATTTGGGCTTGGGCTGCGGGAAAAACAGGCGGGCAGCCCACGGGCCCAGGCTGCAGGCCGCCAATCCCACCAACAGCCCCGCGGCCAGGTCTAAGAGATAATGCTGATGGGTGAAGAGGGTGGACAGCAGGATGACCACCACCACCGCCGGGAACAGGCCGCGCACTTTGGGGAACCAGCGCCGCCCGTAGTAGGCCAATACGGTGGTCATGTACACATGGCCGGAGGGCAGGGCGTTGTAGGCCCCGTCGTTGGCGTAAATCCAGCGCAGCAGATCGGCGGCCCAGCCCTGGGCGGTGACTTCGGGGCGGATGACGTAGGTGGGAAAGAGGGTGAAGGTCACAATGCCAGCCAGGGAGGCGATGAGGATGGAGGCCACCAGGGCCGCCAGCTCTTCATCTTTGGCGAAGAACACCGCCCAGGCGATGGCCAATGGCCAGCAGGCCACAATCAGCAGGTAGGGCACAGCCCACACCGGCCAGAGGGGGATGTAAGCATCCAGGGGGACAAAGGGGGCAATGCCGCCGGTGGACAGGCGGTTCAGAGGGACGTAGAGCAGCTGGATGCAGGTCAGGCATCCCAAGAGAATGCGGGTAGATGTTTTCATATATGCTCCTATGCAGCCATAACGATATACGTCCAAAGGGGCGCACAGGTTGCAAAATTATACCCGGCTTTGCGGCGGCGCGCGCGGGCGGCCCAAAGACTGGTCAACTGTCCAGGCGGCCGCGGCCCGCGGCGGGTTGACCTGGGTGCTATAATGGGAGTAGACGCGCTCCTGTGAGTGAAAGAGAATTCTTATGTCTGCGCAAAATAAGATGTTAACGCGTTTGTACTGGATCTTGTTGGCCACCGTTCGCCCCGACCGGACCAACCGGCGTTTTGGTGCACACCGCTTTACCTGACGGCTCTCATCCGATTGACCCACAATTGAGTGAAAACGAACAGCCTCTGACCCCCAGCGGGCTGGTTTGGTTTTCTGCGATGAATCGGAATTCTACGTGGATGAGAAACGTGAGGAATCTCATGGGTACCAGCTGGTTAGTTTTGTTTGTGGGGATCGTCTTTGAAGTGGGCGCCTCCATTTGCTTGAAATTATCACAGGGCTTCACCCGGCCGCTGCCTTCGGTGCTGATCTTCGTGCTGATGGGCCTGAGCCTGGCCTGCGACGCCGTGGCGGTGAAAAAACTGGATGTGAGCGTGGCCTATGCGGTTTGGGCCTCGGTGGGTACGGCGATGGTCACCTTGATCGGCATTTTCCTGTTCAAGGAACCGGCGCATTGGCTGAAATTCGCCTCGCTGGCGTTAATTGTGTTGGGCGTGGTGGGGCTGGCCTTTTCCAGCGGGCAGCATTAAACCGCGCTCCCGCCCTCTGCGCTTGCCCCTCCCCTGGGAATGGGGGAGGGGCGAGCCGGGCTGTGCGTTTGAAAGGGGCTTGACGACCTTTTTATAATTAAGGTGAAGGCGCACGCACAGCCAGGAGGCGGCGAAATGGAAGATAAGATTGTCACGCTGCACCCCCAGGGTTTGAAGGGTGTCCACATCAGCCGGGCCAAATATGAACAGATGCGCGCGGTCATCCTGCAATCCCTGGCGGATCTGGGCCCGCAAACCTACCGCCAGCTGGCCATTGTGGTGGAGCAGAAGCTGCGCGGACGCTTTGGGGGTTCCATCCCCTGGTATTACACCGCCGTCAAGCTGGATCTGGAAACCCGCGGCGAAATCCTGTGCACGCGCAAGGGGGGCAGCGAACAGCTGCTGCGATTGGGCGCGCGCCATGCTGCGGTGCAGTAATAAAAAAAGCGCCGCGGTCCGCGGCGCTCGGTTTGCACACAGAGGGGAATATCAGGGAACCGACAGCAGGGCCTGGTTGATGGTGGACAGCAGCTGATCTTTGTAGACCACTTTGCCGCCGATGATGAAGGCAGGCGTGCCCTCGACCCCACCCGACCGCGCCTCGGCGAAGTTCTGGGTGGCCTTTTTATCGTAGGTGCGGTTCTTCAGGCAGCTTTCAAAGCTTTTACGCTCCAGCCCCAGAGCCTCGGCGTAATCGGCCAATCGGGCGGCGGAATAGGTTTCGCTGCGGTTGCCGTCCAGGTTGAGGAAGATCACATCACGGTATTCAAAGAATTTGCCCTGATCCGCGGCGCAGTAGGCGGCCTCGGAGACGGTTTCCGAAATGGGCCCAAACATATCCACCGGCATGTAGGTGAAATACACCTTGCCTTCTTCCACATACTGCAGCAGGGCGGATTCTTCTTCCAGGGCGAAAGTCTTGCAGTGAATACATTGGAAGTCGGAATATTCCACCACTTTAACAGGCGCGTTGGGGTCGCCCAGGGAGTTTTGGTTTGAGGCGGTATAGGCGATGCCGTGGGTGGTGATCTGCGCGCGGGCGCTGTTTTGACGCTGGATCTGGGGGATGATCAGCGCAGCGGCCACAATCACCACCAGGAAGGTGATGATGGCGATCAGGGTGAGCGTCTCACGCGTTTGCTGGCGGCGGCGGTCGATTTGGGTTTGCTGGCGTTTATCTTTGGTGCGGCTCATCGGTCAGTTCCTCCTTGTCGAACAGTGACGATGCCCCGAATTGTGCCATAGTGGAGGGGTTTTGTAAAGAAAGTGTTTTTTAACCTTCGGATGGAGGTTCGGTGTAGACGAAAACAGGGAAGCGGTCGCCGGTTTCGCGGAAGCCCGCGCGGTGGTAGAGGGACAGGGAGGCGTGGTTGTCGGACTGGGTGTTCACCGTCAGCCGCCAGACGCCGCGGTTTTGATAGTGGGTTTGCAGCTCGCCCAGCAGGGTCGCGCCGATGCCGCGCCGTTGAAGGTCTGGGCGCACAGCCAGACGGGCCAGGTGGGCGGCATAGGAGGTGTGCGTGCTGATCTGGTAGCCCACGGGCTGCCCGTCCAACCAGGCCAGGGTGGCGTACCCGGCCTGGCGAAAGCAGCGTTCCAGCGAATCGGCTGAAAGCTGCCACAGGCTGCCAAAAGCCTGCTGATCCAGTTCCAGCACGGCAGGCAGATCCGTTAGACGTATGAGCTCCACGTGCACCTCTCCCTGCGCGGCGGCGATGGGGGGCACGCGCTGATTCCATTCCAACACGACGATGTCCTGGGTTTTGTGCAGACCCACCCCAGGGGCCAGGTCGGCCATCCATTCATACAGAGCCAGCAACGCCAGGGTGGGGCGCGGTTCGGGCAGGGCCTGCCGGGCGGCTGTGAACAGCTGCTCCCAGGCTGGACGCAGATGGCTTTCTTCCGCGCAGGCGAAGACCCGTACCCAGGCAACGCCAGGAGGGTCCTGGGGGCAGCCCAGAACAGCCCGGATGCCGGCGGAGTCTTCCAACAAGTAAAAAGGCTGGAAGCCCAGCCAATCCAGGGTGGGGCGCCAATCCAGGTGGCGGTGGACATAGGCCTGCACCTGAAGAAAGCGCGCCAGAGCGGGGTAATCGGCGAGGGTGGCTTGCCGCAGGCTCCAGGAGTCCATCAAGGCCTTTTTAAGATTTGAGCATTCGGAAGGGGACCTTCAGCAGCGACTTGAGCAGACGTTCGCGCAGGCTGAGGTGTTTTTGGTTTTCCAGGGCAATTTGCATGGACGCCATGGCTTCCATGCGTTTACCGGTGCGCATTTGCAGAGCAGAGAGGCTTTTTAGCACTACGGCGCGCAGCTCCGGCTGCCCGGCTTGCTTGAGTGCGTCGCTGGAACGCTGGTAGCGGGACAGGGCTTCATCCGTCTGCCCCAGGGCTTCTAAGGCGGCGGCCTGGTTGCCCAGGGCCAGCCCCTGGCGGCGGAAGTCCTGTTGGGCGGCGAAAACGGCGTCGCTGCCTTCGGCGCTGCGCAGGGCGCGGGCGGCATCCCCGGCCTGCAGGCTGGCCACGCTGACATTGTTCCACATCTCTGCCGCGTCCAGCGCCTGACCTTGCGCATCCAGGGCGCGGGCGGCCTGTTCAAACAAATCGGCGGCCAGAGAAAACTGGCCTTCGCGGTAGGCGTTTTGGGCCTGGTCGTTCAACACGGCGGGAGGGAGAACTTCGCTCATGGGTTAGTAGGTGATTTCCAAGAGGCTTTCGGCCACGGTGCGCAGTTTTTCTACCGAAAGTTCGCTCAGGCGCATGGCCAGCTCCAGATAGGGCCGGTTGACGGGTTTGCTGACAAAATCTTTCATCTTTGCGGGCAGCTGGGCGAACTTTTCGTTCAGCTCGCGCTCGGTGCGCCATTCCCCAATGGGGCCGTGCTGATCAAACAGTTCTTGAATGGGCAGACCCAGGGCTTCGGCGATCAGCTCCAATTGAGGCAGGGGGATGGAATTCTGACCGGATTCAAAGGTATCCACATTTTCAATGGGCATGGACAGCTTTTCGGCCAGGGCTTCGGTGCCCATTTCCAACTGGGTGCGGCGTTGGCGCAGGCGCGCGCCGATGGCACGGTTGCGCAGACCGCGCAGTTTGCGCACCTGATCGGAAGGGGCCGCGGCCTGGGCGCTGAGGGTGGTTTGGCTCCAAAAATGTTCCAGCGGCAGGTTCAGGTAAAAGGCCAGGGCTTCCAGCGCGGGCAGCGAAGGGGCGGCCTGGGCAGCTTCGTAGGATTGATACTCCTCCACGCTAACGCCCATCGCCTGGGCACATTCTTCGAAGGTGCGGCGGTTGGCCTGGCGGGCGTCAATGAGCAGGACGGCCAGCCGGTGTGTGCGGAGCTTGAGGATGGTTTGTTGTCGGTTCATGCTTTGCCCTTTCCCCTGGTTGGAGTCCGGTCGGTTCCGGTGCGGCAAATCAGGCGGCGCATTGGCCGGCTGTGGGTCTGGTTGATGTCCTGATTATAGCACCCACAGGCCGCGCAAGGCGGATTTGGACGCAGTTGCTTGCCGCGGTTAGCGCCGGCGCGAATTGAGCATTTCCGACAGGTTGGCCCCAAAGACTTCCGGCCCCAGGTGGAAGCCGGCAGCTTCCAGACGCGGCGAAAACAGGGGGCGGATGCCGGTGGGTTTCAGCTCGCCGATGATGCGGCCGTCTTTTTCCACCTTGGTCTGCTCGAAGCGGAAGATCTCGGTCATGACCACGGTGTCGCCTTCCATACCGGCCACCTCGGTGATGGAGGTGACTTTGCGGGTTCCGTCGCGCAGGCGCGACTGCTGGATGATGAGATCAATGGCGGAGGCGATCTGTTCGCGGATGACGCGCACAGGCAGATCCATGCCCGACATCAGGCACATGGTTTCCAGACGCGAGATGGCGTCGCGGGGGGCGTTGGCGTGCAGGGTGGTGAGGGAACCATCGTGGCCGGTGTTCATGGCCTGGAGCATATCGAGGGCCTCGCCGCCGCGCACCTCACCCACCACAATGCGGTCGGGGCGCATGCGCAAGGAATTGCGCACCAGTTCGCGGATGGTGACCGCGTTTTGACCTTCCGAATTGGCCGGTTTGGTCTCCAGGCGCACAATGTGATCCTGCTGGAGCTTCAACTCCGCAGCGTCTTCGATGGTGATGATGCGCTCATCTTCGGGGATGAAACTAGACAGCACGTTGAGCAGGGTGGTTTTACCAGAGCCGGTGCCGCCGGAGATGAGGATATTCAGGCGTGAAATTACGCAGGCGCGCACGAAATCGGCCATGTTGCGGGTGATGGAGCCGAATTCAATCAGCTGATCCACGCTGAGTTTGTTCTTCATGAATTTTCGGATGGTGATGGTGGGGCCGTCAATGGCCACCGGCCCAATCACCGCGTTTACGCGCGAGCCGTCGGGCAGGCGCGCATCCACCGTGGGGCTGTCGCGGTCAATGCGGCGGCCCAGGGGCAGGATGATGCGGTCAATCAGGCGCAGGACCTGCTCTTCGCTGTCGAAGGTGACGTTGGTTTTTACCAGCTTGCCTTTGCGCTCAATGTAGACCTTGTTAACCCCGTTGACCATCACTTCGGAGATATCGGGGTCATCCAGCAGGGGCTGGAGGGGGCCAAAACCCAAAAGCTCATCCAAAATTTCATGGAAGATTTGATCCCGCAGCGTGTTGGGGAGCTGGAGCTTGGTGCTCTGGTAGGCCTGCTGCAGTACCTGTAAGATCATGTCGCGGCGGTCGGCATCCGGAATATTCTGCGATTCAATTTCGCGGATGACCATGTTGGAAAGATAGGCTTTTAATTTGCCTATTTCTGGGCTGCGCCCGGTGGATTGTCCAGATAGGTTCATACGATACTCTCAGACTTACTGGTTGTGCAGTTCTTGGGTGGGAGCCATCCAAACGATTTGATTGCGCTGCACGACCATAAAACGCAGGGTGTACAGGGTTTCGCCGCCGGACAGATCCATGACGGTCACATCGGTGAGAGCCAGGAAGGCATCGGCGTGGTTAAGCTGATCAATCAGGCGCTCATCAGGCCGGACGTGGAATTTGCCGGTGATGCGGTGCACGGTGGTTTGCAGGATGACGTCCACCGGTTCTTTGGAGACGACGGGTGTAAAAATTTTGCCTTTATCTTCAAAATTAGCATACATGGCGGCTGCTCCGTTAGGAATTGTCTTTATCGACAGGCGGCATTAAATAGCCCAGGCCAGCACGGGTGACGATGTGCTGCGGCGAGTGGGGGTTATCTTCCAGCTTTTGGCGCAGCCGGGCAATGCTGACCCACAGGATTTCTTTATCTTCACGGTACTGCGGCCCCCAGATGGCCACCAGCAGGTCTTCGGCGGTGAGTACTTCGCCGACGTGGTGGGCAAACTGGATGAGGAGGCGGTATTCGGTGGCGGAGAGGAAGACGGGTTTGTTGTCCTTCCACACTTCGGCACGGGCAAAATCAATGCGCAAATTGCCGTGGATGAAGTAGCGGGTCTGGGTCACCTGTTCGGCGTTACTGGCCCGCCGCAGCACAGCCCGCACGCGCGCCACCAGTTCGATGGCGGAGAAAGGTTTGACCACGTAGTCATCCGCGCCGACGTTCAGGCCCTGAACGCGGTCTTGTTCTTCGCCGCGGGCGGTGAGCATGATGATGGGAATATTGGAAAACTGCCGGACGCGCTCGCAGGTGCTGAGGCCGTCCAGGCGGGGCATCATGATATCCAGGATCAGGAGGTCTGGGCCGCGGCTGGCCACCAGTTCCGATGGTTGAGCCTGGAGTTCTTCGGCGCGGGTGGCAGCGGTGGGCAGGGCCGCGGCCTGGGGGGCGCAGGCGGCCAGCAGACATAGGCTCAGCAGGAATACAGCCAGCACAGGTCGTTTCATCTCATCCTCCCTACAGTACCAAAAGTGATTGCGGCGGCGGGGACGCTTACCCGCCGTACAGCCCTTGCAGGCGGCGCCAGGCCGCCGGAGATTCGAGGATGTCGGTGGTGGTGCAGTATTGGTTCAGGCCGCCGTAGAGCGGCAAAGCCCGCAGCCAGGGGTCGCGGAGGGTCTCCTGCAGGGCTGCGGCGAAGCGTTCGGCGTGCAGCACGCGGAAGGGGCGCTGGTGGAAAAGCGAGCAGGAGGGCTCCAGCGCCGGGGTCAGGCCGAGGTCGTTGTGGGCGCGCGCCAGGGTCTCATACGCGCCGCACAACTGGGCTTCGCGCCGGGGAAAGTCAGGGGCCTCCAACGCGCCCTGCAGGTAGGGGGAGAGCTGCGCGGCCAAATCCAACCGCTGGAAGGCGGTTCCAAACCATTTGCTGTAAGGAGCGTAGCGGCGTTCCAGCAGGAAGGCCAGACGCATGACATCCTGGCACAGGCGCGCGGTGATCAGGCGCGAGCCCAGCTCGTCGCCCGCGCTGTGGGTGCGGCCCACAAAAGGCTCTTCCTGACTGAGGCGCATCCATTGGCAGGCCAGCAGGTAACGCCACACAGGGTCAGGGTAATAGGCCAGGCGGCTGCGCAGGGCTTCCAGGCCCAAATCGTCGTGATAGACGCGCCCGGCGGTCACCCCCAACAGGCGCTGCTCCGCGAAAGTCAGCCAGTCGGCAGGGGTCAAAGCCTGCTGGGGGGTGATGCCCAGTTCCTGCTGGGTGAAAGCCGAAAGGGTGGTCAGGGCGATGAGGGGATCCACCGGCCCGGATTCGATGGGGGTGGGGATGCGCACGCCTTCGCCGTCGGGGTCGGAAAAATGGGTGGGGTAGCCGTAAAACTGGGTGGGCAGCTCGCGGCCCAGGGCTGCGATGAGCCGGGCGCGCAGGCTTTCGGAGGCATCTTCAGGCAAAAAGAGCACCAGGCGCGGCCCCCACATGTGGTCGCGTGAGAGGGGGGTGTCGTAGCCGAGGACGTCGGAGCCGTAGCCCACCAGGGCGGCGGTGTGCGGCAGGCCGGGGAAACCTCGCTGAAGGATGGGCAGCACGGCCTGCTGGTAGTACTGCTGGCAAAGTTCCTGGCCGGGGAGGAAAGGCAGCGGGCTGACGGCCCAATTTTCACTGGACATACGGCGGGTCCTTGAGGTCGGGCTAATCGGGCGGACGGGGCGGCAGGAAGGGGATCTTGATGGGCAGGATCACCTCCGGCAGGCCGCTGCGGGGCGGTTCGGGCGGCAGGGTGCGGCGCAGAAAGGCTTCCATTTCGTCCGCCACGATGGCAGCCCCGCGGCTGTTTAAATGCACCGAGTCGGTCAACAGGGCAAAGCCGTTTTGCTCCGCCAGGCGGTCAAAGGGCTCGCCCAGGATGTTGCAGCGCAGGATGACTTCGGCGGTCAGGCGGATGGAATGGGTGTAGGCGCGCTTGGGGCGCGGGTCGGCCCGCAGCACGGCAGCCATGCGCTCATACACGGGCAGCAAGGGGATGTTCATTTCTTCGGTCAGTTCCGCCAGGGCCTGGTTATATTGGCGCACGCGCTGGTTGGGGAGCGAATCCAGGTCTTCGCCCAGCACCGGCAGCGTGGCCACCGCCAGGGCGGCGCGCGTGCTGGCTTTCAGGCGGCTGAGAATCAGGCGCATGTTGCGGATGTACCAGGATAGATTGGGCCAGCGGGGGATGCCTTTGACGGCGAAATTGGCCAGGGTCTTCAGCACCGAAAGCGAAGAAAGCACATCATTGGTTCCGGCCAGAACCAGGATGGTATCGGGCCGTTCGCGGATGACGGGGTTGAGACGGGTGAGCAGGTTGTAGGCCAGATCGTTGTTGATCCCGGCGTTGATGAAGCGCACCGGATACCCGGCGAAGCGGTCGCGCAGCGGCCAGATGTACGAGACGCTGATTTGCCCCAGGGTGATGCTGTCTCCCAGGCAGACGACGGTATGGGTACGGCGGTCGGACGGTGTGGACATGCGTATATCCCCAATCGGGCAAGCGTGGGTGTACCGCTGGATGAATTGATTATACAGGAGCTTGGCCGGGTTGGGGGGCGCGTTCAGGCGCGGGTGGGGGGCAGCAAGCGGCAGAGCATGACCATCGAATCGTCTTCGCTGTGTACCGGTTCAAACCCCGCGCGGATGTACAGGCGCAGGGCCGGGTTGGTGGGGGAAACGCTGAGAGACACGGATTCAAAACCGCGGCGGGCGGCTTCGTCCAGGGCGGCGGTCAGCAGACGGCTGCCCAGTCCCTGCCCGCGGTGCGGCGGGGTGAGGGCGATGGACAGTTCGGGGACGGCCGGGGACACGGTTCCATAGCCGGGGGCCTCGGCGGGGAACAGGCGCAGCCAAACCGCACCCACCGGCTGTGCGCTGTCATCGCCCGCCAGCCCGGCAAAGCCAAAATCACCCGCGCGTCCCCAATCCTGATAATAGGCGGCGATGCGCGGCTCATCCAGCAAGGCCCGGTCGGGCAAAGGCGTGCCCGGGGGGACGAAGATGGCGTAAAACATCAGCTCGCGGATCAAACCCTGATCGGCGGGGGTCAGCGGGCGCAGCGTGTGGGTTGGCAGGATGGGTTTCATAAAAAAGGGATGGGGGCGGCTAGCCGCCCCCAAAAACCGTCAGGACTTGAACGATATCGCCGTCTGCCAGGCGGTGGGCTTTATCCACCGGGCGGGCGTTGACCAGCACCAGGGCCACCAGTTCGGGGCGGATATTGGCCAGCAGCAGCGCCTCGCGCACCGAACAGCCCGCGGCCTCCAGGTGCAGCTCTTTTTGATCGTGAACCAGGGCCTTTAGCCCGCCCAAAGGCCGCAGGGTGATCACAAGGTTTGCGCAAGCTCCGCCAGCCCCAGCTTTTCCAGGGTGGCGGGGGTGGGAATGCCGTTCGAAGACCAGCCGCGCTGTTCGTAGTACATATCCAGGAGCTTATGCACATCTTCCAGGCGGGTGATTTGTCCGGCGGTGACGCCGGTTTTGGGGGCTTCTTCATAGAAGCGCGGGGCGGGCAGATCCCATTCGCGCCCAAAGCCCTCGTTCTCGCGAATCCAGAACATACGGTTGAGGTTCCAGATGCGCGCGCCCACCATTTCCAACTCTTCCCAGGAGCGCTGCACGCCGGTGACGGCGGCCAGGGCGGGGACATACAGCTCGCGGTCAATGCCCAATTCCACCCACTGCAGACGGCAGGTGCCAAAGACGTCGAACATAGGGCGGAAGTCCTGCAGCCAGATGATGCGGGCCACTTTTTCCGGAACCACCAGTTCGCGGCCCACCTGAAGATCATAGGTGATGGCCCAGGAACGGTTGTGGTGTGCGCCAACGTCGCAGGTCATGTAGGCCAGCAGCATGGCGGTGGCGTTGTGGGTGGCGTACGCCGACTGCTCCATGCCTTTGACATGGATGGCGAACTTTTCGCTGCCTTTGCCCACCTGTTTGGCGGCGGCTTTGACGCCCTGAGAGAGCAGCGCGCCCAGGCCCTGGCGTTTGGCGATGGCCTGCAGCAGTTCAAAGACGGCGGGCACGTTGCCAAAGCGCAGCTCCAGGCCGCCGGTATCTTCCAGGGTGAGGATGCCCTTTTCAAAACATTCCATCGCCCAGCCGATGGCGCTGCCGGCGGAGATGGTGTCAATGCCCAGCTCGTCGCACAGTAAATTGGCCTGGGCCACATCTTGAATGTCGGCGATGCCCAGGTTGGAACCCAACATGCCGATGGTTTCGTATTCGGGGCCTTCCACCGTGCTGCCGTAGCGTTTCATGCGGCTGTATTTGCCGCAGGGCGAAGGACAGCCAAAGCAGCCTTTGTCAGTGATGACGATCTGCTCGCGCATCACCGGCCCGTACAGGGTGGGGCCGCCCTCGAAGGAACCCGCGCTGAAATTGCGCGTGGGCAGGGCGCCGACCTCGTCGCACCAGCTGGTGACGATGGTGGTGCCGTAATCCTGCCAGGGCTTCAGGCCGTCGGAATCTTTGCAGGCTTTGAACAGGGCCATGCCCGCCTGGCGGTAGCCCGCCAGATCGGCCACCTGCACCGACTGCGTGCCGTGCAGGACGATGGCTTTGAGGCGCTTGGAGCCCATCACCGCGCCCACGCCGCCGCGCCCGGCCTCGCGGCCGTAATCGTGGTTGATGCTGGCGTAAGACACCAGGTTCTCGCCGCCGGGGCCGATGACGGCCACCTGGAATTCTTCGCCCAGCTGCTCTTTGAACATGCGCTCCACGGTGATGCTGCCTTTGCCCCAATATTCCGAGGCGTCGCGCAGTTCCGCTTTGCGGTCGTCAATGAAGAGGTATACCGGTTTGGGGCTGATGCCCTCCAGGATGATCGAGTCGATCCCGGCGTATTTCATCTCAGCCGTGAACAGGCCGCCCAGGGATGAGCCCGCGTACCCGCCGGTGAGGGGTGATTTGGTGGAGAAATCGCATTTCCCCGCGCCGGGGATCATCAGGCCGGAGAGCGGCCCGGTGGAGATGATCAATTTGTTTTCGGGGCCCAAGGGGTCCGCGTGGGCAGGCACTTCATGGTACAGGAAGTATGCGCCAAAACCGCGCCCGCCGATGTAATCGCGGATGACATCCGCCGGGGTGGGCAGACGGGTGATTTTGCCCTCGGTGAGGTTGACACGTAAGATACTGCCGCCATATCCGTTCATGGTCTGCTCCTTTAGGCTGCCTGGGTGGAGGGTTCAGCGATCCACAGCACATTCATGCCGCAAACCAACACGCAGTCGCCGCACAGGTCGCATTTCCAGGAATGTTCGGACATTTCTGGTACCACGAACATGACGCCTTCCGGGCAGACCGTTTCACACGCGCCGCACAGGTCGCACAGGGCGGCATCGACGAAATAGGCTCCGCGCTCATTGCGCTGGATGGCGCCGGTGGGGCACACCTGGGCACATTCGCCGCACTGGGTGCAGACTTTCAGCTCATAATTGCCGGGTTCGGGGAAATGGGGCACCACCCGCAGGGCGGCTTTTTTGGGATTGTTTTCCTCAAAGAGGTTGAGCGAACAGGCCACCAAACAGGCGCTGCAGCCGCAGCATTTGGAAGAATCGGCGTACAATCGCATAGGCGGGTCTCCTTGAAAAGGGGGCGGACGCAAAAAAGTTTACCAACGGTAACACTGTACCCAAGAGCAGGCACAAAGGCTATTCACATTCATCCTGATTTGGGGCGGCCGAATATCCCATATCGGCGGGTAGGCCGGGACGAGGGCCGAGGATGCCGATTAGATTGCCAAAGGGGTCGCTCACCTGGGCCATGCTGAGGTTGTCGGTGCGCTCCAGCGGGCCGCGGTACAGCGCCGCCCCGCAGGCCAGGGCGCGCCCCAGGGCGGCGTCAAACTGGCTGACCTGCCAGTAGAGGGTCTGCCCGGCTTTGCCTGAGGGCATTTTTTCATCGGCCAAATGGAAGGTGATCCGAATTCCCCCGGCCTCCACAATGTAATGGTTGCCCTCCGGCAGGTACTGCACCGCGGTGCTGAGCAGGCGCGCATACCATTCGGCGGCGGCCAGGCGGTCGGGGACGAACAGCATCCATTCGGCCGGGTACAGAAAGCGCGGGGCGGGGGCGGTTTGCAGCCGTTTCCATTCGCTTTCCAGGATGGCGTAAACCCATTCTGAACCCCAGGCGCCTTTGAACCAGATGTTTTCTTTGAAGAAGGCTTCACGGCGCATCCCAATGCGCTCCAGCACGCGGGCCGAGGCGGGGTTTTCAGCGTCGCACACGGCGCGCACGCGGTGCAGGCGGCATTCCTCAAACAGGTAGCGCAGCAGCCCGGCCACCGCTTCGGTGGCGAAGCCGCGGCGGCGCTGGCGGGGCGAAAGGGTGTAGCCGATCTCCGCCTGGCTGGAGTCTTCGGCCATAATGTGAAAGGCGCAGTCGCCGATCATCTCGCCGCTGTCTTTGCGCACCACCGCCAGCTGATACCACTCCCCGGGGGTTCCGGGCTGGCTGCGCAGCAGCGTTTCGATGAATTTCCGCGCTTTTTCTTCGGGGTAGGGGGCCTCCCAGCTTTGGTAGCGGGCGGTTTGGGGGTCGGAGCGGTAGGCCACAAAAGCCGACAGGTCTGCCTGGGTAAAGGGGCGCAGGATGAGGCGCGGTGTTTGCAAGGGGAAGGGCATCGGGGGGCCGCCTTTCAGCGAGGGGGTGGGGTGAGCCGCCAGACGAAATAGTTGTCGTTGGCTTTTAATTTGAGCAGGTCGCGCTGGTAATCCAGCCATTCTTTGGCAAATTCTTTCAGGCTGGCCGAGAGGGACAGGCCGGAAAAGACCCCACCGGCGATGGACAGCGCATCCAGGTTACTGCCCAGGGTGGTCAGCCCGGCCACCAGCACGGATGCCGAGCCGAGGGCCAGGTGGGTGGAAAAGCGCTGGCGGTATGAGGTGCTGATTTCCTGATAGGTCAGGCTGATCTGGGCCACATCGTGTTCCACGCTGTGCTGGAGGGCCAAGATTTGCTGTTCGCGCTCTTCGCTTCCGGCGGGCGCAGAGATTTCCAGCAGTTTCTGGTTGATCTGGGCGCGGAAGGCCTGAAAGGCGTGCGGTTCGTGGGTGATGGTATCCAACACGCGCTCGACCGGCAGGTTCAGCAGGGCCGGCAGGCGCAGGCCGTTCAGGCTGAATCCGGCCGGGATCAGAAAACGCCGATCCTGGGGCAGCTTCTTGTTCACCTGGCGGGCGGCGTCCAGGGCTTTGCGAAACATGTAGGCGTAATCGGGCGAGAAGAAATCTGTGCTCAGCCCTTGCAGGCCGCCGGCGATGGCAAAGGCCGCCAGGGAAACCCACAGAGGCTGGTAGGTGAAATAGCGCTGCAAGCGCGTATCCAGACGGGCGCTGGCGGCGGTGATTTCATCAAAATGGACAGCGGGGCGGGGCGAGGGTGCGGCCGGGGCGGGCTTGCTCAGACGGCGCGAGACCGCCCGCGCCAAACGGTTTTGGGTGAGGATTTGCTTCAGTGCGAGAGCGGCCAGACCGGCGGGGCTGCCGTACCCGGCGATGCGCAAGGCGCGCGCGTCCAGCAGGGTCTGGCGCGTGTACACCGAGATAAACGGCCAGGCCCCATCGGGCATTTGGGTGAGCTTGTAGGGCACCAGGCGGCCTTCGGCGATCAGTTCGCGGGCCTGATGGTAATACTGCAGCACAGCGCGCAGGTTTTGCAGGCAGATGGGGTATCCGGCGCGGTAGGCGGCGGTCATTTGCGCCCCAGGCTGAAGGCCGGGGTCGTCAAATTCAGGCCCGCTGAGAAAGGCGGCGTAGTCATACAGCGGGTCGTCCAGATACAGCCGGTCGGCGATCAAGAGGTGAGACGCGGTTTGGGTCAGCTCCTGCGGGGGCAGGCTGGGCTTTAAAGTAGGCGTCCAGGGCGTCGCTGAAGGCCTTCCAATCGTGCTCGCGCAGATGCAGCAGGCGTTGATCCAGGACCTCCGGGCGGTCCAGGCCGTAACTGCGCAAGACATCAAAAAACGAAGGGGAAGAGGTCATTGCGCACCGTGATGGAAGGGCTAGCAGGGGGTCAGCGGGCCGGGCGGCAGGGCAGCCATGTGGCGAGCCTGCCGGGCAATGTGCTCAAATTGGCCGATGGTGAAATCCCACAGAGGGCCGGCGAAGAGCGCCGCGCTGGTTTCGGGGCGGCCGGTGGTGCGCGGCCCCTGGCTGACCAAGGCCTCCACCGCCAGGGGGTGTTGATCGGCGTCGGTGATGGGCGGGAAGGCGGCGCAAATCTGCGTGAAGACGGCCTGGGCTTCCTCGGCGGATACGCAGTCCAGAATGCAGGCTTCGCGCAGCGCGCGCCGGTCGCTGTGCTGCGAATCGGGCAGGGGGTTTTCCCACAGGATGACGGTCAGGCGGAAGCAGTTCATGGCGGGTCTCTTTCGGTCAAGCGGTTCTGCAAACGGGATGGGGAAATGAGGCTCCCTTTAAGTATAGACCTTTTTTGCCAAAATGCAGCCCGGCAGGCCGAGCATTCTGCGCAGAGGGGAAAGGTCGGCAGCTCCCCGTCGCCCGGCGGGTTTTCATCGGCCACTTGACCAGTTTTTTAACCCGTGCGGTGGGCGCTGTGATACGATCAATCATAACCAAATCCTGCTTATCGTTTGAGGCCTAGCATGTCAAACCCCCAACCTTCCCCCACCCCCTCTTCCGCGCCCACCCGCGGGCTGGCCGGGCAGATCGCGCGGCTGCGCGGCGTATATGAAGAGTACCCGCGACAATTCTGGGTGCTGGTGTTCGGCAGTTTCATTGACCGCCTGGGCGGTGCGCTGCTGTTCCCCTTCTTTTCACTGTACATCACCCAAAAATTTGACGTGGGCATGACCCAGGTGGGGGTGATTTTTTTGGTCTTCTCCATCACCGGCCTATTCAGCAGCCTGTTAGGCGGGGCGCTGACCGACCGCATCGGGCGCAAGGGCATCATCATTTTTGCATTGGTGATGAGCGCACTCTCCGCCCTGGGGATGGGTCTGGTCAACGATTTCACCACCTTTTTGGTGGTGGCCGGGGTGGTGGGTCTGCTTTCGGATGTGGGCGGGCCGGCGCATAGCGCGATGGTGGCGGATTTGCTGCCGGAGCATAAACGCGCCCAGGGCTTTGGCATTTTGCGGGTGGTCTTCAACCTGGCGGTGGTGATCGGCCCGCTGCTGGGTGGGATTCTGGCTTCGCGCTCTTATCTGCTTCTGTTCATCATTGATACCATCACGAGCCTGTTGACGGCAGGCTTTGTGTGGGTGGCCATCCGCGAAACGCGCGTGGCCCCCGCGCCGGGAGAGCCGCAGGAAAGCCTGGGGCAGACCTTCAAGGGGTACTTCACCGTTCTGCGCGATTCGGCCTTCACCTGGTTCATGCTGGCCTCCATGTTAAGCGTGCTCATGTATATGCAGATGAACACCAGTTTGGCGGTGTTCCTGCGGGATGTGCACGGCACCAATGAACAGATGTTTGGTTACATCCTGGCGCTGAACGCCGCAATGGTGGTGCTGTTCCAGTTCCCCATCACCCGCCGCATTACCCCTTTCCGGCCGCTGATGGTGATGGTGGCAGGCACCCTGCTGTACGCGGTGGGCTTCAGCCTGTACGGCTTTGTGGCCAGCTTCCCCCTCTTTTTGGCGGCGATGGTGGTCATCACCATCGGCGAAATGCTGGTCAGCCCGGTTTCGCAGGCCATTGTCACCAATCTGGCGCCGGAGGACATGCGCGGGCGCTACATGGCCACCTACGGATTCAGTTGGGTGCTGCCTTCGGCGGTGGGGCCGCTTTTGGCAGGGCTGATCCTGGATAATTTGGACCCGCATTTGCTCTGGTTTGCGGCGGGGTTTTTGGGCCTGGCGTCGGCGGCCATGTACTATGCCTTGCAGCAAAAGGTGGGCGGTTCGCGTTGGGCGCTGGTGGATATGCGGCTGCAAGTTTTTCAGCAGTTGGAAGAAGGCCGCCTGACGGTGGAAGAGGCTGCGGCGCGCCTGGCTGAGGTGCAGGAAGCCAAGTACGCCCGCATGCGCGAGCAGGAAACCCCGCCCGCGCCGGAGCAGTTGCGCGTGCGGGTCAGCAGCACCGACAGCGGGCATACCCACACCGAACTGCTGCTGCCTTTGGGGTTGGTAAATATCTTTCTCAACACCGACTGCCGCCTGTCGCTGGATGTGGAGCAGCACGTGGATGCGCAGCGCCTGCGGCATTTGATCGCCGAGGGGCTTTCCAACGGGGGCAGCGCCAGCCTGGAGACGGAAGCGAAAGCCCGGGTAGAGATCTTTCGCGAGAGTGTCTCTGGTGAGGACGAAACGGCCTGACCCATCTGGTTTGCTGAAGGACTATAATTAAACCATCAGCGTGGCCCTCGGGAGGTCAGTACGCTCTTGGGCATTTGGGCTGTCTGCGGTGATAAGGAGGGGCGCGTGGAGATGCTTGCATTTTTCGCCAGAAAGCTGCTGCGGGTGATCGCGGTCGTGTTCGGTACGACCCTGCTGGCTTTCCTGCTGATGCACCTCATCCCGGGAAACCCCTGGAGCAATTATTCCTCCAACGTGCGCGCCATGAAGGGCATCTGGTTGGATGCGGCGCAGGAAAAAGAGCTTTACCGCCGCTTTGGCCTGGATTTGCCGCTTTGGCGGCAGTACACGCGCTACATTGTGGGCGATTTTGATGAGCAGGGGGAATTCTTTTGCGGGGCTATTTGCGGCAATTTGGGCCCATCCATTCAGCAGCGCGGGCGAACGGTGCAGGACTTCTTGTTTGCGGCGCCGGATGGCGGGTCTTTCTGGCACAGCGCCTTTGGATATTCCATTCGCCTGGTTTTCTTTGCCTCGTGCATCGCCGTGGGGTTGGGCATTCCACTGGGATTCCTGACCGCGGCCCGCGCCCAAACCCGCCTGAAAAGAGCCGTCTCCTTTGGGCTGGCGGCTTTGATCTCTATCCCCAATTTTGTGCTGGGTCTGCTGGCCATGATCGTGTTCGCCTCCTGGCTGAAATTGATTCCGGTGCTGCCCAATTGGAACCAGCCCGCCCATTGGATCATCCCGGCGGTGGTGCTGGCGGCCATGCCCATCGCGAGCATTGCGCGCGTGACGCAGACCACCCTGGAAAACACGCTGAACGAAGATTACATCCTCACCGCGCGGGCCAAGGGCATGACGGAGCGGCGCGTCATGCGCGTGCATGTGCTGCGCAATGCGCTGGTTCCCATCACCACTTTCTTAGGCCCCGTCCTGATGGAGATGTTCGGGGGGCTGTTCATCGTTGAAAACCTGTACGCCTTCCCCGGCTTTGGCCGCGGCTATTGGGACGCCATCCTCAAGCTGGATTACTCCTTGGCGATGGGGGTCCTGCTGTTGTATGCCGTCGGCATTGGGGTGGTGAATGTGAGTATCGCCACGCTGTGTGAGATTTTGGATCCGCGCCTGCGCGCCGCGGAAGAGGCGGCGGCGGCATGAGGACTCATTTTCCCTGGAAACGCGCCCTGCACAGCAAGGCGGTCTGGTTCAGCCTGATGGTGACGGCTGCGTTTGCCTTGACCGCCGTCCTGGGGCCCTGGCTGGCCCCGCAAGACCCTTACCGCTGGGGCGCATCTCAGGCTGATCTGCCGCCCGTGTGGGTGACAGACGGCCCCAAAGCCCCCCAGGCCGATTTTCCCCTGGGCTCTGACCGCTACGGGCGCGATATTTTGAGCCGCCTGCTGTATGGAACCCGCACCGCCTTCTTTTTGGCGCTGCTTTCGGTGCCGCTGGCGGGCCTGGTGGGCACGCTGGTGGGGCTGACCGCCGGCTATGCGGGCGGGAAGGTGGATACCGGGCTATCCCTGCTGATGGACATGATCCAATCTCTGCCGGGGATCATGTTTATGGTGATGCTGGTGCTCATTTTGCGCAGCGTCCTGTCGCCGTCCTGGTTTCACGGGCTGATTGCCCTGGTGTTTGGCTTTGCGGCGGTGGCCTGGGTCAGCCTGGCGCGCCTGATCCGCGTTCAGGTGATGGTGTTAAAGGCGCAGTTGTTTGTGGAGGCGGCGGTATCGGTGGGCGCAACCCCCTGGCAGATCATCACCCGCCACCTGCTGCCGAACGTGTCGCACCTCATCATCGCCTGGGTCATCAACAATGTGCCCGCGGTGATTTTGATTGAAGCCGTCCTGGGCTATATCGGCATCGGGGTCACCAGCGCGGATTCGGACAACGCCTTTTCGGTGATCAGTTGGGGCGGGATGTTCTTTTCGGGGCGCTCGGCTCTCAACCGCAGCCCGCTGATGGTGGTCATCCCCTCGGTGAGCATCCTGCTGATTTCGATGAGCTGCATTTTACTGGGCGACTTTCTGAAAGGGATTTCGCGGCCTGAGGCGCAGTGAGAGGGGATTGTCCTGCGTGAAAAGATGATAAAATCTCCCAGCGCGCCGCGGTGCGCGCCATCTCGAACGCCCTGGGAGCGAAATTTTGCATCAAGTTGTGCGCGGCGCGCTCATTGTCTTCGGTACGCTGTTTGTGGGGCTGGGTCTGGTGGGGATTTTTCTGCCGGTGCTGCCCACCACCCCGTTTTTGCTGCTGGCGGCGGTGTGTTACGCGCGCAGTTCCCAGCGTTTTTACGATTGGCTGCTGAACAACCGCTGGTTTGGGGAATATATCCGCAACTACCGCGAGGGTAAGGGGGTGCATCTGCACCATAAGGTCTCGGCCCTGGTGCTGCTGTGGGGCACGATTGGGGCGGCGGTGCTGCTGTGGGTGCAGAACGGCTGGGTGCGGGCCCTGCTGCTGGTCATCGCCGCGGGGGTGACGATCCATCTGGTTCAGCTGAAGACCCTGCGCTCGGAGTGAATCCGCGAGGCCGGCACGGGCGGTTAGAGCAGATAGTGGCCCAAAATGGCCAGCCCCAGCCCGGCGGTGGCGGTGAGGTACAGGGCGCGCATGGCGTTGTGCCCGGCCTGGCGGTTGGGGGCGTGCATCAGCCGGTAGGTGAAAAACAAGATGAACACGTCCGCGATGCCCATCGGCACGGCGTAGGCCCAGCCGACGCTGCCGGTGAAGACGGGGATCAGGCTGAGCACCACCACCAGCCCAAACAGCGCCGCGGATACGCGCAGCGCGGCGGCTTTGCCCACGCGTAAGGCCAGTGAGCGCACCCCGCGTTTTTCGTCCCCGGCCATATCCATGCTGTCCCCGGCGATTTCCTCCCCCAGATCAAAGAAAAACACCACGGCGATGAAAACCCACAAGATGGCGTTGGGGGTCTGGCCCACGCTCAAGCCGCCCAGGATGAAGGTCATGGCCACGGAGATACTGACGCACAGGTTGCCCCACAGCCCAGCGGATTTGAAGCGCCAGTTATAGCCAAAGCCCAGGATCCAGGTGAGCAGGCTGAGGCCCAGCACCAGGGGGCGGATGGCAGCGGCGGTGAGCAGGCCCAACAGGGCGGTGAGCAGACCGAAAACGATCACCTCGGCGGTGGTCAGCTTTCCGGCGGCGTAGGGGCGCTGGGGGGCGTTGACGCGGTCCACTTCCAGGTCAAAGTAATCATTAAAGACCATGGCCGAGCTGGAAAGCAGAAAGCCCAGCAAAAAGCCCAGCAGCATGGTGGAAAAAGGCGGGAAGCCCCCCAACGCCACCGCCTGCCCCAGCAGAACGCACAGGCCCGCCGCCAACGGCAGCTCCGGGCGGATCAATTGAATGAACGCGGAAATTTTGCGGGCGAGGGGCATAGGCCTCCAGGCAGGTCTGGATATAAGAATTATACAGCAGGGCCGCAGACAGGTTTTAACCAACAAACACCCGCCGGACTGCGCGGGTGTTTGGGTGTGGGTGGGGGAACGGCGCCTTAGTCGCCAGCGGGAGCGCCCGCCTGCACCGGTTGGGCAGGGGCGGCGGCCGGCTGGGGTGATTTGAGCACGGCGGTGAGCACGGCGGCCAGCACCAGCATGCCGGCGGCCAGGAAATAGGCGTTGGTGAAGCTGCCGGTGGCGTCTTTGATGGCGCCCGCCAACTGCGAAAGCATGAAACCGCCCAGACCCCAGGCCGTGTAGACGATGCCGTAGTTCATGGCGAAGTTTTTGAGGCCGTAGTAATCTTTGGTGATGGCGGGGAAGACCGCCAGGTTAGCGCCGTAATTGGCGCCGATGAGCGCCACCAGGGCCATGAGCAGGGGCACATTGGCCAGGGCGCTGCCCTGAACAATGAAGGACAGCCCGAAGATGAGCGCTGCCTGGAAGACGAAAGCGATCAGCAGCACGTTCTTGCGGCCGATTTTATCCGAAAGCAGGCCGTAGAGCACGCGCCCGCCGCCGTTGCCCAGGGCCAGGGCCGAAACCGCCACGGCGGAGACCGCCGCCAGGCCGATTTGATCTTTGACGATGGAGGCCAGGTTGCCGATGACCATCAGGCCAGCGCCGGAGCCAAAGGCAAAGGCCACCCAGATCAGGTAAAACTGCCAGGTTTTGATGGTTTCGCTGGGGGCAAATTCCTGTTTTTTGGCGGCCGTGCTTTTGGCTGGGGCCGAACCCGCCGGAACGTAGCCCGCCGGAGGGAATTGCAGCAGCTGGGCAAAGGCGATCACCACCACCAACATGCCGATGCCCAGGTAGAGCATGGTGGTTTGCAGGCCGATGGAAGCGATCAGCGTGCGGGCCAGGGGGGCCACCCAGGCGCTGCCCATGCCGAAACCGGCCACAACGATGCCGGAGATCAGGCCGGTTTTGGAGGCGGGGAACCATTTCAGCGCGGTGGGGCTGGCGGTGGCATACACAAAACCGATGCCGGAGCCGAGCAGCACGCCGAAGGCAAAGGTGTACATCCACGGGGAGGTGGATTGGCTGGAGAGGATCACCCCCAAACCCGCCAAAAGGCCGCCCAGGCTGACGACCACCCGCGGGCCGAATTTGTTCAGCAGACGCGCCCCAACCAGGGTCATAATGGAAAAGACGACGCACGCCACCGAGTAAGGCAGGGACTTCTGCGAATCGGCCCAGCCCCATTCCACGGGGATGTTGGCCTTGATGACGCTCCAGGCATACAAGACGCCCAACGCCAGAAGGGCGCAGGTGCCGGCGATGGTGACCAGCCAGCCCTTGTTCGAGGCGGCGGCGCGGGTCGAAGAAGAATCGCTCATAGATCTAAAATTTTCCTTTCGGGGGAGGGGTAAAATAGAATCAAGAATGGGGCCTTCGATGGGGCAGAAGGCAGCGCAAGGGGTGAATTGTCTGACAAACTTGCGATGATTGCATTATACAAATTGTCAGACAATTGTCAATAGGATGAAAGTAACTGCTCTTCCCCCCGCAGGCCGACTTGTTTGGTTTTGCCGGAGAATCGGGTACAATGCCTGTTATATGGTAGAAACCGACGCGTTTTGGGACTTTTTTTGGGAAATGCGCTTGCGCCCGATGGAAAATTTGGGCAAACGCGCTGCCATTCAGGCGGCCTCGCGCCTCATGCGTCAGATGGCCCGCAGTGGGCGCGGATCGGGGCTGCGTCTGTTGGAGCTGGGCTGCGGTGAAGGCCAGATTCTGGGGGCGCTGGTTGACGGTCATGCGCAGTTGTGCGACCGGCGCGCCTGCGTGGGCGTGGATTACAACCCGCGCTCGCTGGAGCGTTGCCGCCAGGATTACCCCGGTTTGCAGTGGCTGGAGGATGATTTCACCTCCGCCGGTTATCTGGAGGCTTTGGGGCGCTTTGACCTGGTGCTGATGGTCAACGCCCTGCACGAGGTCTTTTCCAGCACGCTCTCGGCGGGGGTGGTGGACGTTCCGGCGGCCAAACAGCGCGCCGAAACCACCCTGGGGCGGGCGGCGGCCTGCCTGGGTGCGGGGGGCTGGCTGGTGCTCTTTGACGGGCTGGAGCCGCCAGGGGATCCGCGCGAAAGCCTGCGGGTGCGCTTTGCCAACGCCGCCTCGCGCCGCGATTTTGAGACCTTCGCGCGCCAGTACCGCCCCTTTCACATCACCTACCGGCCGGGCGAGGGGCCGTTGGAGGTGGAGCTGCCGCGGCGGGATTTTACCCGCTACATCACCAAATCCATCTTCCTGGGCAAGGGTCTGTGGCAGACAGAACGGCTGGAAAGTTACCAGTACTTCACCCAGGATGAGTTCCACGCCGCCTTTGAACGCCAGGGTCTGGTCATCCGCGAAGAGCGCACCCTGACCATGAACGCGGTCAAATGGGAGCAGCGCGTGACCATTTTGACGCCGGGGGTAGGCTTCCCCGAAGAGCATATTTTGATCCTGGCGCAGGGGGCTGCCCCGGCACAGTGATCTACCGTTAGGAGGGCCGATGTCGCCGTTCATCCCTGCCGCAGAGCGCATCACCAAAGCGCGGGCTTTGATTCAAAAGGCGCGCAAGCTGCCGGCTCCAGAAGATTTGGGCTGGGGCAATTTTGAATACGTGGCCAAGGTCAAAGATCTGCTGCGCAAGGCGCACGAGCTGATCCAGTTTATCCCCCTCACCTCCGGCATGCCGGAGGAAACCAAGGCGCAGGCCGCCCAGGTGGAGGAAGAAATCGCCCAGGCCAAACGGGACCTGCTGCGGTGAGCTCATGCGCATCCTGAGGGAGATGTACCGCCGCCCGGGGGATTACACCCGCGGCAGGGTGAACCTGCACGAGGCGGTGCGGGCTGTGGTGCGGCGGGATGGGCTGATTTTATTGGTGCATTCGGAGAAGAACGGGGATTACAAATTCCCCGGCGGGCGGGTGGAAGCGGGGGAGACGCACCCCGCCGCCCTGGCGCGGGAGCTGGCGGAGGAATGTGGGGTGCGGCTGGCAGCGGTAGAGGGCGGCTACGGGCGCGTGTTGGAATTTGACCGTGCCTTTGAGCCGGGCAGCGATATCTTTCAGATGATTTCGTATTACTACCTGTGCCAGATCACCGCCGAGCAAAACCCGCCGCAGTTGGAACCCTATGAACGCGAACTGGGCTTTCACCCGGAATGGGTGACTCTGGCGGAGGCCATCGCCGCCAACCAGCAGGTGCTGGCGCGCACCGTTCCCAAGGCGCCCACCTGGACCCCGCGCGAGACGTTTGTGCTGGAGCATCTGCTGGCCAACGGGGGCTAAGGCCGGCGCAGCGGCAGCCGCCGCAGGCGGCGGTAGGTTTTCAGCGGACCTTGCAGCACATAAAAACCGATCACTGAGCCCACCATGTTGACGCCGGTCAACCACACCGCGCGGGCGTGCTGCACCGGTTGGCGCAGGGCTTCTTCCAGGCGTTTCGACAGGAATTCGGCCAGTTCCGGCGCAAGGACCCCCTGGGGGAGCTGCGACAGATAACGCCCAATCAGCTCGCGCGCAGGGAGCGCAGGCTCCGCCTCGGCGCGCTCATCCAGCACCGTCCGATACGCTTGCAGGGTCTGGCGCACGATATTGGCGCGGTCCAGCGGCTGCACGCGCTGGCGCGCGCTGCGGCACAGTAGGTGATATTCTTCGGCAGGCAGGCTGCACACGCGCTGCACGGCGGCGGCGAAGACCTCTGGGGGGGTATCTTTGGGCAGGCAAACGCCGTCAGTATCGTCCACCAGCTCTTCGATGGTCTCATTGGCCAACCCCACCACGGGTGTGCCGGAGGCCAGGGCCTCGATGACCGCCAGGCTCTGCACTTCCATTTTGGAGGCGGATACAAACGCATGCACCTGCGCCAAAGCCGCGGCGATTTCCGCCTGGCTGAGCTGGCCGGTGAAACGCACGTGCAGATCGTGGGCGCGAATGAGGCGGGTGAGTTCCTCGGTGTAGCCGGGGGTCAGGTCTTCGCCCATCAGCCAAAGTTCGTAGCTGCGCGGCAGGTGCGCGAGCATCTCCACCAGGTAGAGCTGGTTCTTGCGGCGGCTGAGAAAGCCAGTGAAGGCCAGCGTTTTCTGCGGGGAAAGCGGATCGGCGAAGGCGGCCTGGCCAAACTGCTGCAAATCACGCCCGTTGGGGATTTGAAACACGGGGCCGCGGAAGCCAAATTCGCGGATTTCGCTCACGGCGGCCGGGTTCAGACCCACCACCGCGTCGCAGTTGTCGTAGAAATTATTCAGATACTGTTCCACCAGGGCGTCGTTGAGCGGACCCGAAAGCCAGCCCGCCAGCTCGCTGGGGCCAAATTCCAGGGCGCGCGAGGGCAGGATGTGGGCGGTGTAAAACACGGGCACGCGGTTCAGGCGCGCCCACAGCTGGGCCACCACCCCCAGCAGGGCAGGGTCGTGGATGTGAATAACGTCCGGCTTCCAGGCGTCTAAAAAACGGTACAGCCTGCGCACAGTGGGCGCATTGAGCAGGGGGATGGAGAATTTATCCTGGTGGGCGCTTTGAATGTGGAAAAAATGGAAGCCGCTTTCATCGCTGGCCGGCCCGGTTTTTTCCCCGGGGCAGAGCATGACCACCGCGGCCTGCTGCGCGCACCAGCGGGCCAGTTCAAAGGCCACGCGTCCCTCGCCGCCGCCGTCCCCTTCGCGAAAAATGGAAACAAACAGAATTTTGAGAGCCATAGGGGCAGTATACCCCATACCGAAGGTGATACAAGCCTTGAAAAACCGGCGTTCCACCCGCTATACTGAGATCACGAGCCTCCGCGGCGCGCGGGGGCCTCAGGAAAGGGTGAATATGGAAACGAATGCGAAAAAGGATGCTTATTGGCAAACCGCTACCCTGGGGGGCGGCTGCTTTTGGTGTTTGGAAGCCGTGTATGATGAACTGCGCGGGGTAGAAGAGGTGGTTTCGGGCTACGCGGGCGGCTACTCCGCCAACCCCAGCTATGAAGAGGTGTGCACCGGCGAGACCGGGCACGCCGAGGTGGTGCAGGTGCGCTTTGACCCGGCTCAGGTCAGCTACCGCGACCTGCTGACCCTGTTTTTCACTATCCACGACCCCACCAGCCTGAACCGCCAGGGAGCGGATGTGGGCACGCAGTACCGCTCGGTGATCTTTTATCACAACGCAGAGCAAAAAGCTCAGGCCGAGGCGGTGATGGCCGAGCTGAGCGCGGCGCGGCTGTGGGATCGGCCCCTGGTGACCGAGCTGGCCCCCCTGGAGGCCTTTTATCCGGCCGAAGCGTATCACCAGAAGTATTTTGCGCGCAACCCGTATCAGGGCTACTGCCGCATGGTGATCGCGCCCAAGGTAGCCAAATTTCGCAAACAGTATCAGGAGCGCCTGAAAAGCTGAGGTGCCCCACAGCTTTGGTTTTGCGCGGCGCGCTGGCATTCGTCAGCGCGCCGCCTTGCGGTTAAAATTGGATATAATAAGTGTATGCTGCGTTCTCAGGTTGGCAGATCACCCGCCGCCGCTACCTTAATCACCCAGGTGGAAACATGAAACATATTGGTCAATCCGTCCCTCGCGTAGATGCGCGCTCAAAAGTTAAAGGTGAGGCTGTTTTTGCTTCCGATATGACCCGCCCCAACCAGGCCTTTATGAAGGTGCTGCTGGCGCGGCGGCCGCACGCCATTGTCAAACGGGTGGATACCGCCCGTGCTGAGGCCCTGGAGGGCGTTTTGGCTGTGCTGACCTCCAGGGATGTGCCCGCCAACGAATTTGGCTATTACACCTACGATCAGCCGGTGTTGGTGGGACCGTGCGAAAAGCCCTATGCTGACCGCGTGCGCTATGTGGGCGACCGCGTAGCGGCGGTCATCGCCGAGACGGAAGCCGTGGCCCAGAAAGCCCTGGGGCTGATCGAGGTGGAATACGAGGACCTTCCGGCGGTATGCGATATGGAAGACGCCCTGCGGCCAGATGCGCCGGTGCTGCACCCGGATGTGGGCAGCAACCAGTTTGGCCATCATTTCCTCTATAACGGCGATATAGAAACTGGTTTCCAGCAGGCGGATGTGATTGTGGAGAGCGTGTACAACACCCCCGCCCAGGAACACGCCTATCTGCAAACCGAGGCCGGGCTGGCCTATATGGACGAGGACGGGCGCGTGGCCGTGGTGACCACCGGACAGTGGGGGGCCAAAGATCGCAAGCAGATTGCCCACGCATTGGGTTTGCCCGAAGAGCAGGTGCGCGTGATTTACCCCATGACCGGCGGGGCCTTTGGCGGGCGCGAGGATATTTCCGTACAGATTGTGGTCTGCCTGGGCGCGCTGAAGCTGCACCGCATGGGCATCGACCGGCCGGTGAAGATCGTTTGGACGCGCGAAGAGTCCATTCTGGCGCACTGCAAACGCCACCCCTTCCGCGTGTACACGCGCTGGGGCGCCACCCGCGAGGGCAAAATTGTGGCCGCGGAAGTGCGCATGTACGCCGACGGCGGGGCTTATAAATTCACCACCAGCATCGTCACCAGCAACGCCGTGCTGAACTCCTTGGGCCCCTATGAAATTCCCAATGTAAAGGTGGACGCCTACGATATTTACACCAACAACGTGCCGCGCGGGGCCTTCCGCGGCTTTGGCGGGCCGCAGGCGGTGTACATCGCCGAACAGCAGGTGAACAAACTGGCCCAGGCGCTGGGCATGGACCCGGTGGAACTGCGCATGCGCAACCTGGCGCGCGAAGGCTCGCTGCAAACCACGGGCGCGCCTTACCCGCCGGGGGTCAGCATCCGCGAGGTGACTGAGGCCTGCGCGGAAGGCTCCGGCTGGCAGAAGAGCACAGCGGGCTGGACGCGGCCAGAGGGTTTTGGCAGCGAAGACCCGCAGCACCCCAATAAACGGCGCGGGGTGGGGATTGCCTGCGCGCATAAGAACGTGGGCTTCTCCTACGGCTACCCCGAATCCTGCACGGTGGGCATTGAGCTGTACGGCGGCTCCAAAATTGAACGGGCGCGTATCCGCCACGGGGCCAGCGAAGTGGGCATGGGCACGCTGACCGTCATCACCCAGATGGCGGCGGAGGCCCTGGGTCTGGAGCTGGATCAGGTGGAGCTGGTTTCCAGCGATACCGCCGAGACCAAGGACTCAGGTTCGGTGTCGGCCTCTCGCATGACCTTCTTCATCGGCAACGCCCTGAAAGAAGGGGCCGAGATTGCTCTGCAAAAATGGCAGGAGGAAGAGCGGCCGGTGCAGATTCTGCACACCTATTACCCGCCCAAAACCACCGCCCCCGACCCGCAGACCGGCCAATGCGACCCCAACGTGGCCTACGCCTACACCACCCAGGCGGTGGAGGTGAGCGTGGACATGGAGAGCGGGCAGGTGGAGGTGGAAAAAATCATCTGCGCCATTGATGTGGGCAAGGCCATCAACCCCGGCCTGGTGGAAGGCCAGATTCAGGGCGGGCTGGTGCAGTCGGTGGGGTATGCGGTGATGGAAAACTTTATCGAGAAGGACGGCCAGGTGCTGACCCCCTCGCTCTCCACCTATTTGATCCCCACCGCGTTGGATATCCCCAAAGAGATGAAGACCATCATCCTGGAGATCCCCGACCCGCGAGGGCCGTGGGGGGCGCGCGGCCTGGGCGAGGTGATGAACATGTGCCTGGCGCCGGCCGTTACCCACGCGGTGTATGAAGCCACCGGCGTGTGGTTTGACGAATTTCCGCTGACCCCCGAACGGGTGCTGCGCGGTCTGGGTAAGCTGGAAGCAGTTTAAGCATGAGCCAACGCGTAGCGGTCATCGGTGGGGGCGCATCCGGGCTGGTGGCCGCCCTCACCGCGGCGCGGGCCGGGGCGCGGGTTTGCCTGTGGGAGCGCAA
This sequence comes from Levilinea saccharolytica, assembly GCF_001306035.1. Classification (GTDB taxonomy): domain Bacteria; phylum Chloroflexota; class Anaerolineae; order Anaerolineales; family Anaerolineaceae; genus Levilinea; species Levilinea saccharolytica. Next base: position 88,287 of record NZ_LGCM01000065.1, read on the forward strand.
CGACCGCCTGGGCCGTAAGCTGTTGGTGACGGGCAGCGGGCGCTGCAACTTGACCAACGATGCGGTCAGCGCCGAACGGTATGCCTGCGCTGACCCGCAGTGGATGGCGAGCCTGCTGGAGCAGTTTGGCGTGGGGGATGTGCTGCGCCTGCTGGAGTCCATCGGCGTTCCGGCCTACAAGACCGACGACGGCTGGTATTATCCCCGTTCGAACGCAGCGCAAAGCGTGGTAAGCGCCCTGGAACACGCCTTGCGCCAGGCGCGGGTGGAGGTGTGCCTGGGGGTGCAGGTGACCGGCCTGGAGCGCGCGGGGGAGGGTTTTCGCCTGCGCGTTTTGCAGGACGGTCAGCAGCGTGAGGAGCGTTTTTCACGGGTGATCCTGGCGGCGGGCGGGGCGGCTTACCCCACCTTGGGCAGCCGGGGAGAGCTGTTTGCCGAATTGACCCGCCTGGGCCTGCGCACCACGCCCAAGCGCCCGGCTTTGGCCCCTGTGTTGGCTGAGCTGGGCGCGCTGCGCGGGCTGCAAGGCTTACGGTTGGATGTGGGCGTGCGCCTGGAGCAGGACGGGCGCACCCTGGCGGAGAGCCACGGCAATTTGATTGTGACCGAATGGGGCTTGAACGGCCCGGCGGTGATGGACGTGAGCCATGCGGTTTCGGCGCACGAGGGGGAAAAGCTGACCCTGGTGTTGGATCTGCTGGCTTTCCACGCTGAGGAATTCACGGCGCTGTTGACGGCACAGCGCAAACAACCCTTTCCGGCCGCGCTGCTTTTGGGGGCCTTCTTCCCGCCCAAGCTGGCGCCGGTGTATTTGCGCATGGCGGGGCTGCCGGAACAGGCCGCGCTGAACCAACTGAAAGAGGCCGAGATCCAGCGGCTGGTGGGGTGCCTGCGGGAAACGCGCCTGGGGGTGCGGGGCGTGCGCGGCTTTGAATACTGTCAGGTGTCAGCGGGCGGGGTGGCGGTGAGCGAGGTGGAGCCCACCACGATGGAGGCGCGGCGGCTGCCGGGGCTGTTTTTGACCGGCGAAACCCTGGATGTGGTCGGCCCGTGCGGGGGGTTTAATTTGCAGTACGCCTTCAGCAGCGGCGCCCTGGCGGGGCGGGCGGCGGCGCGGGGCTAAGCCGGCTGGTCGGGGTTTTGTTCCAGCACTTCCCAACGTTGATAGGCTTGCGCCAGTTCTTCTTCTAATTCTCGCAGGCGAGCGGCGGCCTGGGCGATGTGCTCGGCGTCCTGCTGATAAAACTGGGCGGAGCCCATTTCGGCCGTCAGGCGCTGCTGTTCGGCTTCCAGGGCTTCAATGCGGGCGGGCAGCTCGGCCAGCTCGCGCTTTTGGGCCTCCAGGGCGCGCTGCTGGTTGTAGCTCAGCTTACGCGGGGCGTTTTCGGCGGCGGGGCGGGCGCTTTTTTCCCGCGCGTCTTTGGCGGCCGCGGGCGGCGGGGTCTGGGCGCGGCGCAGCCAGTCATCGTAACCGCCCACGGTCTCCGTCACGTTCCCCTGTCCGTCCAGGGCCAGGGTGCTGGTGACCAGATTGTTGAGGAAGGCGCGGTCGTGGCTGACCAGCAGCAGCGTGCCCGTGTATTCCAGCAGCAGATCTTCCAGCAGTTCCAGGGTGTCTAAATCCAGGTCGTTGGTGGGCTCGTCAAAAACCAGCAGATTGGCGGGGCTGGCAAACAGGCGCGCCAGCAGCAGACGGTTGCGCTCGCCGCCGGATAGGGCCTGAATGGGGGCGTGGACGCGCTCGCGCGTGAACAGGAAATCTTCCAGATAGCCCACCAGGTTGCGCTGGCGCCCGTTGATGGTCAGCGTGTCGCGCCCCTGGCCGACATTTTCCAGCACGGATTGGCTTTCATCGAGTTGGGAACGCAGCTGGTCAAAATAGGCCGTCTGCAAATTCGACCCCAAGCGCACCTCTCCGCTCTGGGGGGGCAGCTCGCCCATCAGGATGCGCAGCAGGGTGGTTTTGCCGCAGCCGTTGGGGCCGATGATGCCCACCTTGTCGCCGCGCTGGATGACGGTGGAAAAATCGTTCAGGATGGGGCGCTCCCCGTAGGCGTAAGAGACGTGCTCGGCCTCAATCACCAGCCGCCCTGAGCGGCGCGCCTCTTGAATCTGCATGTTCACCCGCCCAGGCTGTTCGCGGCGCTCGGCGCGCAGATCGCGCAGGCGTTTCAGGGCGCGCACACGGCCTTCGTTGCGGGTGCGGCGGGCCTCAATCCCCTGGCGGATCCAGGCTTCTTCCTGGGCCAGCTTTTTATCGAAGAGCACGTTTTGCTCAGATTCGGCGGCCAGAACGGCCTCTTTGCGCTGGAGGAAGGTGGCGTAATTGCAGTTCCAGTCCAACAGGCGGCCGCGGTCCAGCTCCACAATGCGCGTGGCCAGCTTTTGCAGGAAGGCGCGGTCGTGGGTGACGAACACCAGGGTGCCGCCCCAGCGCTGCAAAAATTCTTCCATCCAGGCGATGGTGGGCAGATCCAGGTGGTTGGTGGGCTCATCTAGAAGGAGCAGGTCGGGCGTGCGCACCAGCCCGCGGGCCAGCAGCACGCGGCGCTTGAGCCCGGCGGAAAGCTGGGCGAAATCGGCCTGGGGCTCCAGCGCCATGCGGGCGATGACCTGATCCACCTGCAATTTGCGCTGCCAGGGTTCCTCACCGGCGGCCAGGGGCAGGTGTTCCAGGCCCGCGGCCACGATCTCGGCCACGCTGCCCGCCAGGTCTTGGGGCACTTCCTGGGGCAGGTAGGCCGTGCGCAGGTTTTGCTGGCGGGCCACCCAGCCGGAATCGGGCAGCAGGTCGCCGTGAATGAGCTTGAGCAGGGTAGATTTGCCCGCGCCGTTGCGGCCCAGCACGCCCACCCATTCACCGCGCTCAATTTGCAGATTGATGTTGTCCAGCAGCAGCGGCCCGCCAAACCCCAGGCTGACCTCTTGGAGACTGATTAGCGCCATGCGGCCTGATCCCTTACGTGAAAAAGTATGCCGCAAATATACTATGAAATGAGCGGATTGGGCGGGCGGAAGAGGCGGTGATAGAAACTGGCGCGCCGCGGGCATCTCGGACTATAATCATAGCGTGCTGTGGGGAAACGCGTTTGTGCCGCTGCGAGACGCCGTCCGGCGGCGAAGCAGTCTCCCCCTGGATGGATCAAGAGTGCACGCCAGGAAGGAACGCCCATCTCCCCAGCATGCCAATCCCCTCAACCCCAAGGAACCCCCGATGAGCAAAAAGAAGACCCCCCTCCCGTCAGCAAGTACGCCGCCAAACACCAGGCCAAGGTCAACCCGCGCAGCCGCTTCAACTGGCCGCTGGCCGCTGTGGCCGTTCTGGTGGTGGCGCTGATCGTTGTCCTGCTGGTGATCGCCCTGCCCAAGAAAGCGGCCGCCCCGGCTGAAACGGGGGAAATGCCCGTGCTGGTGGGCACCAAGACCTATTCGGGGCAGCCGCCGATGCTGATTGACCCGACCAAGCGTTACACCGCCACGGTCAAAATGGCCAAGGGCGGCGAATTTGTGATTGAGCTTTACCCCGATAAGGCCCCCATCACCGTCAACAGCTTTGTCTTCCTGGCGCGCGAAAAGTACTTCGACGGCGTCACCTTCCACCGCGTTTTGGAGGGCTTTATGGCCCAGGGCGGCGACCCCACGGGGACGGGCGGCGGCGGGCCGGGCTATAAGTTCGTCAACGAAGATTCCGACCTGACCTTCGACAAGGCCGGGGTGGTGGCTATGGCCAATGCCGGGCGCGACACCAACGGCAGCCAGTTCTTCATCACCTTCCAGCCCACCCCGCAGCTCAACGGCGGCTACACCATCTTTGGGCAGGTGACCAGCGGCATGGACGTGGTCAACGGCATCACCCGCCGCGACCCGGAACAAAACCCCGATTTCACCGGCGACGTCATCGAGAGCATCACCATTCAAGAATTCTGAGCCTGTGCCGATCAGACCGCGGCGCGCTGCCCCCTGGGGCGGCGCGCTGTTTTTAACCCCGCGGGATATGCCCTTGATCATGCCGAAAGGTGTCATCCTTCCGCGGGGATTCGGGTTACAATGATTCACAGGACTTCTGCCTATGGCCCCCTTTGCGCCGCGCCTGGACATTCGCCAGTTTTACGACCATTTTGATGCGCCCGTGACGGCTTTTGACTGCGGGGAAAAATGCGCGCCGCATAATCCCAACGGCAAACCCTTCTGCTGTGATATCTGCCATGCTGTTCCCGTGGCCTACCGCCAGGAATGGGACTATTTGCAGGGCCGCACTGACCTTTGGCACGAGTGGCGCGGGGATGAATGTGCGGGCGACCCCAGCGACCCGGCCGAGCTGCGCGAACAAACCCCAGAGCACATGCTGTTGCTGGCCTGCCTGGGCCCGGCCCATTGTCAGCGCGCGTACCGCGCCTCCAGCTGCCGTCAGTTCCCCTTTTTGCCCTACATCACTGCCGACGACCGCTTTTTGGGGTTGGTGTACGAATGGGATTTTGAACCGCTGTGCTGGGTCATCAGCCATTTGGAGAGCGTCACAGAGGCCTACCGGCGCGAGTTCGTGGCCACCTACGACGTGATTTTGGCGCAGTGGCCGGATGAATATGAAAGCTACGCGGCGGCCAGTGAGGAGATGCGCGCGCATTTCGCGGCGCAGCGCCGCCGCATCCCCCTGCTGCACCGGCGCGGGGGCTTTTACCTGCTCAGCCCGCGCAGCGAGCGCCTGGAGCGCGTGCCGCCCCAGCGCCTGCCGCGCTTTGGCCCCTACCACACGGAAGATTGAGGCCGGAGACTTTGAGGACCGCATGAACCTGCCGGATCGAGAGACAGCCCATCAAATTCTAGCGGAGGCCGAGGCGCGCAACCCCGGCCCGTGGGCGGCGCATTCGCGCTGCGCTGCTCAGGCGGCGGCTATTTTGGCCAGCGGCCACCCCCAGCTCGACCCTGAGGCGGCTTATGTGCTGGGCCTGCTGCACGACATCGGGCGGCGTGAAGGGGTGACCGCCATGCGGCACATTCTGGACGGCTACCGCTATCTGGAGGGTCTGGGCTATTCCGCGGCGGCGCGCATCAGCCTGACCCATTCGTACCCCATCGCCGACTTGAAATGCGCGGCGGGCCTGTGGGATGCCAGCGAGGCCGAAGCCCAATTTGTGCAGGATTACCTGCTGCGCACGCCCTACGACGCCTACGACCATCTGATTCAGCTGTGCGACGCGCTGTCGCTGCCGGACGGCTTTTGCCTGATCGAAAAACGCATCGTGGATGTGGCCCTGCGCTACGGGGTAGGGCCGTGTTCGGTGGCGCGCTGGCAGCGCTATTTTGAAATTCAGGCCGAGTTTGAGCGGGCGATCGGTCATTCGATCTACGCCCATCTGCCCGGCGTGGTGGAAAACACTTTCGCGGTGCTGCCCAACACGGGGCAGGCAGCCGCCTTCTTACCCAAACCCTTGAGCCAGGAGAGCCGTTGACATGTCGAATGCCATGGAAAAGCTGTGCGATGCCCCCAGCGGGCAGGTGGAGATTTTGCAGGGCAATATTGCCTTTGCGGCGGGGTGCGTGCGCGCCGGGATTCACTGCGCAGACGGCTACCCCGGTACGCCCAGTTCCGAGGTGATTGACCGCGGCCTTTCGCAGGTGCAGGACCGCATCCGCGTGGGCTGGTCGGTGAACGAGGCGGTGGCGGCCGGGGTGGGCCACGGTCACAGCCTGGCGGGGCGTGACTGCGTGGTGACCATGAAGATCCCCGGGCTGTACCAGGCGGGGGACATCTTCACCAGCGGGGCGCTGTTTGTGCGCGAACGGGGCGCGCTGATCTATTACATCGCCAGCGATTTCACCCCCTCTTCCACCCAGCACACCCTCGATCCGCGCTATCTGTTCAAAAGCTGCTTCACGCCCGTGTTTGAGCCGCGCAGCCATCAGGAGCTGCATGAGGCGGCCGCGATCGCCGTGGAGATCAGCCGCGCCTACAAAACCCAGGTGGTGATCCTGCCCAACGGCAATTTATGCCACAGCGAGGGTTTGGTGCGCCTGATGGAGCCGCAGCACCGCGACCCGGTGGATATGCCCGCGGATCTGCACCCGTTTAATGTGCTTCCGGCGGTGGCGCGCAAGAATTACGATGTGGTCATGGCCGAGCGCATGCCCGCGCTGGAGGCGATGGTGGAAAACAGCCCGCTCAACCGCTGGGACAAGGGCAGCGGCAAGCGCGGCATCATCACCTGCGGCATCAGCGACCTGTATGTGCGCGAGGTGGTGCAGTCTCTGGGCCTGGATGTGGACATCTTGTCGCTGGCCTTCACCAACCCCTTGCCGCTGGGTCTGATCCGCCGTTTCTGCGAGAGCATTCAGGGCCCCATCACCGTCATCGAAGACGGCTACCGCTGGCTGCAGGAAGCCGTGGAGGGGCTGGGCTTCCGCGTGGAAGGCAAGCCTCCCTACAGCCCGCTGACCGAGTGGACCCCGGCGCTGATCGCCCAAAAACTGGGCGAAGCCGCCCCCCAGGCAGGCGGTGCGCCCCTGGCGGCGCCGGTGATGCGCCCGCCGGTGATCTGTGCGGGCTGCCCCTACCGCCTGTTCGCCCTGGAGGTGTCTTTGCTGAAGAAAAAGGGGCTGGTGGACGCCGTGTTTGGCGATATCGGCTGCAACACCCTGCTGTATTTCATGAACGCGCTGGATACAGGCCTGGCGATGGGGGCCAGCGAGGCCCAACGGCTGGGCTATGTCACTTCCATGCCGGAAAAGGCCGGGCGGGTGATCAGCGTGTTGGGGGACGGCACCGAATGTCACACCGGCATGGACTCCACCCGCAACACCGTGTACCGCAACATCCCCGGCGTGAAGGTGATTTTGGACAACGAATACGCCGGCATGACCGGTGGGCAGCCTTCACCCACCTCGCCCACCAATCTGGCGGGCCAGCCCATGCGCTTTGATCTGGTGGCTTCGCTGCAAGGCCACGGGGCCAAGGTGGTGGTGGCGGGGGCCTACGAAAAGAACACCCTGCGCAAAGCCCTGCGCACGGCCCTGAGCGAGGCCGAGCAGGGCGTCTTCACCACCATCGTGGTGCGCGACGGGGCCTGCATTCAGAAATCGCCGTCCAGCACCCAGCGGGTGGAGGTGGACCCGGCGGTGTGTAAGCAGTGCAACGCCTGCCTGATCTGCCCGGGGTTAGAACTGAACGCGGACGGCATTCCGACAGCCAACAACCTGTGTACCGGCTGCGGCGGACACACCCCGGCCTGCGTGCAGATGTGCCCCACGCATGTGCTGCATGTGGTCACCCGTGAGACCGCCGAGCGGGCCGCCGTTCAGCCCAGCCTGGCCCCCGAAGTCCCCGCGGTGAGCTTTGACCGCGCTTTGCTGCCGGAGCGCATCGCCCTGGCCATTCGCGGCGTGGGCGGGCAGGGCAACCTGTTCTTCGGCACGGTGCTGGCCCAATGGGCCTTCTTAGCCGGGTACGGTGAGAAAAATATCATCAAGGGCGAGACCCACGGCATGGCCCAGATGGGCGGGCCGGTGATCAGCACCTTTGGCTGCGGTCAGGTCGCCAGCCCGGTGCTGCTGCCGGGGACGGCCGACTGCCTGATTACGATGGAGAAGAGCGAAGTGCTGCGCCCCGGCTTTTTGGAGATGCTCAAACCGGGCGGCACGGTGCTGCTGGCCAGCACCCAGATCATCCCCCTGGGGCTGAAGGAAGACCAATACCCCAGCGACGAGGCGATTCAGGCCAGCCTGAAGGGCTTCCACGTGTGGGAAGTGGATGTTTTGGGGCAGGCCCTGGCTTTGGGCGACCCCACCGGCCGGATTGCCAATGTGGTCATGATGGGCATCCTCAGCACGCTGCCGCCCTTTGATCAACTGCCGCCGGAATTGTGGCTGCAGGCCCTGCGCAAGGTCAACGCCCGCGCGGTGGTCTTTGCTGGAAATCAGGCGGCTTTCCAGGCGGGGCGCGAATACGCGGCCCGCTTGCAGGCCCAAGGCCGCTGAACCGAACAGTAGGAGGTGCGCGCAGATGACCCATCGGTATTATCGCATTGACCCCCAGGTTTTTACGCGTTTCCCCGGCTACCGGCGCGGGGTGGTGGCGGCGCTGGACGTGCAGAATCCCCCGGCCCCCGCGGGGCTGGTGACGGAGCTGCGCGCCGCGGAAGAGGCCCTGCGCGCGCGGCTGAGCCTGGAGGCGCTCTTAGAAGACCCCACTGTAGCGGCCTGGCGTGAGGCCTACCGTGCCGCGGGCATGAAACCCAGCGAGTTTCGCCCGTCGGTCGAGGCTCTGGTGCGGCGTGTGCTGCGCGGCGACGCCCTGCCGCTGATTTCTGCCCTGGTGGATATCGGCACACTGGCGTCCATCCACTACATGCTGCCCATTGGGGCGCATGCCCTGGACGATGTGCGTGGGGACCTCTCGCTGCGGCTGGCCCGCGGGGACGAGAACTTTGAACCCTTTGGCACGGACGTGCTGGAACATCCCGCGGCGGGTGAGATGATCTTCGCCGAGGGCGATACGGTGCTGACACGGCGCTGGACCTGGCGGCAGGCCAAACACACCCTGGTGACAGCCGAAACGCGAACGGTGGAATTCAACGTGGACGCGCTGGCCCTGGTGACGGATGCACAGGTGCACGCCATTTGCGAACAGGTGGCCGCCTGGGTGCAAACCTACTGCGGCGGGCAAACCCGCTGGGCGGTGCTGAGCGCGCAGCAGCCAGAAATGGAAATTTAAGGTAAAAAAGACATCTGAGGGCATATTTACATGTGACAATGTCACAATGGTTGTATAATCAAGCCAAGCACGTTCACCTAGCGTAGTACAAGGAGACTGAAATGGCTGAAGAGAAAAAGAAGAATATTTTCGACCGGGCTGTGGACGCCCTGACCAACCGCGACGAGAAGGCTGCCGCGGAAAAAGCCGCTGCCGAAGCGGCGGAAGCCAAGGCGCTGTTGGAAAAAGCCCAGGCTGAGGCCGAGAAAGCCAAAGCAGAAGCCGAAGCCGCCAAGAAAGCTGCCTTGGATGCCGCTAAGAAAGCGGAAGAAGAGCGCGCGCGCCAGGGTATGCTCCTGCAGCAGCAGCGCCTGGCCGAGCAGAAAGCCGCCGCCGAAAAGGCCGCCGCGGAAAAAGCGGCCGCTGAAGCTGCTGCCGCTGCTGCTGCCGCTGCGGTGATTAAGCATGTGTGGACCAAGGACGACACCTATGCCAGCCTGGCCCTCAAGCACTACGGCAAGTTCACCGAACCCTACTGGCGGCTGATTTACGAACATAACAAGGGCATCATCGGCAACCATCCCAATGATATCCGCGTCGGGCTGGAAATCGAAATCCCGCCGCTCCCCGAAGAACTGAAGTAAGCCGGGAAAGAAACAAGAGCATGACAAATTCTGGCGTTGATCTGGTAAGCCTTTTCCAAACGGTGACGCAAACCCTGGCGCAAAACCAGCAGGGGTTGAACCAGGCGGATGTGTACAATCAGGATCACGGCACCAACATGGTGCAGACCTTTCAAACCATCACCGAGGCGCTGCAGGAAAAAAGCGGCAGCGCAGACAGCACGGCGATGGCGTATGCTGCCAAAAAGTTAGAGGCCAGCACCCGCAGCAGTTCAGGCCATTTGTATGCCCAGGGTCTGAACCAGGCCGCCGCGCAGTTCAAAGGCAAAAAGGTGGATGCCCAGGGGGCCATGCAGCTGCTGCAAACGCTGATCGCGGGCGGGCAGGTGGCCCCCAAGCCGCAAACCCCCGCACCCGCGCCCCAGCCTCAGGCTCCGGCCGCGGGCGGTGACGACATGCTCGGCCAGTTATTGGGCGGGCTGATGGGCGGGCAAACTGCCCAGGCGCCTCAGCCCCAGGCTCCGGCCGCGGGCGGCGACGAACTGCTCGGCCAGTTATTGGGCGGGCTGATGGGCGGGCAAACTGCCCAGGCGCCCCAGCCCCAGGCCCCTGCCGCGGGCGGCGCGGATATGCTGGGCGCTTTGTTGGGCGGTCTGACCGGCTCTTCTGGCACGCAGTCCAACGCTCAGGACGGCCTGGATATGGGTGATTTGCTCAACGCGGGCATGGCCTACATGGCCGCCAAACAGCAGGGCGGCAGCAACGCCCAGGCACTGCTGCAGGCCTTCCTGGCCGGCAGCGGCATGGGCACAGCCCCCCACCGCCAGCAGTCCACCCAGTTGGTCATCGGATCGTTCCTGCAAGCCTTAAGCGGAATGGCCAAATAGGCTGTAAAACTGTACCCCCCAGCCCCCCTCCTCCAGAGGGGGGCTTTCTTTTTCCCGCCGTCTGGCCCAACCTCAGGTACAATCATCCCAGTACCAGGCAAATTTGATTCAGGAGGAAATGGATGCCCTTTGCAAGTTCAGCCCATGAGAGTTCGTCAGAGGCCGGCAGCCGGATCTGCGAACGCTGCGGCGCGCCCTGCGCGCCGGAGGAATGGCTGTGCGCCCACTGCGGTCAGCCGCTGCGCGCAGACCGGCAGGCTGCCGTCCGCGCGTGGCTGCGGGCCGCGCACCAGCAGTTGGAATCCCTCAACAGCGCATTGGCCTGGCTGCTGCTGATTTGCTGGGCGGCGTTTCCGCTGGTGGTGCTGGGCATCTCCGTGGCAGGGGAGCCGCATTGGAGCAAGTGGCTGGTGGGCCTGCTGTTGGCGGGCCTGACCTTCCTGGTCATGTCTATTCCCCTGGGCGGCCTGCGCGACGCGGCCCGCAAGCGCCGTTTTGAACGCGACATTTTGCCCCAACTGGAGAAATTTGCCCAGGAGCAGGGGCTGACCCTGGGGGAACTGCGCGCTGCGGCGCGCGAGGAATTGAAAGGTCAAAAAAACGTCCACCTGCTGACCTATCTGGAAGAAATCAGCGATTGGGACCTGCTGACCCGCGCACAAACATCCACCCAAGAAAGGCAAGAACCATGAACCCCGACGAAGACGATATCCAACGCGCCTGGCAGACCTATCTGGCTGCGCTGCCGCCCGACCACCCCCACCGCGCGCGCCCGCTGCCGGCCGCGTGGAGCTTTGGCGATTCCCCCGAAATGGCAGATGAACTGGGCGGGCTGGTGTGCGCGGGGATCAAGACGGCCACCTGTTCGCTGATGTGGGGCTACGAGATGGGCGTGGACCCCATGCCCCAGGTGGGGGATTTGAGCCTGATTTTGGACGGGCGCGGGCGGGTGATGGCCCTGATTGAGACGGTGGAATTGCGGCAGCGGGCCTACGAAGATGTGGACGCTGTTTTTGCCGCCGAGGAGGGCGAAGACGACCGTTCACTGCAATCCTGGCGCGAGGGGCATTGGCGCTACTTCACGCGCGAATGCCAGACCCTGGGGCGCACCTTCACCCCCCAGGCCCCGCTGCTGTGTGAGCGCTTTCGACTGGTGTGGCGGGCAGGTGAAGTTTAGCCAGTTGGCCGGTTGACGCCCGCGGCGGGCGCGGTTAAGCTTGAGGTCGGTTTTTCTCACCGGCTTTGCGCAAACCGGATTTCCCCCAGCAGACCTTGAAGGAGCACCCCCATGACCTCTGTCGAGGAAAGAATTGTACAGCGCCTGAACATGCTTGCAGGCGCCATCGGATGCCGTCATTCGGGCACGCCCGGCAATCTGGCAGCGGCCGCTTTTCTGGCCGATGAAATGCGGGCGTTAGGGTTGGAAGTGGAAGAACAGCGATTTGAAATCCCCTCCTGGACGGTGGAGGAGCAGTACCTGAAAGCCGCCGGGCAGGAACTGGCCGTGTACGCCAACCCCTATTCCCCCAGCTGCGCGGTGGAAGCGGAACTGGCGGCGGTGGGCACCCTGGCGGAGCTGGAACAGGCGGATTTGGGCGGCAAGATCGCCGTGCTGTACGGGGATCTGACCCGCGCGCCCATTTCGGCCAAATCCTGGTTCCTGACCGAAGACCGCGACCGGCGCATTTTGGAGCTGCTGGAAGCCAACCCGCCCGCGGTCATCCTGGCGGTGCAGGCCGCCCCAGGCTCCACCAACCGTATTTTTGAAGATTGGGAATTCCTGCTGCCCTCCGCCACCTTGCCGGCCGAGAGCGGGCGGGTGGTGCTGCTGCACGCGGGTGAACGCGCTGAGGTGCGGCTGCGCACGGTGAGCGGCCGCGGCACGACCGCCAACATCATCGGCCGCCGCCAGGGTACGCGCCCCGAAACCCTGGTGCTGTGCGCCCATTACGACACCAAGGTGGACACCCCCGGCGCCAACGACAACGCCGCGGGCGTGGCGGCCATGCTGGCTGCGGCGGAACTGCTGCGCGAAGACGTGTTGGACTGCAATCTGGAATTGGTGGCTTTCACCAACGAGGAGTATCTGCCCATCGGCGACGACACCTATCTGGAGCGGCGCGGCGAAGGCTTTTTGGATCGGGTGCTGATGGCGATCAACTTTGACGGGCCCGGGCACATTGTGGATGTCAATTCGCTGGCCAGCTTTACCTGCTCGGCGGAGTTTCAGGCCGAGGTGGAGGCGGTCAGCCGCGCCTACCCGGCGGTGCAGTGGGTGGAGCCCTGGCCGCAGAGCAACCACAGCACCTTTGCCATGCGTGGGGTCCCCGCCCTGGCCTTCAGCAGCCGCGCCATCTGGCTGTATTCGCACCAGCACGACGACAGCCTGCGCTGGGTGCACCCGCCGCGCCTGCTGGAATGCGCCCAACTGGCGGCAGATATCGTCCGGCGCATGCACGCCCGGCCGCTGGGCTGGATGCGCCCGGAAGCCGCCGCGGAATAACCCGCGAGACCGTTTTTTCTCACACCCACCCGCCGGGGCCGCGCGCCTCGGCGGGTTTTTTTGTGGGGGAGCCGGGCCGAAAAACGGGTATACTAAGCCGCAAGGGGAAACCTGCACACCGAAGGGACGGCTGCGAACATGGTGCTGGAAGGCTGGGAATACGTTTGGATTGGGATCGCCGCGGTGGCGGCGGGGATGGTGAACGCGCTGGCGGGGGGCGGCACGCTGATCACCTTCCCCATGCTGACGGCGGTGGGGGTTCCGGCGGTGGTGGCTAACGTCACCAACACGGTGGCGCTGTGCCCGGGGTATTTGGGGGCCACGTTGGCGCAGTGGAAAGACCTTAAAGAGCTAAAACAGCGCCTGTGGCTGTACGTTCCGGCTTCGGTGCTGGGGGGCATTCTTGGGGGGGTACTGCTGCTGAACACGGGTGAACGCCTGTTCCGCGATCTGGTTCCGTATCTGATCCTGCTGGCCTGTGCGCTGCTGGCCGCGGCTGATCCGCTGCGCGGCTGGCTGCTGCGGCGGACGGGGTCGGGCAGCAGCGCCCAACCGGCTTCGCTGGGGGTGTGGGCCGCCGCGGCCGTCTTTTTGGCGGCCATTTACGGCGGCTATTTTGGGGCCGGGCTGAGCGTGATCGTGCTGGCGGTGTTGGGCCTGCTGCTCAGCCAACCTCTGACGCAGTTAAACGCCCTCAAGCAGGCGGTGGCTTTCAGCGTCAACATCGCCGCGGCGGTGTTCTTTGTCTTCTCCGGCCAGGTGCTGTGGTCTGCGGCGCTGGTGATGGCGGTGTGCGCCTGGGTGGGCGGCACCCTGGGCGGCAAACTGGCCAGCCGGGTGAAGCCCGCCGTGCTGCGCGGCGTGGTGGTGACCATTGGGGTGATTGTGGCCCTGGTGTACCTGCTGCGCTGAGGCCTGGCGTATAATTATCCTATCCCCCATCCTTTTCAGGAGCCAAACCATGAAAATTTACCTCAGCGCTGACATTGAAGGCGTCACCGGCACTACCCATTGGGACGAAACCGAGATCAAATTCCCCGATTACTCCGACTTTCGCGAGCAGATGACCGCCGAGGTGGCCGCGGCCTGTGAAGGGGCGCTGCAGGCTGGGGCCAGCGAGGTATGGGTGCGCGACGCGCATCACTCCGCCCGCAACATCATCGCCGGGTCGCTCCCCGAGCAGACGCGTCTGGTGCGCGGCTGGGCCGGCCACCCGTATATGATGATGGAGCAGTTGGACGGCAGCTTCCAGGCGGCGGTGATGATTGGCTACCATGCCCGTGCAGGCTCGGCGGCCAACCCGCTTTCGCACACCATTTCTCTTCGGGTCAGCACGATTAAGATCAACGGCCTGTATGCCTCCGAATTTATACTCAACGCCTACACGGCCGCATTGGCGGGCGTGCCGGTGGTGTTTGTTTCCGGCGATGAAGGTTTGTGCGAAGAAGCTGCCGCGCTGATCCCGGCCATCACGCATGTGGCGGTGAAGAGCGGCTGCGGCGACTCGACCATCAATCTGCATCCGCAGGTGGCTTTGGAAAAAATCCGCGCGGGGGTGCAGCAGGCCCTGGCGGGCGACCTGTCTAAATGCCGGTTGGAGCTGCCCAAGCATTTCTCGGTGGAGATACGCTACAAAGAGATGCGCCACGCCTACAGCAGCTCGTTTTACCCGGGCGCGCGCCTGCTGGACACGCACACCATCGGCTTTGAAAGCGACGACTATTTTGATGTGCTGCGCCTGGTGTCTTTCACCCTGTAAGCGGGGCGGCAAAAGCAGCAGCGGCTCAAACAGGAGGCTAGAATGCGATTTGCGATTTATGGAACGGGAGCGGTGGGCGGCTATTACGGCGGGCGGCTGGCCCAGGCCGGGCACGAGGTGGTGTTCATCGCCCGCGGTGAGAATTTGCGCGCCCTGCAGACCAGCGGTCTGCGCGTGGACAGCACCAAGGGTGATTTCGTCCTGCCGCAGGTGACCGCCACGGACGACCCCGCAGCGGTGGGGCCGGTGGATGTGGTCATCCCCTGCGTCAAGACCTGGCAGATCCCGCAGGCGGCGGAAGCCATGCGCCCGCTGGTGGGGCCAGAGACCCTCGTGGTGACCGTGCAGAACGGCGTGGAAGCCCCGCAGCAGTTCGGCGAAATCCTGGGGATGGGGCACATGCTGGGCGGGATCGTGAAGCTCTTCACCGAATTGGTGGCTCCCGGACATGTGGTGCACGGCGGCGGCCCGGCCCAGTTCCTGATTGGCGAACTGGATGGAAAGATCAGCCCGCGGGCGCAGGGTCTGTATGCGGTGCTGAAAAACACGCAGGGCATCGCCGCGGAATTGACCGATAACATTCAGGCGGCGCTGTGGGAAAAATTGCTGATGATCGCCGCCTTTGGCAGCGTGGGGGCAGCCGCGCGCGCGCCGATTGGCATTCTGCGCAGTGTGCCGGAGACGCGCGCCATGCTGCGCGCCTGCATGGAAGAGACGCGGGCGGTGGCGGCGGCCTACGGGGCTGTGCTGGATGAGCAGGCGGTGGAACGCGCCATGACCTTCGTGGATACCCAGCCCGCGGGCGGGACGGCCTCCATGCAGCGCGACGTCATCGCCGGGCGGCGCTCCGAGCTGGATTCGCTGGTGGGGGCGGTGGTGCATTTGGGTCAGGCGGCGGGTGTGGCCGTGCCGGTGTGCACCAGCCTGTACGCCAGCCTGCGCCCCAGTGAACTGCGCGCGCGCGGCGAGCTGGAATTCAGCCTGTAGCCAACCTACCGAAAACCCTAAGAACATCTAAACCGAATCTGAACACCCTTTTGCTATCCTTCAGACAGTTGCTGCATGACCTGTCTGGAGGATAGTATGATTCAAAGTGGTGAACTGCTCAAAAATAAAGATGGGGCTGCCCAACGTCTGATTTGGGCCGGCCTGGTGGCTGCTGTGGCTTTTTTGTATTTTCCGTTGAACCAGAATCTGACCGGCGGCACGGAACTGACCACCGTGTGGGACGCGTGGATCCCCTTATGGCCCGCCTGGACGGTCCCCTATCTGCTGGCTTTGCCGCTGTGGGGGCTGGGGCTGGCCTGGGTGGTGTGGAAGGTCAAGGGGCAGCGTTTTCGCGCTTTCATCAGCGCCTCGCTCCTGGCTTTGGGCACGGCCACCCTGATTTATGCCTTTTACCCCACCTATGTGATCCGCCCCAGTCTGGAGGGCGCGGGCTGGGCCTGGGATCTGCTGCGCTTTGTGTATGCCAATGATCAGTTGTACAACGCCTTCCCCAGCGGGCATGTCTTTCAGACCCTGCTGTTAGGGCTGTTCATGGCGCGTTGGTATCCCAAGACCCGCTGGGTATGGGCCGGGGTGGTGGCGGTGGTGGTGCTTTCTACCCTCTTTACTCACCAGCACAACCTGCCCGACCCGCTGGGCGGGGCGGCGCTGGCCTGGGGGGCTTACCGCCTGGGCACGGCCCTCTTCCCCGAGCAGGCCCGGCAGACGGCCGAGGTGACAGGGCTGAGTTTGCAGCCGGTCCGCGTCAACGTCAAGTCGCGTTAAGGAGTGCTTTTCTTGCCCGGCATTGTAGAATACAATCAGTACAGCCGGAACATGCAGCCGGTGGAGGAGGAAAGGCGCGTGAAAACGATTTTGGTGGTGGATGATAAAGCCAATGTGCGTACGCTGGTGAAGGATTACCTGACCCAGGAGAATTACCGTGTGGTGACAGCGGAAAACGGCCAGCAGGGTCTGTATGCCGCCCGTCACGAAAAGCCAGATTTGATCCTGCTGGACATCATGATGCCGGAGATGAGCGGCTATGATTTTTTGCGCGCCTTCCGCAAGGAGAAGGACACGCCCATCATTCTGCTGACCGCGCGCATGGAAGAATCGGATAAGGTGCTGGGGCTGGAGCTGGGCGCAGATGATTACGTTACCAAGCCCTTTGGCATGCGCGAACTGGCGGCACGGATTCAGGCGGTGCTGCGGCGGGCGGCCAAAGAAAGCGCGGCTGCCAGCGAGGTGCTGCGCAGCGGCGACCTGATGATGGATAAGGGCAGCCACGTGGTCAAAGTGCGCGAGGAGGTGGTGAACCTGACCCCTTCGGAATTCGACCTGCTCGCGGTGCTGATGGGCGCGCCGGGGCGGGCTTTCACGCGCATGGAGCTGCTGGAACGCATGCAGGGCAGCGCCTTTGAGGGCGTGGAGCGCACCATTGACGTGCATGTGCGCAATTTGCGCGCCAAGATTGAGGCGGACCCTTCGCAGCCTGTGTATATTGAAACGGTGTTTGGGGTGGGCTACCGTTTTCGTTCGGATCGGTAAAAGGATACGATGCGCTCTCTCTTTCTCAAACTGACCCTGGCATTTTTGTTGATCAGCGTGGTGGCGGCCCTCCTGGTGGGGTTGTTTTCGCGCCTGGCCACCTCGCGCGAATTTGACCGCCTGGTGAGCCAGCAGGCCACCGAGAATTTCGTGGCCGCGGCGGCGCAGTACTACGCGGAGAACGGATCCTGGGCCGGGGCGTCTGAGACCCTGCATAACGGGCCGCCCTTACCCGCGGGTGCGCCGGAGGTGGGCCGCGGGCCGCGCTTTGTGTTGGTGGATCTGAATCAGAATGTGGTGGTGGGTTCGGGCAATTTTCAGACCGGACAGCGCATGCGCATGATGGAAATGATGGGCATGATGCAGTCTTCGCCGGTGGTGGTGAACGGCCAGCGGGTGGGCACGGTGTACAGCCTGGGCAACCCCCGCCTGGAGCCGCGCGAGATTGAATATGTGCGCCGCCTGCAAAATTCGCTGTGGCTGGCGGCGCTGGGGTCGGCCGTGGCGGCCCTGGTTTTGGGCGTGTTCCTGGCGCGTACCCTCACCCGGCCCGTGCGCGAACTGACCCAGGCCATCCGTTCCATGGCTCAGGGCGATTTGCACCAGACCGTGCCGGTGCGTTCGCAGGACGAACTGGGCGAGCTGGCGGCGGCCTTTAACCACATGAGCCAGGAGATGGCCCATGCCAACCACCTGCGGCGGCAGATGACCGCCGATATTGCCCACGACCTGCGCACCCCGCTGACGGTGCTCAACGGCTATCTGGAGGCGCTGCGCGACGGCGTGCTGCCGCCCAGCCCGGAACGCTATGAGGTCATGTATTCAGAAGTGCGCCATTTGACCCATCTGGTCGAAGATCTGCGTACGCTGTCGCTGGCCGATGCGGGCGAGCTGTCCATGCAGCCCCAGGCGGTGCAGCCTCGTTTGCTGCTGGAACAGACCGCGGCGGCTTTTCAGCACCAGGCCGCCCAGCAGCATGTGCAGCTGCGGGTGGTGGCGGAGGAGCCTTTGCCGGAGATGTGGGCTGACACGGCGCGCATGGAGCAGGTGTTGGATAACCTGGTCAGCAACGCCCTGCACCACACCCCGGCGGAGGGTGAGATCATTTTGAGCGCGCGGGCAGCGGAGGATGGGGTGGAGCTGCGCGTGCGCGACACGGGCGAAGGGATGGACGCCCAGACCCTGCCGCAGATTTTTGAGCGCTTTTACCGTGCCGATTCGGCCCGGCAGAACAGCGCATCGGGTCTGGGGTTGGCCATCACCAAGTCGCTGGTGGAACTGCACGGCGGGCGTATTCGGGCCGAAAGCCCCGGCTTGGGCCAGGGCAGCACTTTTATCGTGTGGATGCCCGCGCGGCTCTGAAAAGAATCCTGGTCCGAAGCGGCGCGGGGCGGGGGCTGTGATAGAATGGGGGCATTATGACCGCCCTCACACTGCGCATCCAACATGCTTCCCGTGAATTGAAATTGTTTGCCCTGGCTTCTTTTGTCATGGGCGTGGCCTACAGCCTGTTCGACTCCACCTTCAATAACTTCTTGAACGAGCGCTTTGCCCTGAGCGGGTTTGAGCGCTCTTTTTTGGAGGCCCCGCGCGAACTGCCCGGCTTTTTGGTGGTGTTTGTAACGGCAGGCATGTGGTTCCTTTGCAGCCGGCGTTTGGGGGCGGTTTCGCTGCTGCTCAGCTGCGTGGGCTGCATCCTGATCGGTTTCGCGGCCCCCAGCTACCTGCTGCTGGTGATCTGGCTGTTTATCTACAGCCTGGGGCAGCACGTCTTCATGCCGGTATCCTCCACCATCGGCATGGAGCTGGCGGCGGAGGGCAAAACCGGCCGGCGCCTGGGGCAGCTGAACGCGCTGCGCAACCTGGCCACCATTCTGGGCAGCTTCCTGGTATTTTTGGGCTTTCGCTACCTGGGGCTTACCTTTCAAATGACCTTTGCGCTGGCCGCGGCAGGATTCGTCATCGCGGCGGTCCTCATGTTCAGGATGAAAAAAGAAGAAGCCCAGCCCGCTGGGGTGTATTTGCGGCTGCACCGCGAATACCGGCTGTACTACCTTCTGGCGGTGCTGTACGGCTCGCGCAAGCAGCTCTTCATCACCTTTGCGCCGTGGGTGCTGGTGACTGTCTTTCAGCAGCCCACCGAGCTTTTGGCGCAGCTTTTGATGATTGGCGGTATCATCAGCATCCTCTTCCAGCCGCTCTTGGGCTGGATGATTGACAAACTGGGCGAGCGCTTTGTGCTGGCGGGCGAGGCGGTGCTGCTGGTGGGGGTGTGCTTTGGGTACGGGTTTGGCCCCAATTTTCTGTCGGAGCAGGCGGCGTTTTGGGCGGCATGCGTGTGTTACCTGTTGGATTACTCGCTCATGTCGGTCAACATGGCTCGCTCCACCTACATGAAAAAAGTGGCCGTGCAGCCGCAGGACGTGCAGCCCGCCCTGACCACGGCGGTGACCATTGATCATATCTTCTCTATCACCATCGCCCTGGTGGGTGGAGTCATCTGGAACCGATTTGGTTACCAATACGTGTTCATCATGGGCATGGTGATTGCCGCGGTCAATTTCTTCGCAGCCCTGCGTATTCGCCTGCCGCAAAAGGCGGTGTAAACGCTGTCAGACTGCAATCAGGAGAGGATTCGATGAAAACACGGCTGTACGAAGGGGAAGAGGATCTGGAACGGATTCTGGCTTTGCAGGCGGCCGTGCGCCCGCCGCAGCAGCGCAGCGACTTTCCGGGGCGGGTGGATTTTGAAGAATTCCTGGCCCAGCACGACGCAGCCGATTGGATTCAGCTGTGGGAAGACGACCGCGGCGATCTGCAAGGCTATGCCTGGGTGGATGACTACCGCAATCTGCATTTTGAATACCGCCCGCAGCCCGGGCTGGGGGATGCGATGGTGCGCTGGGGGTTGGCGCGCGCCGCGGAACTGCCGGTGGAAGAGGGGGACGAGAACTTGCTGGATTCCAGCTGCCGCGGCAGTGCGGCGGAGCGCATTGCCCTGCTGCGCTGCCACGGGTTTGCGGACAGCCCGGTGCGTACCGTGCACTACGTGCACCGCCTGAACACCCCTCCGCAGGCCCCTCAACTGCCCGAAGGCTTCCTTATGCGCCCCCTGGCGGGGGAGGAAGAGGTGGGGGCGGTGGTGGCGCTGCACCGCGCGGCCTTTGGCACCGAGCAGATGACGGAAGAAGACCGCCTGGCCACCATGCACACCAGTGAATACTGCCCCGAATTGGATTGGGTGGTGCAGGCTGGGGATGGGCGCCTGGCGGCCTACTGCACCGGCTCGCTCAGCCCGGCGGGCGAGCAGATGGTGGGTTACACCGACCCCGTGGCCGTTCACCCCGATTTTCAGCGCCTGGGGCTGGCCAAAGCCTTGCTGTGCGCGGGGGCCGCGGCCTTACAGGCGCGCGGGGCGGTGTGCGTGCGCCTGGGCACCACCAGTGAAAACACGGGCATGCGCCGGGCGGCCGAGGCCGCCGGTTTTGAACTGGATTACGAGGTGCTGTGGTTCTCTCATCCGTTTCCGGCTGAGGCTGGATCCGTATAATCTGCCCAGCTGACCAGGAAGGAACCCCCTGGCCGGGGGAAGCGCCTGGATGCGGACGTGTTATCATTCGCTTCGAAAGGAGTGTGTATGAACCCTACCCTGACGTACTTTACGCAGCAAGGCCGCATTTCGGATCCGGGGCCGCTGGGCTCCCTGTATGCATCCCTGCCCACTTCGGCGGCGGAGTTGGTCAAGGTTGTTCAGAATGTGACCCTCCACGTTTTCTGGGCCGAACGCTACGGCTACAAGGTCCCGGTGGAACGCACGGCTGAGCTTCAGCTGCGCACCATCCCGCGCCGCCTGGAACGCACCCTGGAGCTGGACCCGCGGCCCCTGCTGGAGCAGCGTTCGCTGGATCAGAAGTTGATCGGTAACTGCCGCGATCATTCTGTGCTGCTGACCTCTCTCCTGCGGCATGCGGGCATCCCCGCGCGCGCCCGCTGTGGTTTTGCCACTTATTTTCAGCCCAACCACTTTGAGGATCATTGGGTGGCGGAATATTGGGATGAAACTGCCGCGCGCTGGGTGTTGGTGGATCCACAATTGGATGCCTTCCAGAGCAGCACGCTCCAAATCAACTTCAATCCGCTGGACGTGCCCCGCGACCAGTTCATCGTGGGCGGGCATGCCTGGCAGCTGTGCCGCTCCGGGCAGGAAAACCCCGACCATTTCGGCATTTTTGATATGCGCGGCCTGGGGTTTGTGCGCGGTAACCTGGTGCGCGATCTGGCCTCGCTGAACAAGGTGGAGCTGCTCCCCTGGGACTGCTGGGGGGTGATCCTGTCGCGGACTGTGGACGACCCCGGCGACCTGGCAGCCCTGGACGCCGCCGCGGCGCTGACCGCCGGGGATGTGCCGGATGCAGAAGCTGTGCGCCAGTGCTACCAGACGGATGCGCGCTTCCGGGTGGAGAACCCAATTTTGAGTTACGTGAACGGGCAGATGCTGCCGGTGGAGCTGCCGCCCGCCCAGGAATGAGCCGTATGCTGTGTGTTTTTTCAACTCCCCCCCCGCGGGGGAGTTTTTGATCTTTGTGATTTGATGGTACACTCAGGGGCGGCAAACATTTTGGACAACGACGGCAGCTTAGGAGCGGTGCAATGCGCGAACCAGTGAACGGGTTGACCCATGCGTTTTCGGCGGTGGTTTCGGCGGCGGCTTTGGTCTGGATGCTGGTCATTCACCCCGGCGGCTGGGGCGGCAAGATGGCTTTGACGGTTTACGGCCTCAGCCTGGTGGGCATGTTCTCGGCCAGCGCCAGCTACCATCTGGCGGTCGTGTCTGAGACGGCCCTGCGCCGTCTGCGCAAGCTGGATCATTCGGCCATCTACCTGCTCATCGCCGGAACCTACACCCCCATCTGCCTGCATTTCTTCAGCGGTATCTGGCGCTGGGGCCTGCTGGGCACCATCTGGGGCATGGCCCTGATCGGGATTGTGGTCAAGCTGTTTGTGATCCGCGCGCCGCGCTGGGTAACGGCGGGGATTTATCTGCTGATGGGCTGGCTGTCCATTCTGGCGGTGCGGCAGATGCTGGCGACCATGCCGGCCGCGGCCATCGTGTGGCTCGTGTTGGGGGGCGTGTTTTACAGCCTGGGCGCGCTGATTTATATCCTCAAAAAGCCAGATCCCCTCCCCGGGGTGTTCGGGTTTCATGAGATCTGGCATATTTTTGTGATGCTGGGGGCTTTCAGCCATCTGGTGGTGGTGGCCGCTTACGTGGCGCCCTTCCTGCTTTAGCCCGCGGCGACCTCTACCCCCACGGCGTGCATGATGCAGGCGGCGGCGGGGGCGGTGCCCTGGGTGCTGGTGAAGAGGTTGGCCGAACCGGCGAGGTCTTCACCGTTCTCGTCCAGCTCAAACCAAATGCCCTCGGGCAAAACTACGATCCCGGAGATCATCTCAGCGTTCAGGCGCAGCCGCAGGCGGGCTGCGCCGTTGGGGTTAAATAGGCGCACCCTATCCCCCTCGCGCAGTCCGCGGGCCGCGGCGTCCGCGGGGTGCATTTCCAGGGCGTCATCGGCGCGCTGACGCACGGCGGGCAGGTTGCTGCCCTGCGAATGGGTGCGGTAGCGTGATTTGGGGGTGAGCAGCAGCAGGGGGAAGCGCGGGTCCGCGGGGGGCGGCTGGTAGGTGGGGACAGCCGGAAAGCCGGTGTCTGCGGCGTAGCGTGGACTGGCGATTTCCACCTTGCCGGAGGGGGTGGGCAGGGGGTGACGTTGAGGATTCGCGCTGAATTCGGCCAGGCCGGTGCGCTCCTGGTTGGGGGCCAGGTAAATGCCTGTGCGCCGGAAATCCTGGGGGTCGGGAATTTCGGATTCCTGGATGAAAAGCTCCACCCATTCGGCGGCGCTGCGGCCCTGGGAAAATTCAGACCCAAAGCCCAGCCGTTCGGCCAGCGCGCAGAAGATGTCGTAATCTGTGCGCACCTCGCCGGGGGGCGGCACGATTTGGGATTTGTAGAGCAGGTAGTTGCCCAGCCAGGGGATGCCGATATCCTCTTTTTCCAGGGGGCCAGCCGCGGGCAGCACCACGTCGCACCAGCGGGCGGTGGGGGTGAGGAACATTTCGTGGGTGACGGCAAAATCCACGGCGGCAAAGGCGGCGCAGTTTTTGTGTACGTCCGCGCCCTGGTTCACGAAATTGCCGCCCAGGGCGTAGATGGCGTGCAGATCGCTGGGGTAGCCGCCGCTCCGGCCTTGCAGTACGGCATCCGGCCAGCGCAGGATGGGTAGGGAGGGCGTGTGGGGGCGGCGCTGGATGGGCAGGCTGCCCACGCGCGGGGCGGGCAGGCGGCTGTTGATGGAGCCGGTGGAGCCGCCCAGCACGCCGAAATTGGCGGTGGCGATTTGCAGAGCCGCGGTCAGGCGGTAGGTATCTTCGCCCGCGAAGACGCGCTGAATGGAGTAGCCGGGGAAAAGCGCAGCGGGTTTGGCGGCGGCATAGGCGCGGGCAAAGCGTGCAATTTCCTCTGCGGGCAGCCCGCAGAGGGGTGCGGCCCATTCTGGGGTGCGCGCCGGGCCGCCGTCCAGCCCCAGCACGTGCCGTTCCAGCGCGTCCATGCCCACCGCGTGGGCCTGCATGAAGGCGCGGTCGGCCAGGTTTTCGCTGAAGAGCACATGCAGCACCGCCAGCATGAGGGCGGCGTCGCTGCCGGGGCGGCAGGGCAGCCACCAGGTGGCGGCCTGGGCCACCGTGTCGCTGCGGCGGGGGTCAATGACCACGATCTGAGCGCCGCGCTCTTTGGCCTCCATCAGGCGCATGGGCACTTCGGTGCCCTGGCGGGTTTCCAGCACATTGGCCCCCCACAGGATGATCATCTGCGAAACCTGCAGGGTGGCCGCGTCAAACCCGGACTGCCGCCAGGCATCGCCGTACAGATAGGGCAGTACAAAGCTGGCCGCTCCGTTGCTGTAATTGCTGGTCAGCTCGGTGCAGCCGCCGAAGAGGTGCAGAAAGCGGGTGAGCAGGCCGTGGGTTCCGTGCAGGGCGCCGGTGCAGCCCGCCGAGGCCAGGGATAAAACCGCCTGGGGGCCGTGTTGGCTGCGCACCTGGGTCAGGGCGGCGGCAATTTGATCCAGGGCTTCGTCCCAGGAGGCGCGGCGGAACTGACCCGAGCCGCGCGGCCCCACCCGCACCAGGGGATGCAGCAGCCGGTCGGGGGCGTTATGGGCCTCCAACTGGTGGTGGCCGCGCCAGCAGCCGCGCAGGTACTTACCCCCGGCGGGGTTGTTGATGATGCGCGTGACGCGGCCCTCTTCGAGGACGGCTGAGAGCGGGCAAGCGTCGCCGCCGCAGTCTTTACCGCAAAAGGTGGGGAGGGTGTGGGTCATGGGGGCATCCTGGGGGTGGGGGGAGATGGTTTTCAAGCCCCTATTGTACGTGGAATGAGTCGATTTTGGGAGAGCATTGGGGGCGTGTGCGCCTCTCGCTCATAAGGCGAGATTTGACACAGCCGTGGATTTATGCGCATTTCGTGGTATACTCGACTGACCGCGGGTATAATCCGATAAAATTTATCAGGTTATCACCACCCCAGGCCGCGCCCCGCGCGGCTCAATTTATGCGCGGATAAGGATGTGTTGTGAATTTCGAAGCGTTTTCTCTGCACCCGCAGATCCATGCGGGCATTACTCAGGCGGGATATATTACCCCCACCCCGATTCAATCTCAGGCGATCCCCCCCATTCTGGCGGGTAAGGACGTTTTGGGTCTGGCTCAGACCGGTACCGGCAAGACGGCGGCCTTTGGCCTGCCGATTTTACAGCGTTTACTGCGCGGACCGCGCGGACGGCTGCGCGCGCTGATCCTTTCACCCACGCGCGAACTGGCCGAACAAACTCACGCGGCCATCACCGCGCTGGGACGGCAGACGGGACTGCGCAGTGTCACCATTTACGGCGGGGTTGGGGCGCAGCCTCAAATTCGCGCGCTCAAATCGGGCGTGGAAATTGTGGTGGCCTGCCCCGGGCGTTTATTGGACTTGATGGCGCAAAAGGCAGTGGATTTGCGCTCGGTGGAAATTTTGGTGGTGGACGAAGCCGACCAAATGTTTGACATGGGCTTTATGCCGTCCATCCGCCGCATTTTGGCAGCTTTGCCTGCCCAGCGCCAGACGCTGCTGTTTTCGGCCACCATGCCCTCCGAAATTCGCTCCTTTGCCACCGATCTGCTGAAAGACCCGGTGACGGTGGAGGTGAACATCACCCGCCCCATCGAAACCATCCGCCACGCGGTGTATCCGGTGGATTCGACCCAAAAATCCGAGATGCTGCTGGGCCTGCTGGCCGGGGTGGATGCGGGGCAGGTGCTGGTGTTCACCCGCACCAAGTACCGCGCCCGTAAGGTGGCTGGTCAGCTGACGCGGGCCGGCCTTTCGGCCACAGCCCTGCACGGCAATTTGTCGCAAAGCCAGCGTCAAACCGCCCTGGACGGTTTTCGCACCGGCAAGGTGCGCATTCTGGTGGCGACCGATATCGCTGCACGCGGTATTGATATTTCGCGGATTTCGCACGTGATCAATTACGATATCCCCGATACAGTGGAGGCTTACACCCACCGCATTGGGCGCACGGGCCGCATGGCGGCGCGAGGCACAGCCTACACGCTGATCACCTCGGAAGATTCGCAGATGGTGCGCAGCATTGAGCGTGCCCTGGGTAAGCCGTTGGAACGGCAGAAGCTGGCTGGTTTTGAGACCGTGGCGGTGATGCCAGAGGTGAAGCCGTCCCTTCCCCCCACCCGGACGCATATACACGCGGCGGGGCGGCGTGCCCCCCGGCCCGCGGCGCGCGCGCAGGCGCGCAGAACGCCGTAGGCCCTGATGATTTGGTGTTGTGATGACCACCCGCCTCTGTTGATTGGAGGCGGGTGTTGTTTTTGTGACGCCCCGATGAGGGAACCGCGAAGGCGCGGAGGTTGCCGTAGGGGCACGGCGGTTTTCACCTAAATTACATCCCGCAACAGCCACGCCGTGCCCCAACCCAGACTGTAGGGCTCTCAGTGCGAGAGGCGGGCCCTCAATGTCTTTAAACCGCGAAGGCGCGAAGGGCGCCAAGGAAGGACGGGAAGAAGCCTTGTTTCATCGCACGCAGCAGACAGCCCCGCCCTGGCATGTCATCGCGAACGCCATTGACCATCGTAGGGGCACGGCGGTTTTCACCTAAATCACATCCCGCAACGGCCTCGCCGTGCCCCAACCCAGGCCGCGTGCCCGTCCCCGACCCAGGCCGCGTGCCCGTGCCCCAACCCAGGCCGCGTGCCCGTCCCCCCCCGGCCACGTACCCGTAGGGGCACGGCGGTTTACACCTAAATCACATCCCGCAACGGCCTCGCCGTGCCCCAACCCAGGCCGTATGCCCGTCCCCAACCCAGGCCGCGTGCCCGTGCCCCAACCCAGGCCGCGTGCCCGTGCCCCAACCCAGGCCGCATGCCCGTCCCCGACCCAGGCCGCGTGCCCGTGCCCCAACCCAGGCCGCGTGCCCGTCCCCCCCCGGCCACGTACCCGTAGGGGCACGGCGGTTTTCACCTAAATCACATCCCGCAACGGCCTCGCCGTGCCCCAACCCAGGCCGTATGCCCGTCCCCAACCCAGGCCGTATGCCCGTCCCCAACCCAGGCCGCGTGCCCGTGCCCCAACCGGGACGACGCCCCCACCACCAATCCTGTTCCCAGCAATTTGTTCCAAAACACACAAAATCGGCTAAAATGGAACGAATTTATGCCCGGAGGCCCGAAATGGAAATTGGAACCCACCAGATCATTGACGGTAAGGTCATCCTGCGAATCCGCGATCGAATCTGCGATACCCCGGAAAGCCTGCTGAGCAGCCCGCTTTTTCTGGATATTCTCAAACGCACCGTGGCGGAGCTGGAGCGGCGCAACTCCCCTTTGCTGGGAATTTTCCCCCAGACGCCAGTGCGCAGCGCGGATCTGCTGCTGCTGGTGCGCACGCTGAAATTCCTGGTGAAGCTTCCGGGCGGACTGGTGCCCAGGGTGGTGGAAGGCGCCGAGACCTTCTTTCGCGATCCGGTGCTTTTTAATGATTTTGTGGAACATCTCTATAACTCCTGGCGCGGGATGCAGCGTCTGGTGATCTGCGACTCAGCGGGCGACCGTTTTGACCAGCGCCCCTACCGCACCTTTAACAGCACCGTGGAAACGCTGACCCATCTGGTGCGCAGCACCTACCGCGAAACCCAGGAGAACATCACCGGCAACCATCCCAATATTTACCGCCAGGTCAGCGCCGGGGCAGAAATTGCCACGATTGCGCTGCCGAAAGATATCCATTATCCTGAGTTGTACGCGGCGCGCCTGAACGCGATACCGGTGATTCGGCAAGTGCTGATTTACCCACCGTTGATCTTCAACCCGCCCATGAACAAACGCTCTGGGGTTTTTGAACGGGTGGCGCGGAACCCGTTAGAAGCGCTGACTCTGAATAAAAATAATTGGCTGTGTTACCCGGCCAAGGTGGGGCCGCTGTTGGTGATGGTGTACTTCTCACTGCGGTATTTCGAGCTGGGCTTTACCCTGGCGAACCTGTTCGAGTTGGCCGGGGACGAAGCCCTGCATCAAAAGCCGGATGCGGTGTTTTTATTCGGCGTCCCCGAAGAGGATTTCCCCAACCTGGGGGCAGGGCAGACCATCTTTTATGACGATCCGGCGCACGACTTACTGGTGGCGGCTATCCCCGACAGCCCCAAGTTTGGCTATTTTGGGTATCTGAAAAAGATGATCCTGACCCTGCACAATATTAAGATGATCAAGCTGGGCAAAATGCCCTTCCACGGCGCGCTGATCAACCTGGCGGTGCGCGGACACGGGCGTTTTACGGTGCTGACCCTGGGAGACACCGGCGCGGGCAAATCTGAAATGCTGGAAGCTTTGCGCACGTTGGGCAGTGATGAGCTGGAGGATATCACCATTATCGCCGACGATATGGGCTCTTTGGGCATGGACGGGCAAGGGCGGGTGTTGGGCTACGGAACCGAGACCGGGGCCTTCGTGCGCCTGGATGATTTGAAGCCCGGCTATGCCTTTGGTCAAATTGACCGCACCATCATTATGAGCCCGGCGGAGGTGAATGCGCGTGCGGTGCTGCCGGTGACCACCTACGAGACCATCATGCGCGGCTTTGCGGTGGATATGGTGCTGTACGCGAACAACTACGAGGCGGTGGATGCGCAGCACGCTGCTGTGGAGCGGTTTGAAAGCCCCGAACAGGCCCTGGCGGTGTTCCGCGAGGGAGCGGTGATGAGTAAAGGTACCACCACTACCACGGGGCTGGTGCGCTCGTATTTCGCCAATGTGTTTGGCCCTCAGCAGTACCCTGAAGCCTATGACGCACTGGCCCAGACCTTTTTTGAGGCCTTTTTTGCCCAGGGCATGTTTGTGGGGCAGATGCGAACACAGTTGGGGATTGGCGGGATGGAGCGGAGCGGGCCTGAGCAGGCGGCCCAGGCGCTGCTGCGGATATTAAAGGGTGAAGACGGGTAGGGTGCCGTTTGTCTTGCTGAAACGCGCCAAACGCCCACGCTGTCTTTAAACCGCGAAGGCGCGAAGGACGCCAAGGAAGGACGGGAAGAAGCCCTGTTTCATCGCACGCAGCAGGCAGCCCCGCCCGGGCATGTCATCGCGAACGCCATTGACCATCGTAGGGGCACGGCGGTTTACACCTAAAGCACATCTTGCAGCGGCCTCGCCGTGCCCCAACCCAGGCCGCGTACCCGTGGGCGCACGGCGGTTTACACCTAAATCACATTTCGCAGCGGCCTCGCTGTGTCCCAACCCAGGCCGCGTGCCCGTGGGCGCACGGCGGTTTACACCTAAATCACATCCCGCAGCGGCCTCGCCGTGCCCCAACCCAGGCCGCGTACCCGTGGGCGCACGGCGGTTTACACCTAAATCACATCCCGCAGCGGCCTCGCCGTGTCCCAACCCAGGCCGCGTACCCGTAGGGGCACGGCGGTTTTTACCTAAATCACATCCCGCAGCGGCCTCGCCGTGCCCCAACCCAGGCCGCGTACCCGTGGGCGCACGGTGGTTTACACCTAAATCACATCCCGCAGCGGCCTCGCCGTGTCCCAACCCAGGCCGCGTGCCCGTAGGGGCACGGCGGTTTACACCTAAATCACATTCTGCAACGGCCTCGCCGTGCCCGGCCCCTCCCCGGAAATAGGGCACGGATTAAAAAGAAAACACCCTGCCATTTTCAGGCGGGGTGTTCGTGATTTTGATAGAGTGATTAGCGAACGATGGTGACGTTCGACGCCTGCAGGCCCTTGGGGCCTTTTTCGATGGTGAATTCCACTTTCTGGCCTTCTTCGAGGCTGCGGTAGCCGTCGCTCTGAATGGCGGAGAAGTGAACAAACACATCCGCGCCGTTGTCCTGCGAGAGGAAACCAAAACCCTTGGTGTTATTGAACCACTTAACCGTTCCGATGATCCGTTCTGACATTGCTTTTTATCCTTTGTGAAATTAAAAAAATTGTGTGACTTACTGGTAGTAACCACCGCCGCCGCCGCGTCGATCTCCGCCGCCGCGCCCGCCGCGATTATCTCGATTCCCACCGGGGCCGCCAGGGCGACGCCCGAACCCGCCTTCTGAACGGCGCGGGCCGCCGAAGCCGCCCGACCCGCCTTCTTCCTTAGGGCGCGCCACGCTGACTTTCAGCTCGCGTCCGCCCAGGCGGTAACCATTCAGCATACGGATAGCCTTTTCCGCCTCGGCCTGGGTGCTCATTTGCACAAAGGCGAAGCCCTTCGAGGTTCCCGTCATGCGATCCATGATGATATCGACAGACGATACCGTCCCTGCCTCAGCAAACGCCGTGCGGAGTTCATCCGCTGTGGTGTTGTATGACAGGTTTCCAACATACAGTTTTACTTCCATCTTTCATCCTCTCCTGAGGTTTGACAGGCTGCGTCTGTAAACAAACACCGCCGAACCTGAACTGTTCCGGCGGTGATTCAACGCAACACGAGACGAACAAGGCTCGTGTACTATAACACAAATTTAAGTTAAATGGTTAATATTGCCCAAATTTTCCTCAAATTCATCCCTCTTTGGCATGGAAGTCGCCGGAGATGGGTACTCAGCCAGGCGGGTTTGCACGGCCAGGGGCTGCCCGCGCAGGCGCAGCCAGCCAGCCGTCAGCAGGATGCCCAGGAACATGGCCAGCAGACCCAGCAGACCTGCTTCGGGGCCAAAGGCTGCCCCCGTCCACAGGTCGGGGCCGCCCTGACGCAGCGCCAGCCAGGCCACCGAAGGCGTGCCGCCGCTGACCGGAAAACCGAAAACGCTGCCCTGGAAGAAATTCCAGGTGATGTGCAGACCGATGGGGATGGCCAGTTCACCGGTGAGCACGTAGGCAAAGCCCAAAAAGATACCCGCCAGGATCAGGTTGAACGTGCTGATGAGCGAGGTGTTGGGGTTAAACAGGTGCAGCAGGCCAAAGATCGAAGAGGACAGCACGTAGGCCAGGAAAATGGCGGTTTTGGGAGAGCGGCGGCCGAAGTTAAAGCCTTCGGCCAGGTTGCGCAGATGGTAGCCGCGCGAGAGCATTTCCTCATAAAAGCCGACGCAGATGTAAAACAGCAGCGAGGCGGCCAGACCCAGCCCAAAGGGGATGCCGGTGTAGGCGTGGTAGCGCACGGCGGTGATGGTGACCCAGCCCAGGGCATATTCCACGGCGAAGACCAGGGCCATCAGGAAGGCCCCCAGGAAAAGCCCAAAACCAAAGTCGCTCCACCAGCGCGGGCTGAAATGAAAACCGAAATCGCGCACGGGACGCCGGTCGAAGAAGCGCGCGGCCAGCCAATAGCTGAAGCCCATCGCCGCCAGGCTGATCAGCCCCGTCAGCGGGCGCAGCAGGAATTGCAGCCACAAGTTGCTGCCGCTGGTAAGATTGGGCAGAGCGGCCAGGAGGATGCCCAGGGGGATTTGCACCAGGAAGGTGATCAGCAGAAAGGCGACTAGCTGCAAGAGCAAACGCCACCCGGCGCGCAGCCGCTGTTCTTGAGGGTTGATGAAGATCGTTTTCATGGGTGGGTCTCCTTTGGTTTCATGGGCACAAGGTTAAGAAAGACCCCTGGTTTTGACGGGAACGGCGGGTCGAAAACCAGGGGAAACAGGCTGAGGGGATCGGAGGCGCTTTCAGGCGCGCTGCATGGCGATGGCCATACGGCGGATGCGCACCTCACTGGCTTTGGCCATCACGCGGTCGGCCAGGGCTTCAGGGACATCCACCAGGGAGGTTTTCTCTTGAATGTGGATTTTGCCGATGGCCGAGCCAGGGATTTCGGCGTGGCGGGCGATGGCGCCCACGATGTCGGCCGGGCCGATGCCGTGCTTGCGGCCCAGGTTGAGGCTGAGGCGCACCATGCCCGGCTCGTGAGAGGCAGCATCGTTCCAGGCGCGGGGCTGCGGACGGCCGGGGCCGCCGCGGCTGGCGCCGGTGCGTTCGCGCGTGCGCTCCACGGGCAGGGGTTCCACCACCGGGGTGATGGCGGCGATGGGGCGTTGTTTTTCGTCGGCGCGGGCCACCTTCAGGGCGGCGGCCGCCACGGCCAGGGGGTCGTTGCCTTCGGCCACCAGGGCCTCGATCAGCTCGCGTTCATGCAGGCAGCGCCCGCGGCGCAGCCACATGCCCACTTTATCCATGAGCTGTTTTTCGCGGTAGGCGATGATATCGGTTTCGGAGGGCAGCGTGCCGCGTTTGATCTTGCAGCGGGTGAAGTGTTCGATATAGCCCAGGCGGCGGCGCTCCTGCGGGGTGAGCAGGGTGATGGCGGTGCCGGTTTTCCCGGCGCGCCCGGTGCGGCCAATGCGGTGGACGTAAGATTCGGCGTCTTCGGGCAGGCCCACGTTGATCACATGCGAAATGTCGTCAATATCCAGCCCACGGGCGGCCACATCCGTGGCCACCAGCACCGTGATCAGGTTCTGGCGGAAGCGGGACATGGTGCGTTCGCGCGATTCCTGGTTCATGTCGCCGTTGAGGGCTTCGGCAGGGAAGCCGCGCAGGGTGAGGGCGTTGGCCAACTCGCCGGTTTCATTGCGGGTGCGCACGAAGATCAGCGCGCTGGTGATGTCTTCCACCTCGAACAGGCGGGTGAGGGCGGCCAGTTTGTCGCTGTCGTTCACCAGATAGTAGCGCTGGTCCACGGTCTCCACGGTCATTTGTTCGCGGCGGATGGTGATGGACTGCGGGTCGTTCATGTACTTTTCGGCCAGGCGGCGAATTTCGGCCGGCATGGTGGCGGAAAAGAGGGCGGTTTGGCGGGTGAAGGGTGTGGCAGCCAGGATCGATTCGATGTCTTCGATGAAGCCCATGTTGAGCATCTCATCCGCTTCGTCCAGCACCACCGTGCGCACGCGGCGCAGGTCGAGGATTTCTTTGTTCATCAGGTCAATCAGGCGGCCGGGGGTGCCCACGACGATGTCCACACCGCGGCGCAGTTCGTTAATCTGCGGGCGGTAGGGGGCGCCGCCGTACACAGCCAAAACGCGCACCTGTGAAAACTGACCGTATTCTGTTACGGCTTCGGCCACTTGCAGGGCCAGTTCGCGGGTGGGTACCACCACCAGGGCCTGAACGTAAGACTGGCCGGGTTCCAGGTTGTTCAGCAAAGGCAGGGCAAAAGCAGCCGTCTTGCCGGTGCCGGTCTGGGCCTGGCCGATGACGTCTTTGCCGGTGAGCATCACCGGAATCAGGGCGGATTGGATGGGCGTGGGGGTTTGGTAGCCGCGCTCGGTCACAGCCTGCACCAGCTGCGGGTGCAGGGACAGTTGGGTAAAATCGGTTGTCATCAAAACTCCTCAAAATTCATGAATTGTTTTGATGTTCCCGACTTCTGCCCAAGCTGCCGCAGAGTGTGAGCGGCTCCTCGCGGAGGTGCGCTGACTGCGACAAAAAAGCCCGACCAAGCTTACGTCGGGCAATCATTCGGAAGTCTCAAAACAATTCCCAGATACGTTGATCTCTCTGTTGAGATCGCGGCGGGTAGTATACCACGCTTTGAAAAATTAAGCGAATCGAGCTGGCGCGCAAGGCCGGGAAGAATGTCATCTGGAATGTATGCAAGTAATCACTTACATACATACAAGGGCGCGGTATACTGTGTGCAAGAACTAACATGCAAGTACTTGCTTGCAGCAACGAATCTGAGGAGGTCATCATGTCCCATCGTATCTTAATCGCTTACGCCAGCCGCACCGGTGTGACTGCTGAGTATGCCCAAATCCTCGCCCAGGCCTCGGCGTTTGCCGCGGACAGCGTGCAGGTGCTGAAGATGCAGGATGTGCGCGATCTGGACGGCTTCGACGCCGTGATTTTGGGCAGCAGCGTGCGCTTTGGTCAGTGGCTGGCTGAGGCGCAGAAATTTGTAGAAGGTCACCAGGCTGCCCTGGCTCAGCGCCCCACGGCGCTGTTCACGGTGCACGATTTAAACCGCGGTGACGACGCCGCCAGCCGCGTGCAGCGTGAGGCTTATTTGGTTAAGGTGCGCCCTTTGCTCCAGACGCGCTGCGAAGGTTTCTTTGTGGGGCGTACCGATACGGCCCGACTGAACTTCTTTGAGCGCCTGCTGACGCGCATGATCCCCCAGGAAAACGGGGAGCCGGCCAGCCCGCAGACTTTGCAGGCCTGGGCGCAAACGGCGCGAACGGTGCTTTTTTCCTGAGGGAGGAGAACCATGAATGTGCAAAAAACTAGCGAGCGGCCGGCGGAAGACACCCGCCAGCGCATCATCCAGGCGGCCCTGACTCTCTTTGGCCGTGTCGGCTACGCCCAAACCACCACCCGCGCCATCGCCCAGGAAGCAGGCGTGAACGAGGTTACCCTGTTTCGTCATTTTGGCACCAAGATGAACCTGCTCTCGGCCTGTGTGGAAACTATGAACGCCGGCGGCTTTGCGGCCACTTTTGAAACCGAGCTGTGTGGGGAGTACGCCGAAGATGTGCGCCGCATGGCGGTGCGCCAGATGCGCGACACGCTGGAGCATATGGATATCCTGCGCGTGCTGATCTGTGACGCGCGCAACGTGCCGGAGCTGCGCGAGGCCATGGTGCAGGGAGGCAGCGGCAATTTTGCCCGCCTGCGGAACTTTTTTCAGCGCCAGATAGAAGCCGGTGTGGTGCGCGCCGATGTGGCCCCCGAGGCTTTGGTGATGGCTTTTGACAGTTTGTTTTCGACCCAACTGATTTTGGAAAACTTGTTTGAAGGGTCGTTTTCGCCGTCCGGCGCGTACACCCATGAAACAGCCGTGGATGCGCTGGTGCAAATTTTTGTGCGCGGGACTCAGGCCTGAGCCTGGGAGGATCAAGATGAAGTCAATGATGCGATTTTTTCGTGGATTGTTTGGGGTAGGCCTGCTGCTGCACGGCCTGGTACATGCGATGGGCTTTGCGGCCTATTGGCCGCTGGCCGAGGTGGCCGAGCTGCCGTATAAAACCGCCCTGTGGGGCGGCCGACTGGTGCTGGGCGCAGGGGGCATGCGCCTGTTCGCGGCGGTCTGGCTGGCGGCGGGGTTGGCTTTTGCCGTGGGGACGGTGCTGCTGGCGCTGCGGCGGCGGGCCTGGGCCGGGGTGATTTTGGCGGCCGCACTGGTGTCGCTGGTGCTGTGCATTCTGGATTGGGAAGCGGCCTATCGCGGGGCCTGGATCAATGCGGCTGTCCTGCTGGTGCTGGGGGTGGTGTTTGGCCTGCGCCAAAGCCCCGTGCCTTTCCCGCCGGCGCCCCTGGCGGCGGGGACGGTGGACAGCGTGCCCCTGCCCCCAGGGCTGCCTCAGCCGGTGGAACGTTATCTGCGCGGGGTGTACGGCGAGCGCCTGCCGCGGATCCATTCGGCGGTGCTCACCGGGCGCGGCACGCTGCGCGTGATGGGCGTCACCTTTCCGGCACGCATCCGCTTTGCCCACCGCTCGGGCTACGATTACCGCCACTACCTGGAGGCCACCTTTTGGGGGCGGCCGGTGATGAAGGTCAACGAAGTCTATAGGGACGGCCGCGGCCGGTTGGAACTGCCCTTTGGGGTGGAAGAAGGCCCCGCTGTAGACAGCGCCGCCAACCAGGGCTTATGGGCTGAGATGATGTATTACCCGGTCTCGCTGGTCACCGACCCGCGGGTGCGTTGGGAGAGCGTGGACGAGCGGCAGGCCAAACTGCACGTGCCCTTTGGAGCGGAAACGCAGACCTTCACCTTTGAGTTTGATCCGGTCAGCGGTGATTTTGTGCGCCTGGAGACGCTGCGCCTGCGCGACAGCAAGACCCCGCCCATGCGCTGGTGGTGCGAGTCGCCCGTGGTGGACGGCCGCAAGGTGTTCACGGCCACCTGGGAAGACGAGGGCACGCCCTGGCTGACGGAATGGCTGGAGGATGCGGTCTACAACGCGGATGTCAGCGCCTATCTGCGCCAGAAGGGGGCCTAGGGGGGGCAGCGAAATCACCGTGCAAAAATAACCTCACCCCACCCCTCCAGAGCAATTTCTGGGCGGGTGGGGTGAATTGATTCGGCTGTGATGTACAGACGCTGGAATAGTTGATTGTATAATTTCATTACACATGGGCCGCAGGATGCTGCCGGCCTTGACTTTGCACAAGGATTCACACCATGAAAATATTGGCGATTGAGAAAGAAGCCGAGGGCATCCCCGCGGAGCGCTTTCAGCCGCACCTGAAGGCCGAGGCTGCCCGCGCCTGGGAGCTTTATCAGGCCGGCACCATTCGCGAGCTGTATTTCCGTCAGGATGCCCACAGCGCGGTGCTGATTCTGGAATGTCGAGATGCTGAGGAGGCCGAGGCAGCCCTGGCGACCCTGCCGCTGGTGAAAGAGGGGCTGATCACCTTTGAAATCATCCCCCTGGCGGCTTACCCGGGGTTTTCCAGGCTGTTTGCCGCAGCCTGAGCGGTATAATTTAATCAATATCCCGAGCGAGGAGTTTTATCCATGATCGTTTTTCGCCGTAAGCCCATTTTGATTTTTCTGGGGATCACCTTTGGGCTCAGCTTTTTGCTGTATATCCCCATGATCGGCATGGGCCTGGGCACGCAGGGCGGCCTCACCGCTGTTCTGATGTGGTGCCCCGGCATCGCCGCCATCCTCACCAGCCGCATCTGCTATAAATCCCTGCGCGGCCTGGGCTGGCGCTGGGGACAGACCCGCTGGCAGCTCCTCAGCTACTTTTTGCCCTTTGTTTATGCGGGTGTCGTCTACGGCCTGGTGTGGGCTTTTGGGCTGGGCCAGGTGAACGCGGACACCCTTGCCAGCATGGGCTCGGTGCAGGGGTTGGTGACTCTGCTCCTTCTGGCCACCTTGGGCACGGGCATCACCGCCCTGGGGGAAGAGCTTGGCTGGCGCGGGTTTTTGGTGCCGGAGATGGCCAAGGACCTGGACTGGGTGCGCGTTTCACTCCTCTCCGGACTGATCTGGCTGCTTTGGCATACCCCGCTGATTTTATTCAGCGACTATCGTTCCAGCACGCCGGTGTGGTTTGGGTGGCTGTGCTTTGCCGTGATGGTGTTGGGCATCAGTTTCCCCTTTACCTGGCTGCGCCTGAAAAGCGGCAGCCTGTGGACGGCGGTGCTGCTGCACGGCGGGCACAACTTTATCATTCAGGCCGTGCTGGATCCCCTGACGCTCGACACCGGCAAGACGTTCTACTTCACCACCGAATTTGGCCTGGGCCTGGCCGCCGCGGGTATCCTGGTGGGGCTGATTTTCTGGAAAATGGGCGCCCCCACCGCGCGCGCCTGACTGAGTTTTTAGGGGGGCTCCCCAAGCGAATTTCCAATAAGTCGGCATATTTCAGCCAACTCCTCAGCCAGCCGGTGAATGAAACGATAAACCGCCTTCTGTGTGATTGGAGAGCCGATGAACACGAAGTTGATTGTGCGGTACGCCGTGCGGGAAACGATGGGGCTGGCCGTCATGGGCGCTGCCCTGTTTGTGTCCGCCGGACGAATAGACTGGTGGCCGGGCTGGGCTGCCCTGGCGGTGATAGCTGCCTGGACTGCGGCGACAGCCGTGGTTATTCTGCGCACCAACCCGACTCTCCTGGCCGAGCGTTTGGGGCCGCGCAAGGGGGCTAAGTCCTGGGATACGGTTCTCCTGAGCTTGGTGGGACTGCTGCAGTTGGCTCGCTACATTTCCGCTGGTCTGGACCAGCGTTACGGCTGGACGGGCGAATTCCCAACCGCGCTTCAGATCGCTGCTCTGGTGGTGTGCGCTCTGGGATATGCTCTGGTGGTGTGGGCCACGGCTTCAAACGCGTTTTTTTCGCAGGTTGTGCGCATTCAGGGGGAGCGCGGGCACACGGTGGTCAGCGGCGGCCCGTATCGCTACGTGCGCCACCCAGGCTACCTGGGGGCGATTATGTACGAACTGACCATCTCCCTCTTGCTGGCTTCCTGGTGGGCTTTCGCGGTCAGCGGCCTGAGCGCCGTACTGCTGATGGTGCGTACCGTGCTGGAAGACCGCACCCTTTTGGCGGAGCTGCCAGGCTACGCCGACTACGCCCGGCAGGTGCGCTTTCGCCTCTTCCCAGGGGTGTGGTGAGGCTGCCGGCTCCCGCCAAGGATGGAGGAAAGAATCATGCAGATTCCTGTGGATTGGCTGTTGGAAGGGGAGGACTGGATTGCATACCGCACCCGGCGCGATGTGCTGAACCAGCCGGAAAGCGACCCCGCGGTGCAGACGGCGCGGGTGGCCATGTTGGCCAGCCCGCTGGTGCAGAAGCTGCTGGCGGAGCTGGCAGGCTGGCCGGGCACGGTGCTGGCCAGTCACAAAAGCGCCAGCCAACCCTTTCACAAGCTCACTTTTTTGGCGGAACTGGGACTGAGGGCGGCTGACCCCGGCGTGAATGGGATTGTCGAGCGCATTTTGGAACAGGCTTCCCCCGAAGGCCCCTTCCGGCTGCCCATGAACATCGCCGAACATTACGGCGGAACGGGCCAGGATCAATGGGGTTGGGCGCTGTGCGATGCGCCGCTGATCGTCTCTGCTCTGCTCCGGCTCGGCTATGAACACGAACCAGCGGTGCAGAAAGCCCTCCAGTATCTGACCGGACTGGTGCGGGAGAACGGTTGGCCCTGTGTGGTTTCCAAAGAGCTGGGCAGCTTTCGCGGGCCGGGGCGAAAAGCCGACCCCTGCCCCTTCGCGACCCTGGCCATGCTCAAGGCACTGGCGGCGGCGGAGGACAGCCTGCGCGACGGCCCTGCCGCCCGCACGGGGGCGGAGACCCTGCTCAGCTTGTGGACGCAGAGCGAGACCCAGCACCCCTATATGTTTTTTATGGGCACCGATTTCCGCAAACTGAAAGTGCCTTTTGTCTGGTATGACCTGATGCATGTGCTGGACGTCCTCTCGCGCTTCCCGTGGCTGCGCGGCGACCCCCGCCTGCACGATATGCTGGACACCATGAGCGCCAAAGCCGACCCGCAGGGGCGCTTTACCCTGGAGTCTGTGTGGACGGCCTGGAAGGAGTGGGAGTTCGGTCAGAAGAAAGCGCCTTCCCGCTGGCTCACCCTGGCCGCCTGGAGGATCCGTCAGTGCATGGAAACCGCCCAGGCCTGACGGGCCGCCGCGAGATAGACAAAAAACGAGACGCCGCGCGGCGTCTCGTTTATGTTTCGGCAAAGTGGGACTCAATCAGCCGGTGATGCCCAGGTAGCTTTCCATCACACGCTTATCCTGCAGCAGATCGCTGCCGCGGCCTTCCATGCGGATGGTGCCCGTTTCCAGCACATAGGCGCGGTGGCACATTTCCAAGGCCAGCGAGGCGTTTTGTTCCACCACCAGAATGGTGAGGCCCAGCTCGCGGTTGAGCTTGACGATGGCGTCGAACATGGCGTCAATGACGATGGGGGCCAGACCCAGCGAAGGCTCATCCAGCAGCAACAGGCGCGGTTTCGACATCATGGCGCGGGCCACGGCCAGCATCTGCTGTTCCCCACCGGAGAGGGTGCCGCCGCGCTGGTGCAGGCGCTCCTTCAGGCGCGGGAAGAGCGCGTAGATTTCTTCCAGGGTTTCCTCCTGCTCCTTACGGTCTGAGCGGGTGTAGGCACCCAACATCAGGTTTTCGCGCACCGTCAGGGGGGCGAAGATGCGGCGGCCTTCGGGAACCAGGGTGATGCCGTCGCGCACCACGCGCGAGGCGTCCTTCTTCAGCGGCTGGCCGTTGAACAGCACCGCCCCGGAGGTGAAGGTTTTGACGGCGGCGATGGTGCGCATCAGGGTGGATTTGCCCGCGCCGTTGGCGCCGATGACGGCCACAATTTCGCCCGAGTCGACGTGCAGGTTGACGCTGTTCAGGGCGCAAATGCCCCCGTAATGCACCACCAGGTTCTGAACATCCAATAAAGGTGAGTTAGCGGACATTTCGGCGCTCCCCAAGGTAGGCTTTGATGACGTCGGGGTTGCTTTGAATTTCGGCGGGGCTGCCCACAGCCAGGATGCTGCCCAGGTTGAGGACGTAAATGCGCGACCCGGCGCAGAGATCCATGACGACGTTCATGTGGTGTTCGATCATGATGATGGCGTAGCCCATTTGGGTGTGGATTTGGCGGATGAGCTTGATCAGATCGTTGCATTCATCTTCGTTCATGCCCGCCGCGGGTTCATCCAGCAGCAGCAGCGAGGGGTTGGCGGCCATCGCCCGGGCCATTTCCAGGCGGCGCTGCAGGCCGTAGGGCAAATTGGCGGCTTTTTCGTGCACATAGTCCTTCAGACTGACCATTTCCAGCAGTTCAAAGGCGCGCTGGCGGGTCTCTTTTTCAATGCGGCTGGCGCGGGGCGTGCGCACGAAGGCTTCCAGGATGGAATAGCGCGGGGCGTTGTGCAGCGCCAGCTCCACATTCTCGTAGACGCTCATCTGCGGGAAGAGGCGGATATTTTGGAAGGTGCGGCTGATGCCCATGCGGCAGATGGCGTCGGGCATTTTGTTGCGGATGCTCTTACCCTGGAAGAGGATGTCGCCGGAGGTGGCCTGGATGGAATTGGTGATGAGGTTAAACACGGTGGTTTTACCCGCGCCGTTGGGTCCAATGAGGCCCACCAGTTCGCCGGGCTGAATATCCAGCGTCACCTGGTTGACGGCGCGCACGCCGCCGAAGTCTACGGTGAGATCGCGAAGGGAGAGGATGGCCGTGCTCATGCTGCACCTCCTTTGGCGGAGGCGTCTTTTTTGGCGGTGAGTTTGCTCCACCACCGGCGGGCAAAAGCGAAGTTCATTTCCACATACCCCAGCAGACCCTGGGGGCGGAAGAGCATGACCACCACGAAGAGCAAGCCGTAGACCACCAAACGCCATTCAGCAAAGAAGCGCAGCAGTTCGGGCACGGCGATGAGCACGAAGGCGGTGATGAAGGGGCCGATGAGGGACTGAATGCCGCCAAAGACCACCGCCGCCAGCAGGTCGGAGGAGCGGGTGATGGAGAAGAAGGAGGGCGAGAGGTAGGCCATGTAAAAGCCCAGCAACCCCCCGGCGACCCCGGCATAAAATGCGCTGATGAACAGGGCAATCAGCTTGGTGCGCAGCAGGTTGACGCCCATCATCTGGGCGGCCACTTCATCCTGGCTGACGGCGATGCAGTTTTTGCCGTACTGCGAGGTGACGAACATGTGGGCGAAGTACAGCGCCAACGCCACAGCGATGAGAATGACGGGCAGGGTGGTGAGGGTGGACATGCCCATATAGCCGAATGCGCCGCCCACCACCTCGTAGGTGTTGTTCAGCACCAGGCGGATAGCTTCTGAAAAGCCCAGGGTGGCGATGGCGAAGTAGTCCCCGCGCAGACGGCTGCGGAAGGCCGGGTAGCCGATGATGAAGCTGCACAGCCCGGCGAAGGTTCCGCCGATAAGCAGGGCGATGGCAAAGGGGACGTTGAATTCCATGACCATGATGGCGCACATGTACCCGCCCAGGGCCATGAATCCGGCGTGGCCGATGGAGAACAGGCCGGTGTATCCGGTGAGGATGGCTACTCCCAGCGCGGCGATGACGTTGATGCCGCCCAGGATGATGATCGCGTTAATGTATCCCATGGCTGCACCTTTCCTTAGAGTTTTTCATCACCCGATTTGCCCATTAACCCGTTGGGGAAGAAGAGCAGGATGATGACCAGGAATAAGAACGAGAATAAGTCGCGGTAGGTGGAGGAGATGTAGCCCGCCACCAGGGTTTCCAGCACGCCCAAAATCAGGCTGCCGACCACGGCCCCAGGCAGGCTGCCCAGCCCGCCGACGATGCTGGCGATCATGGCTTTGATGGTCACCAGGCCCATGTAGGGGAAGACCGCGTATTTGATGCCGTAAAAAACGCCCGCCACCGAAGACAGCGCGCCGGTGACCGCAAAGATGATGAAGGCCACGGCGTCGTTGTTGACCCCCATCAGCGAGGCGGTCATGATGTCAATGCTGCTGGCGCGCACCCCCAGGCCGGGTTTGGTGCGGTACAGGAACCACCACAGCAGGGCCAGGATGGCGAAGGAGATGGCCCCTGCCAGCAGGTCCATGCGCCCGATGGAGACGTTGCCGATGAAGAAGGGCTTGGCTGCATCCACAGGGAAGCGCCGGAAGGAGCCCCCGAAGATGAGGTTGAGCAGGTTGACGATCATCAGGTTGGCGCCCATAGCCGAGATCATCATGAACAAGCGCGGGGCTTTGCGCAGCCGCAGCGGCCGGTAGGCCAGGCGCTCTGACCCCACCGACAGCACAATGGTCAACACAATGGAAATGAGTGCAGCGGCCCAAAACGGCATAAAAAAGAGCGATATGGCGTAAAAGGCCATAAACGCGCCGAACGCCATGAAGGCGTCGAAGGCCCAGTTGGTGAAGTTGTACACGCTGTACACCAATGCGTAGCCGACTGCCAGTAAGGAATACACCGCACCGATTGAGATACCGCTGACGATTTGCTGAAAGAACAATTCCATGGGCTTATCCTTTTTTCCAGGGGGTGTTCGCGGTTGTTGGCCGCGAACACCCCGGGCTTCAACGTGGAGTCTGGCTCTGCCTTACTGACCTGGGATAAAGGTTTTCACAATTTCCCATTTGCTGTCTTTGATGGTCATGATCAGAATGGGCTTATTGTGGGGGTTGTGGGTGTCCGGCTCCATCGTCATTTTGCTGGTGAAGACCTGAACATCCTTCATGTTTTCCAACGCATCGCGCACGGCCACCGGGTCGGGACTGCCGACTTTTTGGACGGCCTGATCGAGCGCGTACTTGATGGCGTACATGGCGTCGAGGGTGTAGTAGGTGTAGATATTGGCTTTGACGTTGTGCTTCTTTTCAAAAGCAGCGTTGAAGGGGGCGAAGGCCGGGTCGTCGGTGGAGACGCCGTTGGTCAAATACGCGCCTTCCAATTCCTTACCCGCCATCGAGAGCAGGTCGTCCACAAACCAGCCGTCCGCGCCCATGACGGTGATGGTCAGACCGAGGGCGTTCATCTGCTGGCCGATCAGGCCTGCGTCGCGGTAGGTGTAGGCGGGAGCCACCAGCACATCCGCGCCGGAGTCTTTCACTTTGGCCAGCTGCGCGCGGAATTCGGTGTCGCCGGTCTGATAGCCTTCTTCGGCCACCACCTCACCGCCCAGTTCCACAAAATGCTCGGCGAAGTAGCGCTGGATGCCGACCGAGTAGGGCGAGGCCACATCCGTGAGGAAGGCCACTTTGCGTTTGCCGAGTTCGTTATAGGCGTAATCGGCCAGAGCAAAGCCTTGATAGGGATCAATGAAGCACACGCGGAACATGAAGGGATTCAATTCGCCCTTTTCGTCCACGGTGACGTTGACGTTGGAGGCGGTGGTGGCGATGATGGGAACCTTGTTGGTGTCGGCGATCTCAGCCATGGGGATGGCCGCGGCGGACCACGACGGGCCGATGACGGCGGTGACGCGGTCTTGCTCGATCAGCCGTTTGGTGACGGAGACCGCATCGGTGACCTCAGAGCGGGTGTCGTAGGCCACCAACTGCAATTTATAACCGCCCACGCCGCCCGCCGCATTGACCTCGTCAATGTAATCCTGCAGGGCGGGGACGGTGGCCTGGCCGATATAGGCTTCCACGCCAGTTTGTTCGGTTACGTAGCCGATTTTGATGGTTTTCTCCTGCTGGCAGCCGGTGAGCAAAAGACCGGCGGCGAGCACGAGCACCAGGGGGACTCGTAACCACGAAAAAATTGAGGACGGACGGTTCATGTGCTTTCTGCTCCTGATGAAATGAAGGGTAGGGGGGAAAGTGAACGACGCCTGAAGGGATCCTCAGGTACTGCAAATATGGGGCTGTTAAACGGTTGTGCAATGGATGATGGTTTCCGAT
The DNA here is from genome assembly GCF_001306035.1 of Levilinea saccharolytica. GTDB lineage: Bacteria > Chloroflexota > Anaerolineae > Anaerolineales > Anaerolineaceae > Levilinea > Levilinea saccharolytica. Next base: position 131,656 of record NZ_LGCM01000065.1, read on the forward strand.
ATGGAACAGATAAACAAAAAACAACTCATCCGGCGGTACAGCCCAAAAAAAAGCCGGACAGCGTTGTCAAAACACCCCCTATGCAAAATATTCTATGCATTCAGAGGGGGTGTGTCAAGTCAGGAAAATCGGCAATGTTGACCGGAGCGGTTCAGGTTTCCTGGCCGTCTTGGGTTTGCAGCATGGCGCGCACTTTTTGCTGGGCACTGCGCCAGCGGCGCCCCACCCACAGGGCCACCCAGGCGGGCGGCAGCAAACCGCCCAGGGCGGCAAAGATCTGGTTGAGCACCCCAGGCACATACACCGAGCGCCCGCGCAGGGCCAGCTCCACCGCGCGGCGCACCACCCGGTCGGTATCCACAGTGGTGACGCGGCCCCAAAAGCCCTGTGCGGCGATTTTGCGGCGCGATTCGGCTGTGGTGGGCAGCCCCGCCGGACACACCGCCAGCACGTCGGCAAATTCACGGATTTCTTCGTGCAGGGCGCGCGAAAAATCCAGCAGGAAGCGCTTGGCGGCGGCGTAGGTGGCCTTGTAGGGCATGGGGAAAAAGCCCGCCAGGCTGGAGATGCTGATGAGCAAAAAGCGGCGGTCGGGGTCGCGCAGGCTGAGGATGCCGTGGGTGAGGTCCAGGTTAGCTTCGATGATCAGGCGCGAGAGGTACACGATTTGATCGCGGGATTTTTCTAAAAAGGCGCCTTCAAAGTCGCGCCCGGCGATGTGAATCAGGCCGCAAAAGCGCGCGCCAGCCGCGGCCTGCGCCTGCAGAAAGTCGGCGCGGGCGGCGACGTTGGTGACGTCCAGCGCCGTGAAGCGCGTTTCAACCCCGTAGATACGCTGAATCTCGGCGGCGAAGGCTTGTTCGTCGGGGCGCTGGTCCACCAGCCAGAGGGAATAGCCGCGGAGGGCCAGTTCGCGGGCCATGCGGGTGCCGATTCCGCCCAACGCGCCGGTGATCAGGATGTAAGAAGGCATAGGCAAGTTCGCTCCTGTGCGAAGGGAGGCTGCGGGGGTCATACCCTTCCAGTATACCGGAAACGCCGCGCGCGGGTGTCAAAAAAGCGCGCTTCCAGTACAATACACCAGAGGGGATTCACTTTTGAGAGGCAGCAGAAGGGAGCAGCGATGAACAGCGAGCAGCGCCTGGTGGGAAAAACGGTGGTGGTCAGCGGGGCGACTTCGGGGATTGGCTGGGAGAGCTTATTGGCGCTGGCAGGGCAGGGGGCGGCGGTGATTGGTATAGGGCGCAGCGCAGAGCGCTGCCAACAGGCCGAGGCGCGCCTGCGGGCGGCCTACCCTCAGGTGCGCGCGGCGTACTGCCTGGCGGATCTGTCTTCGCAGGCCCAGGTGCGGCGGGCCGCCGCCGAAATTCGCGGCCTGCTGGCGGGTGGGGATTTCCCGCCGCTGGCGGCGCTGGTGAACAACGCCGGCATCTATGCCGAACGGCGGGTGTGGACCGAGGATGGGGTGGAAAGCACCTTCGCGGTGAACCATCTGGCCGCTTTTCTGCTGACGGCGGAGCTGATGGACGCGCTGCGGGCTGCGCCGGGCGGCGGGCGGGTGGTGACGGTCAGCTCGGCCTCGCACTACCGCACCTGGATGAACCCCGAACGAGCAGCCCGCCCGCGCCTGTACTTGGGCTTGTGGGCCTATAAGGTCTCCAAGTTGGCCAATGTGCTCTTCACCTATGAACTGAACCGGCGCTTCCCACCCCAGGAAGTGCGCGCCTTTGCCGTGGACCCAGGGCTGATCCGCACGGATATCGGCGTCAAAGGCCCGCGGGGGATTTCCTCCTGGGTTTGGGCGCAGCGCGCCAAAAAGGGCCGCCCGCCGCAGGTTCCGGCGCAGACGGTGGTGTATTTATGCGCACAGGCGGCGCTGCAAACCAGCGCGGATTTCTATTGGCGCGACTTGCAGTCCAAGACCCCCAGCCGCACAGCCCAGCGCGCCGATCTGGCGGCGGAATTGTGGGCCGTATCGCGTGCCTTATGCGGCATGACGGGGGAATAAAAAACCGGCGAGCCTGGAAGCTGCCTTCCAAACCCGCCGGTGGGGTGTTTACATGAACAGCCTCAGTCGGCTGTGACCAACGTGCCGGACGATTCACCCAGAAGGGCGCGGCGCAGGGCGGTTTCATCCCACAGGTTGAGCACCAGGATGGGCAGTTTGTTTTCCATGCACAGTGAAATGGCGGTGCTGTCCATCACTTCCAGGCGGCGGTTGAGAGTTTCAATGTAGCTCAGGCGGTCGAAGCGCACGGCATCAGGGTTGCGGTGGGGGTCCGAGTCGTACACGCCGTCCACCTTGGTGGCCTTAATGAGCACATCCGCGTCAATTTCCATGGCGCGCAGGGCCGCGGCGGTGTCGGTGGAGAAGTAGGGGTTGCCCGTGCCGCCGCCGAAGATGACCACGCGGCCTTTTTCCAGATGGCGAATGGCGCGGCGGCGGATATACGGCTCGGCGACCGAGCGCATTTCGATGGCGGATTGCACGCGCGTGACCACGCCGATATTTTCCAGGGCGTCCATGAGGGCCAGTGCGTTCATCACGGTGGCGAGCATGCCCATGTAGTCGGCGGTGGCGCGGTCCATGCCCAGGCCGATGCCGGTGCGCCCGCGCCACAGGTTGCCCGCGCCAATGACGATGGCCACGTCCACACCCATCTGGCGCACTTCGCGCACGCGTTCGGCGATGTGTCCGGCGGCCTGGGGGTCAATGCCCGTGCCTTGATCACCTGCCAGGGCTTCGCCGCTCAGCTTGAGCAAAATCCGGCGGAATTGCAGTCCTTCCATGCAGCTACCTCCAGTCAAAAAAAAGGCCAACCGTGGGGTTGGCCTTGGGTGGATTATTCTTCCTGGGTTGTTTCACCCAGCGCCCACCGCACAACGCGGCGGACGATGACATTTTCGCCGATGGAGGCGACGTTCTGGTTGATGAGCTGCTGGATGCTGATGCTGTCGTCGCGGATGTAGGCCTGGCGCAGCAGGACGAATTCATCCTTGTACTTGTTGAGGGTGCCTTCCACGATGCGGGGGATGATGGCATCCGGCTTGCCTTCTTCGCGCGCCTTGGCGGTCGCGATTTTGGCTTCGTGTTCCAAAACATCGGCGGGGATGTCTTCCTCGCGGATGTAGAGGGGAGAGGTGGCAGCCACCTGCAGGGCTAGTTCGTGCGCCAGATTGCGGAAGGCCTCGGAGCGGGCCACGAAATCGGTTTCGCAGTTCAGTTCCACCATCACGCCCACACGGCCGCTGCCGTGGGAATAAATTTCCACCACGCCTTCGCTGGCCTGGCGTTCGGCGCGCTTGGCAGCCGTGGCGAGACCTTTCTCGCGCAGGTAATCCAAAGCAGCGGCCATATCGCCGTTAGCTTGTTCGAGGGCCTTGCGGCAGTCCAAAATGCCCGCACCGGTGGAGGCGCGCAGCTCTTTGATTTGTTCAGTAGTAATAGCCATTCTTTACATCCCTTCTGTTGATAACCGGTGGTTGGTTTCCGTTCCATAAAGCAAGGGGCTTGCGCCCCTTGCCAGGTTTCTTGTCCATGGAGCTGTGCGGATTAGGCCTCGGCCTCGGAGTCGGTTTCGTCCTTGGCGGCCAATTTGGCGATGGTGGATTCACCCAGCAGATCGCCTTCTTCCATTTCCGCATCCACAGTCAGCCGCGGGCGGGCGGGGGCGGGGCGGGGAGCGGCGGCAGCGCTTTCGGCGGCCAATTCCTTCTCCATGTCCTCATCCTTACGCATGCCTTTGCCTTCCAGGACGGCGTCAGCGATTTTGCCGACCACCAGCTTGATGGCGCGGATGGCGTCATCGTTGCAGGGGATCACATAATCCACACCGGAGGGATCGCAGTTGGTATCCACCATGGCGAGGATCGGGATGTTTTTCAGATTGGCTTCGTGCACTGCGGTGGATTCACGGCCCACATCCACAATGAAGAGCAGGTCGGGCACATTTTTCATCTTGCGCACACCGCTGAGGCGGGTTTCCAGGCGCTTGATTTCGCGGTCAATGATCAGGCCTTCTTTTTTGGTCAGGCGGGTGATTTCACCGGTTTCGTGCATGCGTTCCAGGCGGTCAAGCTCCTGGATGCGTTTGTTGATGGTGCTCCAGTTGGTGAGCATGCCGCCCAGCCACCGTTCGGTGACGTAGGGCATGCCGCAGCGGATGGCTTCGTCGCGGATGGTCTCTTGAGCCTGGCGCTTGGTGCCGACAAACATGACGGAGCCGCCGTTTTGCACGGTGTCGCGAACCAGGTTGTAGGCCGCCGTGAGGGCTTTGACGGTTTGCTGCAGGTCAATGATGTGGATGCCGTTGCGCTCGGTGAAGATATAGGGCTTCATCGAGGGGTTCCACTTGTTGGTGCGGTGACCGAAGTGGACGCCGCTTTCCAACAGGGCTTTCATCGAGATGATGGTAGCCATAGGGTTTGGGTATTCTCCTTTTGCGTTATTTTCCTCCGCCGCCCTCACTCCGGCCGCCACCCCCAGGGGGGCACGCAGCGGACGGTCAGGCAGGCGTGTGAGATGGATTAAGCGGGGGGATTATACCATAGGCAGGGGGAGTCGTCCAGCCGGGTTTTTCGGCGCGCGAGCGGGAGTATAATGGACGGCGGCTTGAATACCCTGGACAGCAATGAGGTGAACGATGAGCATTTCGAAACGGCTGGAAGAAGCGCGCAAGGCGTACGCTGCCGGAGACCGCAAAGCGGCGGCCCGCGCGCATGAGGTCAAACGGATTCAACAGGCGGATGAGCATCACGGCGGGGTGGGGTCGGCCTATTTGGGCAACCTGGTGTACGGCGGCCTGGATGGAATTATCACCACCTTTGCGGTGGTTTCGGGCGTGGTGGGGGCGGAGCTGAACGCCAGCATTATCTTGATCTTAGGGCTGGCCAATTTGCTGGGGGACGGCTTTTCGATGGCCACCGGTGCGTATCTGTCCTCTAAGAGCGAGAAGGAATTCTATGAGCGTGAACGCGCCCGCGAGGCCTGGGAGGTGGAAAATTTCCCCGACGGCGAACGCGCTGAGCTTTTGGAGCTGTATCTCAAGCAGGGCTACCCGCCGGAGGACGCCGCCCAGATGCTGGCGATTAAGACGCGCGATCCGCAGCGCTGGGTGGACGCCATGATGGTGGAAGAGCTGGGCTTGCTAAAGGAGACGCGCAACCCGCTGTGGGAAGCTTTGACCACCTTTGGGGCCTTTTGCCTGGCAGGGGCCATTCCCTTGCTGGCCTATCTGGCTGATTGGATCTTTGCTTTGGGCTTGCCGCAGGATACCACCTTCTTCACGGCTTTGGGGCTTTCGGCTCTGGCTTTGTTTGGGCTGGGGGCGGCCAAGGTATTGGTAACTGAGCGCAATTTTTGGCGCAGCGGGCTGGAGATGCTGGTGGTGGGCGGGCTGGCGGCGGGCGTGGCCTATGGGGTAGGGTTCTTGCTGAAGGGCCTGGGGGTGTAAGGCTGCCTGCCGAAACGGATTGGGAATCAACGAGGGGCGGCCCCAAAACCGCCCCTCGTGTTTGTGCATGCACTGGGGAAGATAATTACAGGGGCGCGGCCTGCGTTTCAGACGGCGAGGCTGGCGCGGGCGGCGTCTCGGCGGGGTAGCGCGGCTGCACCCAGCGCACCACCGCCCACCAACCCAGCCCGCCCCAGATGGCGATAGCGGCTTCTACCATCCACAGCGAGCCAACATCCGTTATCCCCGCCACCTGCACCCAGGCAGCCAGGGCGTCAATGAGGGATTTATAGATGAAAGCCGCCCACATGCGGCTGGGACGCGATTGGGCCACGCCCAGGAAGAGCATGGTGTTGCAAAAAATGTGAATCCACACCGTGAAGAAGCGTTCCCACGAGGGCATCAGGCTGTACATCCAGTTGTTGGCCTGGGCCACGGTCTCCAGCGTGGAGAGGGGCAGGATATTCGGCAGGAGCAGGGCTGTGGCCGTGCCCACCAGCGAATTTGCGCCCAGCAGAAAGGCCTCCAGCGCGCCAAAGCCGATGCCAAAGGCCAAAGCCGCCCGCCAGGGGGCCTTGCCCAGGCGCGTGTAGCGCAGCACCAGCCAGGTGAGGGCCACTTCGAAAACGCCGGTGAGCAGCCCGACATACAGATAGAAGACGGGAAAGCCCAGCGCCGCGGGCAGGTTTTCTGTCAGGAATTTGTAGATGGGGGTGTTGAAGGGGATAGCCCAGGCAAACTTGAGCGCCACCGTCACCACCCAGGCCAGCCCGCCGAAGAGGAAGTAGCGGAAGGGCAGGCGGCGCACCAGGCTGTAGGCCAAAAACGCCAGGGCCACCAGGATCATGCTGATGCCGGGGACGAGGATCACCGGGGTCAGACTGGGCCGCACCATTTCTTCAGGCCGCCACACGATGGAATAGGAGGCCTGGGTGTTGGCCTCCCAGGCGTATCCCAACTGGTACTCCCCAGGGGTTTCGGGGCGCAGGGTGGTGGTATAGGCGAAGGGGCCGGGCACGGCGGGGGCTGCCTGCTCCCACAGGATCTGGCCGCTGGGGTCTCTGAGGACGGCGCGCACCGAGCCGCTGGTGACTGACCCGCTGAAATCAATGCCGACAGGGTCGCCCGCGGCGGCCACCGTGACGACAAAAATATCGGATGCGCCGGGTTGGGTTTCGTTGATTGGCCCGTTGACCCACCCGCCCGGCTGAAAAGGCTCGGCAGCCGGGGCGCAGGCGGCCAAAAACAGCAAACTCAGCAGCGCCAAAATGCGCTTGAGGTTCTTCATGGGATGGCTCCGTCAAGTTGGATAGTTTGGCTGTACGGAGCTAATTGTACCGCTTTTCAGGGATTCAGCGTGCGGGGCGGGGCGATGATCACGCAGTCGTTTTGGGCTTTGGCCTGGTACACCGCCCGATCCACTGCCTCGAGCAGCTCTTCAATGGTCAGGCCGTGTTCCTGAGAGCAGGCCACGCCGATGGACGCAGAAATGAAGTGGGTGGGCGCGGATTCGCTTTGGATCGGCAGAGAGCGAATTTGAACGCGCAGGGTTTCGGCCAATTCCACGGCCTGGTTCAGGTCGGTGTGGGGCAGGACGACGAGAAATTCATCTCCGCCGTAGCGGCAGGGCACATCTTCTGCCCGCACCACCTGGCGCAGACGGCGGCCAAACTGGCGCAGGAACTGGTTGACGCGCGGGTGGCCGAACTGGGTGTTGAGGTCTTTAAAATGATCCAGGTCCAGCATGATGATGCTGACCGGGGCGCTGGTGGTGCGGGCCAGATACAGCTCGCGCTCCAGGCTGCCCTCCATGTAGCTGTAGTTATACAGGCCGGTCAGGTCGTCGTGTACGGCCTGCCGCTGCAATTTTTCCCGCAGGATCAAATTGGAAAGGGCCAGTCCGATCTGTTCGCTGGCGTGGACGGCTAACTGCTGTTGGGCAGGGGTCAGGCCGGGCTGTTCGGCGGGGGTTTGCAGGTGGAGCAGGCCGACAATTTGCCCCTGGGCCAAAATCGGCACGCACAGGTAGCTGGAAGGCAGCGGCATGCCCACATGCTGGCAAACCGGGCCGGTTTCGGGGTCGGTGGAGATGAAGGAGCGCCCGCGCCGCACAGCCCAGCAGTCGTTACGTTGGAAGGTCTCCCCAATGAGGGCCGGGTGGTTCCAGGTGCGGCGCACGCGCAGTTGAGCGTGGGTTTCGTCCAGGTCCAGAAAGGCACCAGCCATATCCGGGAACAGGCGCACGCAAAATTGTTCAATGATCCCCAGGGCCTCATCGAAGTCGGTGCTGATTTGCAGCAGATTGATCATTTCAGCCATGGCGGCGGTTTCGCGGTTGCGGTTCTCCAGCTCAGTCACGCGCTGCGCCAATTGGGTCTGGGCGTCTTTGAGCGCAATTTCGGACGCTTTGCGTTCGGTGATATTGCGGATGATGGCGAGAACACGGTGTTCATCAAAGGGGATCACGCGCGATTCAAAGTATTTGGTTTGCCCTTGAATTTCTAGCGGATATTCCCAGATCTGCATTTGGTTTTTTGCCAGGGTTTTCTTGATCCAGTCCAGGGACTTTGCGGCTTGATCGGGCGGCAAAACTTCATCGAGAGATTTGCCGATGACATGTTCAATGGGCACGAATAGATCCTCTGGATTTTGAGCATAAGCTTCCAGAAAAACGCCTTGATTGGAATAAACAAACATCAAATCGGGGATGGCCTGAAGCAAGGTTTGAATCCGGATCTGGCGCTCCTGGGCAGAGGCTTCGGCCTGTACGCGCTGGGTGATGTCCACCGTGGAGACGATGACGCGCGAGAGGTCTTTTTCATAGCCGGGCAGGACCACAAAGCGCAAGTCCACATGCATGGTGGCGTGATTGAGGGTGTGGTTGACGACCTCTTTTTGAAAGTTCATTTGGCCCGAAAGGACGGCTTCCAGTTCTTGGGGCGTGATGAGCTGGTTTTCGACCGGTGCGATGAGCGAAAAACGGGCGATCAATTCGCCTTTGGAGCGGGCGCCATACAACTGCAGGGCGGCGCGGTTGGCGTCCACCAGGCGGATGCTGCGGAAGTAGGCCGCTTTGACATCCGGGTGGGTTTGCAGGTGCTGGTGCAGGTCCTGAACCCCGGCGCGGCGCAGATCCAGAAGGACCTGACGGGCGCGGGAAAAATCTTGTTCGGTGATGGCCAGGGGGGTGAATTCAAACAGGTCGTGAAAGCGGCTTTGAATTTCACTCAGCTCGTCCGTCATCTGGCGGTGTTCCAGGGCGGCCCCCAACACATCCGCGGTTTGGCGCAGGGCTTCCAGCTCGCCGCTGGACCAGGCGCGCGGCTGAGTGCAGTCATCCAGCCCCAGGAAACCCCAGGTGGAGCCGAGGGTGTAGATGGGAAGGAAGGCGGTGGATTGGGTCTGTTTGCGCGCCAGGAAGGGCTTTTCGCCTTTGGGAAAGTCGTCCAGCGTCCCGGCCACAGGCTTATCGGCGCGCAGCAGCTGTTCCCAGCGGCGCAGGCCGACTTCGCGGAAGGACCATTGGATGTGGGGGGTGGCGTCGCGTAGGAGGGGCAGCCCCGCCGCCGCCCATTCGGAACGCAGCCGCACCAGCCATTCATTTTTAACGGCCGGCAGGTTTTCGTAGAGGTACACGCGGCTGACCCCGGCCTGAAGGGCCAGGGTTTCCAGGCTGCGCCGCAGGGCCGATTCCCAATCGGGCTGGCGCAGGAAGAAGGCAGAAATCAGCGCGGCGGCCTGCAAAATGCGCTCGCGATTGAACACGGCGGTTTGGTCTTGTTTCTCCGCGGTGATGTCGCGCAGCAGCACCAGTTCAGCCGGAGCCGATTGGTAGGTGATGGTGTGGGTGGTGATTTCGGCGGGGAATTCGGAACCGTCAAAGCGCACCAGGCGCTCTTCGGTGGGCGGGGTGGGCTTGCCGCGCAGCGCGCGCTGCAGGCGGGTGAGCACAGTGATTTGCTCCTGGGAATGCAGCAGCGCCAGGATGTCTTTGCCAACCAGGGTTTCCAGTCGGCTGGCGCGGAACATTTGCAGGGCAGCAGGATTGGCAAAAAGGATCTTCCCTTTTTGATGCACCACCATGGCATCGGGAAGATGATCTAACAATAAACGAAAAAGGTCGGCTGACTCAGCGCTCACTTGAGGGTCCAATGATCATGGATAGGGGTAATACTTTATCATTTTTATAGTATAACGAGTAATTCGCATTCCGGAACCCCCCTGCGCTTACAAGTGGTTTTCAGTTTAAAGAGGGCCTGCTCAATCTCTTTGAGCAGGCCCGGCATGGATAGATCGGTAGGTTTAGAGGCGGTTGACGAATTTCTCGATGCGGCGCAGGGCCTCTTCGATTTTTTCGTAGGCGGTGGCATAGGAGCAGCGGGCAAAGCCCTCGCCGCCCGCGCCAAAGGACGAGCCGGGCACGATGGCCACATGTTCTTCGTTGAGCAGACGGTTGCAGAAGGTTTCGTCATCCAAACCGGTGACGGAGACCTTGGGGAAGGCGTAGAAAGCCCCGCGCGGCTCAAAGGTGGGCAGGCCGATGCGGTTGAGGCCGCTGACGATCAATTTGCGGCGGCGGTCGTACTCTTCGCGCATTTCGATCACGTCTTCATCGCAGTTCTTCAGCGCGTCAATGGCGGCCACCTGGGCGGTGGTGGGGGCGGACATGATGGTGTACTGGTGGATGCGCACCAGGCCCTGGATGATGGAAGCCGGGCCGGCTGCGAAGCCGATGCGCCAGCCGGTCATGGCGTAGTCTTTGGAGAAGCCGCCCAAGAGCAGGGTGCGCGGGCGGGCGCCGGGCAGAGCCGGGAAGCACACATGCGGGATGCCGTACACGAGCTGATCGTAGATTTCATCCGACATGACGATCAGGTCGTGCTCTTCGGCCAGTTTCAGCAGGGCGGTGAGGGTTTCGCGCGAGGCCACCGCGCCGGTGGGGTTGTTGGGGTAGCCGATGAGGATGGCTTTGGTGCGGGGGGTGATGGCCTTGCGCACGGCTTCGATGTTCAGGTCGAAGTTGTCTTCCATGCGGCAGGGCACTTCCACGGGGACGCCGCCCGCCAGGGTGGCTTCGGCCTGATAGGAGACAAAGCACGGGGTGGGGATGATGACCTCATCGCCGGGGTCCAGCAGGGCGGTATTGGCCAGGTACAGGGCTTCGGAGCCGCCGACGGTGATGATGATTTCGGTGGCGGGGTCAAATTCCACACCGTACAGCTTTTTCAGGTGGGTGGCCAGTTCCTGGCGCAGTTCCAAAATGCCGGCGTTGGAGGTGTAGTGGGTTTGACCTTTGCGCAAAGAAGCTACGCCCGCTTCGACAATCGTCTTGGGGGTGTCAAAATCGGGTTCGCCAATGCCCAGCGAAATAACGTCTTTCATGGTGGCGGCGATGTCGAAGAACTTGCGGATTCCGGAGGGTTTCAGCCCAGCCACGCGGCTGGAAATGTAAGACTCACGCATTTTTGCTCCTTGTGCAGTGATTTCCTGGCTCATAGACTTTGGATTCTCCTTACGAACTTAAAGCGGATGGATTCGCCATTCGTCATACAGTTCGCCGTAGAACAGTTCAAACCGGCGGGGGGCGCTTTCGCCGGCGGGCGGGGCGGTGCGCACGCGGAAGCATTTGCCGCCGGGGATGCGCCATTGGGCCTCAATTTCTTCAATTTCCAGGCGTTCATCCTGCCAGACCAGCGCCAGCGGCCGTTCGGCATATTCATACCCGGAGTGACATTCAACCCGTTCGCTCATACGCCCTGATGTGCCTTTTAGCGGGTGGAGGAGTTGTCGCCCAGGTTCAGGCGGATGGCCTGGCCTTCGAGCTGAACGTTGTGGCCCACCAGCGATTCCTGCAGGATCATTTGCTTGATGTGCGAGCCTTCGCCGATGATGGAATTGCGCACCACCGAGTCGCTGATGTGGCAGTCGCAGTCCACCGAGGCGTAGGGGCCGATGACCGAGCTTTCGATGGTGGCGCTGGGGTGGATGAAGACCGGCGGGATGATGGCCACGCCGGGGCGGGCGGCTTCGGTGAGGGGTGTGTTGTGGCCGTGTTCCATCAGGTAGCGGTTGGTTTCCAGCAGGGCGTCCACCGTGCCGGCGTCCAGCCAGGTGTCAATGGCATAGGGACGCAGGCGTGCGCCGCGTTCCAGCAGGATGTTCAGCGCGTCAGTCAGGAAATATTCGTTCTTGAGGGTGATGCCGCGCTGCATTTGGGCTTCAATGGCGCTGATGAGGGCCTGGCTGTCGCGGAAGTAGTAAAAGCCCACCAACACCAGATTGTTGTGCATGTCTTTGGGCTTCTCTTCCATGTGGGTGATCCAGCCTTGCTCATTCACCAGGGCCACGCCAAAGCGGCGCGGGTCGGGCACGGGCTTCACCAGGGCCACGCCGTCGGCGGTTTCGCTGCCCACAAAGCTCAGGTCGGCTTCCACCAGGGTGTCGGAGAAGGCCATGAGCATGGGGCCTTGCAGGTGTTCGCGGGCCAGATAGATGGCGTCCGACTGGCCGCGCATTTCGGCCTGCAGGACGTAGTGAACTTTTTTGTCGGGGTGGCGCTCATCCATATAGGCGCGGATTTGGTCCCCTTGCTGCCCAACGATGAAGATATATTCGACGTTTTGAGGGTCGGGCAGGGTGTTGAACTGTTCCAGAACGTAATCCAGGACGGTCTTACCGGCCAGGGCAATCAGGGGTTTGGGTTTGTTCCAGGTGTGGGGGCGCATGCGCGTGCCCAGCCCAGCCATCGGGATTGCGATTTTTAAGGTCTGGCTCATGACTTTTCCTTTACCTGAAAGGGGATGGGTCAAGCACGGATACGCGTATTGTAACATTTTATGCCGGGGGGAATCACCTCACAAACGTCACCCCATGAGCTTCCTTAATTCCCGATTTTCTTCCAGCGCGGCGGGGGATGTATAATTTGTTCAGGGTTGTTCGCTTGCTTCGAGAAAGAGGGGCTCTCGAACGGTTTGAACCGCGGAGGCGCCAAGCAGAGCCGGGGAAACGGCCCGTTTTATCGAACGCACCGGAAGGCCAGAGGTTTGTTGATTCGTTTTCTTGGCGTTCTTCGCGCCTTGGCGGTAAAAAACGTGTTTTTGAACCGCGGAGGCGCCAAGGGCGCAAAACAGAGCCGGGGAAACGGCCCGTTTTATCGAACGCGCCGGAACGACAGGGGCTCTTTGTTTCGCTTTCTTGGCGTTCTTCGTGCCTTGGCGGTAAAAATGTGTCTATGAACCGCGGAGGCGCCAAGGGCGCAAAACAGAGGGTGCGTTCTCAACGCACCGGTTGTGTTGGGCCTTTTGGTGCGTTCGCTGAGGCTGAGCGTACCACACCCAGCTGGCGCCGTATGGATAAAACGTGGGTTTTTTGCGAGAGGAGACAGACATGCGCATTCAGCTGACTCAGGCGGTGACTCTGGATGAGAGCGGCCAACGGCTGCGCCCGATCGAAATGCGCATTGTGGATGGGGTCATCGACAGCCTCAGCGAGCGCCCTCTACCCCGTGAAGAGGGCTGGCAGGTGTACGAACTGGGCGGCGGGCTGGTGCTGCCGGGTCTGGTGGACGCGCACACCCACCTGTACCAAAGCCTGGGTACCGGGCTGTACGACGGCCTGGGGGTCAACGCCTGGCTGGAGGCTCTCATTCACGGATATACGCTGAGCGAAGATGAAGCGTATGATGCTACGCTGTTGGGGTGCGTGGAGGCCATCCGCTCCGGAACCACCTGCGTCAGCGAGATGACCGAGCTGGCTTTCGCGGACGCGGCCGCCCAGGCGATTTTGGACAGCGGCCTGCGCGCCTCGCTGGCGGTGATGGTGGGGGATCAGGCCGAGGGCAATAATCCCCCGGACATGAACACCCATCAGGCTCTGGCGGCCACGCGCAGCTTCTTTGAGCGCTGGAACGGCGCGGGCTGGGGGCGGCTGAAGGTGCTCATGGGGCCGGTGGGGCTGGCTGCCTGCACGTTGGACCTGGTGCGGGGCATGCGCGCCCTGGCCGAGGAGCTGCACACCCAAATTGTGACCCACTGCGCCGAGGGTCCCACCGAAACCGAAGCGGTTCGTGCGCGCTACGGGGCCAGTGAGGTGGAGATGCTGGAGCGCTGCGGCCTGCTGGGGCCGGACTGCGCCCTGGTGCACGCCGTGTGGCTGAGCGAACGGGATCTTCAGATCATCGCCAACCACACCGGCCGGGTGGTGCACTGCCCTTCGACCAATCTAAAAATCGCAGACGGGATTGCCCCGGCGGCGGCCCTGCTGAAAAAAGGTATCCCCGTGGCCCTGGGCTGCGATGGGGCCGCCAGCAGCGGAACCTATGATCTATTAAAAGAAGCGCGCCTGGCCTCTCTGCTGGCCAAGGGCAGCGGCATGGATGCAGCCGCCCTGCCCGCCGAACAGGTGCTGCACATGCTGACCGATTACGGGGCCGAGGCCAGCGGCTGGTCAGGCAAGGTGGGGCGCCTGGCGGTGGGCTACCGCGCCGACCTGACCGTGCTGCGCTACCCCCAGGCGCACCTGCTGGGCGAACGCGGCCTGCTCTCGCGCCTGATTCACAATACGGCGGCGGGGGATGTGGCGGCGGTGTTTGTGGACGGCAGCCCGCTGCTGTGGGATGGGCACATGGTCAGCGTGGACGAAGAAGCCCTGGTGCAGCGCGCGGCGGGGCGCTTGCGGCGGCGCGATTTTGGCCCAGGGGCGTACCCACAAAAAGGCCAGCCTCCTCAGGCTGCCCCGCAGGAATGGGCCTATTTCTCGCGGCGAACCTCCAAAAACGATTAAGTCCTTGAATGGGTGTGGGGGAGGCTTGAGTTTGAAATAAAAATTGATAAAATAGATGTACTTTATTAGATATAGAAACAGGAGAAGCCATGAGCCAGACCTTCCACTGCCCCAACTGCGGCGCGCCGCTGGATTTGCCGGATAACGCCGGCACCACCGTGCGCTGCGGTTTCTGCACCTCCTCGGTGATCGTTCCGGCGGATCTGCGGCGTCAGGCGCTGCGCGAGCCGACGATGAGCGCCAACCAGGCCATGACGGATTTGCCAGACCTGGCCGAGGCCATGCGCGAGGCAGTGCGGTTGGTGAAGAACGGCCAAAAGGTGGCGGCCGTGAAGCTGCTTCAGGATCGCTTCCACTTCACCTTACAGCAGGCCAGCACCGCGGTGGAGCAGATTGAGCGCGGGCAGGTGGTGCAGGTGGGGTTCGAAAGCCCGATAGAGATGCCTGTGAAGGTGGACATGAGCGGCCTGGGGCAGGCGGTCAAAACCGCGGCCAAGGTGACCGGCGGAATCAGCTGCTTGGTGAGCCTGTTGGTGGTGGGTTTCCTGGTGGTGCTGGGAGGCATTTTGTATTTTTCCTTGAGCGCCGGCAGCTCCAGCACGGCGGGCTTGCAGCCGCAGGAGCTTTTTGAAACGGCGGCCCCACAGCTCAGCCTGAGCACCCCCACGCCCGCAGGCCCGCAGGCCAGTCTGTCTTTTGGCGAGGAGGGCATCGCTCCGGGGCTGCTGGACGACCCGCGCAGTGTGGGCGTGGACGGCGAGGGGAATATTGTGGTGGCCAACTACTCGGACGGGCGCGTGCAGCGCTTTGACTCTGACGGCAATTTCTTGAACCTGTGGGATATGGGCGATAAGACCCCCTTGGGGGCGCTGGCGGCGGCCCGCGACGGCGAGGTGTTTGTGGCCTACGGCAGCGGTATTCACCGCTTTGAAGGCGCCACCGGCAAACCCCTGGGGCTGCTGCCCAACCCCGGCAACCGCTTTTATGACGATGTGCAGGTGACGGCCGACGGCGGACTGGTGGTGTTGGCCGACAGTGAGACCCTCCTGCGCATGGACCGCGAGGGGCAGGTGCTGTGGACGGTGGAAGACGCGGTCAGCAGCATCAGCGGGGATTCGGAGCTGGCCGCGGGCCTGGCGGTGGACGGGCTGGGCAACATCTACGTGCTGGGGCGCTTTAACAACGCCGTGTTCAAATTTTCGCCGGAGGGCAAATTTATCAACCGCTTCGGCGGGGAGGGGGAAGAACCGGGGCAGTTCCGCGCGCCCTACGCCCTGGCTGTGGACGGACAGGGGCAGGTGTACGTGACCGACATCAAGGGCATTCAGATTTTTGACGGCAACGGGCGCTATCTGCGCATGCTGGATGTAGAGGGGGTGGCGATGGGCCTCAGCTTCACTCCAGATGGGGCTCTGGTGGTGGTCACCAATACCCCGCGCGTGCTGCGTTACGACCAGCCCTAGGGAGAAGCAAAGCCGCGGCCATTTTTAAGCGCGCCGCAAACGGACAATCTGTATAATCACCTTAACCGCCCCCGACCGGATGCCGGGGGCGTTGAGTTGTTTTGAGGCTGTGTTTGGCAAGCGCTGGATCAGGAGAGAATCGAATGCAAATGGCTGAGGCGCGCGCGCTGTTTCCGGTGACGGAACAGGCGGTCTACTTAAACAATGCGGCTGAATCTCCGCTCAATTTGCGGGTGCGGCAGCGGCTGGAAGAATATCTGACGACGGCCAGTGCGGCCCCGCAAGACAAACCCTCGCCGCGCTCCGCGGTGCGCAAGGCCCTGGCGGGGCTGTTTGGCGGGGCGCCCAGGGATTACGCCCTGGTGACCAGCACCGGCGTGGGGGTGGGCACGGCCGCCGCGGGGTACGACTGGCGGCCGGGGGACAACATGGTGGTGCCCGCCGATGAGCATTGGAACAATACCTTCCCCTGGCTGGCCCTGCGCGAGCGCGGGGTGGATGTGCGTCTGGCGCCGGTGGACGAAGATCAGCGCGTGGACCCGCAAAAGGTGGCGGCCCTGGTGGACGACCGCACGCGCATTCTGGCGATGGCGGCGGTGCGTTTTAACACCGGTTTCCGTGCTGATTTAAAGCTCTACAGCCAGATGGCACACGCTCACGGGGCGCTGTTTTTGGTGGACGGCATTCAAGGCGCGGGGGTTTTCCCTATTCGCGTGGAAGAGATGGGTATTGATTTGCTCTGCGCGGCGGGCTTCAAATGGCTGTTGGGTATGCCGGGCACGGGCTTTTTATACGCCAACGCCCGCGCTCTGGAGCGCATTCGCCCGGTGATCCCCGGTATGTTCGCCGCTGAGGACGACACCCGCGCGCTGCGCTACTTCCCGGATGCGCGCCGCTATGAGACCGGCACGATTGCCTATTCGCTGTTTCACGCCTGGACGGCCGGGCTGGAGCTGCTGCAGGCCGTGGGGGTGGAGGCTATTCACGCGCGTGTGCTGGAGTTGACCGACCGCCTGATCGCCGGGCTGCGGGCGCGGCGCATCACCATCGCTTCGCCGGTGGAGCGGGTGGAGGAGCGTTCGGCCATCCTTTCTATCACGCTGGGGTCGCAGGAGGCCAACCAGAGTCTCTATGAGCGCCTGCTGGCCCAGAAGATCCTGGTGGCCATGCGCGACGGGCGCATCCGCGTCAGCCCCAATTTCTTTAATAATGAAACGGACGTGGACCGCTTTTTAGACGCGCTGTAAACGAGGGCGTTGGTTGGGTTGGGGCACGGCAAGGGGGGGCACGGCAAGGGGGGGCACGGCAAGGGGGGGCACGGCGAGGCCGCTGCGGGCTGTGATTTAGGTGGAAACCGCCGTGCCCGTACGGGGGCGTTGGCTGGGTTGGGGCACGGCAAGGGGGGCACGGCGAGGCCGCTGCGGGCTGTGATTTGGGTGGAAACCGCCGTGCCCAATGGGCTGGGGGGGGCACGGCGAGACCGTTGCGGGCTGTGATTTAGGTGGAAACCGCCGTGCCCCTACGGGGGCGTTGGCTGGGGGGCACGGCGAGGCCGTTGCGGGCTGTGATTTAGGTGGAAACCGCCGTGCCCGTACGGGGGCGTTGGCTGGGTTGGGGCACGTATTCGGGGAAATGGGCTTCCATCACGATTAAATCAGCAGGTTCGGGCTGAAAGCCGTGACGAAGGAGGGCGGCCTGCACGGCGCTGGCGGAGGCAGGCAGGGTGCAGATCAGGGTCGGCACGCTGCGTTGGTAGGCTTGCTGCAAGGCAAAGATCAGGCAGCCGTCCAGGTCGCCGCTCAGCAGACCCAAATGCAGAGCCTGTTGGGGCATGAACCGCGCCCCCAGGATGCAGAAATCCCCGCTGTCGGCGTTTTGGAAGGCCCAACCCTGCTGCACCGCCAGCTCAGCCAGGGCGGACGTGAGGGGGTAGAAGGTGCGGTTCAGCACCAAAAACGGCCCCCAGGCGGCGCGTTGGGCCGCCAGGATGGGCGCAACGCTGGCGGGGGTCCCCAGAGGGTGCCAGCCGCTGGCGGCCAGCGCCGGCGCCTCGGATGGGCAGGGCCGCCGGTAACCGCGCAGGGTTTCGGCCAGGGTAAAGCCGAAACGCTCGGCCAGCCCGCGGCTGGTGTGGTTTTCCACGCCGGTGTACATGCGCAGGGTGGTGACGCCCTGGGCGCGGGCGGTATCTAAGAAGCGCTGGTAAAAGAGTTTGCCTATCCCCTGGCCCTGACAGGCAGGGATGACGCGCAGGGTTTCCAGCCAGGCCGAGCCGTCGGGCAGGCGCGTGAACTTGCCGCAGCCCACCAGACGGCCGCTTTCGTCCTCGGCCACGCTCAGCTCGCCGCCAGGGTCGCGCAGGAACTGCTCAAAGACGTAGGGCAGATAGGTCAGCGAGGGGGTTGAAAGCTTTTCCACTTCCTGGAGGGCGGGCAGATCGTTGGCTTGGGCAGGGCGCAGGTGAAAAGGCATGGCGGAGGCCTCGTGCAGGGGGATGGATGAGGGAACACCTTCAGTATACCGGAGAGGCGGCGGTTTACGCCAGACCCTTGACAGCGCAAATCCGTGGGTTTATTATATGCATATGCACGTATATGCAATTGCATTTATCAAGGAGGCGCGTATGTCTCTGGAATACGCTGTACTGGGCTTCTTAAATTACCAACCCTTCAGCGGCTACGACCTAAAAAAGATGTTCGACAGCTCCGTGCAGCATTTCTGGGTGGCGGATTTGAGCCAGATTTACCGCACGCTGGGCAAGCTCTCTGAAAAGGGCTGGGCCAGTGTGGAGGTGGTGGAGCAAAGCGAGCGCCCCGACCGCAAGCTGTACCGCATCACCCCCCAGGGACAGGCAGCGCTGCGGGAATGGCTGGCGGGGCCTTTCCCCACGGCGGCGCCGCACAGCGGACCGCTGGTGCAGGTGTTCTTCTCCGGCCAAATGCCCGATGCGGTGGTGCAGGCCAAGTTTGCGGCGGCGGCAGACCTGTTTCGCGGGATGCTGGAACGTTACCAGCAGGTTCCCCAGCAGGTCCAGCCTTATGTTCATCAGGTGGATTCACCGCGCGAAACCTATTTTTGGATGAAAACCCTGGAATTGGGTATGTTGACCATGCAGGCGCAGCTCCTGTGGGCGGAACAGGTGCTGCGCGACCTGGAACAAGGAGCTGTTCCGCCGCTCGACCCCCCTCAGGAAGGTGAAGCATGAAACGAACCGTTTCCAAACGTCAGGCCGTTCGCCAGGCGCTGCTGCTGGTGTCTTTGCTGCTGTTCCCCATCACTCTGTATTATTTTTCCCCCGCGCTGATTTTACAGGGCGGTTCCGAGGGGATCGTAACCGGCAGTGCCATTTCCTTTGCGCTCATGTTCCTGGCTTCGCTGCTGGTGGGCCGCCTGTGGTGCGGCTGGGCCTGCCCTGGGGGGGCGCTGGGCGAGGTGTGCACGGCGGTGAACCCGCGGGCGGTGAGGGGCCGCCGCCTGGATTGGATCAAATGGGCCATCTGGCTGCCGTGGATCAGCCTGCTGGCGTTCCTGGTGATCCGCGCGGGCGGCTACCAGCGCGTGGACCCGCTGTATATGACCGCGGGCGGCGTGTCGGTGGTGGACGCCCAGGGCTACATCGTGTATTACGGCGTGGTGGGCCTGTTCTTTATCCTCTCGGTGGCGGTGGGGCGCCGGGCGGGCTGCCACACTTTTTGCTGGATGGCCCCTTTCATGATTTTGGGCCGCAAACTGCGCAATGTCTTCGCCTGGCCGTCCTTGCGGCTGCAATCTGACCCGCAGCGCTGTTCTGACTGTATGACCTGCACGCAGAACTGCGCCATGAGCCTGGACGTGAACGCTATGGTCAAGGCAGGGGCGATGGAGCACAGCGAGTGTATTTTGTGCGGCAAATGCGTGGACGGCTGCCCTTCGAAGGCCATCCAATACGTTTTTCGCGCGGGCAAGTGAAGCTCACCCGGCGCGGCGGGCAAAAAGGGATACAATTAACCTGCGGCTGCCCTGCGCGGCCAATTCCCCCTGCCGGATGGTGAAGGATGACCAAATACAGCTTCTTTAACGATTACTCAGAAGGCGCCCACCCTGATTTGCTGGCCGTGTTGGCGCGCACCAACCTGGATCAGGAAGACGGCTACGGCAAAGACAGCCTATGCCAGCAGGCAGAAGCCCTGATTCGCGAAAAGCTGGGCAGCCCGCAGGCGGCGGTACATTTTGTCTCCGGCGGCACGCAGGCCAACCAGATTGTGTTGGCGGCCCTGCTGCGCCCGTATGAATCGGTCATCGCCGCGGTGACGGCCCATATCGCCGTGCATGAATCGGGGGCGATTGAGGCCACGGGGCATAAGATCAACACCGTGCCTTCGCAGGACGGCAAGCTGCGCCCTGAACAGGTGCAGGCGGTGGTGGACGAGCATACCGATGAGCACATGGTCAAGCCGCGGGTGGTGTTCATCTCCAATTCCACCGAGGTGGGCACGATTTACCGCCGCGATGAGCTGCTGGCCCTGGCGCAGGTGTGCCGTGCCAACGGTTTGTATCTGTATCTGGATGGGGCGCGTTTGGGCTGCGGTCTGATGAGCGCGGAGTCGGATGTGCAGTTTTCCGACCTGTGCACCGCGTTGGATGCATTTTACATCGGCGGCACCAAGAACGGGGCGCTGATCGGCGAGGCCATCATCCTACAGAACCCGCAGCTTCAGGCTGGTTTTCGCCATCACCTCAAGCAGCGCGGGGCGCTGCTGGCCAAAGGGCGGTTGATCGGCAGCCAGTTTCTGGGGTTGTTTGAGCGGGATCTGTACTTTCAGTTGGCACGCAGGGCCAACGCCGCGGCGGGGCGGCTGGCGGCGGGGATTAAAGCGGCGGGCTACCCCTTCTTGACCCATTCCACCACCAACCAGATCTTCCCCATCCTGCCGGATGCGCTGATTGAGCGGCTGCAGGCCCTCTACGGCTTTTACGTGTGGGCCAGGGTGCGGCCTGGCTTTTCGGCTGTGCGTCTGGTGACCTCGTGGGCCACGCCGGATGAAAAGGTGGATGAATTTTTGGAGGATTTACGGCGGTTGGGGGCTTAAGCGATTTCTCCCTCAAGGTAGAGATTGCTTCACCCTCTCTCGAACTATTTGAACCGCGAAGGCGCCAAGGACGCCAAGCAGGGCTGGGAAGATGCCCCGTATCATCTTGAAGTGCTCTATCGACCACACCCCGTTGGGGCGAGCCTCCGCATGTCATCGCGACCACCGAAAACAGGTGGCCTGCCCTCGTTCTTGGGGGCTGCGGTGATTTCTCTCTCAAGGTAGAGATTGCTCGCAATGCATTGGCTGGGGGCTTAGGCACTCCGCTTTTTGAACAAATAAAGCGCGAGGCGCTCCATACGGGGCGCCTTGCGTTGGTTTTATTCCGCGTCCAGCACGACCGAGCCGGTCATGCCCCAGCGCAGGTCGGGGGGCGTCTCGATAAAGCGCAGGACGACCTTATAGACGGCGTCGCCGCCGGCCTTGGTGGCCCGCGGGGCGATGCGCACCACCTCAGCGGGGAAATCTTCAGCGAAGGCCTCCAGCCGCACCGAGGCGGTTTGGCCCACCTTCACCCGCGGGATGTCGCGCTCGCTCAGGTCGGTGGTTTCCACCTGCCATGTATCGAGACTGGCCAGGGTGAGGATGGTCTGGCCGGGGTTCACCGCCTGTCCGGCGGTGGCGTTGACCGAGGCGACCAGCCCGTTGAAGGGGGCCACCAGCACGGCGCGGTCGTAGGCCGATTGGGCGCTCGCCAGGCGGCTTTGGGCTTCGGCCACAGCGGCGCTCAGGCGGGCGTGTTCCACCGGATCCAGGCCGTTTTCGCTCTTGAGCTGCTCATAACGGCTGGTGCTGATCTTGAGGGCGGCCTCTGCCACGGCCAGCTCGGCGTCGGATTCGGCGATTTCCTGGGGGGTGTAATTCAGGCAGTAGAGGTAGTTGGCCTGGGCGGTGTCAAACTGGTTTTGGGCCGACTGCAGGGCTTCGAGGGCCGAAAGCGAGCCGTCGTTGTCGTCGCGGGCCTTTTCCAGGCGGTCTTTGGCGTCTTCAAAGCGCTCCGAATACAGGTCAATGGTCTCGTCGTTGCAGCGCCGGAAACCGGAGCGTTTTTGCTTCTTGGCGGCGTCGTCATAGCGCTTTTGATCCTGCACCATGCGCAGTTGGGCCTCGGCCAGGGTCAGGGGCGCGTTAGCCACCAACTCGTCCAGAGCGTGTTGGGCGCTTTGCAGGCTTTGCTGACTGGCTTCCAGCGTGATCTTGAGCTGTTCCAGGTTTTGCTGGCGAGCCAAAAGGTCGCCTTCGCGCACGGTGTCGCCTTCGGCAAAGTAAACGGCGTCCACAAAGCCGGCGGCAGCAAAGCCCAGGTCTACGCTTTGGGCGGGGACGATCTCTGCCGTGGCGATGATGCCGTCCCCGCGGGCAGGGGCGGGAGACTCCGGCGCGCCGGAGGTGGCGTTGACCGCCAGGGTGGGAATGGCGGCGGGGGTGGGGTTGGGGCTGCAGCTGGCCAGCAGTGCAGCCGCGATCAGAAGAAAGGAAAGTTTGCGCAGCATGGGAAGTGTCCTATGAAGGCTCAAACGGTGGGAATGGCGCTGTGATTGTCGTCAATGCGCCCGTCGCGCAGCTGTACCACGCGCGTGGCGTAGGATACCACCCGCGGATCGTGGGTGGCAAACAGGAAGGTCACGCCGGTTTCCTGATTCAGGCGGCGCATGATCTCCATGACCTGTTTGCCGTTCTCAGTGTCCAGGTTGGCGGTGGGCTCATCCGCCAGCACCATCAGGGGGCGCACAGACAGGGCGCGGGCCACGGCCACGCGCTGCTGTTCGCCGCCGGAGAGCTGATCGGGGCGGTGGTTGGCACGTTCCGAAAGGCCCACTGCGTCCAGCAGCTCCAGCACGCGCGCCTTGCGCGCCGCCGTGCCTTCGCCGTTGAGCAGCAGGGGCAGTTCCACGTTTTCGTAAGCGGTCAGGCCGGGGATGAGGGCGAAGAACTGAAAGACAAAGCCGATGGTGCCCTTGCGCAGATCAGCGCGCTGGTCGGCGTTCAGGCGGCTGACATCCTGGCCTTTGATGCGCAGGGCGCCGCTGGTGGGCTGATCCAGGCAGCCGATAATTTGCAGCAGGGTGGTTTTGCCGGAGCCCGAAGGCCCCACCAGGGCGGTGAATTCGCCTTCGTTAAAGCTGGCGGTCACGCCGCGCAGCGCATGGGTTTCCTGCGTGCCGATTTTATAGGTTTTGGTGATTTGTTCCACTTCGATTGCAGACATATCGCTCCTCCGCGAGGATGATGATGGATGAGGGAATTATTTGCCGTGCAGGGACTGCACCGGCTGCAGACGGGCCGCAAACGAGGCCGGGTACACAGCGACCAACAAGATCATGATCAGCGCCGTCAGGCTCAGCTGCATGGTTTTCAGGGCTGAGAACTGGGTGTAAAGGACCTTGCCGTAGGTGATCATGTTGGAAGCTTTGACTTCCATGATGTCTTGGCCAAAACTGATGCCGACCTGAGAGTAGTAGTACACAATCAGCCCGCCGAAGAGCACCCCCAGGGCCACCCCCACCACGGCTAACATTCCGGCTTCCAGCAGGAACATGCCCAGGATCTGACGGCTTTTCATGCCCAGCGCGGACAAAATGCCCATCTCGCGGGTGCGCTCGAAGACCGACATGAGCAGGGTGTTGGCGATGACCACCGCCACCATGCCCAACACGATGAAGTACAGCAATTGGATGAAGGCCGCGCTGGCGTTAACCGAATCCATCAGAATGGAATTGAGCTGCTTCCAGGTGAGCACTTGCAGGCCGGGAGCGGCAAAGGCCGCCGCGTAGCTTTCGGCCTGGGTGCGGTCGTTCAGCAGAATGCGGATGGCGCTGGCGCGCGTACCGGCAGCGGTGAAGGTTTGGGCCTTCTCCAGCGGCATGTAAATGGTACTGTCGTCATATTGGGCCACGCCCGTATCGAACAGGCCGCGGATGGTGAAGGCCGCCTGATCCGTTTCGCGGTTGGCGGTGTTGGTGACCAGGGTGATGTTTTGTCCCACGCTCAGCCCCAGGCTTTTGGCCAGGCTTTCTCCCACCAGCACGCCGCCGCGGTCGTCGGCGGCGAACATTTCGCCGCTGGTGAGGGCCTGGCGGATGGGGTCGTAGATGGGCGAGCGCGGGTCAATGCCGTTGATCTGCACGCCTACCGATTCGCTGCCCGAGAGCAGCATGCCGCTGGCCCACAGAACCGGCGTGACGGCTTGCACGCCCTGAATAGCTTCAATTTGCCCGGTCAGATCCTGAGGGTTTTCGATCAGGTCTTTCCAATCCAGGCTGATTTTATCCGCGTCATAAGATTGAGCGCGGATTTGCAGGTCGCTGGTCTGCAAGTGGATGCTCATATCCAGCGAACCGGCGAAGACGCCGTCGTAAAAACTGCCGGTGAAGAGCAGCAGGCTGACGCCGATGACGATGGCCAGCAGGGTCAGCAGCGAGCGGCGGCGGTTGCGGACGAGATCCCGAAAGGCGATTTTCCAAATTTTAAACATAGATGGCTCCTTTGGGCCGCAGCCTACACGTAATGCAGCGCTTCGGCGGGCTGGCTGTTGGCGGCCTGCCAGGCGGGGTACAGCGACGCCAGGGCGGAGATGAAAATGACGGTGATGAAGCGCGAGACCAACGGCCCGGCTTCCAACACGGGGTACAGGTACGTGCCCAGCAGCCCCATCATCTCGCTGGCTTCTGCCGCCATGCTGAGATCGAAGCCGATGGAGCCGGCGATGGTCACCACCACCGCGCCCAGCACGGCTCCCACCACGCCGCCCAGCACGCCGATGAGCGTGCCTTCCATCAGGAAGAGCAGCAGAATCTGGCGGCGTTTGAGGCCGATGGCCGAGAGCAGGCCGATTTCACGCGTGCGCTCGAAGACAGCCATGAGCATCAGGTTGAGGATGCCGATTCCGGCGATACCCAGCACGATGAAGCCAAAAATGCCCATGATCTTATCGCCCAACGCATAGGCGTTGAGCAGGGCCGGGTTCAGGTCTTTCCAGGAATCCACCTCTACCCCACTCAGACTGCTGCGCAGGGCGCTGACGGTGGGCTCTTCATTGCCGACGCTGTTCAGGGCGACGACAATTTCGGTGACCTGCCCGGGGAGATCGTAGAGGGATTGGGCCTCGGCCAGGGACATGTACACGTTGCGCTTTTCGGTTTCGGGCGAGCCGATGCGGTAAATGCCGACCACGGTCATGGTGCGGGTGCGCATTTGTTCGTGCGGGGCACGCCCCACCAGGCTGATGCGGTCGTTCAGGCCGATGTTCAGGCGTTCGGCCAGGGTGTAGCCGATGAGGATCGCATCCTGATCTTCGGCGGTCAGATAGCGTCCCTCGATGATGTGATCGGCGATCAGGCTGAGGGGGGCTTCTTTTTCGGGTTCGATGCCGCTGATGGCCACGGGCAGCGAGGCATCGCGGCTGGTGGCAAACCCACCCGTTTGGATACGGCTGGAGGCGCCGGTCACTTCGGGGCGGGCCAGAGCGGCTTGCAGTACCTGGTCAGGGTTGGGGATGGGCAGCAGCGGGGAGCGGCCGGCTTTTTCACCATATCCCTGGGCGTGCACTTGAATGTTGCCGCCCAGGACCTTGATGAGATTGCCGTAAATGGCCACGCGCGACCCGCTCATGACGCCGTCCATGAAGACCAGAAAGAAGAGACCCAGCGAAATGGCTGCCAGGGCGATGACGGTGCGCCGCCAGTTGCGCCAGACGTTGCGCCAGGTGATTTTGAGAAATTTTGTCATGGAAGAACCTCGATCAAAAAACGGATAGATGCGGTAAGCTCGTCTGGGGCTGCCAGACGGCGCCGGAAGGGTAAGGTCAGGCACGCCGCGGTGGGGGATGGCTCCACACCTCATCTAATTGGGAATCAAAAGGCTTGCCGCGCCATAAAAGGGCGAGGGCTGGCACAAATTTGGAAGGCGAAGAAAACAGATTCATCGGGTGACCCAGGGTAAGGCATAAAAGCGCACGCAGTGAGCAAAAGGCTGCCTTGCACCGCGAGCGAGAAAGATCGAGATGGGTTGGTTTAGTTGGGGAGAATGCGTCTCAAACGAAAAGCGCGGACGCCAGGAAGACGAACCAACAAAAAAGGCCACATCCGAAGGGGCTGCCGCCTCATGCAGGGGATCATGTAGACACCAAACCGTTCATCAAAGCCCAGGCGTTGCGGCGCCCTGGGAGGAGAAACACAATGGCATCATTATAGATTAAATGCTGGTTAAAATCCAGGATTTTTCGTCTGAATCGTCCGCGGGAGGGGCGAGGACTTCTGTTGTACAATGAGGATATGTTGGCTTCGCAACCGCAAGACACGCAAACCCGCGCCCGGCGCAGTCTGAGGCCGCTGGCGGCCGTCTTTGGGCTGCTCTACGCCGCCTGGCTGCTGTGGGGGCGGGCTGAGCCCTGGGAACGGGTGTGGATGGGGGGCGTGACCCTGGTGTTTGCCGGGCTGCTCAGCGCCGTGCTGACCACACGCGCCGCTCGCCGGGTGGGGCCGGGACGGCTGCGGCAGGCCTGGGGGTGGACGTCGGCGGGGCTGTGGGCCTGGGCTTTGGGGGATGCCGTTCGTCTGGCGGCGCAGGCCGCGGCGGCGGACGCCACACTGCGCCTGAGCGCTCTGGAATATCTGTATATCCCCGGCGCGTTGGCCGTGTGGGTGGGGCTGCTGCGTTTTCCGCGCCAGCCGCGCCCGCTGCTGGGCCGCCTGGGGCTGCTGTTTGACCTGACCCTGGTGTCCACCGGCGCGGTGACGTTGGCCTGGCTGTGGGCGCTGCAGCCTGTGGTGGATGCGCAAGCCAGCGCGGGGGCCAGCGCGCTGGTGCTGCTGCCGTTGGGTATGGATCTGCTGACCCTGCTGCTCCTGCTCAGCCTGTTTTTGCTTTCCGATCCGCGCAGCCTGCCCGCCCCTTTGGGTTGGGTGGGGCTGGGGCTGCTGGCATATTTATTCTCCGACCTGGCCTACACCGCTATGCTGGCTGGGCCGGGTTACCAGAGCGGCACGCTGTTGGACCTGGGTTGGGTGATCGGCGACGGGCTTTTGGCCTGGGCGGCCTTGCAGGCCCCCGTGGCGCAGATGAACGCCGAGCCGCCCCCCGCCGGAAGGGTGCGGCGCTGGGTGGTGCGCCTGCAGGCGCTGCTGCCGCTGCTGACGGTGGTGGTGGTGGGCTGGTACAGCCTGGTGGAATGGCAGCTGTGGGGGCGCTTTAACCCCACCGCCCTGTGGGTGACGCTGATTTTGGGCCTGGGGCTGATCGCCCGCCAGGGAGTTTTGACTGGCGAAGTGGAGATGCAGCAGTACGCCAACCTGGTCAATTCGGTGGCCGAGCCGACTTTTGTGTGCGATTCCAAAGGAAGATTGCGGCTGGTGAACCCGGCCCTGCTGGAGGCGGCGGGCTACACCCAGGCCAACGACCTGCTGGGGCGGCCTTTGCAGCAGCTGGTGCATCCGGCGGAGGGCACCTTTGGCTGGATCACCGCGGGGCTGAAGGGCGGCTGGCGGGGCGAGATCCATTTGCGGCGGCGCGACGGTCAGATGCTGCCCGTTTCTCTGGCGCTGCGCCCCATCTTACCGGCGCGCGGCGGGCGCCTGGCGCTGGCGGGCACAGCCCACGACCTGAGTCTGCAAAAACGCCAGCAGGCCGCGCTGCAGCAGGCCTATGAGCAGATCGCCGCGGACCGCGCCGAGCTGGAACAGCTCAACGCCCAGCTGGAGGTGCGCGTGGCTGAGAAAACCGCCGATTTGACCCAGGCTCTGGAGCAGTTGGAGGCGCAGAACCGCGCCTTGCAGCAGTTGGATGAGCTGAAAACCGAGTTTGTCTCCCTGGTGTCGCATGAGCTGCGCGCCCCGCTGACCAATATCAGCGGGGGGATTGAATTGCTGTTGGGGGGCGGTTACCGCCTGCCGGTGCGCGCGCGCGGGAATTTGACCCTGGTGCAGGCTGAAATTCAACGCCTGAGCCGCTTTGTAGAGACCATCCTCGACCTTTCGGCCTTGGACGCCGGGCGGCTGCCGCTCTATCCGGCACCGCTGCTGCTGGCGGCGGCGCTGGCCCCCCTGCGCCAGCAGTTCATGGCCCATGCCCAGGCCCAGCGGCTGCGCTGGGACATTCCGGCGGATCTGCCGCCGGTGCTGGCGGATGAGCAGGCTCTGAACAGCGCGCTCTTTCATCTATTAGACAACGCCTTCAAGTACACCGCCAGCGGCGAAATCTGGGCACAGGCGCGGGCTGAAGCGCACACCGTGCGCGTGGAGGTGTGCGACCAGGGGCCGGGACTGGACGAAGGGCAGATTCCGCTGCTGTTCGAACGCTTTTACCGCTCCAACGCGGGCGATTCACAGGCGGTGTACGGGCACGGCTTGGGACTTTACATTGTACGGCGGTTGGTGGAGGCGATGGGCGGAGAGGTGGGGGCCGAAAACCGCCCGCAGGGTGGGGCTTGTTTCTGGTTCCGCCTGCCGCGTTTGGAAGAGCGAGGTGAACATGGGCTATAAGATCCTGCTGGTGGATGACGACAGCACCTTGCGCCGCTTTGTGGGCGAATTTTTGCAGAACGAGAATTTCGAGGTACTTTCGGCGGGCAGCGGCCCCGAAGCCCTGCGCCTGGCCTACCGCGAACACCCCCACTTGGTGGTGCTGGACGTGATGATGCCCGGCATGGACGGTTGGGAAGTGACCGTGCGTCTGCGCGAGATGGCGGATGTGCCCATCATCCTGCTGACGGGCAAGACCACCGAGGCGGATAAGCTGCGCGGTTTCCGGCTGGGGGTGGATGATTACATGACCAAGCCGTTTTCCTTTGCCGAGCTGACCGCGCGCATTCAGGCGGTGTTAAACCGGGCGGCGCGCCGCGCGGGAACGGCCCACCATGTGCTGCCGGTGGGTGAGCTGAGCCTGGACCTTGACCGGCGCGAGGTGCGGCGCGGGGAGCAGGTCATCGCCCTCACGCCCACCGAATTCCGTCTGCTGGAGGTGCTGGCGCAGACCCCGGGCAGCGCGGTGTCGGAAGAAAAGCTGTCTGAGGCGGTGTGGGGGGCCAGCCGCAGTGAGGATTCCACCGCCGTGCGCCGCTACATCTGGCTGCTGCGGCAGAAGATCGAGGCCGACCCTTCGCAGCCGCGCCACGTCATCACCGTGCGCGGGTTTGGCTACCGCCTGGATACGGATTGAGGGCGGGGCAAGGGTGTGCACAGGCTGGAAGCGGCCTTGACCCCTGGGGTATAATGCAGGCCGAATGAAAAATCACCGTGAGGGGTATGCCATGAATTTTGAACTGCACCGCGACTTCCCAGAGAGCCTGGACGAAGAATGGACGCGTTTGCTGAATCAGGCGGCTGTGCACGTGCCGTTTTTACACCCGGGGTATTTGCGCGGCTGGTGGCAGACCCGCGGCGGGGGGGAATGGCCGGAGGCGCAGCTGGCATTGGTGACAGCGCGCCGCGAGGGCGAGCTGGTGGGGGTGGCGCCCCTCTTTTGGACGCCCCGCGCCGAAGGCGGCGCCGCGCTGATGCTTTTGGGCAGCGTGGAGATTTCGGATTATCTGGATGTCATCGCCCGCCCGCAGGATCTGGCGGAGTTCATCCGCGGGCTGCTGGCGGCTCTGCCGGGTCTGGATCTGCCTGCCTGGTCGGCGCTGGACCTCTACAATTTGCTGGACGATTCGCCCAGCCTGGCGCTTTTGGAAGCCGAGGCGGCCGCGGCGGGGTACAGCGCGCAGGTGGAACGCTTGCAGCATTCGCCCTTCATCCGTCTGCCGGGGGATTGGGAAACCTATCTGGCGGGGATTGATAAGAAGCAGCGCCACGAGATCCGCCGTAAAATGCGCCGCCTGGAAGAGTCGGGCGTGCCCTTCCGCTGGTACACGGCTGATGACCCTGACCGTTTAGCGGCCGAGGTGGATGATTTCATGGCTTTGATGGCTCAGGACGCGGAGAAAGCCGCCTTCTTGACCCCGGCCATGCGCCAGCACCTGCATCACACGGCGCGCTGGGCGCTGGGGGCGGGCTGTCTGCATCTGTCTTTCCTGGAGATCGAAGGTCACAAGGCGGCCGGGTACTTCAGCTTTGACGATTTAAACCGTCTGTGGGTCTACAATTCCGGCATGGATCCGGCCTTTAACGCTTATTCGCCGGGGTGGGTCATGCTGGGGTATTTGCTGCAGTGGGCTAATGAGCAGGGGCGGGACGAGTTTGACTTCATGCGCGGCGACGAAAGCTATAAGTACAAATTTGGGGCGGTGGACCGCTTTGTGATGCGCGTGCGCCTGGAATGCTGAGCGCACGGCAGCCTATCATTTTTGAGAAAACCCCCAGGCCCCCCTTGACAGTCGTAAGGGGGGCTTGTATACTGGGCAACATATGAATAACTGCTCATATATTCAAGGATGACCGCATGAAACCCACCATAGCCCGTTGTGAAGAAAACGTGATCCATGAAGAAGAGGTGCAGGCCGCCCAGGCGACCCTGATTTCCGGCCTGGAGGCCACCTACCTTTCGGCGGTGTTCCAGGCCTTGTCGGACCCCACCCGGCTGCGGCTGATTTCAGCCCTGAGCGGCGGGGAATTGTGCGTGTGCGATCTGGCGGCGGTGTTGGGCATGACTCAAAGCGCCGTTTCGCACCAACTGCGCCTGCTGCGCAATTTACAGGTGGTGCGCCACCGCAAAGCCGGGCGAATTGTGTATTACGCCCTGGAAGATGAGCATGTGCGCCTGCTGTTCCAGATGGGCCTGGAGCATATCCGCCATCCCAAAGGGGATGAAGCGGCAGGGGGTGCGGCATGAGCAAACAGACTTTTCAGATCACCGGCTTGCACTGCGCCGACTGCGTGACGACGGTGGAAAATGGGGTGCGGCAGGTGCCGGGGGTGCAGGCGGTGCAGCTCAACTTTGCCGACCAGACTCTGAGCGTGGAAGGCGACGCCGAGGCGCAGGCCGTGGCGGCGCGGGTGACGGCTTTGGGCTACGGTGTGCAGACCACGCCAGCCCCCGCGGCAGCGGGGCGCATGGGGTTGGCGGCTTTTTTGCTTTCCAGCCGCGTCACGCGCCTGGCGCTGGTGGGCGGGGGGCTGCTGCTGGCGGGTTGGCTGCTGGGTTTGGCTGGCGCGCCGCGCGCCCTGACGGTGGTTTTGCAGATCGCCGCGCTGGGCCTGGCGGGTTGGCCGGTGGCGCGCAGCGGCGTGGTCAATCTGGTGGTCAACCGCGATTTTAACATCAACCTGCTGACCACCCTGGCGGCGCTGGGGGCGGTGTGGATTGGCGAATTGGGCGAGGCCGCTACGCTGATTTTCCTGTTTGCCATCTCGGAGGCCCTGGAGGAATACAACGCCGACCGCGCCCGCCGCGTGTTGGGCGAGCTGAGTCAGTTGGCCCCGGATACGGCCCTGCGCCTGCGCGGCACGGAGACCGAAAAAGTGCCTGCGGCGGCCCTGCAGCCGGGGGATCGGGTGTTGGTGCAGCCGGGCGAGCGCATCCCCGCGGATGGGGTGGTGGCGCTGGGCGAAAGCGAAGTCAACCAGGCGCCCATCACCGGCGAGAGCCGCCTGGTGGAAAAAGGGGTGGGCGATGAGGTGTTCGCCGGTACGCTCAACGGCAGCGGCGCGCTGCATGTGCAGGTCAGCCGCACGGCGGGCGAATCGACCCTCAGCCGCATCGTCAAGACGGTCAGCGAGGCCCAGGCCCTGCGCGCGCCCAGCCAGCGCATGGTGGACCGCTTCGCGCGCGTGTACACCCCGGCGGTGACGGTTTTAGCGCTGCTGGTGGCGGCGCTGCCGCCTTTGCTGTGGGGCGCGCCTTTCTTTGATCTGGCAGACGGCACGCGCGGCTGGCTGTACCGCGCCCTGACCCTGCTGGTCATTTCCTGCCCGTGCGCGTTGGTGATCAGCACGCCGGTGACGGTGCTTTCGGCGCTCAGCGCGGCGGCGCGGCGCGGGGTGCTGGTGAAGGGCGGGGCCTTCCTGGAAGCCCTGGCGCGGGTGCGCCTGTTCGCCTTTGACAAGACCGGCACGCTGACCTACGGGCGGCCGCAGGTGACGCAGGCGCGGGCCGTGGACTGCGAAGGATCGGCGGACTGCGCGCGCTGCGGCGAGGTGCTGGCTTTGGCCTGCGCCTTGGAACGATCCAGCGCGCACCCGCTGGCCCAGGCGGTGGTGGCGGCGGCTGAAACGCGCGGCCTGGCGCAGGCCTACGCCGCGGCTGAGGGGGTCACGGCGATGGCGGGGCTGGGGCTGCGCGGGCAGGTGAACGGCGCCACGGCCGTCATCGGCAGCCACCGCCTGTTCGATGCGCACTATCCGCACCCGCCCGCGCTGTGCGATTGGGTCCTTTCGGCCGAGGCCGCCGGAGAAACCGCCATGCTGGTCAGCGACGGGCAGGCAGTGCGCGGGGTGATCACCGCCAGCGATCAGATCCGCCCGGAGGCGGCCGGTGTGGCGGCGGCCCTGCATGCCCTGGGGCTGCACACGGCGGTATTGACCGGCGACAACCCCGCGGCGGCCCAGCGCAGCGCTGCGGCGGCGGGGATTGAGACCGTGCGGGCCGGGCTGCTGCCGGAGGAGAAGCTGGGGGCGCTGCGCGAACTGCAGGCGGCCTTTGGCCCGGCGGCCATGGTGGGGGACGGCATCAACGACACCCCGGCGCTGGCGGCGGCCAGTGTGGGCGTGGCCATGGGCGGGGCGGGCAGCGCCCAGGCCCTGGAAACGGCGGATATCGTGCTGATGGCCGATTCGCTGGAGCAGCTGCCCTTTGTCACCCGCCTGGCGCATTTTACCCTGCGCCTCATCCGTCAGAACATCGCTTTTTCCCTGCTGACCAAGCTGGGCCTGATGGGCGTGGCTTTGCTGGGGTGGGCGCCCATGTGGCTGGCGGTGGTGGGCGATATGGGCATTTCGCTGGCAGTGACCGCCAACGGCATGCGC
The DNA here is from genome assembly GCF_001306035.1 of Levilinea saccharolytica. Taxonomy (GTDB): domain Bacteria; phylum Chloroflexota; class Anaerolineae; order Anaerolineales; family Anaerolineaceae; genus Levilinea; species Levilinea saccharolytica. The sequence goes on from NZ_LGCM01000065.1 coordinate 164,319, forward strand.
GCGGTGCGCTTTGAGAGCCAAAAGTCTGTATAATGAGGGTAGATTGCAATCGGAGGGTAAAGCCATGCAAGATGTGTTAACCTGGTACGGACATGCGGCCTGGGGGCTGAAAACCAGCGGCTACACCGTTCTGGTGGACCCCTTTTTCAGCGGCAACCCGGCGGCCACGCTGCAAGCCTCACAAGCTCAGGCGGATTTTATCCTGGTGACTCACGGCCACGGCGACCATGTGGGCGACAGCGTGCAGATCGCCGAACGCACCGGAGCGCTGGTGATCAGCAACGCCGAAATTGCCGGGTGGATGCGCAAGCAAGGGGTGGAGAACACCCACGCGCAGCACCTGGGCGGGGGCTATCACCATCCCTTTGGCTATCTCAAGCTGACTTTTGCCCTGCACGGCTCGGCCCTGCCCGACGGCAGCAACGGCGGCAACCCGGCCGGGCTGCTCATTACCACCCTGGGCGGGAAGAAGATCTATCTGGCGGGCGATACGGGCTTGTTTGGGGATATGGCTCTGATCGGCGAAGAAGGCCTGGATGCGGCCGTGCTGCCCATCGGCGACAATTTCACCATGGGGCCGGAGGACGCCCTGCGCGCTGTGCGGCTGCTGCGGCCCAAGGTGGTCATCCCCATGCACTACAGCACCTGGGGGGTGATTCAGCAGGACGCGGCCGCCTGGGTGGAGCGCGTGAACCGCGAGACCAGCGTGCACGCGCTGCTGCTTCAGCCGGGGGAGAGCTATACCCTGTCCTAAAAGACGCATTTCCATGCATAAACCAGCGGGCCGCGAGGCCCGCTTTTGTTTGGGACGGCACAGAATGTACAAGCTTTCCACAAATATTGTACAAGGTGGCTGAGTCTGATAGTTTTTGCCAGTGAAACGTGATAAGATTTTTGATAGATCCTGCGGGAGGAGTGTGGACGGATGACGGGCGCGAGCAAAAAATTCTATCAGATGAGCGTGGAAGAACGGCTGGCCTGGCTGAGCCAGCAGACCGGCCTGAGCGCTGAGGTTTTGGCGCCGCTGGCCGAAGGGGGCGGGCTGCACAGCGACCAGGCGGATCACATGATTGAAAATGTGGTCGGCCTGCACAGCCTGCCGCTGGGCATCGCCCAGAATTTCATCGTCAATGGGCGCGAGGTGCTGGTGCCCATGACCCTGGAAGAGCCTTCGGTGGTGGCGGGGGCCTCCTTCATGGCCAAGTTGGCGCGCTCTTCCGGCGGTTTTTTTGCCTCCTCCTCCGACCCGCTGATGATTGGCCAGATGCAGATTCTGGATCTGGCGGATGCGCCCAGCGCGCGGCTGCGGCTTTTGGAGGCGCGCGAGCAGCTTTTGGCCGAGGCGGCCCAGGTGGACCCCCTGCTGGCGCAGTTGGGCGGCGGCCCGCGCGAGATCGAAGTGCGCATTCTGGAGGGGCCGGGGCTGGGAACCTTTTTGGTGCTGCATTTGATCTACGATGTGCGCGACGCGATGGGGGCCAACGCGGTCAACACCGCTATGGAGCGGCTGTCGCCGATGGTGGAGAAGCTGACCGGCGGGCGCGTGCTGCTGCGCATTCTTTCCAATCTGGCCGACCGGCGTCTGGCGCGGGCGCGCATGACCGTGCGCCTGGAGGAGCTGGCTTTTGAAAATTACGCCGCCGAAGAGGTGCGCGACGGCATCATCGCCGCCTGGGCTTTTGCGGCGGCGGACCCTTACCGCGCGGCCACCCACAACAAGGGCATCATGAACGGCGTGGACGCGGTGGTGATTGCCACCGGCAACGATTGGCGCGCGGTGGAGGCCGGGGCGCATGCCTACGCGGCCCGCAGCGGGCGCTACACCAGCCTGAGCACCTGGGGACAGGACGCGGCAGGGAATCTGGTGGGCACGCTGGAAATGCCTATGGCGGTGGGCACGGTGGGCGGGGCCACGCGGGTGCATCCCACGGCGGGGGCGGCCCTGAAGCTGATGGGCGTGCGCAGTGCGCGCGAGCTGGCCGAGATCATCGTCTCGGTGGGGCTGGCGCAGAACCTGGCGGCCTTGCGGGCGCTGGCCACCGAAGGCATTCAGCGCGGGCACATGTCGCTGCATGCGCGTCAGGTGGCGATTGCCGCCGGGGCGGTGGGGGCGCAGATTGAAACCGTGGCCGGGCGGCTGGTGGCGGAAAAAGTGGTGCGGATTGACCGCGCGATGGATATCTTAAAAGAACTCAATGCGAGTGAGACCGGCCGAGCCTAAGCGCCGACCGGACACAGGCATCTACAAGGAGCGAAGTGATGAGTGAGACCCAACCTCAAAAAGACCTGCTGTTGAAGACCAACCGATCGGTTGGGATCGTTGGGTACGGGGCGTATGTGCCGCAGTACCGCCTGCCGGCCGCCGAGGTGGCGCGGGTGTGGGCGGGGGGTGAAGAGGGGCTGCCAATTAAGGAAAAGGCTGTGCCCGGGATGGATGAGGATGTGATCACCATGTCTATCGAGGCCTCGCGCAACGCCCTGAAGCGGGCGGGAATTTCGCCGGAAGAGCTGCGCGCGGTGTGGATTGGCTCGGAATCGCACCCTTACGCGGTGAAACCCAGCGGCACGGTGGTGGCCGAGGCCATCGGTGCGTCGCCCTCCATTCAATCCGGCGACTGGGAATTTGCCTGTAAGGCCGGCACCGAGGCCATGGTGGCCGCCATGGGCCTGGTGGGGTCGGGCATGGCGCGCTACGCCCTGGCGGTGGGCATGGACACGGCCCAGGGACGCCCCGGCGACGCGCTGGAATACACGGCGGGGGCGGGCGGCGCGGCCTACATCCTGGGCCCGGGCGAAGAATCCCTGGCGGTGATTGAGGCCTCCTATTCCTTCGTCAGCGACACCCCCGACTTTTGGCGGCGGGCGGAAGCCAAGTACCCCGAACACGGGCAGCGCTTCACCGGCGAGCCGGCGTATTTTCACCACATTTCCTCGGCGGGCAAGGCCCTGATGCAGATGATGGGCACCAGCGCGGGCGATTACCAATACGCGGTTTTCCACCAGCCCAACACCAAATTCCCGCAGCGTGTGGCGGGCATGCTGGGCTTTTCGGCGGAACAGATCAAGCCGGGGCTGCTGGTGCCGGTGATCGGCAACACCTACGCGGGCGCGGCCATGATCGGGCTGACAGCCACGCTGGATGTGGCCCAGCCGGGGGACCGCATTTTGATGGTGTCTTTTGGCTCTGGGGCTGGCTCGGATGCGTTTTCCATCCTTGTGACGGATGCGCTGCTGGAGCGGCGGGAGAAGGCCCTGCGCACGGCCGATTATATCGCCCGGCGCACGGAAATTGATTATGCCACCTATGTACGCCTGCGCGGCAAGCTGGCGATGAAGTAAACCAGACGGGGCAGGTTTTGGGAGGAGCTATGACGGATATCATCATTGCAGGCATTGGGCAAATTCCCGTGGGCGAGCATTGGGAGCTTTCGCTGCGCAGCCAGGCGGCCAAGGCCATGCTGGCGGCGGTGCGCGACGCGGGCGGCATTCGTCCGCAGGCGCTGTATATCGGCAACTTTTTGGCCTCGGTGGTGTCGCACCAGTCGAACCTGGGCGCGCTCTTGGCCGAGAACGCCGGCATGACCGGCATTGAGGCCTACACGGTGGAAGCCGCGGGGGCTTCGGGGGCGGGGGCCTTCCGCACGGGGTATCTGGCGGTGGCTTCCGGCTTTGTGGATGCGGCCCTGGTGGTGGGGGTGGAGAAGTACACCGACATGGTGGGGGCGGGCCTGGAAAGCGCCGCAGCCCAGGCCATGGATTATGACTACGAGGGCGTGCAGGGCCTTTCGGCGGTGGGGCAGGCGGGGCTGTTGATGCAGCGCTACCTGCACGAGTACCAGCCGCCGCGCTCAGCCTTTGCGGCTTTCCCGCTGCTGGCGCATGCCAACGCGGTGAACAACCCCAACGCCATGTTCCGCAAGGCGATTAAGCCGGAGACCTACGAGAAGGCCGGCATGGTGAGCGCACCGTTGAATTTATTCGACGTGGCCCCCCTGGCGGATGGGGCGGCGGCGGTGCTGCTGACGCGCGCCAGTTTGCTGCCCAAGGATTTCCCCCATCCGCTGGTGCGGGTGAGCGGCTCCAGCGTGGTGGTGGACACCCTGGCCCTGCACGACCGCAGCGATCCGCTGGCTTTTGAGGCGGCGCGCATTTCGGTGGAGCAGGCCTGCAGCCAGGCGGGCATTTTGCCCAAGGATGTGAATTTCTTTGAGCTGTGCGACAGCACCTCCATTTACGCGGCCCTCAGCCTGGAGGCGGCGGGCTTTGCGCCGCGCGGCGAAGGCTGGCGGCTGGCGGCGGAAGGTGCGCTGAACCTGGGCGGCAAACTGCCGGCGCTGACCCTTGGCGGGCTGAAGGCGCGCGGCAACCCCCTGGGCGCCACGGGCGTGTATCAGATTGTGGAAGCGGTGATGCAGCTGCGCGGGCAAGCCGGGGCCAACCAGGTGGCAGGAGCCCAGCGCGGCCTGGTGCAGTCTTTGGGCGGCCCGGCTTCCACGGCCGTCACCCATGTGCTGGAGCGTTTGGGATAGCTTTTGACAGATCCGTGCGCGGGTCTGATAGGAATTGATAGTATCTTACCGATACACTACGGGTTGTAACGCAAAGAAAAGGAGACAGATCATGGAGATTCCTCGCCATTGGAGAATTAAGAAACAACGCTACGCGCTGGTGGGCGAAGTGTGCCCGCATTGTGACGCGAAAATCTTCCCGCCGCGGGATGTGTGCCCGGAGTGCGGCGGCGAAGCCAAGACCCCCTTTGCCTTCACGGGGCGGGGTGAGATTTATTCGTACACGGTGATGAACGACGCCCCGGCGGGGTATCAGGAATCCACGCCCTACACGGTGGCGCTGGTGAAGTTGCAAGAGGGGCCGATGGTGACGGCGCAGCTGACCGACCTGGGCAGCCAGCCGGTGGAAATTGGCATGCCGGTGGAAATGGTCACGCGGCGCATCCGCTCGGATGGGGATGAGCGCGGTATGTTGGTGTACGGGTATAAGTTCCGGCCGGTAATGCAGGCATAGGAAATGCTGGTGTATCCCCACAGGGGGGACGGTGTGGGTGAAGCCCTCGCAGAGGGTAAGTTCCGGCCGGTGATGCAGGCATAAGCAGATATTGAGGTTTCAACCGCCTTCCAGAGATGGAGGGCGGTTTTTTGTATTCCACCCTCCCCTAATTTCTGCGAAATTTGGGGAGGGAATGCTTGAGAGCGCTGCTGCGGATGACCTCACCCGGCGATTCCCCAATTATTGCAATACTTGGGGAGGGAATGCTGTATACTAAGAGTAAGAATCTCTAGTGCAACACAATGATCTCTCCCCCATTTTAGGTTTTCAAAATGGGGGAGGCAGGAAGGGGCCAATGGCGCATCGGCGCACGCGCATCTCAACCTTCCAATACGCCGCCCAGCTCCGCCATCACCTGACGGAGGCAGAGGCCCGATTGTGGCAGGTGCTGCGCGCCCACCGCCTGAACGATGTTCATTTTCGCCGCCAGCACGCCATCGGGCCGTATATTGTGGATTTCTGCGCCCCGCGCCAGAAATTAATCATCGAGGTGGACGGCAGCCAGCACCTGTTCCAACAAGCGTATGACGCTGAGCGCACGGCTTATCTGGAGGCGAAAGGCTACCGGGTGCTGCGCTTTTGGAATCATGAGGTGATGGAGAATTTGGAAGGTGTGCTGTTGAGGATTATGGAGATGGGGAGTTCAGGGAGGTAACGAGAACGCCCCTCCAGAGATGGAGGGCGGTTTTTGTGTGTAGATTGCAGTATTTTGTATAATTGCAGTGGTGGGGCGTGATGTTCGTTACCAGAGATTACTAAATTCTGCGCATTGTCCACGCCCCAGCGTAAGTAACGCCAGCTGTTAGCACGCCCCTTGCAAAACAAACATATTTTCACACTATGTATAAAGAAGGCTAGGATGATGAAAAAGAAAATCGCTGTTGGCTTATTACTTGGGGTGGTTGCTGGCGTACTTGATGTAATTCCCATGTTACTTCAAGGCTTAACTTGGGACGCAAATTTATCGGCGTTTTTTCTGTGGGTTGTGTCAGGCTTTATGTTATCCACATCTAATTTGACAGCACATCCAATCCTCAAAGGCATAATTATTCCATTTCTTTGTTTACTCCCAAGCACTTTTATAATTGGTTGGAATAATCCTTTTTCTTTGCTTCCAATAGCCGTTATGACGCTAATTTTAGGAGCGTTGTTGGGATATACCTACAACAAATTTGCAAGATAGGATCAGATAAAGATGATTCCCATTGAAAAAATGAAAGATAGTGCAAGCATAGATTTTGAAGCAGTTATTACCTGCCCAAAGTGCCAATTCGCTAAACACGAGCAAATGCCGCCCGACACTTGAGCTATTATCTATAAATGCTCCCGTTGCGGGGCTATACTTCGACCCAAAGCAGGTGATTGCTGTGTTTTTTGTTCGTATTCAGATAAACATTGCCCATCGAAACAACGAGAAATACTTGGCGATGTTGAGGGTTGATAAAAGCAAGTGAGTCTTAAGGTCAAAAGCGTGCCAACAAAGTGCGCACTGGACACGGGCGAGCGCTGCCTGCACTTTCAGGGCTGCGACTCCAACCCCGCCAGTAACGCGGGGCAGGCGAGCGGATTCGGCATCTGGTGGTTTTGTCCGCAAAATCCCGCGCCCGCCGGTAACGCCTGCCGTAAAATCAATACTCTCACCTCTCCCCCGCAGACCGAGCCGCGTGTAGGGGTACCTTTTTCAGGGCGCCCACAGCAGCCTGATCCATCCTTTTTTCTCACCCACAATTTTGGAAAATGTGATAAATTAGATAAAGATGGTGTATAAATAACTGGATCATGATCCGTGCTGATCTGCAGGCGGATCCTGTGGACGGCCAGCGAAGGTACCGGATCGGAGATACGGATGCAGCCCATATATTTATTGGTTGGCCCTCCCGCGGTGGGCAAGAGCACCACGAGCCGAGCATTGGCCTCGAAATTCAGCAGAAGCATCCACATCCCTGTCGACGACATCCGCGATATGGTTGTGTCTGGCCTGGTTCTGCCGAGCTTGGATTGGAGCCGTGAACTGGTTCAGCAAGTCGGCCTGGCTCGGGAGAGTGTGATTCATATGGCTTTCCAGTATCAGAAGGCCGGTTTTGCTGTGGTGATGGACGATTTCTTCGACCCGCATCAATTGAGCGAGTATCGGGCATTTGCCGACCAGCCCGGGATCCATAAGGTGCTGCTGCTGCCGGAGCAGGAAACCGCCCATGCGCGCAATTTGAAGCGCAGCGGGGATGATCCGGCGCGTGAGTACATTGATATCGGCATCCGTTCGGTGTACGCACAGCTCAATGCTTCGATGGAGTCTCTGCGTGCAGCCGGCTGGATCCTGATCGACACAACCCACCTGAGTATTGAGGAGACAGTCAGAGAAATCCTCAGCCGCAGCTCAGCCTGACACCGCGGCGGCATACCCCCCATCGCTGCAAACTCGATTGGCTGCCTTACGGGCAGAATGAAGAAGAACTAAGATTTGGAAAAGAGGGTCATTGACATGTGGATGGGTTGCCAATGGTATCTTATGGGTGAATATGCAAAAATTAAACCCTCCCAGTGCTATGAAACGCCCTAACTCAAGGTGGTAGGCTGCGGGGTGCGGAGCGCGGCGGGGGTTTCCTGTGACACTGAAGGGGTCGAGAAAGCGGCAGCGAACCATTGACAGGTTTTGCCCGAAGGTATGGATGTTGATCACCCATTTGGGGCCAGGTGCGAACCTGAAGCATCGATGATGATCGTTGAGGAATGATCGTGATGAATCAATACCTACTCAAACAAAAAACCGTACTCTTCAGCTTGCTTTTGGTGCTGCTCATCAGCCTGGTATGGCCTTCTCCTGCTCTGGCCCAGGCAACCCCGATTCCGCCAAACATTACACTGAGCGGCAGCTGCGACGGTGCCGGAAATTCTATCTTCACCATCACCAACACGGGCGGGGCAATGACGGTCAATTACACCTGGGAGCTGTATCAGAACGGTGTTTTCCTGACTTCGGGCCCATTTACTCTGACCGCCGCCGGAAACACAGGCAGCTCGCTCCAGTTAACGATTAATGGGCTGTACGGTCAGTTGACGGTTGTGATCCGCGACAACAACGGCGTGCAGGTGACCAGCGGCGCGGCCACTTGTGCCACGCCCACCCCCACAGTCACCCGCACCCCCACCGCAACCCCGATTCCGCCAAGCATTACACTGAGCGGCAGCTGCGACGGTGCCGGAAATTCTGTCTTCACCATCACCAACACGGGCGGGGCAATGACGGTCAATTACACCTGGGAGCTGTATCAGAACAGCGTTTTCCTGACTTCGGGCCCGTTCACTCTGACCGCCGCCGGAAACACAGGCAGCTCGCTCCAGTTAACGATTAGCGGGCTGTACGGCCAGCTAACGGTTGTGATCCGCGACAACAACGGCGTGCAGGTGGCCAGCGGCGCGGCCGATTGTGCCACGCCCACCCCCACAGTCACCCGCACCGGTACATCCACGCACACCGCCACCGTCACCTGGACCCCCACGAATACCGAAACTTTCACGATGACCCCATCCCCAACGGTGACAGACACAGCGACTCCGACCCCTACGAATACAGAAACTTTTACCCCGGCTCCATCCCTGACGCCGACCAACACAGCTACAGATACGCTGACCCCTACGAATACAGCCACGTTTACCGTGACTCCATCCCCGACGGCAACCAGCACAGTCACGGCGACCCCCATCCCCCCCACCATCACAAACACGCTGCCCCCGGCGCCGCTGGTTATGGATACGGTTCCGAAGGATGGCGCAGCGCTGAGCAAAGGCCCAACCCAGTTGAAGGTCACTTTTGACAAAGATGTGATTCATGACGGCTCGGTCAATGCCGCGGATAACCCCATTAACTATCTCCTGGTGGAACAGGGGCTCAATCAAACCCTTGAAACGCTCACCTGCTCTGGCGGGCGGCAAGGCGACGACAAACAAAAGAACATCGCCAGCGCGGTGTACAGCAGCAATTCCGGCGCCGGCCCATTTCAGGCCGTGCTCAATCTGTCAGCGCCGCTGCCGGTTGGCGTCTACCGGCTGTTGGTCTGCGGAAGCACCTCCATTCAGGATTCGTATGGGAATAAGATCAACGGCGGCCTGGATACCGTGGCGAATTTCCGCGTGACGGCAGCGAAGGACGACCCCGAAAAGCTGCCTGATACAGGCTTCATGCCTGGGATTATGGCGGAACTTCCACGTCAGCCCAAAGAAAAGGCCTACGCCGCGACGGAATTGACCCTGCAAATCCCTAAACTGGGGTTGAAAATGCCCATCCTGGGCGTGCCTTTTGTCAGCAGCGAATGGGATGTATCCTGGTTGGGGAACAATGCCGGTTGGCTGGAGAACTCCTCCTTCCCCACCTGGTCTGGCAACTCGGTGCTGACCGGGCACGTGTGGAATGCGGATAATACCCCGGGGATGTTTGCACACCTGAACAAGCTGCGCTACGGCGACAAAATTGAGGTGCGGATGGCAGAACAGCGCTATACCTATGAAGTGACAGAGAATCTGCGCATCCAGCCTGACCAGATTGACCTGGCATTTGAGTCAAAATCGTCCAGCTGGCTCACACTGCTGACCTGTGAGGGTTTCGATGAAGAGACAGCCACCTACGGCGCGCGCCGTATGGTGCGCGCTGTGCTGGTCAACATCACGATCCATTCGCCGTAGGGCGGTGAGATGGGGATAGCCCCAAAGGGTGTGCTTTAATATTCTCTCCCCCATTTTGGGTTTTCAAAATGGGCAGGCAGGAGGGGCCAATGGCTCATCGGCGCCCACAGGCTCGACACCGGGATTAAGAACCGCCTACCAGAGATGGAGGGCAGTTTTTTTATGGTGGGACGTATCATTGACTCTGTTGAAGTGGTGGGTTCAAAATCGAACCCACCCTACCGGCTAGATCATCGTCATCTCGATTTCCTCAGCTTTGCTGGCATTTTGATGTGGCCAGGATGAAATGTCAAACGACCTTAGCTTTCATCAAAACACAAACTGACGCTGGCTGCCAGTTTGTGTTTTGATTCTATTTACCACTTGGGTTTACTTCACTTCAAGAGGGCCGGCATTTCCAATCGGAATTTCGAGCGGTTTTGCCCAACAGACGAGGTAGACTGGCCCCTTTTTAACGGTGAAGGTATACGTTGCGTTTGTACCCGGTTCCACTTCTTTGAATAAGAGCATATCTGCCCAAGAAGGCGGCTCCCCGACTGTGGCAGCCATCAGATCCAAGAGATCCTTGCCCTCATCCAGGTTGAAGAGCGTCAAGGCATAGAGGGGTTTGTTCTGATCCTTGATATTCAGATGGACTTTGACTTCACCGGCCCGCAGGGTGAGAGGATTATCGGTAGTACAGGTGCCTCCTGCGATGGTGACAGTCATCTCGGATGCGGGCAGATTCGTGGACGGAGCAGAGGTGGGTTCGGGCGGCATCGCTTCGGCCAGGGCTGTTTTCAAACTTGCCAACGATTCCCTGGTGATGGTGGTCGAATACGCGATAATTTTGCCATCCTTGATTTCATAGGCGTCATACCAGGAAAGAGGCGCAACACCTAACTGGCGGGTAAAGTCGTGCCAGGTTTTGGTGCTGACAGAAACCACATTCCCATTGACACGGGGAAGAGCGACTTCCCATTGGAAATGGTTGTCGACGCTATCCTGCCACAGGGTGCGCAGTTGTTCTTTCCCGGCATAGACCTCCATCCCGGTGGGAGGCAAGCCGATGATGTAACTCATGACATCCTCGGAAAAGTAGGCCAGCGATCCTTCAATGTCGCCCGCATTCAGGAGTTCCACCATCTCCAGCACCATTTTTTCCGGCGGATTATCCGCCACCGGAACAGATGTTGGGGGCGGTGGGGGCTGGGTGGCCGGGGTAGCACAGCTCGTCAGCCCCAACCCCAGAATCGAGAGTAACAACGCGAGATTTTTTAACAGGGTTTTCATTTGGATCACTCCTTTACCTCAAGTCAATCGAAATTTCAGGTGAGGTCAGACACCCAATTCTTCGCCAACCTCATGGGTAGCGTAACATCCTGCCGATTGCGAAACTTGACAATATTTGACAAAATTCCCCACTTGCATAGAAAATCACTATACTGAAAGGTATGGAAAGGAGTCACCATGCCAGTTTCCAGCGTGAGGGTTGCACTTGACCAATTCACCACCTTTGGTGACCTGCTCAAATACCTGCGCCGCCGCGCCGGTATTACCCAGCGCGAACTTTCCATTGCGGTCGGCTACAGCGATACGCAAATTTCCCGCCTCGAACAAAACGAACGCCTGCCCGATCTGGCCACTTTGACGGCTCGTTTTCTACCCGCCTTACATGCTGATGATCAGCCAGAAGTCGCCGTACGTCTGCTGGAGCTGGCAGCTGCTATGCGCCGAGAAGATGCCCCCGCAACCGGACTGGCCCCGTACAAGGGCCTGTATTACTTTGGCGAATCGGATGCTGAATTGTTTTTCGGACGTGAGACCCTGACGGCGGTTCTGCTTGGGAAACTGACCACCGGCCTGGAAACCGGGCAGCGTTTCCTGGCAGTGGTTGGCGCTTCGGGCAGCGGGAAATCTTCGGTCGTGCGCGCCGGGCTGATTCCGGCCTTGCGTTGGCAGACAGCCTCCTCTGGCTGGCCGGTTTACACGTTGACGCCGACCGCCCATCCTTTGGAAGCCCTGGCCGTGTGCCTGAGCGAGGAACTTCGCCGCGGGTTGTCAGCCAGGAAATTTGTAGATGATTTGGAAGGCAATCCTCAGGGCTTATGCCAGGCTTTGGACCGGATTGCGGAAAGGGCCGCAACCGCCCACACCCTGTTGGTGGTTGACCAGTTCGAGGAGTTATTTACCCTCTGCCGCAGCGAAACGGAACAGGCTGCATTTGTCGAAAACCTGCTGACAGCAGCAAACTATCCGGGCGGTAAAGCCATTGTCATCATCGTCCTGCGGGCCGATTTTTATGCCCATTGCGCCCGTTTTGACCCATTGCGCCAGGCGTTAGCTCAGCATCAGGAATATATTGGGCCAATGAGCGCCGACGAGCTGCGCAGTGCCATCGAGGAACCGGCCCGGCGCGGTCACTGGGAGATTGAACCGGGCCTGGTGGAGATTTTGCTCCACGACCTCGGTGCTGATTCCGGTCATGCGCCCGAACCCGGCGCACTGCCGCTGCTCTCACACGCTCTTCTGGAAACCTGGCAGCGGCGCCGCGGGCGGATGTTGACCATGAGCGGGTACAGTGCGGCTGGCGGCGTTCGCAGTGCCATCGCGGAAACCGCCGAAGCCGTCTTTTTTGACCAATTGGAAGCGGAACAACGCCCCATTGCTCGTCAGATTTTCCTGCGCCTGACTGAATTGGGCAGCGAGGGCACGACTGCCGATACCCGCCGCCGGGTCAATTTTGCTGAACTTACTCAAACGCCCGAGCAGTGGGCTGTTGTTCGCGAGGTTTTGAACACGCTGGCTGATGCCCGCCTGATTACCACCGACCAAAACACAGCGGAGGTGGCGCATGAGGCTCTGATCCGTGAGTGGCCCACCCTGCGCGGCTGGCTGGAGGAGGACCGTGAGGGTTTGCGCTTACACCGCCACCTGACCGAGTCAGCTCTTGAATGGGAGAACCGACAGCATGACCCGGATGGGCTGTACCGTGGAGCGCGGCTGGCCCAGGCGCTTGAGTGGAGCAGTGCCAATGCTTCCGTTTTGAACATCCAGGAACGCGCCTTCCTTGAAGCTTCCCAGACGTTGGCCGAACAAGAATCTCGTGAGCGTGAGGCGCAGCGCAAGCGCGAACTGGAGGCTGCCCAAAAATTGGCCGAAACAGAAACCCGCCGAGCCGAGGAGCAATCCAACGCAGCACAGCAATTACGCAAGCGGAATGCTTTCCTGGCTCTTGTATCCATCCTTGCAGTCCTGTTGGCCGTTACCGTCACCTGGTATGGGCAGCGCGCTTCTCAAAACGCAAGACTCGCCAACTCGCGGGAACTGGCTGCCGCAGCCGTTAACAACCTGCAAATTGACCCGGAGCGCAGTGTGCAGCTGGCTTTGCACGCCTTGGAGCAAGCCGACACGCTCGAAGCGCGCAACGCGCTTCACCAAGCTCTGCCAGAATTACATCTTTTGCGTACGATTCCTTCATCTCATCAAGGCGGTGCGGCGGGTGTGGCTTATAGCCCAGATGGGAGCCATCTGGCCAGCATTGGCGCCTATGGTGATATTAAGGTCTATGATGCATCCAACGGAGAGCAGGTTTTTACAGTGTTGAATGCGTCTGGCGGTGTGGGTTATGATATTTCGTACAGCCCGGATGGTAAACTTTTGGCCGCTGCACTGAACACGAAGCTGCTGGTTCTGGATGCGGCGACAGGCGAGGAATTGTTCTATCTGCCTGGAAATGTAAGCGGCGCGCCGAACAACGAGATGGTACACCTCAGTTTTAGCCCAGATAGCCGCCGCCTTGCAGTTGCGCACATGGACGGCAGCCCAAAAATCTGGGATATTGCCACGCGCAAAGAGATATTCTCTCTGGTTGGCCACAGCCAACCTTGCGATGGTATTGCCTATAGCCCGGATGGCAAACTGCTGGCAACCAGCGATGATGCTGGGATGGTCAGAACCTGGGATTCTGTCACCGGTCAGGAATTGCTCAGTTTGACCCTGAGTGGGAATGTGCATAGCGTTGCCTTCAATCATGACAGCACACAGCTGGCCGCGGCCAGCGAGGACGGCACACTCAGGGTCTGGGACGTGGTCACCGGTCAGGAAGCCTGGAGTTTGCGTGGGAATTCTGGAATGTACGGCGTGATTTTTTTGCCCGACGGAAAACGCCTGGTCACTGCCGGGCAAGATGGTACTGCCCGGGTTTGGGATGCGGTTTCAGGTCAGGAAATGTTTACGCTTGCGGGCAATACCAGCACCGTCACCTCCGTTGTCGCCAGCCCGGATGGAACGCATATCGCCACCTCGGGTTATGACGGGACACTCAAGATATGGGACACCGCTCCCGGGCGGGAATTGCTCACCATTACGGCGCATACTGACATCGTTTGGGACATTGCTTACAGCCCCGATGGAACCCACCTGGCAACTGTTGGCGCCGATGGAATTGCAGTGCTCTGGGATGCCGTGACAGGCCAATTTACACGATCACTCTCACCTGGAGATGGGCTGACGAGCCTTGCTTTTAGCCCGGATGGTGGGCAATTGGCGGTGGGAAGCGCAACCGGAAAGGTGTTCATCCTGGATTCGGAGACGGGCCAATGGGTGATGACCTTGCCGGGTCATACCTATTTGGTATTCGATCTCGCTTTCAGCCCAGATGGAAGCCAGTTGGTCACTTCCAGTTGGGATGGAACGGCGAAATTGTGGGATTTGGCCTCTGGCCGAGAACTCCTGACTTTTCCCGAACAGTGGTCGGGCGTGGCCTTTAGTTCGGATGGAAAAAGCATATTTACCGGCGGCATTGACTGGTCGGTCTACCGTTGGGATGCGGCGACGGGTCAGGAATTACAAAAATTCTCCGCTGGCGGACAGGATGTTTACGGCATTGCCGTCAGCCCAGATGACAATCTTTTGGCAGTCGGCCAGCAGGACGGCACGATTGCCTTATGGGAGATTCAATCGGGAAAGAAATTGCACACCTTGTCTGGTCATGCCGGGCTGGTGGCGCGTCTTAGCTTTAGTCAGGACGGCTCCCGCCTCGCATCGGCCAGTTTTGACCGTCTTGCCAAAGTTTGGGATGTTGCCGCTGGCGTAGAATTATTCAGTCTTTACGGCCATGCCGGGAATGTTTTTGGCGTCTCGTTCAGCCCGGATGGAAAGCGCCTGGTTACGGCAGGGGCGGACGGGAATGTCAGATGGTTCACAACGCAAACGAATGATCTGGTGGTGCTTGCCAGAGAACGCGTTACCCGAGTATTGAACACTGAAGAATGCCAGAAGTTTTTGCATCGTGAAACTTGTCCCTGACACAGCAACTAGCCCGCTCCAAATTCGACTGAACTGATATTGTGAATACGGGTAAATCTCCTGTCTTTATAGCTATTATTTTGGCGATATCCAGGAATTTGACGTACGGTTTATCTGGAGGCGAAGGGCTGCCGGGTGCTGCGATTTTGGAGTCATGAGGGGATGGAGAATTTGGAAGAGGTGCTGCCAAAGATCTTGGAGATGGGGGTGAGGGTGCAGCTTGGATCGGGAACCGCCTTTCAGAGATGGAGGGCGGTTTTTTATGCTGGGACGTATAATTACCATTGTTGAAGTGGTGGGTTTTAAATTCAACCCACCCTACCGGTTAATGGATCTAACTCACCGCGACTGATAGGCATTTTCCTGACTTTGGGCTTATACTCATTTTAAAGTGTGCCTCGTTCCGCTCACAGGCGGGTCAGGTTAACCGTTAGGCGCTCGCCGAAAAGGTCATCCGATGAGTAACCAAAACCGGTTGTTGATCATCGCGATAACATGGGCTGCACTATTTGTGTTGTATAGTGTCAATAGATTTCTATTACGAAGTGCGTTTCCACATCACTTCTCAAAGACAGTCGTTTCCCGTGTGTCCACCTCATCGAAACCGCCAGGGACAATTCTCTCAAAAATAGGCGTGCTGTTTGTGTTTGTTGTCAATATCGCGACGGTCATTCTCCTTCTCGCGGACTTGCTCTCATCGTCAACCAATCAATACACAGCGTTTGTAAAAGTCAACTTGCCGCTTTGTGTGAACGTGGGTGGAAGCATTTTGTTCGTTTTAGACACCATTTTTGGTTTTCTCGCCATGGTTTTTAACCCCAACTATACGCCCTTATACACAACCCCGCCTCAAGAGTTCGTCTTGGCAACGCAAGGCCCATATCAAATCATTCGCCATCCACGTTATGCAGCTGCAGCTGTTCTAAACCTTGCTTTATTCTTGTTTACTGGTATTTGGTTGCCGTTGCTCGGTATGATCGGTTGGATTGCAATTTATTTTCAATCACGTGCCGAAGAAAATTACCTGATGACATTGGCAGCAAAAGAGTATGGTGAATACCGCAAAAGGACCAGCATGTTTTTTCCTAAGCTGCTAAGGATACATACGGTTAAGTAACCCACGTCCGCCCACACGTACCACGCGAGGGTGATTTGCGAACGAACACCGTTGGGTGATATCATTCAGCCCATTGCGTTCCGAATTAACTTAAGGAATGAGGCAAGCATGCACACCTATATCGTCCTGTTGCGCGGCATCAATGTTGGCGGTAAGAATATCATCCCCATGGCGGGTTTAAGAACCTGCCTGGAAGCGCACGGGTTTTCCCAGGTTTCGACCTATATCGCCAGCGGGAACGTGCTCTTACAATCCGACCTGGACGCCGATGATGTCAAAGCCCGGATCGAAGGGGTTTTATCGGAAAACTTTTCGCTGGATAACGGCTTCGTCAAGGTTTTGGTGCTGACGCCCGCGCAGCTCCAGGCTGTGATTGAGCACAAACCCGAAGGCTTCGGCGAGCAGCCGGAGAAGTATCACAGCGATGTTATCTTCCTGATGGGGCTGGATGCGGCTCAGGTACTGCCGGCTTTCAACCCGCGCGAGGGGGTGGACCAAGTCTGGGCGGGGGATGGGGTGATCTATTCGCAGCGCCTCAGCTCTGAACGCACGAAAAGCCGCCTGAACAAGATTATGGAGTCGCCCTGGTATGCATCCATGACCATCCGCAACTGGAACACCACCACCAAGCTGCTGGAATTGCTGCGGAAAATGGACGCGTAGGCTTCGAATCGTGGGGGACTTTCGCCCAGCGATCCTGGCAGAGTCCGCGCCCAGCCGCACGCGCCCCGATGGGGTGCTTCGCCAACACCAACCGAGAGGAAACCGAACCCTATGCCGCTGCTGATTCAAGAAGTCCCAGAAACCCATGCCCCCATCGAACTGCTGCTGCTGGCTGATCCCTCGGAAGAGAAGATTCGCTCCTATCTTCCAGGGTCCAAGTGCTTCACTGCGTCACTGGATGCGGTTGTGGTGGGCGCCTGCGTGGTACAGCCGTGCGGTGAAGGCGCCCATGAGCTGATGAGCATCGCCGTGCCCCCAGATTATCAGAAGTCTGGATACGGCACAGCGCTGTTGAAATGGGTGATTACGTATTACCGCAATTCTGGCGCACGGCAGTTGGAGGTGGGCACCGGTACCTTCGGCTACCAGTTGGCTTTCTACCAGCGGCAGGGCTTTCGGGTGACCCGCATTGACCATGACTTCTTCGTCAAGAACTACCCTGAGCCGATCTTTGAGGACGGCATTCAGCTCTTTGATATGCTGCGTCTGACGCTGCGGTTTTCGGACACTGCTGGCTGACCCTTCATTTAGCTGTTTCGGCGAAGCCAAAAGCGTTTTCCAGCGATGGGGGGCGCTTTTTTGCTGCCCTAAGGCGGGCGCCCAGCCGCGGCTGAGTGAATGCGCTGAAATGAGACAACAATTCGCCCGAAATGAGCATTGATTAATGTGTGAACATATGTTATAAATAACATATGTTCCATATGAACTGTAAGCCTTCGCGCGAATTGAGGGAAGAATGATCACGATTGAATTTGCCATTTTGGGGCTGCTGAGCATGCGGCCCATGACCGGATACGATATTAAAAAGATGATGACAGGCTCCCATGTCCTCTACTGGTCTGGCAACAATAACCAGGTGTATACCTCGCTGGCAAAATTGCACCAGAAGGAATGGGTCACGCAGGAGATTGAACTGCCGCCGTCTGGGCCTTCACGCAAGCTGTACCGCATCAGCGCCCTGGGGCTGGAGGAGCTTAAGAAAACCCTGCTCTCGCAGCCGGAGCCGCCGCAGTTGATCCACCCCTTCTTGGTGCAGCTCGCCTGGGCGGACCAACTGGATGACGACGAGATGGACGCCTTGCTGGCGAAGTATGAAGATGAAATGCGCATCCAGGCGGCGATGCTCCAGATGATGGCCCAGCAGAATAACATTGCGCCCTCCGGAAAAATGCGCGACTCCTACATCAACCCAGCGCTGGCGCGCACGCCGCGGGAGGCCGTTTTATGGAACAAGATCCAGGAAAACTGGATCGCATTCTATCAAAACGAACTGAAGTGGATCCGGGATCTCCGTTCCGCACTCAAGCATACCGAAGAAGGGAAAAAGGAATGAACGCCAAGCCGATCTATAAATCCCCCGCGGGAAAGAAAGAAATCATGGCCCTTTATGACGCGGTTCTGGCGCGTTGGCCTGTACCGCATGAAGAAATATACATTCCGACGCGGCACGGCGATACGTTTGTGATTTCGAGCGGAGAAAGAACCGCGCCGCCCTTGATTCTATTGCACGGCTCCGCCTCGAATGCGGCTTCGTGGGTGGCGGATGTTGCCGCCTACAGCGCGCATTTTCATGTGCTGGCCGTGGACCTTCCGGGCGAGCCGGGGAAGAGCGCGGAAAACCGCCCCTCCTGGCAAGAGCTGGATTTCGGCGAATGGCTGGAGGATGTTCTGGACGGTCTCAGGATCGAAGCAACTGCGCTGGTAGGAATTTCACAGGGCGGGTGGACGGCCTTAAGATTTGCCACCTACCGGCCTGAGCGCGTGAGTAAGCTGGTTGTATTAGCCCCCGCTGGCATTGCCCCCGCGCGTACTTCGTTTCTCCTGAAGGCGATTTTCTACAGTCTGTTGGGCAGTAAGGGCGGCGAAAAGATGAATCAGTTGGTGATGGGCAGACAGGAGATGCACCCGGACGCCGTGCGGTTTATGAACACCATCATGGCCAATTTTCACGGCCGCCTGGAAAAGGAATATATTTTTACCGATGAGGAACTGAAACGCCTGACCATGCCGACTCTGCTGATTGGCGGCACCGAAGACGCCCTGATCCCGGTAGAGAAGATCACCCCGCGGATGGAAAAGCTGCTGCCCCACTTCACGGCGGAAATTATCCCGGGGATGAGCCACGCGCTGGTTAACCTCTCAGAGAAGATTATCCCTTTCTTGAGCGCATAAGCTCCAGCGGGCTGTCTGGACCCGTTGGTCCGCGCTTTTCGGGTAACAAACAGCGCCTTTCAAAAAATGGAAGGCGCTGTACTTATCTCTTGCCTTTCTTTTACCAGAGGAAGCCCACGCTTCTGAGCCCCAGAATATAGTCGTCGAAGATCACTTGGCCGGGTTTATTAGCCAGCGCCTGACAGATATGCACCGGCAGCAAATGTTCCTCACGCGGATGACAGTAGCGGGCATTGGGCGCCTGTTCCCATTCCAACAGGCGCTGCTCGCGCTCGCTTTGTGAAAGCGGGCCGGTGCAGGTTTCGATCAGCCAGTTCTGAAAGGCGTCGTTGGCCGGGTTTTGCCGGGGGACGCCGTTCCACAAGAATTCCCGCATGTTGTGGAAGGAGAACCCGGAGCCGATCACCAGGATGTTTTCGGGCTGGAGTGCGCGCAGGGCTCTCCCCAGGGCCAGGTGGGCGCCGGGGTTCAGGCCGCGCAGCAGAGAAAGCTGCAGGCAGGGGATATCCGCCTGCGGGTACATCATCTTCAGCGGGATGAAGACCCCGTGGTCAAAACCGCGCTCCGCGTCCACAGCGGATGGAATTTGGCTTTGCGAAAGGAGCTCGGCGATCCGCTGGGCGTCCTGTGGGTTGCCGGGGGCCGGGTATTGGATTTCATAGGCGGCTTCGGGAAAACCGTAGTAATCGTAGAACATGGGCGGGTTTTTTGCGCCCAGCAGGGTGGCCGCCTTTTCCTCCCAGTGGGCGCTGATCACCAGGATCAGGTCGGGTTGGGTGAGCTGCTGGGGGAGGCGGGTCATAAAATCTACCATCGCCTGATGCCCGGGGTCCCCCAAAATGGGCAGCGGCCCGCCGCCGTGCGAAAAATAGACCACCTGCATTTGGCTGCGCGATTCTGTTGGGTTCATTCGACACCTCGGGGATGGTAAGGGGATACGGTCTGGAATCATTGTACCGCTTTTTGCTCCAGCCGGGCGGGCGGGTGATGGAAAGGGCGGCGGTTCAGACCCGTTGATTCTGCGTTCACGCCTCGGCTTGAATGCGCCAGGACGCTGTGCTATACTTACAATGTAAGCACAGGAGGCTGATATGCTGCGGCGTTTATTCAAGACCGGAAATAGTGTGGTTCTTTCACTTCCAAAGGAAATTTTGGATGAGTTGGGGCTGGCTGAGGGCGAGAACGTCTCTTTAGAATTGGACAGCCAGCAGCGGCAGGTCATTGTGCGCCCGGTCGAAAAACCGCTGGCAATTACTGGGGTGGATGAAGAATTCGCCCGCCAAATTAATGATTTCATCGAACAGTATCGCCCGGCCTTGGAAGAACTGGCAAAGTGACCCGCTACCTCACCCCGGAGCAGGTGCTTTTTATTCACAGCCGCCTCGTTCAGGAAACGGGGGGCGCTTATGGGATTCGCGACCTTTCCATGCTGCTTTCAGCGCTGGGGAGGCCGCAGGCGACCTTTGATGGGAATGAACTGTATGGAGATATTTTCTCCAAGGCTGCGGCATTGATGGATTCGCTCATTCGAAATCACCCTTTTCTAGACGGAAACAAGCGAGCGGCCGTTACCGCGGCGGCGCTTTTTTTGCGCATGAATGGTTATGTTCTGCTGGTTCCGAATGAAGAGATGGTCCGCTTTACGCTCGCGTGTGCCCAATCACAGGCTGTTTTGGAAGAAATCACAGCGTGGTTTCAACGGTTTTGCAGCCCATTGTAAAATTTATCCAGTAACAATCGTATCATGTGAAGAAGAAATGTCGTTTTCAGGACAGTGAGGATTAATAGGAGGTTGTAATTAATTGAGCAAAGAAGAGGTGTTTTCCGAAATTGATTGAAACTGCGTCTGAATAAGGCCGACCTGTGCCCGAACCCAAAGGTTGATTGGTGTACGCAAAAAAATCACCCCCTTGTTATGCTGAAAGGATTGTCCCATGGTCAAAGAAATTGAAAAATCGATCTTGTACGTTGTTCACAATATGCATTTCACCTCAAATCAGTTGGCAATATTCAATATCCTTTACAATTCTCCAGAACCTGGTTTGACGCTACCAGAGATAACATCAAGAATGCCTGAAACAAAACAAGGCACTGTTGTCAGCGGTATTTTGAGTAGCCTGGCACAAAAAGTTGATGAATTAGAAAGCCCGGGTGAAAAATTCGGCTTTACGGGATACCTTCTTTTTATAGAACGTTTCAATGGCGACTTGCACAAAATGCGTCCTGAGTTTCGACATGTGATTGACCAACATGAAGCATTAAAAAAGGTAATGCAAATCCCGCAAGAACGAATCTATCAAGATTATCGAGATGGCATAGAACTCCGGTAAATCGCAAGATGGCACACGCCGCGCGATCATTCCCAGCCAATTTCTGGAGACCAACGGGTTAAAGGTTTCGCTGATAGGTTCACCCACGGATCAAAGAACTTACATAGCACCTGGATAACGGTGCTGAGTTCCGTCGGTGCATGCTCGATTTGATTCTTTTTTAGGAAGGCGAACCACAAAACCTGTTTTTGTTCCGCAAATTTAGAGGTTAATGCTGTGGGAAGATCCTTAGGAACATCGGTTCTTCTTTGAGCGAAGGTGTTTATGATCGCTTCGTTTAACGTACGAAAGTCTAATTCCATGGATTGTGCCAAAAACCAGATATCATAGAAGTCTTTCACGCGGCTGTTAATGATCCCCAGTGTAACCATCGCCTGAAATTTTTCCGCGATAACTGTTTCCGGCGGGTAAATGCGCAAGCAGGGTTTGCCCATGTTTTTAAAGATAGTTGGAAGTTCGAGTTCATTCGGCGATGGGGTCACAACATCTGCAAAACCTACGTCCAGGCGCATGTGAATTTTGGTTCTTCCAAGAAAACCGAGAAAGCTGACGCGCACACCCTCATAATCTGCTTCTTCTTTGATGACTTCTGCAACCACACTTTGTGGATCAAAGATCATACCATCCGCTTCGACAGGCTGCATGCAAACATCCTGAATCATACGAGTCAGATTTTCAACGGAATTATGTGTATATCCGAGGAAGTCTATATCTCGTGTGGGGCGAGTGAGGGGCGCTTTCCACGCAAGGAAGACCAGAGCGCCTTTCAAAACAAAATATGTGCTGTGCGGAGATTCACTCAACCGGTAGAGAAAGCGCTCAACCGCATAATACTGAAGCAGTTCCTGAAATGGCCTATGATCCGCCGCCGCTTTATTCAATATTCTCTGATGGATGGATGCGGCCTGGTTTGCGGGTGTCATAATAGGGCCTCAAGATAGCGTGACAGCAGACTCTCCACTCGATTGATACGGGCGTATTCCAGCAGTTGGTCCAACTGCCGGTCTGGCAGTTTCAGGTAATCTTTCAAGGCGTCCAAAGCCACATCGATTCCAATTTTGTTGCGAAACTTAAAACAGTCGGCAATCGTTTTTTCTCTGGAATAGATTTTGATGGGCACACCATCCACCTGCTTTTCTGTGATCCCAGCATAATAAGGTTTCTCTGTCAACCAGATAATATCAAGCGGCGGGAACTCGATTCGCGGTTTCTCCGCCGATTGAGGCAGGGCGATATAAACCTTGTGGGGGATGTGGGTGGTCAGGCCGTAAAAATTGAGAGCGGAGATCAGGCAAATCACCGCTTTTGGAATTCGCAGGGCGACACGAATCAGGTCGGGATCCCCCGGCAGCTCCTGGTCTGTGAGCTGATAAATACCCCTGCTGATCGGTCGGATCAAGCCTGTGTCTCGCAGGGCGTACAGCGTGCGCGGAGAAATACCCAAGGCGATGGCTTGACTGGTTTTGAGTGTGCCCTTATATTTCTTAAATATTTCAATTGCACGGTTCATGAGCGTATTGATTTAACTGTGTTTCCTAAAAAGTACAGTTAATATTATACAACGACTTGCAAATTCTGGGGCAAAAAACGGCAGAAGGTTAGGGTCATCGCAGATGGAAAAACCTCTAGGCGCAATCACCGTAACTCGCAAAAAGGGCGATGAACATTTCAAAGCAAAAGGAATTCGCTTAGAACATACCTTGCTCGGTTTTTGGCAGTGGGCTTTTTCCGATGTATCCAGCAACGCATCGCGCGGTGTTCTCGCAGAATACATTGTGGCTTCTGCATTAGGCATAGCCGCAAATACGAGGCGCGAATGGGATGCTTACGATTTAGAGACCCAAGACGGCATTAAACTGGAGATAAAATCGGCATCCTATCTGCAATCTTGGGCGCAAGCGAAACCTTCTCAAATCTTGTTTGATATTGCCCCAACCAGAGCCTGGCAAGCCAGCACGAATGAATACAGCGGTGAATGTAAACGGCAAGCGGATGTTTATGTGTTTTGTTTATTAAACCATCACGAAAAAGCTACGCTGGACCCGTTAGATTTAGATCAATGGGATTTTTACCTTTTATCGACAGCTGTTCTTAATGCTGAAAAGCCGTGTCAAAGGACAATTGGTCTGGCTGCATTATTAAGGTTAAACCCTGTGAAAGCTTCGTTCGGTGAAATTGGCCCGGCAATCAAGAAGATCCTCGCGGCTTCGATATGAAAATGGCGCTGACACAGCGGCCGGCGAGAAGCGCCTTTCAGCAATGGAGGGCGCTTTTGAGTTGCGCGGAATGGTGGGGTGCGTAAAATTAACCCAGAGGGGGAAAGTAAGGATGTTCCCCGTGAAAACATGCCCGCTCATGGGTTGCGTTTCGAAAAGACCGGATGTTGATGGTTTCTTATTTTGGAATAGTTTCTGTCTGATCACTTAAGGGAGAATACGATGACACCTAGGAAGCCCGACAATAAACCAATAGAGTCCCCCAGCCGTAAAACAAGGCCTACTAAGAAGCAAGTCGCAAAAGCGATTGAACAAACCAAAAGCAAGGCTGAAGAATATGCTCGTGATCCAAAAAAAGCCAAAAAATTACTCGATGACGCAGTGAAGAAGGCCAAGAGCTATCAAATTAACAGAGGCCCTTTGGCAGAAGTGTGGAGTTATCTTACATCCCTCTTTCGCTTATTGCGAGCTTATGTAAAAGGAGAGTATCAGGACATCCCATGGGGATCCATTGTACTGGTAATCGTCGCGATCATCTATTTTGTGTCGCCAATTGACCTGATCCCCGACGTACTTCCTGGCGGGCTTAT
Organism: Levilinea saccharolytica; assembly: GCF_001306035.1. Lineage (GTDB taxonomy): Bacteria > Chloroflexota > Anaerolineae > Anaerolineales > Anaerolineaceae > Levilinea > Levilinea saccharolytica. Next base: position 188,500 of record NZ_LGCM01000065.1, read on the forward strand.
TGATGATGCGACGGTTATTGCATTTGTCGTAAAACAGATAAAAGCAGATCTAGATCAATTCTTAACCTGGGAAGTCGAGAGGGTAAGCGTTGAGGATGACATAGAGGAAGGCCCGTCTGAGCTTGATTAGTACGTAATTGGAGTCTTCAACCGCCCTCCACCCCTGGGGGGCGATTACTTATTGCCCCGCCTTTCGCGAGGAGTATAATCATTAATGGAAGGCCGCGGCCCTTCCTGACCCGCAGCGTTCTTTGTGAACGTTAACCGCTGCCCCCTTTTCCGTTCTGGTTTGGTCTGAAGGGAACGCACCCACCGTATCGTCACCGAAGCTCAGAAAGCGATCGTTTTTCCCCCGCTTTCGCACCGGAGAGGATGTCAGGTGAAACGGAGAGGGTACCATGAAAAAACAGAAAAGTGTAATTTTGGTTCTGTTCGTAATTTTTACCCTGGCCTGCTCCTTCAGCTTACCAAAAACAGGCCCCACCGCCGTTCCGCCTTCGCCAAAGCCGAACCCCACCACCGCTCCGCCCCCCTCAGAAGCCCCCCCAACCCTCAGCCCAGATTTGCCCACCCCACCGGCGGTGCGGATTGTTTCGATTCATGCCAACAGCAATATCAGCCTGGCTGTTGACGATCAGGGACGGGTCTGGCAGTGGGGGAGCTATCACCTGGGGCCCAACAACTCGCCCTGTAAGGGCGGGGATGCCTGTCTGCTCACGCCGGCCCTGGTGCCCAATCTCACGGATGTGGTGGCGGTATCCGCTGGGTTCACCCACCGCATGGCTTTGAAAAGCGACGGCAGTTTGTGGGGCTGGGGACAGAACGAGCGCTATCAGCTGGGCCTGGGGTACGGCGACAAAGCGTATCATGAGGAGCCCGTGCAGGTGCCGGGGATGACGGATGTGGCGGCGGTCTCGGCTGGCGGCAACTTTACCCTGGCTCTGAAGAAAGACGGTTCCGTGTGGGCCTGGGGTGGCGACAGCGCCGGTCAATTGGGGAACGGTAAAGACTCGTACACACCCGATTACCCCCTCTATCAAGAAAACCCGGCGCCGGTGGTGAATTTGGGGGATGTGACCGCGGTGGATACCGGCTGGCATCACGGCATGGTCCTGCGCTCTGACGGCACGGTTTGGACATGGGGCTTTAATCAGTTCGGGGAGCTGGGTTGGGGAACAGCAGATACCCGGCAGCATCCCGAACCCAAACAGGTGCCAGGGTTAACGGATGTGACCGGCGTCAGCGCAGGGTTTACCAACAGCCTGGTGCAAAAACAGGACGGCAGCGTTTGGGTCTGGGGGGGCAACCTGGGCGGGCAGTTGGACCCCAGCAAGCTGGGTGACCCGCAGCCTTACCCGAACCCCATGCCCCTGGATGCCTTCGCGGATGCCGTGCAGGTGGACGCCTGCAGTATGCAGTTGGCGGCCCTCAAAGCCGACGGCAGTGTGTGGCTGGTGGGGTTTGGGGAAATCGACATGCAGTCAGGGGCTCAACTTCGGCAGACGCCCCTCAAGGATATGGTTGCCATCTCCTGTGCAGAAGACCACCTGCTTGCATTGGATCGGTTTGGCGTGGTCTGGGCGTGGGGGAACAACAATGTGGGGCAGCTGGGCCGCGGCAGCATGGAGGCCAGCCCCGACCCCCAGCCGGTGCTCTTTCCTTGATCCCAACGCGCAGGTAAGGTATATTGGATCTGCTGTAATCGTCCAAAAGATGCGCGTGACGATCCACGTTTGGCTGCCGCTGGCCGGCTGCGCGCGTTTCCGGCTGCCCGCACGAAAGGATCACCGGCATGAGAAAAATCATCGTGCATGAACATATCACCCTGGATGGGGTCATCCAGGCCCCTGGCGGGGCGGATGAGGACCCCAGCGGCGGCTTTGCCTACGGCGGGTGGATCGGCCCCTATTCGGACGAGGTTCTCGGAGCCAGGCTGCGCAAGCAGATGAGCCTGCCCTTCGACCTGCTGCTGGGCCGCAAAACCTTTGACATTTGGGCGCCGTATTGGCCGCAGCATGCAGATATTTGGCCTGGGGTGAACACGGCCGTCAAGTATGTTGCCTCTCATACAATCACCTCCAGCCCGTGGCAGCCCTCGGTGTTCTTAAACGGGGACGCGGCTGAGCAAATTGCCAGAATCAAGCAGCAGCCGGGGCCTGACCTGCAGGTTTGGGGAAGCAGCGAGCTGGTTCAGACCCTCATCCGCCAGGATTTGGTGGATGTCTTTTGGCTGATGATTTATCCGATCACACTGGGCGCTGGAAAACGGCTGTTTGCTCAGGGCGCCTTGCACAGGGCTTTTCAGGTGACGGACAGCACGGTTACGTCCAAGGGCGTTATCATCGCACAGTATGAGCGCAGCGCAGTGCTTGACTGAAGCCCGGTATCACGGTGACGAAAACATTCCAGAAGTGATTCTACGAGGAACCTCATGACCATCCTGTATGAAAGCGCCGTGCCAAACCCAAACGAGCTGTTCATTCGCGGCCCCCAGCCGCTCCTTTGTGACTGGCAAGGGAAAAAGGCGCTCCAATTGGGCGGCCAGGAGGGCAGCTTGCTGGTTGTGCCCGGTTTGTCTTTGGCCCAGGGCTGGGTTGAAGTTGATCTGGGTTCGGAGGGGGCCGCCTATCCGGGGATCGCCTTTCGGCTTCGCGACAGCCTGAATTACGAGCTGGCCTACATCCAGCCGCACACCAGCGGCCAATGGGACGCCCTGCAATATGACCCCGTTTTTCACGGCTCAAACACCTGGCAGCTTTACTACGGCAGCCAGGCGCAGCAGGCTGTGGATGTGCCCGTGCAAACCTGGCACCATCTGCGGGTTGAGTTCCAGGGTCAGACGGCCCGCATTCGGGTGGGGCAGCAGGAACCGCTGGTGGTGCGCCAACTGGCGCATTCGCACCCAACGGGGCTTTTGGGGTTGTGGACTTTCCTTCCGGCGTATTTTGCGAACCTGCGCGTGGGGGATGATGCGGTTGACTTTGGACTGGGAACGGAGCCGGCCCCCAACCCAGAGCTGCCGGCCGGGACGGTGCGGGAGTGGTTCTTAGAGGGGTTTGGCGTGGTGGGCGCCGAAGCCAATGGAATTTTGAATCTCAACCGGTACCTGCCCGTCAGCGAACAGGCCGTCCGGCTGACGCGGGAGATGCGCGTGGACGAGGCCGGGGAATTTGTTTTCCATTTGGGCTTCAGCGATGAGATCACCTTCCAGATCGACGGCGAAGAGGTTTTCACGGGAGAGAACCTGTTCCACGTGTCTCCCAAATGGGAAGAACGCGGGTACGTGCGGCCGGATCAAGCCGTCAGCCGCTATTTGAGCCAGGGAACCCACCGTTTGACGGCGGTCTTGAAGGCCAGAGAGTTTTTTGGTTTTGGGTTGGCCCTCCGCCTGGAAGGCGCGGGGTATGGCTGGCTGCCGGCAGAGCTTTGCTCATGAGTGACGCGGTTCTAAGAGGGGGCTAGAATGGAACGATCCGTGCCTTACCCATCGGTGGAGTGAGGCAATTGCATTTAATAGTGATATCGCGCCTGTAGAAAATCAATCTGATGATCCCGAACCAGATAGACAATGCGGTGCTCCTGGGTCAGCCTTCGGGACCATGCCCCCGGGGTGAGATATTTTAACGGTTCGGGTTTGCCTATCCCCTCGAAGGGATCTCGCAAAACGGCGTCGATGAGATCGAACGCTCTGAGCGCAAGCTTGCGGTCAGTTTCCACCCAGTACCGCAGGTCTTCGATAAACTCAGGATGGAAGACCGCCAGGCGCTCCTGCTTACTCAAGGTTTACCTCTCGCCGCAAAGCATCCACAGTGAGCGGCTGTTCCTCATTTTTCAATGCGCGGCCCAGTGCAGAAAGCAGGCGTTCAGCATTTGCCGGAGAGCGCAAAAGATAAGCGGTTTCCATTAAGCTGGTCAGCTCAGATGCGGCGATCATGGCCACTTCTTCTTCGCCGCGGCGCTGAATCACAACAACTTCGCGGTTGTGCGTCACCTGATCCAGTAATTTCGCCAGCCCATCGCGGGCCTGTGTATAGGTAGTTTGAATGGTCATTTCGTCCTCCAATCTGTACAGGAATACTGTACAATATATACGCTGGTTTGTCAAGGATCCTACCCAGTCTTCGATCACGAAACGGCCGTCCATGCGTGCAGATGAGACCGGATGTGCGGCACGGACCCAGCGCTGGCGGGTGAGACGATGTAGAAGCGCCTTCCAGCGGTGGAGGGCACTTTTTGGCTGCGGGGAATTGCGGCGCGAGTATACTGGAAAGTATCAGAAGAAAAAGAGATACTTGTGCCAAATACGCTGCCTCGCAGCAGTCCGCGCCAGCCCTGGCAGCCAAAACCAGCCGTTGGGCGGGTGGTGTCCATGCATATCCGTTACTTGTTTCGAAATCGAATTTGCCAGGAGATAGGATGACTGAACTTCTTGACCCAGCATTACTCGCGCCAATCGAGAAGGTTGCGCAGTTTATTGAGACAGGCGATGAATCGCTGCTGTCTGCTTTTGCCAGCCAGGGCGTTGTAATCATTGAGAATTTTGCGCCGCATCTTTTTGAAGGGGAAGATGCTGTAAAGCGCTGGAGAACCGGCGTTCCATCCGAAAATGGAAAGATGCCCCGATCGCCGAGCAAGACCTATCCAACCTTTTGTGGGCTGCATGCGGAATTACCAAAAGCAAGTATGGGAATGTCAAGAGCAAGCGGACAGCCCCCTCCGCCTGCAATTCGCAGGAAATCTGCGTCTATGTCCTCCTGGCGAAGGGGGTATTTCTCTACAGCGAAGAGAGCCATACGTTAATTGAGGTGGCCGCAGCGGATATTCGCGAACACATTGGCACGCAGAAAATGATGAAATCGGCGCCTATGGGCCTTGTGTTTGTGGCGGATCTTTCACGAATGACCAGCCCTTATTTGAAGAACAAGGAAGCGCAGCGCTTTTGTGCCTGGGTGGATACCGGTTATATCAGTCAAAATGTGTATTTGTATTGCGCCGCTTTCGGCTTGGGGACGGTGGCCTTATCCCTGGTGGATCGTGATGAGCTGCATCAACGAATGCAGCTGCAAGAACATGAGAAGATCGTTTTGACTCAGGTGGTGGGGTACTTACCCTAGAAAGGTGCTGCGCCCATGGATTCAACCTCCCCAGCCAAAAACCCGCCTCAGGTCTCCTTGCACCCGGTCAATCGCGAGAATTGGCGCGCTGTGGCCCGGCTGCAGGTGACCGACGCCCAACGCGAATTTGTCGCCGAGCCGTGCTACTACCTGGCTCTGTGCAATTATGGGGGCGACTGGCATCCGCTGGCGATCTGTGTGGAGGAGCAGGTCATCGGGTTCATGATGTGGGCCGTGGATGAAAAAGACGGGAGCTGCTGGCTGGGAGGGATCCTGGTGGATGCGGCGGTGCAGGGGCGCGGCTTTGGAGGACAGGCGGTGCGGGAGGCCGTCTCGATGTTAACCCGTGAGCATGGGTACCGACATTTTGCCCTGTCTTACCAACCCGCCAATGCGGCCGCCCGGCAGCTTTACGAAAAACTGGGCTTTATGGAAACAACGGAATGGGAAGATGACGAAGTGGTCGCACGCCTGTCGCTGCCCGGCTGAATCCGTGAAAGGGTGATCTGCTATGAAGAAGCGTTTTGACTGGGAAGCATCCAAGCAAAAAATTCTGGCGATCCTGCGCAGTGAGGTTCCAGAAGAAACGAAGAAAAAGCAGATAGAAGCCTTGCTGCGCACCCTGCCGTTTGGCATCGCGTTGGCGAACTACGAATTTCGGTATGATGCCTGCGGTTATCCGTACTATGCGCTGCATGCGAAGATCAAAAACGATTCCTTTAAACTTCGCGAAATTCTGGACATGCGGTTTGACGCGGAGACGTTTGAGACGGATTACCTGTGCCCCATGTGCAAGAAGCTGGTATAAATGGGCCGCAAGCCTATCAGGATGAGTGATGATGGACAGAACGCAGCACCAGCAGGAAGTTCAGGCTTTTCTGCAGCGGCACATCTCCAACAAAGCCTGGGATTTGACCCTTCCCGTGGGAAGCGGACATGAAACCTACTTTGCACAATGCGGCGATCAGACCTATTTCGTTAAGATCGGCGTGCAGATTGCCCGGTATCAAGCCTTGGCCGCGATGGGATTGACGCCGCAAGTGCTGGCCGCCGGGCGCCTGGCGGACGGCGAGAGCATCCTGGTTCAGGCCTATGTGGCGGGCAAAAACCCTTCACGCAGAGAATACCGCCTGCATCTGACGCAGTTTGCTGCGGCGATCCGCCAACTGCACCACAACACCGCCCTGCAAAAACTTCTCCCCCAGGCTCCTTCCGACCTGTACGCCGCGGCGGGTTTGGAAGCTCTCAGCCGCCTGGAGCAAAAATGGGCGCGCTGGCGGGCACAAGTGCCCCAGGCCGCGGAGTTTGTGGATCACAGCCTGGGCGACCTCCGGCAGAAAATTGCAGATTTTCAGGGGGCGGGTTTGGTGGCTTCGCACAATGATATATGCAACGCCAACTGGCTGGTTTCCACGGACGGAAAAGTGTATTTGATTGATTTAGAGTCCATGTCGCTGGATGACCCCGCCTTGGATGTGGGCGCGACGCTGTGGTGGTACTACCCACCCCAACTGCGCGAAAGCTTTTTGGAAGAAGCGGGTTATCCCCCTGATGCGGCTTTTCAGGAGCGAATGCAGGTGCGCATGGCGATGCACTGCCTCCACATCCTGCTGCCGCGTGAACAAAGCTTTGATGTGTTTGACCCGGACGATTTCACCCAGTCCTTGGCCGATTTCCGGGCCGTCCTGGCTGGCGAAGAAAACCCCCAGGGGTATGAGGATTAGGCTGACAAGCCTGAAGGTGTGCGTGTATGCGGTCGATTCAGGACAGCATTCAACAGCAGTTGGATCTGAATCAATCCAAGAATCTGCTGTTTGAGCATATCCAGCAGAGCATGAGCGTGGCCCCCAGCTTTTTGGCGGCGCTGGAAGCCCTGCTGAATTCGGATTCCAACCAACCGCCGGAAGAAGCGCATGCGCAGTTCGCGGCTTTCACGGCCAATGAAATGGTGAAGCGCATTTATGCGATCAACCCCTATTTGCGAATCAACCCGGCGGATGCGGCAGCCCTGGAACAAATCTACCGCCAGACCTGGCAGCTCATGCAGCAGACGCGGGATATCAAAACTACACTGAATGAATTCCATTACCCTGCCTTATCCAAATGGCTGACGGGGCTGTATCCCGAAGAATTTCAAAAGTCTCTGAGAGGCTCGCCCAGCGTCGGCCGCGTGACCTACGAAGAATATTCAGCCGAATTCCAGATTGAGCTCTTGGGTTTGGATCTGGCCAGCCTGCAGCCGCCCATTTTGGACGTGGGCTGCGGCAGCCAGGCGAACCTGGTGCGGCATCTTCGTTCTTTAGGAATGGAAGCCTACGGCATGGACCGCGAGGTGCAGACCAGCCGCCCGTATATTTTTCAGGCGGATTGGTTCGATTACCGCTTTGAGAAAGACCGCTGGGGCACGATTGTGTCGAACATGGGCTTTAGCAATCATCTCAATTACGCTTACCGGCACGATTATTCTCAGTTGGAACGCTACCTGCTAAAAATGAAAGAGATGCTTGAAGCATTAGCCGTCGGCGGTTGTTTTATCTACGCGCCCGCTCTGCCCAGCGTGGAAGAGGCTTTACCGACCCAGCAGTACCTCGTCCAGCGCGAGCAAAAAACCCAGGACCTCAGCGTCAGCCGCATCTTCCGAGCTGAATGATGGGGTGGGAGGCTTCATTTGTTCGCCGTTGGCTGGGTGTGAGCGTGACATAGTTCTGGCCGAGAGTGAGAACCGCATAAAGGGGGACAGGTGGAAAGGATATAACCCTTTCATATAAGGATTGGCATATTTGGATTGCACCCAAAACAGGAATGGTTATAATCAATAACAGTTAAAGAGAAGCCCCCAGGCGTTCATTGGGAGCTTTTTGCACTGAAGAGTTGGGGACGTCCTTCTGCGCGAGTAACCCCACAGTTCCCTGGCATTCACATTCACCATCCACACGAGGTTGACTTGCAGAAGTATTACCGACAATACAAATGGTCCAATATTGGTGCCATGCTGCGCAATCAGAGACTCAACCCGGAAATTTGCCCCGATCCGTTTGATAACCGGGTGGTGGTGATTACCGGCGCCACGTCGGGGATTGGGACGGCGGCCGCCCGGAAATTTGCTGCGCGCGGGGCGGAAATTGTGTGTATCAACCGCAGCGAGTCCAAATCCAAAGAATTGTGCGCTGCTTTGTACAAGGATTACGGCGCGAAATGCAGCTATCTCCTCGCGGACTTCGCCAACCCGGCCGAGGTTCGCGCGGCCGCCGAGCAGTTGGCCGCCTTGGAGGGGAATATTGACGTGCTGATTCACAACGCGGGGATTTACAACACCCAAAAAATCCTGACCGCAAATCAGATTGACCTGGTCTTTCAGACCAATTACCTGAGCACCTTCATTTTAAACTACGGCATCAAAGAAAAACTGCGGCGCCAAAACAGCGGGCGGATTCTATTTGTCAATTCGGAGGCGCACCGCTTTGCGGTTTGGGGCCTGCATCTGGACGACCTGGCCTGGGAACACCACGCCTATTCGGGTCTGAACAGCTACGGCGCGGCCAAAATGGCCCAGCTGCTGTCGATGATCAAGCTCAATGAATACTTCCGGGGCAGCGGGGTCACGGTCAACGCCATGCACCCCGGCAACATTAAGACCAACAGCGGACAGAATAACGGGGTTGTTTACAAATTCTTCAAGAAATTGCTGATTGACCGCTCCGCCCGGCCGATTGAGGTGGCCGCGGAAGCCCTGTATTTTTTGGGCGTTTCTGATACAGTTAAGCAGATGACCGGCAAGTTTTTTAACCTGACAACCGTGGAAGAACCGGCCCCTCCGGCCCTGGACGCGGAGGCCGCCGAGGAACTGTGGCAGCGCAGCCTGGAGCTAGGTGGACTCACATGACCATGAAAAAGCAAAAAATTGTGATTGTTGGCGCCGGCATGGCCGGACTGACTGCGGCAGCCTATTTGCTGAAGGACGGCTGCGACGTTTTGCTGCTGGATAAAAATGACCGCTGCGGGGGATTATTGAGCACCTTCAACAGCAACGGTTTTTACTTTGATTCTGGGCCGCGGGCTTTTGTGAACTCCGGCATCGTTAAGCCCATCCTCAAAGATTTGGGCATGGAGTGGGAGTTTTTGGAGAACAAAATCTCCATCGGGGTTGCCGACCAGATGCTGCGCTTTGATTCGATGGACAGAATCCAGGACTATCAGCGCATGCTGACCGGCCTGTTTCCGCAGAACGCCCAGGAAATTGAAAAAATTACCGCGATCTCTTCGGAATTATCAGAATATACCCGCGTTTTGTACGAGTTTGACAACCCCAATTTCTCGGATCAGATGAATGACCGCAAGTTCATCTTCCGAAAATTGATCCCCTGGACGTTTAAGTTCCTGCACGCGCTGAGAAAGTTCGAGCAGTTTAACATACCTATGGAGGCTTTCATCCGGCGCTACACCGCCAATGCATCCCTGAGCGATGTGCTGCTGCAGCATTTCTTTAAGCATACGCCTGCCTATTTTGCGCTGGGCTATTACTACGTGTACCTGGATTATTTTTATCCTAAAGGCGGCACGGGCGTTTTGGCGGATTTGCTGAAAAACAAAGTGCTGGAAGGGGGCGGGGAGATCCGGCTGAACACGCGCATCGCGGCCGTCAACCCGGCGGAAAAGACCGTCACGGACGCGGACGGCCAGCGCTATGCGTACGACGACCTGATCTGGGCCGCGGACTTGAAAACCCTGTACCGCTCGCTGAACCCGGCGGGGTTGGATGCAAAAGTGAGCGCCCAAATTGACACCAAGACCCGGCAGACTCTGGCGGCCAAGGGGGCTGAATCCGTTTTCATTCTGTTCCTGGCGGTCAACCGTCCGCCGGAGTATTTCCGGGCGAGGGGCGGGGAGCACCTGTTCTTCACCCCCTCTACCCAGGGCCTGGGCGAAACCAATCAGGCCGAAAGGCAAAAACTGCTGGAGGCCTTCGAGCACACCTCCAAAGCCGAGATTTTGGATTGGGCGGCCCGGTTCTGCGAGCTGAACACCTTTGAGGTGTCTGTGCCGGCCCTGCGCGACCCGGCCCTGGCGCCGGAAGGCCAGACGGGGCTGATGATCAGCTTCCTGACGGATTACGCCCTGATCGAAAAAATCAACGCGGCGGGCTGGTACGATGAATTCAAGACCGCCCTGGAAGAGCGCGTGGTGCGCATCTTCTCACAGACGCTGTACCCGGGGCTGGCGGAGGATCTGCTCTTCAAGTTCTCGGCCACGCCGCTGACCATCTGCCAGGTCGCGGGCAGCTCAGAGGGGGCCATCACCGGCTGGTCTTTTGAAACGGACGTGCCGGTGGTGAACAAACTGAAGGACATCCCCAAGTCGGTGCTCACCCCCATCCCCGGCGTGTACCAGGCCGGGCAGTGGGCTTATTCCCCCGCGGGCGTGCCCATCGCCATGCTCACCGGCTGGTACGCGTCCCAACGGATCCTGAAAGACGCGCGAAAGGCGGGGCTGATCCGATGAACGCTGTTGCGGTGGTGACGATCGCCTTTTTACTGATGGAAGCTTCAAACGTGCTCACGCTGTATTTCTTCCCGGGGTCGAAATATGCCAACGGGGTCGGCGTGTTTAAGGCCTGGGAAAAATCCAAGCAGGACCCCGAGGTGCATGATTTGGTGCGCTATCTGGTGAACTGGGTGGCGGGCACCAAGCTGATCTTCATCCTGCTGCTGATTGTGATTCTGGCCACCGCCACGCAGACGACCCTGCTGTGGACGGGGGCAGCCATGCTGGTTTCGATCGCGTCCTTCTTCTGGCGGCTGTTCCCGCTGGTTCGCAAGATGGACCGCGGCGGGCAGATTGACCCCCCCAATTACTCGGCGGTGCTGGGCTGGATGATCGCGGGGATGATGGCGGTGTTTTTGGCTGCGCTGGTGATCGCGGTTCTGTAGGGCTGAGGGCGCAGGTGATCAACCCCTGGGATTGAGGCGGGCGAGAGGCGAATCATCGTAAGGCTGTGGGGGGCGAATATGCGATTTAGCAGCACCTTTCATATCTGAAAAGTGTTTTTTGTTGTGAGGATTTGGGGGGGAAGTATAATGAAAATATTGGGGGATTGTGAAGGGTGTTTCCCCCAAACAAGTACTGTTTTGCGTATGCGCAGGCGATCTGTCAGGTTCGCTGGCTGTTATCATCCCATTTGCGCACGTATTATGAGTCTTGTGGTTTATCTAAAAAAATTATCCCTAAGAACCCGCTTAAAAACACCCCATTTTCCAGGTCCGAAAATGTCAAAAGGATAATAAACGAAAATGAAACAGTACTTCATTGTTATTGGAAAGTATGCTGTTTTTTCCGGAAGAGCAAGTAGAAAAGAATATTGGACTTTTTATGTATTTCATTTAATTATCGGTACTGGCGCTACAATTTTGGATAACATCAATGGAACAACAATTAGCAGTGATCTACCTTATGGTCTCGTTTTTCTTCTCTATAATCTTTTGACACTTCTTCCCTTTACTGCTGTCACTACTAGACGACTGCATGATGTAGGTAAAAACGGATGGTTTCAACTCATCGGATTGATCCCGATTATCGGCCCCATCTGGTTGCTTATTGTTTTGGTGGGCGAAGGAAAGAGGCAAGATAACCAATACGGACCCTATCCGGGCAAAAGAGTGGTTAATCATTCGCAAGAGATGATGACGTGTTATTGCGGCAATGTAATTCCAGCCGTCAGCACGGCTTGCCCAATTTGTGGTAGGGTTTTTATCCAGGCTTCCCCCTATCCTGCTGTGCAGCAGGATTTTCCTACATTGACGCAAACACGTCCACAAAGAAAACCTCAGTTGGGTTCACCAAAAGCCGAGTATGCTTATTCTCTGTTGAGAAATGGGCAGAAAGAGGATGCGTTCTCAGTATTGAAAGAATTAGTTCGGGAAGAACCCAATAACGAAAAAGCATGGTTATGTTTGTATTTGTGCGTTGATAGAAAAGAACAAAAAAAATACTGCTTACAGCAGGCATTACGTATCAATCCGGACAATAAGAAAGCACTGGAAAGATTAGGGAAACTACATTTACCTGCTGAAGTAGTGCAAAAAAGCATCAGGTCTAATGAAAAAGTAAATACAATGCGGACCTGTCGGCATTGTGGAAACTCGTTGCTGTCGGGATCGTTGTTCTGTCAAAATTGTGGTAACCCAACGGGTGAGGACGATACTTTATTTGATGCTTCAACTCCTCTGACCAGGTCACAGGATGCGCAAAATCTGTACGGTTATAGGGTACAAGGAACGGCGGTTTACCCGCCAAACCCTTTTCAACCCGAAATTCAGTCAGAGCGAGAACCCGGAGTGGGAGAAGTTTTCCTTGCTTTCATCGGCATGGGCTTAGTATACGTCGTGCTCCAGATGATTTTTGGGAGATTGGTTTTCCCATATGTTTACAACCTGGCGCCCACTTCTTCAATTCTGCTAATCTTGAATTTCATTAGTGCATTTATTACACCTTTATCGGCCCGCCCATTCAATATTCGCCGCATACTGGCATTGGTTAATATCTTCCTAGTGATTCTCCTATTTGAGATTTACAATTTCCTACAAGGAGGTATGATCGTTCTTTTTGACCATTTCGATCCCACAACTGTCGCGCTTGTTTACATGGTCAGTGTTTTGGGGGCAGTTCTGGGTGTTCTGGTCTTTATAAAACCTCGCCGCAAAAAATTTGCCGCATCTCCGCAGGTGGCGTATGCATCTTCCACGTTTCAACCTGTTTCCAATACTTCTGAAGCCAAGCCGGGAAAATTTACAGTCAAACGTATCCTCAGCGCAATTGGCCTAGTTGATATTGTTGCTTCTTTGGTCTTTCCCTGGGAATTTGAGATTACTAGCAGCATCTTCGGTAGGAGTGTAGAAACAATGTTGGGGTATAGTACCTTGGAAGGAATTATCTCAGCAGTCCTCAGTTTGTTAGGTTTGACCTTGCTTTTTTCCATCGAAAAAGAAACGCCGGCGCATCTTTGGGCAACCTTTTTATCTTTGCTGGCTGCCGCTGTTACCTATTATTTTATCTCTGAGCAAAATATTGGGGAAGCATGGTTTACATATACTGGCACTGGGATCGGCCCATATCTGGTTTTTGCAGGTGCAGCGCTTGTGCTGATCTGCATATTGATCCCATCCCGGAAGGCTGCGTGAAAAAATCCAACGTGATACTGCATGATCAGAGAAGACCCCAAGGTGCATGATCTGGTGAACTGGGTGGCGGGCACCAAGCTGATCTTTATCCTGCTGCTGATCGTGATTCTGGCCACCGCCCCGCAGACGACCCTGCTGTGGACGGGGGCAGCCATGCTGGTTTCGATCGCATCCTTCTTCTGGCGGCTGTTCCCGCTGATCCGCAAGATGGACCGCGGCGGGCAGATTGACCCTGCCAACTACTCGGCGGTGCTGGGCTGGATGATCGCGGGGATGATGGCGGTGTTTTTGGCCGCGCTGGTGATTGCGGTTCTGTAGGGCTGGGGGAGTGGGAATTGCAGCGTAGGAAGCGCCTTCCAGAGATGGGGGGCGCTTTTTGGTGGGGGGCTCCGCTTGATTTCAGCGGCGAAAAGTCGTATAATCTAGTCAGACTAGTCTGACTAGTAAAGCAAGGAGGTGCAGCATGAAAAACGTCTGGCAGCTTCAAGACGCCAAAAGCAAATTCAGCGAACTGGTGGATCGCGCCCTGGCGCACGGGGCACAGATCGTCACCCGCCGCGGCCAAAAGACCGTGGTGATTTTGCCCTTTGAGGAATATCAGCGCCTGACTCAGCCCTCCGGCCGCCTGTCGCAGTTCCTGCTGTCTTCCCCCCTGGCCGGGTCTGAACTGGTCATCGAACGCGATCCGCGCCTGCCGCGGGATCTTGAGATTGAGCCGTGAACTATTTACTGGATACCTGCGTCCTTTCGGAATTCACCCGCCGCCAGCCCGACGCGCGGGTGGTTGCCTGGCTTGATGCGATGAATGAGGAGCAGTTGTTCATCAGCGCGGTTACGATTGGCGAAGTGCAGCGCGGCATCCAGCGCCTGCCGGACTCGCGCCGCAAAACGGAGCTGGCGGTGTGGATGGACAACGGGCTGACGGCGCGCTTCGCGGGGCGCATCGTTTCGATCGACGCGACGACGATGTACCTGTGGGGGTCTCTGGTGGCGCGCCTGGAAGCGGCGGGGCAGCCCATCGGCGTGATGGACTCGCTGATTTTGGCCAGCGCCGTGCAGAACAACCTGATCATCGTCACGCGCAACACGGCGGATTTTACGCCCAGCGGGGCGCAGGTAATCAACCCCTGGGGGTGAGGGGGAGAGGGCGGCCAGAGGACCAAATCCTGGAACTGAGCTTTGAGTAGTGCGAACGCAAGCTTTCTTGCACCGACTGTGGGAGAGAACTGTGCAAAAGATGCCTTTTCTATTGACCGTGATCTTATTATTCGCGGCTTCTTGTAATTTGGAAAACCCGGCAATCGCTGATGAAACCAATTCGCTTGCCAATCAAACTGTTCCTCTCAATGCCGTCACCAGCCTAATTTGTGGTTCTGAAACAGACTGTCTTTCCCAAACTTGTGTAAGCGCGGCACGTTGTCCATTACAATACGCGCTTTCAAACAAAGAGGTTTTTGATTTTGTCACAACTTATTCGGAATGCGAAGGGTGTGATACTCCAACGTTTTCTCCTGACAAAGGCATTGGGAAATGCGTTGAGTATTCCATCGTCGATGAGGCGCCGGTTTGGACGGTTGCACTCTGGGTATCAGAAAATTGTAAGTTTCGTCACAGCGACCCTACGCAATCCAGGATTGTTGTGAAAGTAAATCAAAAAACATTGGCGATCGATCATCTAGACCCTGCTGCTGCCTATATCAAGGACCCGTTGTTTTGTCGTGTTGGCCCTGACTGCCGCGGCCTTTCGGGCAGCGGCGTACCCCTCATCGGGTGCAGTAATTTTCTGCATGCGCCTTTAAATTGGGCAGGGTATTATCCCTACTCGGATGACATGTGCGCCTGCGTGGAAAACCAGTGCAAGCAAAAGTGACGATATCCAAGGGATCGCCCCAATCCGTTGTGAGTTTTTAATTACGCGCAGGTTCGCAGGGGGTATAATGGGAAGGGAAGGGGGAAAGGAAGGGTGTTCTCCCATAAATTAATCCCGCCCTTTAATTGGTCCTTTAGGGCCGTTGTGCGAATTGGCTAGTTTTTTCCATAGTGTGCAGATATAGGACGGTAAGAGAATATGCCTGATGATGTTACTCTCAAGGAATATGATAGGCCACTTCCTGTCAATGTTGAGAAGGTGCAGGAGGCTTTAAAAGATAAATGTAAAGTTGTGGGTGTTCGGCACCGGCTTTCTGAGAACTTTGTTTTATTGTTTCTGCATTATTTTGCGGAAACCCCATTGAACTCGAATGAGAGCATAAATAGAAGTAATTGGACACATCATGTTTATTTTTCTATACGCTCTGCAGCAAAAACCTTATATTTGGGATGTACTTTTGAGACGATGGGACGACTTGATGCAGTAATTGACAGTCTAAGCGTTTTTCCTGGCGTAATATTAGTTGCAGAGTGGGAAAGTGACCCGTCGAGTATTTTTGACAAAGATAAAGAGTTAGAAAAGCTATGGAACGGGGTTCAGCAAAATCCAGAATCGGACGGGTTTCTATTAACCTATTGCAGCGTGGATAAGTTGAACGATTTTATTAGGACCGTAACTCAGTATTGGCAAAGTCAAATTAACACACGCGAAAACCCGCCAAGTCTTTTTTTAGTTGTGATAGCATATGAACAAGAAAAAAGAAGCCAGCGGTTCATATTTGTTCGCAGCATGGAAATTTCTCTTTCAACACTGTTCTTGTGGCATGATTTTAGTTTTGTCGACACAAATGAATATTTAAGGTCACTTGACAAACAGCAAACGCCATTCCAGCTTAAAAGAAAAAACACTGTATAGACAAACAAGGCCGATTTGTGGCTTATCCTCCTTAACTGGATTTAGGTTCAACCCCTCTCCGTAAAACCAATCTTGAAATTAACTCTCTCTTGCAGTAAAACAACGCGGGTTTTCCGAGGTTAATATTTGAGCGAGGCAAGATGGATACAGAATTTGATGTCATAAATTATGAAATCGGGATGTTTTTATCGGCTTTGATTTTTTATCAAAAAAGAATGGAAAAAGACTGTAGCGATTCCGTAATGGAAAATTACATAAAGAATGCTTTGGCGGAATCGCTTGTTTTGCATATACGTGTGCTGACAGAGATATTCATGCCAGGCGGACGTGAGGACGATATCAAGGCTGTGAATGTCATGAAAAAATGGTGTGACGAACATAAGCTCTTGATTAAGAATTTACATCACGCCTATGAGAAAGTCTATGTATCGGAACTTAAAGGAACTTCTAAGACTCTTATTGATAAACTTCTTGCCCATGGGACTAATAAGCGCGGAAAAGAATTTGACTGGTCACCGGTTATTCGAACGATGGAACCACCGTTAATTGAAATTCTAAAGACCTTATCAAAGGAAGAATTTCCGGCTCTAAATTTATTGTCTCATATTGAGGATTGTGAAACGAAAGAAATTCCTGTTTTTTCCACCCATACGCCCTCTTCAGCAGTCATTAACCGATGGGTTCACCCCGATGATCGGGAAACGCCCACCCACAAATAACCCCATGCCCCCCACCCCCGCCCCCCAAAAACACCCAGTCCCTCGCCTCCGGCGCGCGCTGATCCTGTGCCTGATCCTGGCCGCGGCGGGGCTGGCGCAAACGCGCACGGCCTATGCCACGCCCACCCCCCCGGTGCTGTTGGTGAACCCGACCCTCCAGCAGTGCGTGGAGAACGTGTATTTGTCCGATGAATGCCATACCTGCCGGGTGGTTGCCCCCTGGGAGGTCTCGCCCACGGGGCAGTGCCCGGCGGGCTACCAGGTCGTGCCTTATCAGGAGCTGGACGCCGGCCAGGATCACCCCCTGGACTGTGTGGAAGGGCCGCGAAACGAATGGATGGCCTGCACCTGGGGCCAGTACCCCACCGTCACGCCGCTTTCTCCGGCTGCGCCGGCGCCCTCGGCTGGGTCGGGGTGCTTTCTCCCGCTGTCCCTGATCTTGTGCGCGGGCGCCGCTGGGGGCATCCTGACCCTGGGCGGGTTCCTTTTGCGCCGGAAAAAACTGATTTGAGACGAACCGTGAGCAGCCGCGTGGCACAGTAGATTTACGGATGTATCGAATCGCCCCCGAACATTGGGGGCGATTTTTTGGTTGTGCGGCAGGTCAGTATATAATAGAAGGCGGTGGGCAAGGTAAAGGGAAAAATCCACTCGCATCGCTGTGTCATTTGAGCATAATACCATTTGCTGCTAGGGGCATGAGCGCCATGTTTATGGAAAAACCAGCACATCGGATCTTCGTAGAAAAATATCTCAATTGGGATTTAGTGAGAGAACGTCTAGACCGATATAAGAATATCGGTAAGGCATTCCCAATTGACACCTTGCGAGGCTGTTCAGATAAGCCGCCGTATTATTGTCATTATCTCAGTTGGCGACTTGGGACGTGGCAGGATGAAAAACTTTTCGAATTTCTGGATACATTATTGGGATTTGGCGCAGAATTAAAAGGATGGGATACAACCCGAATCCCAAAAGGCTGTGAATTTGATAACTTTTGGGGCTTTATCTGGGAGTTGCAGGTAGCTGCACTTTTTGCTGGCCACCTCAAATTGCATACAGAGTGGAAAAGGGATGGCCCGGATTTTCGCGTCTCAACAGGCTCATCGTGTTTTTTCGTTGAATGTACAACCTATCGTAAGTCATTTGGGCTTGAGGAGTTTGTCAGAGAGATTTTTCAATTCATTGACCCACAAATCAAGATTGAACACAAACCTTGGAAAAAGTTCTCCCTCCCAAAGGGCCGCGAGATTGATATTTTTTTAGATAACTTGTTTAGACCATACCTTGATCCAATATTTTTACGTCGCAAGTGGAAGCAGACCCTCGGAGAAACACCAGTGATAATTCACACCACAAAGAGTTCTAATAATTTTTATGTGTATTTAGAAAACCCATGGGCAGAAAATCATAAACCTAGGTTAGAGAAGATCTTAAGTTCAGTAGGTTGTAAGACGGAGCGTTACTTGGATCGTGCATGCAGGGAAGTGCTTCGTAATAAAGCTTCTGCAAATAGGATTGATGAGCATCACCCAAATTTTTTGATGGTGAATTACTTGCTTGGCAGCGACTGGCAGATTGCCAGGGCATTGATGCGTGGGCATGTCCCGGCTTTACCCAAACCTTTCGATGGGTTTATGCTCTGTGCTTGTGGAATTGACAGCCTGCCTTCATTTCATGATTGTATCCTTCGTTGCACTTCAGGACATCCGATACAATCACTCGTGAACAACAAAGAGGGCTAATAACAACAGCTAACAGATCAAAATTGCCCTTTACTCTTATCCCCCGCACCAAAAAAATCATAACCCAGGAAAAAATATGTTAACTGAAACCGAACTCAAAGAAAAATTGCAGGCCCTGGCGCAGGAAGATTTTCATCTGGCCCGGCGCGAGGAGCTGGCGGAGCTGATCCCCGCCATGCTGAAATATATCGGTTCCACCGACAGCGAGCTGCGCGATGATTTGATCTACACCGCCTTCGACGCTTGGATTCTGGGCGAACCCGTGCTGGACTCCGATCAGGTGCGCGGCCTGCTGCCCGTCATCCTGGATGAAGAACATTTGCGCTTTAAGCTCGGCGAACAGGACACCGACAGCGTCTTCACGCGCACATTTTCCGTTCTGGTGCTGCCGCTGCTGCTCATCCGCCACCGCTCCCAGCCGATTTTTTCGTCTGCCGAAATCCAAGCGATTCTGCGGCAGGTTTGCGATTATCTTACACAGGAAAAAGACCGGCGCGGGTACGTGCCCGGCAAGGGTTGGGCGCACGCTGCGGCCCACGCCGCCGATGCCCTGGACGATCTGGCCGAATGCGCAGAGCTGACCCAGGCCGACCTGCTGGAAATGTTGGGCGTCATTCGCCGGACGGTGTGCGTGCACAGCCCGTGCTATACCTGCGGCGAGGAGGAACGCCTGGCCAGCGCGGTGATCACCGTTCTTAAAAGGAAACTGGTGCTGGACGCGGAGCTGATTCCGTGGATCGAGGGCTTCGGGGATGCGGTGCTGGCGGTTCCGGCCTTACCGGAGAGAATTTGGATCCGCGGGAATGTGAAGAATTTCTTGCAGTCGCTGTACTTCCGTTTGGGCTGGGAGGGCCTGCCCCATCCGCTGGAGACGCCCATCCAGCAGACCCTGCGCAGGATCAGCCCGTTTGCGCCGAAGGAGGGCGGCTAACCCGGCGCGGGTCGGGTGGGGGTGAGGATCTAAGAATTCAACAATTTTGGAATATATACCAAATTGGGATATTTATCATATTTACATTTTCCCAAAAAGGGATATAATATATGCGAGTCATTTCGCGCCAGCAGCTCTACCAATATGGACAGACCCATTCCGATGCAAAACCAGCGCTCGACGCCTGGTTCAAAGAAGCGGAACACGCCTGTTGGCAGTCCCCGAGTGACATCAAAGAACATTATCGCAGCGCGGATTTCTTGCCAGGTAACCGGGTGGTATTCAATATCAAAGGGAATAGTTACCGTTTGGTTGTGAAGATCCACTATAACACGGGCGTTGTTTATATCCGTTTTGTTGGCACGCATGCCGAATATGACCGAATAGATGCGGAGACAATCTGATGAAGCCAAAAATCCTGAAGACAGAAGCAGAATATCAGGAAGCGCTGGCTTACCTGGATACCTTGATGGATGCAGAACCCGGTTCGCCTGAAGAGGAAGAATTGGAGCTTTTTTCGACTCTTGTCGAGCAGTATGAGCAGGCGCATTTCCCCATTGATCTGCCGGATCCGGTTGCTGCGATTGAATTTCGGATGGACCAGCAGGGGTTGACGCGCAAGGACCTTAAACAATTCATTGGCAGTCAAAGCAAAGTGTCTGAAGTGCTGAACCGCAAGCGCCCCTTAAGCCTGGCAATGATCCGAGCTTTGCACACTGGCCTGGGAATTCCCGCAGAAATACTCTTGCAGGAACCTGGAAAGAAGCTGGTAGAACCGCGTTATGATTACCGCCGTTTTCCGTTTAGGGACATGTTTCACGCCGGGTTTTTTCCTTCGAATCTTGAGTCATTACAAGAAGCAAAGGGAATGGCGGAAGAACTCCTTGAAGACTTGTTTTCTGTCTTCCGTGGACAGCAGCCACAGCCAATTTTTCCACGATGCTCAGAAGGACAGAGCGATGAGCAGGCGCTTATTGCCTGGCAGGCTCGTGTGATGATGCTTGCTGAAAGCCAGAATCTGCCCGCATATGACTCTTCAAAGATCAGTCAAGATTTTATTCGGGATATGGTGCAATTGAGTTATTTTGATCAGGGGCCGTTATTAGCAAAAGAGAAGCTGAATAAACGCGGCATCCCCTTGATCATTCTCCGTCACCTGCCCCATACCTACCTGGATGGGGCTTGTTTCCAATTGCCTTCAGGCCGCGCCGTGATTGGATTAACCCTTCGCCACGACCGGTTGGACAATTTTTGGTTTACTCTGACCCACGAATTGGCTCATATTTTACTGCATTTGGGTTCACAACCTTTGGCATTCTTTGATGATACCGAGTCAAGTCTGCGAGAATCGTGTGATCCACAGGAAGAAGAAGCTAATTCTTTGGCGCGGGATATGCTCATTCCTAGAGATTACTGGGAACAGAGGAAAGAAGCGCTCCTCAATGCTAACCGCGCGGAAATCCACGCATTCGCAGAGGACCTGCAAATCTCACCAGCCATTCTTGCGGGGCGTATCCGTTGGGAGAGTAATGACTATACCCGTTTTGATGATTTAATTGGCCGAAATAAGGTGCGTCAACTTTTCTTTGGGTGAGGTGAAGAGAAATACGCGCGTTAAGAGTCGTTGAGAATATAACGCTACGGCAGCCTGGCCGATTTGTGCTTTGGTTTTGGGGTTTTGCATACCTCTGAGTATCTACAAGAGACTATTCAGAACATAGACGCAGGAGACTCAACATGCATGCACTGATGATCAACAGCAGCGCCCGCAGGCACGGCAACACGGACACCGCCTTATCCGTCTACGCCGATATCCTGCGCCAGGCCGGTTGGACGGTGGAGGGGGTGCAGATCTCTGCGCTGAACATCGGCATGTGCCGGGGATGCCGGCTGTGTTTTGATCGGGGCGAGCAAGCCTGCCCGCACAAGGATGACCTTTTGGAGCTGTATGCGAAGGTTAAAAGCAGCGATGTGCTGCTCCTGGGAAGCCCCATTTACGTGGAAGACGTCAACGGGATCATGAAGAACTGGATTGACCGCATGGCGTTCAACTGCCACCGGCCACAGCTGTTCGCGCAGAAGGCCTACATCGTGTGCACGTCCGGCTCCGGGGCCTCGTGGCACGCGGCCGACACGCTCCAGCGCGCCTTGCAGACCTGGGGGGCAGGGATCATTGGGCGCAGTAAGTTTATCGCGGGGGCAAAAACCACCCCGGATGAATTCGCCCGGCAGTACCGCCAGAAGATTGAAGCGGACGTGCGCAAAATTCTGCGGGCTGCGCCGCGGAAGCAGCCGTCTTTTTTGCAGCTCTTGACCTTTCAGATCCAGAAAATGTATTATCAAAAGGCGGAGTATGACGGCACCTATGACCAGCAGTTCTGGCAGGAGCAGGGCTGGCTGAGCGAGGGGCGCGCGTACTATACGGAAGTTCCGGTGAGCCGCCTCAAAACTGGCGCGGCTCGCTGGATGGGCAAAGGCATTATGGCGGTGATATTGCGGTGAGATGGTGCAGGATAGACGGGTGAATGCTGCGGAAATTCGGACGGCAGGGAGTGTGGATCATGAACCGTGAAACCCTGTGGAAAATCATCACCCTGGTGGAGCTGGCGGCCGCGGCGGTGGTGATCGTATTGGACCTCTTGATACCCACCCTGGTGATCCTGGGAATGATGGCAGCGTCGCTGCTGCTCCGCCGCGAACCCATCCGCGTGCTGGGGTTCAAGCGTCCCCCATCCTGGCCGCGCCTGATTGGCTTGAGTTTCGCCGGTGCGGTGGGACTGCAGTTGTTGGATGTGGGCGTGACCCTGCCGATCCTCAACCGGCTGACGGGTACGACCATTGATTACAGCGGGTTTGCCCACCTGCAGGGCAACCTGGGGCAGCTCGTTTTGCTTTTGGTGGTTTCCTGGACGTTGGCGGCTTTGGGCGAAGAGATGGTGTACCGCGGCTACCTCCAAAAGCTGCTCACGCAGTTGGTGGGGCCCAGCCTGCCGGGGGTGCTGATCACCGTGGGGATTTCCAGCCTGCTGTTCGGCATTGCCCACACCGAGCAGGGCCTCATCGGCGTGGTGGTCACCACGTTGGATGCGCTCTTCTTTAGCTGGCTGAAGCTGAAAATGGACGGCAACCTGTGGGCTGCGGTGCTGGCGCACGGGTTTTACAACTCTGTGGGCGTCATTATTTTCTTCTTCACCGGGCCGATCTACGGGTTGTGGTGAGCATTAAAGAGGGATTTATGTCGGCAGACTACGAGATTGAAGTTCACCCCCGGCCGTCCGGCGCAATTCGGGATGAGATCGTCAGCATCGCCCAGGAACTCACCTCAGAATGGTTCACGCCCAACGTCCCCCAGGACACCTATGCGGATTTGGGCTTTCAAGATGTGATCATCCTCAAAGAGGGGGGCAGGATCGCCGTTTTCATCATGTTCACCTGCCTGGACGGTACGATTCAGCTGTCCTTGATGGGCACCCGCCTGGAGGCCCGGGGCCGCGGCCTGGGCTCGATCCTGCTCAACGCGTTTTGCGAGCATGTGAAGAGCATCGGGTTCAACCGCATCATGGTGTACACCGTGCCGCCGGACCGCAAGCCGGCGTATGCTTCCACGCTGGGTTTTTATGAAAAGCACGGCTTCAGGGTCACGCGCCGGTATGAGGAGCTGTGGGAAGTGGGGGCCTTGCAGTTGGTGAAGGATCTGTAGGCAGTTTTTCACTGCGCCTGGTTATTTGGCTGTTAACATCCACTCGGCGCAGGATTGTATTTCTACCGGTATGCCGCGGAGGGTAAAGCCGGGTTCGTTGGCATCTGAGAGGATCAGGGCGCTGCGCGCATCCAGCGCCTGGAGGGCATCTTCCAAAGCCCGAAGCTCCCGTTCACGCGTTGCCGGGTTTTCAAGGTGCTGCGCCACCTGGATCAGCTGCTTCTTTTCCGGTAGGTAAAAATCCACCTCATACCCGGCTGGGGTCGTGTAATAGTAGATCGCCTGGGTCTGCCGGCGCAAGGTCAGGAACACCAAATTTTCCAGGAGCTTGCCCGTATTGGGGGAGAAGTTAAAGCCCACGGTGTTGGCCAAGCCTGTATCCACGCAGTAAATTTTCTTGGGGGCAATCTGCTGGCGTTTCACCGAAAAATCATACAGATTGAGGGTGAAGATCAGCCAACTATTTTCCATGTAACCAATGTAGCTGCTGATGGTATTGACGCTGCCCAATTTGAGGCGTTCTTTCAGCTTATTGAACGAAATGGGACTGGCCGGGTTGCTGATGAGGTAAAAGGCAAGCTCTTTGAGGGCGGTCACCGCCTCAATGCGGTAGCGGGAGGCGATATCGCGGTAAAGCACATCATCGTACAGGGTGCGCAGCAGGGGCAGCTCGGGATATTTTAAGGCGTCGGGGATGCCGCCAGCCTGCAAATAAGCGGTCAGGGCTGCGTTCAGCTGGGCGCGTTCCACGGTGGTCATGTGCCCTGGGTGCGGGATGGGCTTTTCTTGAAAGCGGAGATATTCGCGGAACGAGAACGGGAACAGTTCGATGGGGATATACCGGCCGGTCAGGCGTGTGCCCAGCTCGCGGCTTAAAAGGGAAGCGTTGGAACCGGTAATGTAAAATTTCAACCCCAGGTCCATCCAACGGCGCACAAAGTGCTCCCAGCCGGAGATGTTTTGGATTTCATCGATGAGAAAAATCTTGCGTTCGCCAAAAACCTCGACCAGTAGTTGATATAAATCGTCGGCGTCTTCTGCACGGAATCCCAAAAAACGGTCGTCTTCAAAGTTGACATAGTAAAATGCATCCGCCCCCAGCCGGTGCGCCAATTGGGCGAGGAGGGTGGACTTGCCGACTCGGCGCAGCCCCGAAAGAATAACCGCATGCGGCGCACCGGCGGCTTTCTCAATTTCGGCCAGCGTTTCTCGCTCAATGCCCGGGTCCCGCCGCCAAAACGCCTCGAATTGCTCCAGCAGCATGGCGCGGACCTGTTCTGAAGACCATCGGGAACGCCAGGTAACTTCATTCATAATGAAATTATAGCAATAAAAGATTTCATTGTCAATGAAAATATTATAAGAACTGCGGCCTGAAAGAGCGGCCGGAAATTATGCCCCTGCGTAAAGCACCGCGAGAGTCTGAAATTCGGAGCCAAAAAGAGAAATTGGGGAGGCAAAAAAACAACCCCATTTTTCAATCTATGCTAGAGTTAAGCGGGTTTTGCTTGAACCCCCCGGTTTTTTCGGAAAATTGATTCGTACCGATGTTCGCGTTGTAGGGCGGCAAAAGGGCTGCTTCATACCGCCGTGCATGAAAACGGCTGCTGAGCCCCACGAACCACATCCATAAAGCGAATCAGGGTGGTGAATTAAGCGGCCACCCCAGGCCCACGGTCAGACGCTGCAACCCAGGAGTCCCAATGAAACACACCCTCGTCCGCTGTACGCTGCTGTTCACCCTGCTATTTTCCCTTTTCTTAGTCCCCACCTCCGCGGTCTCCGCGGCTGGCCCGGACCTGTTGGTATCCGGCATCACCAACCCATTCGAGGCCAACGGAACCTACGTTTGGGCCGGCACCTACAGCGGCTATGATTACTGGTCGCTGACGGTGGGACCCACCACCTACGTGCTTTACAATGACGTCTACGGCGCAGGCCCGGACCGCTATTGGAACCTGGATACCGATTTTGATGACGAAGGCACGCTGGCCACCCTGTTTTTTTCCTCCAGCCCTTCCACCGCTCTGGTGCCCACCGGGCTGAGTTGGACGGCGGATTTGGGGGCGGGCTCTCTGATCGTCCAAACGGGCACCCCCAGCCCGGAGATCTCGATCACAGGGAATGGGGCGCAGATTATGGACGGCAGCGCAGCCATTCTCACCAATAATTTCACCAATTTTGGCGCGGCCAAGTTCCCCGGCGAAACCGCCTCGCGCACCTTCACGATTAATAATACCGGTTCGGCGGCGCTGACCCTGGCGGGACCCTCACCCTATGTGACCATCAGCGGCGCCAACGCTGGCAGCTTTGCGGTGACGACCATCCCCAGTGCTAGCATCCCCGCTTCGACCGGCACGACCACCTTTGCGATCACCTTTACCCCGTCTTTTGAGGGCTATCACAATGCGGTGGTGACCGTGAACAGCAACGACAGCGACGAAGGGGAATTCACCTTCGCCATTCAGGGATACGGCTATGTGGCCCGCGACTTGCTGGTGGCAGGGATTACCGAACCGGCGGCGGCCAACGGCACTTACCTGCATCAGGGGCGGCTGAACCAGTTCCAATACTGGAAACACGCCACCCTCAACTACTACATCTATTTCGACACTTTTGGGGGCGGCGGTTATTGGGAGATTGACACGGACACGGATGATGCCCAGGCCCTATTCTTCAAGGGGTCTGAAGACGGCACGCCGGTGGGGCTGACGGGGTGGAGCCCAGATACTGCATTAGACCCAGACCCGGCTGGAACCCCGGTGATCAGCTACGCTGTTGCCGCACCCGAAATTGATCTATACGGCAACAGCACGCTGATTGCGATCAACGACAACACGCCCTCGTTTTCGGATCACACCAAATTTGGCTCGGTGGATGTCTCCGGCGGTTCCCGGACGCGCACCTACACCATTCAAAACAGCGGCGGCGCGGCCCTGACTCTCACGGGCGTGGCTCTGGGGGGCAGCGACGCGGGCGAATTCAGCAAAACCGACCCCGCTTCGACCTCGATCCCCGCCTACGGCAGCATCACCTTTACCGTGACGTTTGACCCCACCAGCGAAGGCACCAAGACCGCCACCCTCACCGTCGCCAGTGATGACAGCGACGAGGGCAGCTATACCTTCACCATTTCGGGCGACGCCTATACACCCAAGAATTTGATGGTGTCGGATATCACCACCCCCGCGGCGGCCAACGGCGTGTATCTGTTCCAGGGGGAATTGAACGAGTTCCAATATTGGAAGCATGAAACGCTCAATTACTACATCTTTAACGATGAGTACACCTCGAGCTATTATTGGAACCTGGACGTGGATACCGACGACACGGACATGGACTACCTGTTTTTTACCAACTCGCAAGCTGTGGCTCCGGTTGGGCTGGCGGGCTGGTCTGCCAATACCACCGCCGGGTTTGAAAGCGCTGGGCCGCCCACGATTGTGTACGCTGGCCCGGAAATGGACGTGAAGGGCGGCGGCGTGAGCATCGCCAGCGGCAGCCTTGTCCCTAGCCTGGCCAATGACACCGATTTTGGCTCGGTGGGTGTGGCTGCGGGCAGCACCTCGCACACCTTCACCATCTACAATACCGGTTACGAAACCTTGAACCTGACGGGCTCACCGCAGGTACAGATTTTGGGCACGCATGCCGGCGAGTTCAACGTGAGCGCGCAGCCAGCCACACCGGTCGCTGCGCTGACCGGAAGTGCCGCCTTTACGATCGAGTTTAACCCGGCTGGCGGCGGGGTGCGCTCCGCGGTGGTGTCCATCGCCAACAACGACAGCAACGAAAATCCCTACACGTTCAACATCCAGGGGACGGGCCTGGTGGCCCCCACCCTGACCACTGCGGCGGCTTCGGGGATCACCAACAGCGCAGCCGTGCTGGGCGGCACCATCAGCAGCGACGGCGGTGACCCTGTGACCGAGCGCGGTGTGGTGTATTCGTCCACCAACACCACCCCCACCATTGGCGGCCTGGGTGTGACTCAGGACACCAACGGCTCCGGCAGCGGCGCGTTCAGCGAAACCATTTCGGGTCTGTCGCTGGCCACTCACTACTACGTTCAGGCCTATGCCACCAACCCGCAGGGCACCTCGTACGGCGGCGTGGAAGAATTTACCACCCAAAACATGGTTGCCTCCATCACCCGCAGCAGCGCCAGCCCCACCAACGCCAGTTCGCTGAGCTGGGATGTCACTTTCAGCGCGCCGGTGACGGGTTTGAGCGCCTCCAATTTCACCCTGGTCGACGGCGGCAGCCTGGCCGGGGCTTCCATCACCAGCGTCAGCGGCTCCGGCACGAGCTGGACGGTGACGGCCAGCACCGGCACGGGTTCGGGCACGCTGGGACTGAACCTGACCAGCGCCGCGGGATTGAACAACGGGCTTTACAACCTGCCCTTCACCGGTGAAGTGTATGCCCTGGATCGGGCGGCGCCCACGGTGACCATCAGCCAGGCGGTGGGGCAGCTTGACCCCACCAACGCCAGCCCAATCCATTTCAGCGTGGTCTTCAGCAAATCCGTCACCGGGTTTGATGCCAGCGACGTGGCACTCAGCGGCAGCGCGGGCGCGACCACCATCCTGGTGACCGGCAGCGGTACTACCTACGACGTGGCGGTGAGCGGCATGACCGGGGCAGGCGAGGTGATCATCAACATCGCTGCCGGGGCCGCGCAGGATGCGGTGGGTAATGACAGCACCGCCGCCGCGATCAGCGATAACCAGGTGACTTACGACGCCGATCCGCCGGGGGTGACGGTGAGCTCCACAGCCGCCGACCCCACCAACGTGAGCCCCATTCCGGTGACGATCACCTTTGACGAAGCCGTGACCGGCTTCACCCCCAGCAGCGCTTCGGGGGACCTGGTGATCACCAACGGCACCGACAGTAACCCGGCGGGCAGCGGCACGACCTATACCTTCGACCTGACCCCCAGCGGGCAGGGAGCCGTGACGGTGATGGTTTCGGCGGCCAGCGGGCAGGACGCGGCTGGCAACGCGAACACCGAATCCAATACGTTCAGCATCACCTATGACTCCGTGCGTCCCACGGTGACCATTGAACAGGCCGCCGCACAGGCTGACCCCACCAACGGCGCGCCCATCCACTTCACGGTGACCTTCAGCGAAGCGGTGACGGGCTTTGAGGACAGCGACGTGACCCTGGGCGGAACTGCCGGGGCAACCACGGCGGTGGTGAGCGGCAGCGGCACGACTTACGACGTAGCCGTCAGCGGCATGACCGCCAACGGCACGGTGACGGCTTCCGTGGCGGACGGTGCGGCGCAGGACACGGCCCTGAACACCAGCGAGGCTTCCACCTCCACGGACAATCTGGTTAACTATGTGGTTGGGCCGGTGGATGTGACCGTTGAGCAGGCTGCTGGGCAGCTGGATCCCACCAATACCCTGCCGGTGAACTTCACCGTGACTTTCAGCCGCCCGATCAACCTGGGCAGCTTTACCCCCAGTGATCTCACCCTGGGCGGCGACGCCCCGGGCACACCCGCGGCGGCCATCACCGAGATTGCCCCCAACGACGGCACCACCTTCAACGCGGCGGTGACCGGTTTGACCGGGTCGGGGACGGTGACGGTCAGCCTGGCGGCCAATACCGTGCAGGACACGGCCGGCAACGACAACAGCGCCAGCACGTCGACGGACAACACCGTCAGCTACGATATTGCCCAGCCGGGGGTGACGGTGAGTTCCATAGCCGCCGACCCCACCAACGTGAGCCCCATCCCGGTGACGATCACCTTTGACGAGGCCGTGACCGGCTTCACCCCCAGCAGCGCCTCGGGGGATGTGGTCATCACCAACGGCACCGACAGCAACCCGGCGGGCAGCGGCACGACTTACACCTTTGACCTGACCCCCAGCGGGCAGGGAGCGGTGACGGTGATGGTTCCGGCGGCCAGCGGGCAGGACGCGGCTGGCAACGCGAACACCGAATCAAATACGTTCAGCATCACCTATGACTCCGTGCGTCCCACGGTGACCATTGAGCAGGCTGCTGCACAGGCCGACCCCACCAACATCTCGCCCATCCACTTTACGGTGACTTTCAGCGAAGCGGTGACGGGCTTTGAGGACAGCGACGTGGCCCTGGCCGGAACTGCCGGGGCAACCACGGCCGTGGTGAGCGGCAGCGGCACGACTTATGACGTGGCCGTCAGCGGCATGACCGCCAACGGCACGGTGACGGCCTCCGTGGCGGACGGCGCGGCGCAGGACGCGGCTCTGAACACCAGCCAGGCCTCCACCTCCACGGACAATCTGGTTAACTATGTGGTTGGGCCGGTGGATGTGACCGTTGAGCAGGCCGCTGCGCAGCTGGACCCCACCAATACCCTGCCGGTGAACTTCACCGTGACCTTTGGGCGGGCCATTGATCCGCTCAGCTTTACCGCGGCTGACCTGACCCTCAGCAGCACCGGGCCCGGCGCGCTCGCGGCTACTATCACTGAGATCGCGCCCAATGACGGCACCACCTTCAACGCGGCGGTGAACGGCCTGACCGCGCCCGGCACGGTGACCATGAGCCTGGCGGCGGATAAGGTGCAGGATACGGCCGGCAACCACAACAGCGCCAGCACGTCGGCGGACAATTCCGTCCATTTTGACGCCAGCATGCCCACGGTGTCGAAGACCAGCCTGAAATCCAGGCTGACCTCCGGGTTCAGCAGCTTTACGGTGGAATTCAGCGAGGCGGTCAACGACCCGGCGGGCGACACGGCCGAGGACGACGTGACCAACCCGGCCAATTATTTGCTGATCAACAAGGGCCCCAACGGCGTCACCGAACGGGCTGCCTGTGTGGAACCCCCACCGCCCGGCTCGGATGATGTTTATCTCAGCATGGATCAGGTGGTGTACGACAGCAGCACCTTCACCGCCACGGTGACGGTGAACGGCGGCGCGGTTCTGCCGACGGGGAAATATGTGGTCTTTGTGTGCGGCACGACCTCCATTGTGGATCTGGCGGGCAACCCCATCAACAACGGCCTCATGGATTTCACCTATGAGTTCCGCGTGGCCCCCGCCGCCGCAGAAAGCGAGAGCGAGGGTGCCAGCAGCAAGGTGCTGCCTGTCACCGGCTTTGCCCCCGGCAAGATCACCGAGCTGCCCCAGCAGCCGGGTGAGCGCGCCTATTTCAGCACCCCAATGGTGCTGGAGATCCCGGCGCTGAGCGTGAACGAGGCGATCGTGGGCGTGCCCGAAAGCGAAGGCTGGGATGTGACCTGGCTGGGCGATCAGGTTGGCTATCTGGGCGGCACGGCCTTCCCCACCTGGGCGGGCAACTCGGTGCTGACCGGCCACGCCACGGACGCCAACGGCGGCAGCGGGCCTTTTGCCCGCCTGGGCAGCCTGATCTGGGGCGACAAGATTGTGATCCATGCCTTTGGGCAGGACTACATCTATGAGGTGCGCACGGTCAACCGCTGGACGGATCCGAAGGACGTCAGCGTGCTGAGCAAGCACGAAGAACTGCCCTGGCTGACCCTGATCACCTGCAACGGCTATGACGAGAAAACCGGCACGTACCGCTGGCGCACGGTGGTGCGGGCGGTGCAGATGAAGGTGGTGGACCCCGATTAAGTCGGGCTTGATGGATGCAATCTGCGGCGCGCCTGGGAATATCCCCTGGGCGCGCCGTTGTGTTTGGAAGTGGAAAAGCTGTTGACGGTTCTATTCGTACTGGATAGCTTCCAGCACGTTGGTTCGGGCGGCCTGACGCGCAGGGGGGAAGGCGGCCAGCTGGGAGATGACCAGGGCCACCACCAGCGCGCTGAGGATGCCGCTGGCGGGCATGACGAAATCCAGGCGGTAGCCTGACATGGCGGTCATGCCGGTCAGGAAAATGCGCGAGAGGAGCACGCCAAAGACCAGCCCCAGTAGGCCGCCGATCATGCCCATCAGCCCGGCTTCCGCCATCACCATCAAGATCACCTGACGGCGGGTCATGCCGGTGGCGCGCAGCATGCCAATTTCGCGGGTGCGTTCGATCACGTTCATGGTCAGGGTGTTGACCACCCCCAAGGAGGCCACCAGCACCGAAAGCAGGGCCAGCACATCAAACATGCTGAAGGCCTGATCCATCAGGTTAAACACCCGCGCGCGGATGGACGCATTCGAATCCATCGAAAGCCGGTAGCGCTTGCCGTACAGGTCGTCAATCCTGGTCTGAACGGCGGCGACAGACTGCGGATCGCGAACGCTCACCAGGATGGTGCTGGCTTCGTTGGAATGGAAATAGCGGCGCAGGTCGTTCCAGTTCCCGGTCACCACCAGACCCTGGTTGAAGAAGTCCACCACCACGGCCGCCACGGTGAAGGTGCGCACGCCGCCCTGCGTTCTTAACGCCACGGCATCCCCCACCTGCCACTGGTATTTTTCGGCCAGCACGCTGGAAATGAAAAGGGCATCCCCCGCCGCCAGGGTGGATAAAGCCGCGGAGGAGTCGGTGCGGTTGTCGCTGAAGACAAAGCGGGTCACGCGCGAATAGGCGGCGGGATCCACGGCCATGTAGGTGATGGCTTCAAAGCTGCCGTCTGAAAGGCGCACTTCGGTGGGCTGGTAGCGAATGGAAGCCGCCGCAGCCACGCCGTCCACCGCGCTGATCTGGCGGGCGAGATCGGCGCGCAGCGGAACGGAGGAATGGATATACACATCCCCGCCCAGGTAGGATTCGACCCACACGCGCAGATCCGCGGCGAAGGAACCCGTCAGACCGCGCACCACCAGGATCATGGCCACGCCGACCAGCAGCGCACCGACCGTCAGCGTGGTGCGCGAACGCGCACGTTGGATGTTGCGGCTGCCCAAGGCTCCGCTGGCTCCGTAAATGGCCGCCATAAGCGGGCGCGTCCACCGTTCCCAGGCGTCTACCATGGCCGGGATGATGAGGGTGATGCCGGTGAACATGGCAAAGACCACCATGCTGCCCGCGCGGAAGAGGGGGTCATCGGCAAAGGGATTCCAGATGAGCAGCGCCGTGGAGACGGCCAGAAGCACGACGCCCAGCTTCCAGCCGTGGCGCTGAAACCAGCCCTGGCGCGGCACACCGCGGATGCGGATGGCGGCGATGGGTGTGACCCGCCCGGCCTGGATGGACGGCAGCGCCGCCGCCAGCAGGGTAACGCCCATGCCCATACTCAGGCTGACGGCCAGGGCTGCCGGGGGGATGGTGAGCTGAGATTGAACGGGAGATCCCAGCAGCGTGCTCATCATCGCTGCCAGCCCGCGCGCCCCCAGGACCCCCAGCAAGACCCCCAGGATGGACCCGGCGGCGCCCAGGACCAGGGCTTCCACCAACATCTGCTGGGTGATCTGGCGGCGGGTCATGCCGATGGCGCGCAGCATGCCAAATTCGCGTGTTCGCTCCACCACTGTCATGGCAAAGGCGTTGTAAATGAGAAAAGCGCCCACGAACAGGGCAATGCCGCTGAGAAAATTCAGGCCGATCTGATAATTGGACAGCATCTGCGTCATACGCCGGCCTTGCCCAGCCGGGTAGGTGACGGAGTAATCTGCACCCAGGCGTTTTTGCAGCACCTCTTGAATCGATTCAATCGGACTGCTGGCTTTGGGGTCTAAAATCAGGTCGAATTGATCCACCTGGCCGGGGCGGTTGAACAACTGTTGGGCGGCCTCCAGCGGCAGCACACCAAAGACCCCGTTGTTGGTCTGGCCTGGGCCTTCGCGCGCC
Organism: Levilinea saccharolytica; assembly: GCF_001306035.1. Classification (GTDB taxonomy): domain Bacteria; phylum Chloroflexota; class Anaerolineae; order Anaerolineales; family Anaerolineaceae; genus Levilinea; species Levilinea saccharolytica. The sequence goes on from NZ_LGCM01000065.1 coordinate 221,388, forward strand.
ATCAACCCGACCACCTGCACCTTTTCCACCCCGTAAGGGGTTAAGATGCCCACACGGTCGCCCACGCGGATGTCCTGATCATCGGCGTAGTTTTCCACCAGCACCACCTCAAACGCCTGACGGTCTTCCGAAAGGAAACGCCCGTTTGTGATGGTGTAATCCCGCGCCTGCGGCTCGCCCAGCGGGTCAACGCCGTACAGAATCAGCCCGCCGCTGTTGGTTCCGAAAAAGCTCAAACCCAGCTCCGTCTGAGCGGAGCTGCTGGCCAGGGCGGTTTGGGCCTTTAGAATGGGCAGCGCCATTTGTACTCCGGGGACGTTCACCAGGCTGCGCGCCAGCGAATCGCTGAAGCCGGAATCGCTGCTGGCTGCGGTCACCATCAGGTCTACGCGTCCGCTGGTATCTTCAAACAGGCGGGTGATCGAATCCATGGCGGCCTGGTTGGCGATGCCGATGGCCAAAATGCCGGCCACGCCGATGGTGATGCCGAACATAGACAGCAGCACCCGCAGCGGGCGGGCACGCAGCGAGCGCAGGGAGAGGTAACGGGTCAGCAGCATGATGGGCTCCCGTTCACAGCTCGAGGCTTTCCATGATTTCGATGATGGCGCGCATGCGCTGGGCGGGCGCTTCGTCTTGGGCCAACTGCAGCCGGCGTTCCACCTGACCGTCGCGCAGGAAAACCACCCGGTCAGCGAACGCGGCCGCGCGGGCATCATGGGTCACCACCACGATGGCCTGATTCAGATCATCGCAGGAGCGCCGCAGCAGTTCCATGATGGCCTTGCCGGTGTTGGAATCCAGGTTGCCGGTGGGTTCATCGGCCAGCAGGATGGCCGGCTGGGTGATCAGCGCGCGCGCCAGGGCCACGCGCTGCTGCTCGCCGCCCGAAAGCTGGTCGGGTTTATGCGTGCGCCGCTCCTCCAGGCCGACCAGCGCAATCAGCTGGTCCAGCCGTTCCTTGAATTCCGCCGGTTTTTTGCCGTCAATCAAGATCGGCAGCAGAATGTTTTCTTCTGCGGAAAGGGTCGGCAGCAAGTTAAAAAATTGGAACACAAAGCCAATGCTGCGGCGGCGCGCCAGGGTGGCCTGTTGGTCATTCAACCCCGAAAGCTCCTGCCCTGCCAGCATGACGGTGCCGCCGGTGGGCGCATCCAGGCCGCCCAACAGGTGCAGCAGGGTGGATTTTCCGCTCCCCGACGGTCCCATAATGGCCACAAATTCCCCGGCGGCGGCCTCAAAATCCACCCCGTTGAGGGCGTTCACCTCATGAACCCCCAACTGATAACGTTTGATCAATTGGCTTGCTTGCAGAACGCTCATGATTGCTGTCCCTTTGCTATGCACTTTCGATGATGGTCACCCATCCGCGGTAGCCGTCGACGCACACGCGCTGCCCGTCTTTGAGCTGCATGGCGTTGGCGACAGATACCACCGCGGGGATGCCGTATTCGCGCGCAACCACCGAGCTGTGCGAGAGCATGCCACCGGATGCGGCGATGACGGCCCCGGCTTTGACAAACAAGGGCGTCCAGCCCACATCGGAGTAGGGCACCACCAGCACATCGCCCGCTTCCAGTTTCTGAAAATCGCCGAGGCTGTGGACAATTTTGACGGTTCCCGTGTAGTACCCGCGCGAAGTGGGCGTACCCGACATGCGCTCCGCCGAGGACGGCAGCACCGGCGGCGGTTCGTCGCCGTAGATCACCTCCGGCAGCTCTATGCCGCGCACGCGCTCGATCTCGCTGCGCCTGCTGCGCACCAGCTCGCGCAAGGATTCCTCGCCCGCGCCGTTCACCGCTGAGCGGATCTCCTCCCAATGCAGGTAGAAGATGTCATCCTCGCTGTCCAGCAGGCTGCGCCGCACCAGGCGGGCGGCCAGGGCCAGCAGGTAAGGACGGAACAGGCCGTACCCATAGGTGTACAGGGAGCTGATCTGTTCGCGGTAGGGGATGAGGGCGCGGGCGCGGTTGTAAAAAAGGCGCACCCGCTGTTGGGCGATGCCCTTCACGCGCAGATCCGCGAGCCTCACGCGGGAATCCGCCCCATCCTCCCCGCGGCTGTAATCGAGAATGAGCCTCAGAATCTTCTCTGGGTGTTCGCGCCACGGCGCGGCGGAGAAGTCGTTGCTGTTATCGGAGAGGTGCCCGAAGCGGGTGAAGAACTGCGCCGCGGCTTGCTGCAGGGGCTGCAGGCCGGGCAGGGCTTGAAATTCTGCGTAGGAAATCTGGCGCAGCTGCGCGCGCTGTTCCTCGCTGAGGGCCAGCGTCATCTGGTGCAGGGCGTTCATGTGAACCGCGGGGTTGTAGTCGTCGATCTCCGCAAGGTCTTCGGTCAGGTGGAAATGGGGAGGGTCCACCCCCAGGCGCAGCAGGTCCTGGGCCAACAGACGGCCGTACATGGTGACCAGCAGCGGAACCACCACGTTGAGGTAGGTGATTTTCTGCACCAGGGCGTAAATTTCCTCCACCTGGGCCGCCAAAGCCTGTTCGCTGAGGTCGGCCTGCGGCGGGATGGGAAGGGCGGTCAGGGCGGCCTGCAGGGGGGGCAGGCTGGCGGTGAGCTTGCGCTTGAAATTCCACTTATCCGCCAGGAAAACCAGCACACGCGGCAGCAAAACCAGACTTTTCATGCTCATCATCATCGGGCGGCCTTTTTGCGGTGGGATGACGCCCATCATCATTTCCAGCCCTTCGGAGGGGAAGCCCGCGCGGTTGAAGATCTTCCCAATAGCGCCCATATTGAAATAGCTGCGGTAATAAAACGGCCGGGCTAAATCTTCCGGCTTCAGGCCGGTGGGGCCGACCATCTCTTCCATCAAACCGATCCACACCGAATTCACCAGGGGCACGTTGATGGACCAGATCAGGGGTTTGATGATGCCGGGCATCATGTCTTTCGACAGGCGGTTGGTGTACACATTCACATGATTCAGCGCGGTGATCTCGCGCATTTGCACCCAAACCACCTGGCTGCCGTCGTAGACCCATTCCAGGTCCACATCTTTGCGAAGCAGTTTGCTGATGCGGCGTGCCCCGGCTGCCACCTGTTCCATCACCTGAATGGGAACCTGGCTGTCATCCGGGCGGGCAACCCAGGCCTGGTGCTGCCGCACCCAGCGTTCCGGGGTGACGCCTTCCTGAACCAGGGCCGTGCCCATGCCCGCCACGGCTTCGACCACGATTTCGCTGGTGCCCGTCATGGGGTTGCGGCTGAAGACCACGCCGGAATACACCGGCGTCACCATTTCCTGGATGATGACCGCCATGCGCGCGGGTTCGGCCGGGTGGGCCTTGCGCTGGGTATACTGGCTGACCCCCTGGGCTTCGGTGGTGGCCCACACCGACCAGACGGCGGCGAAGACCGCATCGGCCCCGCGCACGTTGAGCACCGACTTAAACTGCCCGGCAAAGGAGTGGGAGGTGCTGTCTTCCACCGTGGCCGATGAGCGCACGGCGTAGGATTTCTGCGGGTCAAGGGTTTTGCGCAGCACCTGCTGCATGCGCTCGATCAGGCTGAGATCCCCGGCCTGATACTGAAGGTACACCGTCCACGGCACCACATAGGTGTATGGGATGCGGAATTTGTTCTTGTGCAGACAGCGAAGATTTTTGGCCTTATTGCCAAGGGTGTCGGGCAGGTTGGGAGCGTTCAGGGCGATCAGGGTTTCACTGCTCATGTTTAGCCCTCAAGGTGCAGTTGATGTAGGATCCTCGTCTTGAACTTTGCGTTGGTGCGGCTTCAGCCCCATCTTCAGCATCATTTTTTTCATCATCCGCCCCATCGGGATGACGTCCATCGAATTGGAGAGATCAGTTTTGCCCTGCTTGCGCGCCTCCATCTGCACACGCACATCCGGCAGCACGGCCAGCGCCAGCAGCACGTTGATGAGCAGCACCGCCGCCGCGGCGGCCAGGTCGCCGGAGCGCAGCAGCACCCAGGGGATAAAAAGGACAGCCCCACCCATCACCACCACAGTGATCTCTTTAAAAACAAACAACCCCAGGATCATGGCGGCCAGCACGCACACCAGCAGCCCCAAGGGGTCGATCACCAGGAACACGCCCAGGGCGGGCGAAAGGCCGCCGCCGCCGTGAAAGCGGTGAAAGATGGGCCAGATATGCCCGGCGACCACGGCCGCGCCCACCCAAAGATACAGGCTTTGCTCCGGCCACAACAGGCGCACCGCCAGGGCGGGCAGCAGCCCTTTGAGGATGTCGAGGACGCCGATCAGCCCGCCCACGCGCGGCCCGAGGACGAGCGAGGCGGTGGTGGCGCCGGTGGTTTTCAGCGTGAAGGTCCCGCCGGTGCGGGCATCCGGCAGGCTGACCTGTTCCAGATTGAGGCTGGGGGCGAAAAGGCGCGTCACCAGCCGGGCAATCGAAATGGAACCAAAGGCGTAAGCGAGCAAAATCAGGGAAATGGCTGTGAGGGTGGACATGATTTGTAAAACCCCTTGTGTATATGGTTCACGTGATCTTAGTATAGTGAAAATGATCTATAAAAACAATCAATTTAGTCAATGTTATGAGATTGCATGCTTTCTTATGACATCCGCCTGCGGCCAGCAAGACCCCTGACTGGGTTTTTGATTTGGCAGGCGGGCGGGAGGCCTGTATAATTAACCCTATGGGGCGAGAGGGTGAGGCACTCCCCCGCCCGCTGGAGGAATGACCATGCCCAGGCAATCCCTGTTTGCGATGAAGTTCGCCCAGATTTACCCGCTGTATGTGCAGAAGGCCGAGCGCAAGAACCGCACGGCGCAAGAGGTGGATGCGGTCATCGGCTGGCTGACGGGCTACGACGCGGCGGGGCTGCGCCAGCAGATAGCAGCGGGGGCGGATCTGAAGACCTTTTTTGAGCAGGCCCCGGCTATGAACCCGCACCGCGCGCTGATCCGCGGGGTGGTGTGCGGCGTGCGCGTGGAGGAAATTGAAGATGAGCTGATGCGGAACATCCGCTACCTGGATAAGCTGGTGGACGAGCTGGCCCGGGGCAAAGCCCTGGAGAAAATTTTGCGGCGGCCGCTGGAATAAACCCCGCGCACTCCGAAGGAGCCTGAACATGGGCAAGAGCGACCTGAAAAAAGAGTGGAAGCACCTTTACAACCCATCCGCGGCGGAAATTTCGGTGGTGGAGGTGCCGCCGCTGAACTTCCTGATGGTGGACGGGGCGGGCGACCCCAACACGGCCGCCGAATATGCCCAGGCGGTGGAGGCGCTCTACGCGCTTGCTTACGCGCTCAAGTTCAAGGTGAAAAAGAGCGGCGGCGAGGATTACGCCGTGATGCCCCTGGAAGGGCTGTGGTGGACGGAGGACATGCGCCTGTTCAGCGTGGAGCATAAGGAGCAGTGGTTGTGGACCATGATGATCCTGCAGCCGGAGGTCATCACCGCGCCGATGGCGGCGGAGACGCTGGAGGAGGTGCGCAAGAAGAAGGGCCTGCCCGCGCTGGAGAAGGTGCGCTTTGAGACCTACACCGAAGGTTTGGCTGCGCAGATCATGCACTGGGGGCCGTACGCGGATGAAGCGCCCAACATCGCCCGGCTGCACGCCTTTATCCATGCGCAGGGCTGCGTGCGCAGCGGCAAGCACCACGAAATTTACCTGAACGACCCGCGCCGCACCGCGCCGGAGAAAATGCGCACGGTGCTGCGCCAGCCCATGCGCCGGGAGGGGTGAGGCCGGCCCGCGCCAACCCAAACAGCCGATCGAAAAGGGGATGGAGAATGACGCAGTCATCTGAATTCACAGTAGACTATGTGGAATCCATGGGCGTGCGCTTCAGTCAGAAGGGCGTGGCCCACATGGAGGGCGGCCAAAGACTGTGGTTTGTCCCCAAAGAAAAAATCCGCTACGTCACCCTGCGGCATGGCTATCAGGCCGAAAGGCCGCTGGTGCAGACCCTCTTCAGCGCGGCGCTGATCCTCATCGGCCTGTACCCGCTGCCGCATTTGATTCTGTGGGCTTTTGCCGGGGGCAAGGCTTATGATGTGGAATTCCTGCTGCTGCTGTTAATCCCTTTGGGGGCCTGGTTTTTGAAGGATGGGCTGAAAAGAGGGCTCTACTTTGAGCTGACCCTGGTGGACGAGGGCCGGCGCAAGATCCCCTTGCAGCGCCCGCTTGAATTTGTGATGCTGAAGTGGATCATAACCCAGGCGGAAGCCTTAGGCTATGTGATTAACCGCGGCGGCGAGGGCTGAGCGGGGAGTTAAAATTTGGTATCCATTCGGTTTTATCACACAGGGAGGAGAAGATGGCCCTATATTCAACAGCGCAGGAAGTGATCTCACCTAATCAGGAAGCTGTGGTTGTGTTTACCCACGGGGATAATTTTTTCGTGGACGCTTTGGGCAACGGGTATACTGGAAATTGGGTGGTGAACCCTGACAATCTGGAAGATGTGGACAAGGTCATTATTTACCTTCGCCGGGACGGAGAGAACATCAACCGGATTTTTCTGGGGAACTATGCCGGTTGCCGAAAATCGCCAGAGGCCGGAAGACAGGAAATCCGCTTCAATCACTTGCAGGAGATTGGGACGACCTATTCGAATTGGATCGAGTTTGCCGGGGGTCAGAATCCGGTAGCCTATGCTCGAAGGTAAATATTCACACCAAAATCAGGGAGGAAAAATGGGATATGTTCGTCCGAAAAATCCAATGCCGCTCAGTCCGGCCGAAAAGAAAGAATTATTAAAAACGTATATCGAATTCTATGAAGAGCAGGCCAAAGAAGATATATCCCGTTTGAATAAAAAAATTCCTCGGGAGGTTTTTGAACAGACACTCGATCAAATTGGCACGATTCTGCTTCAACACTCGGCAGAATTATCAGAAAATAACGATGATGTAAAAAAGTTCCTGAAAGAAACCCCGCTTCCTTCTCCTCTTGATGAATATTTACCTCGGGATTTTCGCGTCTTTTGTTTGCTGCTCAATGCACTGAAGCAATGGCTCTCTGCCGAACAGGCCGCTACGGATCGGTACTTATTAGGAGGCACTGCGAGAAAACAGCTCCGGCCCACTTCGGGTCACTGTATGGTTACTGGCGAAAAAATAGACGAGCACGGCGAACTACATCACCCCGTCCGCGATGGCAGGCCGCCAATTTATCTGAGTAAACAAGGGCATGATCAGGTCGAACACCTGATAAGTACGACTGAACCTGAGATGAATTCAATTGCGGATACCAATGCTAATGCCAATGGTGAACAATTCTTGGCAGAAATTATGACAATCAAAAAAAAATACCACCATTCCTGGGCTCAACTCAGGAAGGCTTGTGATTTTTCTGTTGGGAAACCAGTTGACTTTACTACGCCTCAGGTTAAAGCAACCTCATTGACCTTCGCAAGAAGAGTGAAAGATTTAACGGGATGGAGCCCAGCAGAAATATTAGATTGGATGCATGAAAATGGCCTTGATTTAAAATAAGACTTCCTTCCCCTACCCACCCCAACCCATGAGAACCCCCATGCCCCTCTTCTACTTCTCCATCGCCCTGGCGATCGGCGCTAGCGCGCTGTACCATTTCACCGCCAAAATCACGCCCGCCAATGTCAACTTCACCGTCTCGCTGCTGGTGACCTACGCCCTGGCTTTCGGCTTCACCCTGCTCACCTTTGTGTTCTTCCCGGTGAAGCACGGGCTGGCCGCCGAGCTGAAACAGCTCAACTGGGCCAGCGTGGGCCTGGCGGTGGCAATTGTCGGCATTGAATTTGGCTTTCTGCTGGTGTACCGCTCCGGCTGGAATCTGGGCATCGCCGCCGTGCTGGTGAATGCGGCCGCCGCGCTTCTGCTGCTCCCCGCGGCGGTGCTGATCTTTAAGGACAGGCTCTCGTGGGTCAATGTGCTGGGCATTTTTGTCTGCCTGGCCGGGCTGGTGCTGCTGAACTGGAAGCGGTAAAATCAAGGCGAAGTGTCCCAGCCGACCCCCGCGAGGTAAGCCCATGAACCCGGCCCAATGGCAGGCCCTGTACGACCCCGATCACCGCATCCATATTCAGTTTCCCAATATGCGCCGTGAGGTCACGCCCCAGGTGGTGCGGCATGCGGATCTTTCGTCCGGCGGCGAGGGCATGATCGCCTACAGCTGGCTGGACGAAACCAGCGCCGATGCGGCCATCCGCGAGCAGGTGGCGTATTTCCAGCGGCTGGGGCAGGATTTTGAATGGAAGGTGTACGATTACGACCGGCCGGCGGATTTGAAAACGCGGCTGGAAGGTCAGGGCTTCGTCAGCGAAGAGCTGGAGGTGATTTTGGGGTTAGACCTGAACGCCGCGCCGGAGGTGCTGCGCCAACCCGTGCGCTGTGATGTGCGCCGCATCAGCGACCCGCGGCAGCTGGCGGATGTGCAGGCCGTTCAGGAGGGGGTGTGGGGCGAGGACGGCTCCTGGGTGTTCGAGGTGTTGGGCAGCGTGCTGCGCGACGACCCCGCGCGCATGAGCGTGTATGCGGCGTATGTGGACGGGCAGCCCGCCAGCGCGGCCTGGGTGGATTTTCCGCCGGGCAACGCCTTTGCCAGCCTGTGGGGCGGGTCCACCCTGCCGCAATTCCGCCAGCGCGGCCTGTTCACGGCGCTGCTGGCCGCGCGCGCCCAGGAAGCCATCGCACGCCAGGTGCGCTATCTCACCGTGGATGCCATGCCCATGAGCCGCCCCATTTTGGAAAAGCTGGGGTTCGAGCGCATCGCCGAGTCGTACCCGTGCAAGTGGAAGCATCAGTCTTAGGCGCAGCCTGCGCTGACGGTGATTTTGACTCAAGAAAAGCCGCGCCAGCGGCTTTTTTGATTGAACCTACCCGCCCAACCTATCTGTGGATAGGGGACAAACACGCGGCCGGCGTTTACACTGTGATCATCATAAAACCGAGAAATCTGAAAGGAAAAAACGATGATCCTCCCTCAACCGACCCCTGCGGACGCTTTCGCCCGCGTCCAGCGCCCCTTTTCTCTGCGCACCTACCTGTGGATTGTGTTTGCCCTCTCCTGGCCGCCGCAGATTGCCTATGCCCTGTGGGGCAACGACCCCATCCGCGGCTACCTGCTCAGTTCGCTTTCGATGGTGATGGTGACCGTGGGCACCTTCATCGCCGGGCGCTGGGTTTTCCGCGACGGGTTCCAGAACATGGGCTGGCGCTGGGGAAAACCGCGCCATTACCTGGCGGTCTTCGCTCTGGCGCTGTTCATTTTTGGCACGCCGGTGCTGATTGAAAACCTGCTGGGCCTGCACAGCCTGCCGGAAACCTTTTCGGTGGGGGCGCTTTTGGGCAGTTTTCTCACCAGTTTCGTGCTCACCCTGATCCCCGGCTTTGGCGAGGAGTTCGGCTGGCGGGCTTACCTGCTGCCGCGCCTGGCGCAGCGCCACAGCCCGCGCAAGGCCCTGCTGATTCACGCCTTCATCTGGTGGGCCTGGCACATCCCCGCCCTGGTGAAGATCGGCTGGCAGGCGCAGGGCGGGCAGGGCAGCCCCTGGCTGCAGGGCAGCCCCTGGCTGTCGGTGGCGGTGACTCTGCTGGTCAGCCTGCTGCCGGCCATGATGAACGCGGTGCTGTTTGCCTACGTGTGGGCGGCTTCCGGCAGTCTGGCGGTGGCCAGTGTGTATCACTCGGCCTATGATGAAGTCCGCGACGCCCTCGACCGCGGCATTGGCTTTGGCCCCCTGGTGAGCCTTTGGGAGATGGCGGCCACGCTGCTCTTCGGCGCGGCCCTGCTGTGGAAGGCCGATTGGCCTCGTCTGCTGCGCAGAAACTGATAGAATCTGGATACACAGAGGAGATCAACGCAAATGCAGCCAGGTGACGTCCTGACCCCGTGGGTGGATCCACGCTTGAAGGCTCAACCCTCGCCGCTCGGCGGGCGGGGGCTGTTTGCCTGCGCGCCCATCCCGGCGGGCGAGGCCTTGCTGCGCTGGGGCGGGGTGGTGTATACCCAGGCCGACCTGCGGGCCGGGAAAGCCAACCCGGAGAGCATCGCCGTGCTGGAGCGCGATCTGTATCTGGCCGACCCGGCGGACGCCGCGCTGGCGGACGAGTACTTTCTGAACCATTCCTGCGACCCGAACGCCTGGATGCTGGACGCCGTCACCCTGGCCGCCCGGCGGCCGATTGCCGCGGGGGAGGAGATCACCGCGGATTACGCTCTGTGGCTGTTCGAGCAGGATTGGAGCCTGGATCCGTGCCGGTGCGGCTCTCCCCTCTGCCGCGGACGGGTCACCAGCCAGGATTGGCAGCGGCCTGAGCTGCAATCCCGCTATGCAGGTCATTTCACGCCCTTTCTCAACCGCCTGATTCAGCGCTGCCAACGCACTGCGCGCTGACGGCGAAGGCGGGTCAAACTATGCGATCGTTTAGAATAAAGAACATTTTCATGAAATCACGAAAGATCAAAAAGATGATGTGGATCGTACTGGGTTCCGGTGTGGTGGTGGGTCTGGTTTTTATCGCTCTCCTTCTGGCCTGGAGCCCCGGCCAGCCGCAGCCTTTGCGCGGTGAAAACGGAGAGCCGCTGGCGGGCAGCCTGTCCGAAAAAATCTTCGTCGAAATCAACGGCACGGCGCAGGGCATGTTCATTAAAAGCAGGGATGTGCGCAACCCGGTGCTGCTTTTCGTGCACGGCGGGCCAGGCATGCCGGAATACTGGCTGACGCAGCGCTACCCCACGGGGCTGGAGGAGGACTTCACCGTGGTATGGTGGGAGCAGCGCGGCGCGGGCCTTTCGTACCGCGCGGACCTGCCCGCCGAGACGATGACCGCCGAGCAGTTTGTGGCCGACACCCTGGCCGTTTCCCGTTACCTGATCGAACGCTTCGGCCAGCCGAAAATTTACCTGATGGGCCATTCCTGGGGCAGCTACATCGGCATTCAGGCGGCGGCGCAAAGCCCGGAGCTGTACCATGCTTACATCGGCGTGGGGCAGATGGCCCATCAAATTGAATCGGAACAGTTGGCCTATGCCTACGCCCTGGAGCAGTACCGCGCGCGCGGGGATACGCGCATGCTGCGCAAGCTGGAAGCCGTCCCGCCCAGCCAGACGGCCCCGCTGCCCGCGGAATACGAAGCTCTGCGCGACGCTTATATGCACGGCATCGGCATCGGCACCACCCGCGACATGAATTCGGTGATCACCGGCATCTTCCTGCCCTCCTGGCAGTTCCGCGAATACACGCTGGCGGAGAAGGTCAAGCTGTGGCGGGGCAAGGTGTATTCCCGCTCGCCCGAGTTCGGCCTATGGAACACCATGCTGAGCGTGGACATGAGCCAGAAAGTGCCGCGGCTGGAGCTTCCGGCCTATTTCTTCCACGGGCTGTATGACTACACCTGCGCCTACCCGTTGGCGAAAGCCTATGCAGAGACCCTGGATGCGCCGCTGAAAGGTTTTTACACCTTCGCGGAATCGGCCCACAGCCCCATGTTCGAAGAGCCGCAGAAAATGCGGCAGATTCTGCGGCAAGACGTGCTGGTGGGCAAGAACACCCTGGCGGATGAATAGCCGCCGGGCAGCCGGCGGGCTGTGCGGAGCCGAAAATGGGGTATCATTGCCGAAGGCGGCATACGGGCTGCCCAGGGAAAATTCTGGGCGCCCGCCGTGCTTACACAAACCCTATCGAAAGGATGCAGACATCCATGAAGCTCAACTTGAAGATCATCGGGGGGTTGGTGGCTGTTTTGGCTGTGCTGTTTTTATCCTCGTGCAGCCCCTCACCTGCGGCGGCGCCCACGGCTGCACCGGCGGAACCCATCCTGAAAACCACGCTGGGAGATTTCCGAATTGTTTCGGCTCGCCTGGCGGACGAAGTTCACGACAGCCAGGCCCCCGATGGGCAGAAATTTCTCCTCATCGGCCTGGTGCGGCCCGATCTGCAAAAACTGATTCCAGGTGAATTTTCGCTGGAAGCCTTTCAGACCATGATGGTGGAGGCTTCCGAAGCGATCTATATCCAGGGGGATGACGGGTCGCAGACCTTTTATTCCCACATGGGGGGCTGGGTGGAGGAGGATTTTGTCATCGGCTTCACCGTGCCGGTGAACCAAACTTACACCCTGCATTGGCCGGGCAACGATCCCCTGCCGCTGACGGTGACGGAGTAATCTTGACCCTGGGCGTAAGGAGTGGAACGATCCGCATGAACACACCCGAAAAACTGCTTAAGCGATTGGATGAGATCGGCCAGGAACTCTCCAAAAGGCCGGGCGCATTGGCCCTGATCGGCTTAGGCTCGGTGGGGTTGGAGCGGGAGCGGCTGGATGCGTTCTCTGACCTGGATTTTTTTGTGATCGTTCAGGCGGGGTATAAGGCGCAGTATCTGGAGGATTTGAGCTGGCTGACTCAGCTTGCGCCCGCGGCGTTTTCCTTTGCCAACACGCCCGACGGCTGCAAATTTCTATACACAGACGGCGTGTTCTGTGAATTTGCCGTGTTTGAAGAAAGTGAACTCCAGCAGGCGGTCTTTGCCCCTGGCCGGGTGGTGTGGAAGGCCGCGGGGGTCTCGGAGCAGATCGCCGTTCCCCAGCGCGCCCACCTGCCCGGGCCGCCGCCGGCCGCGGCGTGGCTGATCGGCGAGGCGCTTACGAATGTGTATGTGGGCCTGCTGCGCGATCTGCGCGGGGAAAAGCTCTCCGCCATGCGCTTCATTCAGGTGTACGCCGTGGACCGCATCCTGGAACTGGCGGAAAGAAGCCAGGCCGCCGCCGGAGCCGCGGATGTGTTTAACCGCGAACGGCGTTTTGAGCAGCGCGTCCCGGCCCTGGCCGGGCGGCTGCCCGCCTTTGTGCAGGGCTACGCGCGCAACCGGGAATCTGCGCTGGCGGTGCTGGCCTATTTGGATGAGTATTTCGAGGTCGACCCGGCCATGAAGCAGGCCATCCTGAAGTTGTGTGAGCCGATGAGATGAAGCCGCCCAAAGAATATTTTGACCTGTCCATCGAAACCCTGCGCCTGCTGGGGGGATGGGCGGCGGACTGCGCCGAGCGGGCTTTGCCCATTTACGAAGCGGCAGTCCCTGGGGATGCCCGCCCGCGGGAAGCGCTGGAGGGCATCCGTTGGTTTGCGGGCGGCGGCAAACGAATTGCCAAACTGCGCGTGCTGGCCCTGGACGCCTACCGCGCGGCGCTGGAAAGCCCGCACCCCGCCGCCGCGGCCGCGGCACAGGCGGCCAGTTTGGCAGCGGCCAGCGCCTATACTCACCCGTTTGCGGACGTGCGCCAGGCTCGGCACATCCTCGGCCCGGCGGCGCACGCCGCGCTGGCTGTGGAGACTCACCCTGCTGACCCTCAGCGCGGGGATGAGCTCATCCGCTGGGCTGCGGAGCAGGCGCCGCGGGCGGTTCGCGAACTGCTGCAGAAGATGCCCCCCCAGCCCCAGGGCAAGACCCGCCTGGATCAGCTGCTGTTGGCGTTAGATACGGAACTGCGGCAGAAACGGTAGGGCTGGGTTGGCCGGGGCAATTCTGCTGGATTCTGCCAACCCATGCTAGAATCTCTGGCGAATATGGAACCCAACCCAGCCCCCAGCCCAGAACGCCCAGTTTATATTCTCTCCGTGCGCAGCCTGGTGGAATTTGTGCTGCAAGCGGGGGATTTGACCGCGGGCGGGTTTCAAAAGCGCGACCGCGCCCAGCAGGGCACCCTGGGCCACCGGCGCGTGCAGCGCTCCCGCCCCGAAGGCTACCAATCCGAAGTGGAGGTCGCCTACCGGGTGGAAGAGGCAGACCCGCCCTTGGAAGTGCGCGGCCGCATGGACGGGGTGTACGCTGACCGCCAGCCGGTGATTCTGGAAGAGATCAAAACCACCACGCTCAGCCTGGAACTGATTCATGAAGATCACAACCCGCTGCATTGGGCCCAGGCGCAGTGCTACGCGTTTATGTATGCCCGCCAGCACCAGCTCGGTGAGGTGTGCATCCACCTGACTTATTACCACCTGGACAGCCGCAAAGAAAAGAGCTTCGAACGGCGTTTTTCGCGGGAGGAATTGGAGACGTTTTTCCAAAGCCTGATCCTCCCGTACCTGGACTGGTTCCGCAAAACGGCCGCCTGGCAGCTGCGGCGCGATCGCTCCATCCAGACCCTCGATTTTCCCTACAGCGCCTACCGCCCAGGGCAGCGCGAGATGGCTGTGGCGGTGTATAAGGCCGTGCGCGATGGGGGGCGGGTGTATGTGCAGGCGCCCACCGGCGTGGGCAAGACCATCGCGGCTCTCTTCCCGGCGGTGAAGGCCCTGGGGCAGGGGCTGGCGGACAAAATCTTTTACCTGACGGCCAAGACCTCCGGGCGGCTGGCGGCCGAAAAGGCGCTGGACGATCTGCGCCGCGCTGGGCTGGAGATGCGCAGCGTGACCCTGACGGCCAAGGAAAAGATCTGCTTTTGCCCGCCAGCCGTGTGCGACCCGGAGGTGTGCGTTTTTGCCCGCGATTACTTCGGCAAGGTCAAAAATGCGCTGGCGGAGATGGACGGGGTTTCGGCCTTCACCCGCCCGGTGATCGAAGACATCGCCCGGCGGCACGAGCTGTGCCCGTTTGAGTTCTCGCTGGATCTGGCGCTGTGGATGGACTGCATCCTCTGCGATTACAACTACGCCTTTGATCCGCGGGTGTATTTGCACCGCTTTTTTGACATCGTCACCGAACCCTATATCTTTCTGGTGGATGAGGCCCACAACCTGCCCGACCGGGCGCGGGCCATGTATTCGGCGGAGTTGGATAAACACACCGTGCTGGAGCTTCAGCGCGCCCTGAAAGCGCAGCTGCCCGGGCTGGCCAAAAAACTGGGCGCGGTCAACACCGCCTTGCTGGACATGCGCAAAGCCTGTCAGGCAGCCGGTCAGCCGGCTCTGACCGCGGATGAGCTGCCGGAGCCGCTGCTGAAGGCGGTGCGGGCCTTCCATCAGCAGGCCGAAGACTGGCTGGTGATGAACCAGGCCGCGCCGTTCCGGCAGGCGTTATTGGATTTCTACTTCTTGTGCAGCAATTTCCTGCGCACGGCGGAATATTTTGACACCTTCTATGTGTCGTATGCGGAACGTCAGGGCCAAAGCGGCCTCAAGGCCAAATTGTTTTGCCTGGACCCGGCCCCCATGCTGGCCGCCCCGCTGCAGCGCAGCCGGGCGACGGTCTTTTTCTCGGCCACGCTGCTGCCGATGAAATACTTCACCCAACTGCTCACCGGCGATGAAGACCACCCCCGGCGGACTTTCCCTTCGCCCTTCCCCACCGAGAACGTCAGCCTGCTGATCCACAGCGGCATTTCCACCAAATACGCCCAGCGGGCTGATTCTTATGCCGCGGTGGCGGATGCCGTTGAGGCCGTGTGCCGCGCGCAGGTGGGTAACTATCTGGTGTTCTTCCCCTCCTACGCTTACCTGACGGCGGTGCATGAACAGCTCAAAGAACGGCTGCCCGAAGGTCAGCTGCTGGTTCAAGACCGCGGCATGAGCGAAGCTGCGCGCGAATCGTTCCTGGAACGCTTTTCGGCTAGCAATACCGAGACCGTCATCGGCCTGGCAGTGATGGGGGGCGTCTTTGGAGAGGGCATTGATCTGGTGGGCGACCGGCTGATCGGCGCGGTGGTGGTGGGCGTGGGGGTGCCGCAGGTGTGTTTGGAAAATGACCTGATCAAAGCCTATTTTGACCGTCAGCACGGCAGCGGTTTTGCTTACGCTTACCAGTACCCGGGCTTTAACCGCGTGCTGCAGGCCACCGGCCGGGTGATCCGCACGGAGACCGACCGGGGGGTGATGGTGCTGATTGATGAACGCTTCACCCACGCCCGTTACCGCCAGCTCTTCCCCGCGCACTGGCGCGATTTTCATATCGTCCGGGACACCCAGGAGATTCAAGAGCACCTGGCGCGCTTCTGGGCGAAGGATTGAAGTTTCACGCGCATCTGCGCTCTCGTTTTTGTACAAATATGCAGTTGAAATGCAGATTTGCACCCTTTTTGCATTGGTTCAGGGGCGTGGAAAACCGAGGATTATAATTACCGCAGCCCGGAGGTTTGCCAGGCATTTGAACTGTGCGGACGGATGATTCGAAAGGGACACCCGATGAAAACACAGTATTACACCGCTTCCAGCCTGGACGGTTTTATCGCCACAGAAGATCACTCCCTGGAGTGGCTGTTCCCCCTGGCAGACCCGGAGGCCACCAGCTACCCGGATTTCATCGCCGAGGTGGGCGCGCTGGCGATGGGTGCATCCACTTACGCATGGCTGCTGCACCACGCCCTCAAACTGGGCACGCCGGAGGAAACCGCCTGGATGTACACCCAGCCGGCCTGGGTGTTCACCCGGCGAACTTTCCCCGCCCCGGCCAATGCGCCCATCCGCTTTGTGCAGGGCGACGTGCGCCCGGTTCACGCCGAGATGCGCGCGGCGGCGGGGGAGAAAAACATCTGGATTGTGGGCGGCGGCGACCTGGCCGGGCAGTTTTTTGACGCGGGTCTGCTAGATGAGATCATCGTCCAGATTGGCTCGGCCACCCTGGGCAGCGGCAAACCCTTTTTCCCGCGCTTTGTGCCCGGCCCAACCCTGCAATTGCGCACGGTGCAGCAGTACGGCGGCGGCATGGTGGAACTGCGCTACGATATCCGCACGCGGGGAACCGAACCAAAGGAACCTCTCAATGGACTACATTCGTGAACTGCGCCAGGTGGTGGGCAACCGCCCCCTGATCATGGCGGGCGCCGCCTTGCTGGTATTGAATCCAGAAGGGCAGCTGCTGATGATGCGGCGCACCGACAACCAGCGCTGGGGGATCCCCGGCGGGGCGATGGAACTGGGGGAAAGCCTGGAAGACACCGCGCGGCGGGAGACCCAGGAGGAAATTGGCGTGTGGGTGCCGCAGGCGGCATTGTTTGGCGTGTATTCGGGGCCGGAGCTGTATTACCAGTACCCCAACGGCGCCGAGGTCTATAATGTGACCGCGGTGTACATCGCCCGCGGGGTGACGGCCGACATCCGGCTGAACCCTGAGGAACACAGCGAATACCAATTCTTTGACCTGTCCAACCTGCCCGCCGAGATCAGCCCACCGGTGCGGCCCATCCTGCGCGACCTGATGCAGCGCCAAGGCCCAGGATCCGCCCGTGGGTGACGGGCCGCTGCGGCCCTCTGCGTGGATTTAACCATCGAGGCTCCAAACCTATGAACGCTCGCAAACATTTGCAAGCCGCGCTGCTGGCGCTGCTGGTCACTTTTCTGTGGTCCACCTCCTGGGTGCTGATCAAAATGGGGCTGAAGGCCAGCCTTCCGGCGCTCACCTTTGCCGGGCTGCGTTATTTTTTGGCCTTTGTGTGCCTGCTGCCCTTTGTCCTGCTGAACCCTGCCCACCGCCAGACCCTGCGGCGCCTTTCACGGGCGGAGTGGGGGCAGCTGGCGATTCTGGGGGTGCTCTTTTACGCCCTCACCCAAGGGGCGCAGTTCGTCAGTCTGGCTTTTTTGCCCGCGGCCTCCCTGTCGCTGCTGCTCAACTTTTCGCCGATTTTTGTGGCCCTGCCCAGCGGCTGGATCAACCAGGAGCCGACATCCCTGGCGCAGTGGGGCGGCATTCTACTCTCGGCGGTAGGCGCGGTGGTCTATTTTTTCCCGCTGGACATCCCCGCGGGGCAGACGCTGGGCCTGCTGGCGGCGCTGGTGGGGGTGGCGGCCAACGCGGCCTCCTCGCTGTTGGGGCGGCAGATGAATCACAAAGGCAGGTTGGCGCCCCTGGTGGTGACGGCGGTCAGCATGGGCATCGGCGGGGTGCTCTTGCTGGGGGCGGGCATGCTGACCCAGGGCTTTGGGCGGTTGGACGGCACCCAATGGCTGATCATCGGCTGGCTGGCGGTGGTGAACACGGCCCTGGCTTTCACCTGGTGGAATTCCTCCCTGCAAACCCTGACGGCGGTGGAATCAAGCATCCTCAACAGCACCATGCTGCCGCAGATCGCCATTTTGGCCTGGCTGTTTTTGGATGAGCCGCTGACCGGGCGGCAGATTCTGGGGATTGCCCTGGTAGGTATGGGCACTTTGATCGTGCAGGTTTGGAGAAATTCATCTAAACTAAAAGAGTCGTCCGTGCGCCGTTGAACCCGCGTTCCGGCAGCCGGTGACCTTTCTATAATAAGCCAGAGGTGCAAAAATGACTTCCTATTCTCCAGCGGAACTCCTTGCGTTTATCCTGGCCGCCAAGCGGGCCACCTACGTGGGCAGCGGGCAAAAGCTGCTGTCTTACCGCCTGGGCTCACACGACCTTCAATATTTTGAGGGCGACTGGGCCTATCACGACAGCTATTTGGGCGAGAGCGACTTCATCGGCGAAGAAGCGGTGTATTTTCGCGGTCAGGTGGTGTGGGCCATGAACTACTTTGGGCGCATCCTGCGGCCGGAGCGGATCACCTCGGCCCAGGCCGGGCAGATGATCAAGGTCAGCCTGACGAAAATGTACGCCGAGGGGCGTTTTTTGGGCGGGTTTGAACACACGGAAGGCGGCCTGACCTATGTGGATACCAGCGAGGGCGATGAGGCGTACTTCACGGGGCGCGAGTGGATTTTACGCGAGGGCGAGAAGGTGTATGAGCTGGTGTATCACGGCGGTCTGGTGAAATAGGGCGGCAGACCGCGGAAGCCAACAGTACAGCGGATCCACAGGATTGGAGGCGAAGATGGATTTCATTCGGGGTTTATTTGGAAGCAAAGGCGGTGAAGGCCAGCCGTCATCCCCCATTTTAGCGGGAACCTCCCACCTGCTGCGGGGACATGCGGGGAATATTCCGGGGAGCGTGATGGGGGTGGGCTGGTCGCCGGACGGCAAGCGCTTTGCCAGCGGGGCAGATAAACTGATCCTCTGGAATGCGGCCGACTGGCAGCCGGTGCTCGTTTCGGAGGAAAGCGTTCAGTCTTGGGACGCTGTATTCGGAGAGCGCGAGGCGGGCAGCGCCGGCATCAACGCTCTGGCCTGGTCGCCGGATGGGCGCAGCCTGGCGGTGGCGCGAACGGACGCGCGGTTAAGCTTCATCGCCGCGGATACGGGAAAAGAGCGCCTGCAGATGAAAGTGGGCAGCGTGCCGCTGTCCTCGGTCGCCTGGTCGCCGGATGGGGAGCTGGCGGCGGTGGGCGGCTGGGATATGACCGTGCGGGTATTTGAGGCGGCGCGCGGACTGCGCTTCGCCGAGCTGCCGCATGAGCCCGCCAAAACCCCGGGGTTAGACCTGTTGGGGGTGCATGTGGCCTGGTCTCCGGACGGGAAATATCTGGCCTCCGGCGCCAGCGACTGCACCGTGCGCATTTGGGATGTGCGGCAGGGCACCCTGCTGCGCGTTTTGAAGCATAAGGCGGAGGTTATCTGCGTGGACTGGTCGCCGGATGGACGCTATTTGGCCGCGGGCGATTTTACCAAAGAAAATGCCGCGATATCCATTTGGGACGCCGCCGCTGGAAAACAACTCCGCACCTTGAGGGGGCACGCCGACCGCGTGAACGCCGTGAAGTGGTCGCCGGATGGAGCCTGGCTGGTATCTGGCAGCGCCGATAAAACCGCCAGGATCTGGGATGCGCTGCAGGGGCGGCTGATTCAGTCTCTGGAACATGCCAACCGCGTGGTCTCTGCGGCCTGGCAGCCGGACGGGAAAGGGCTGGCCTGCGGGTGCGATCACAATGTGGTGCAGATCTGGCGCTGAGGAACAATCCAGCACCTGCGTTTCAGCTGTGTTTCGGAAGGATGTGCATCGGAGGGTGAATGTGCGCTCAAATAGTCCCCTGTTATTTTTGCGGTGAGGCTTCACGGGATGACAGCACCTTGCAGGTGCCCATGTTCATGATTGAAAAAATTCAACGGGTCGAAACGGCGTACAAAACCTCCACGGCGCAGTATGAGAAACGCGTATTCACCATCCCGCGCTGTGCGGCCTGCCGCCGCCGTCATGGGATCGAAAATGCGCTGGGTACCGTAATCGGAGCGGCTGGTTTATTGGCCGTGCTGGGTGCGGTGCTATTGGCTCTGTCTAAAGGGATTGGCTGGGGTGCGGGGTTCCTTCTGGTTGCTGTGGTGATCCTGGCGCTGGCGGCGGCACTGCAGGAGCGGCTGCTGTACGGCGGCAAAGAGAACCTGACGCTGAAGCACCGCGAAACCTGGCCGCAGGTGCACATGTCGCTGACCTCCGGCTGGCAGATCGGCGAGGGGCCCTCCCGTGCGCAGTCTTTTGATTGGGCCAGGGAACGCCAAAAGGAGCGGGACAAAGAGCAGGAGAATCTGCGGCGTATCCAGGAGGAGCAGAAGCAGGCCAAAGCCCGCGCTAAAAAAGCCATAAGCCAGAGCAACCAGGCGTACCAATCGGGGCAGGATGGAAATGTGGAGAAGCTGCTGCGCACAGCTCTGGATCCGAAGAACGGCGGGCGCGGCACGGCGATTGAAATGCTGGGAGAGATGAATCACCCCGACGCGCTGGAGCCGCTGCTGGGGATGCTGGCGGATCCGGCGCGGACAAGCGATCACGGGCGGCTGGCCCTGGCGCTGTTAGGTTATGATGACCCGCGCATCACCCCGGCCATTCAGGCGGCTGTGGACGCTGCCCCCGACCGGGCGAGCCAGGCCGTCAAGGACATGCGGCGGGCCTTGAACTTGCGCGCCAACCCCGCTCTGCTGGCGCTGAAGCCGGTGCGGGATGCGGAGGAGGGCCAGCGCAGGGCGTATGCGCTGTACGCCAGGGGGGACGTGTCGGGCTTGATTCAGATGGCGCTCGACCCTCAGGGGACGGGTCGTTCGCGCGCCGTTCA
Organism: Levilinea saccharolytica; assembly: GCF_001306035.1. Lineage (GTDB taxonomy): Bacteria > Chloroflexota > Anaerolineae > Anaerolineales > Anaerolineaceae > Levilinea > Levilinea saccharolytica. The sequence continues at coordinate 242,136 of NZ_LGCM01000065.1, forward strand.
GTTGTTGGGCGATACCGCGGATCCGCAGGCGCTGGAAGCCCTGCTAACCCTGCTGGCAGACCCGACCCAGGCGGCGCTGTACGGCCGGGCGGCCAAAGCAGCGGCGCATTATGCAGATCCGCGCGCAGCTGCCGCGATTCAGGCGGCTGAAAAAGCCCTGCCGGTATCCTGGAACTCCGATATCTGGCTCGAATTGATTCAATCAGATCTGCGCAATGCCCTGTATGAATGCAGCCACCCATCGATGCTGTACCAGCCTTTATCCCGTGAAGAAGCCTTAAAATTATCCCGAGCTTGATTCGAAAGAAAAAAATGACCACAGTTCACGGCATTTCCGACCCGAATTACGTCAGCCGTCAGTATCGGGATGCATCGAATTTAAACGTGCGCCTCCGGCTGCACCAGGAATTCAGCACCAACCCGCAAGGCTGGCACCGCTGGTTGTTTGAGCAGATCCAACTTCCCCGACCTTGCCGGTTGCTGGAATTGGGCTGCGGCACGGGGAGCCTGTGGGCGGAAAATCAAGACCGCCTGCCGCAGGGGGCTGAGATCACGCTTTCGGATCTGTCGGCCGGGATGGTGACCCAGGCGCAGGAAAACCTGCGGTCCGTGCGCGCCGAATTTCGCTTTGCGGGGCTGGATGCCCAATCCATCCCCTTTCAGCAAGGCACTTTTGATGTAGTGATTGCCAGTCACATGCTTTACCACGTGCCCGACCGCGAGAAAGCCCTGGGCGAAATTGCGCGGGTGCTCAAGCCGGACGGGGTTTTCTACGCTTCCACGGTGGGCCTGGATCACCTGAAGGAGCTGAAAGAGCTGGCGGCCCGCTTTGACGAAGACCTGTTGTTTTGGGGCCAGATGCCCGCGGATTCTTTCCATCTCGGCAGCGGCGTGCAGCTCTCCAGGTTTTTTGCCCAGGCCTCTGTGCAGCGCTACCCCGATTCGCTGGTGGTGACGGACGCGGCTCTGCTGACCGCTTATATGCTGTCGGGGCGCATCGATCTTTCAGCAGAACGGCAGGAAGCATTGGCCGCCTTCGTGGCGCGCGAGATGCAGGCTCACGGCGGCCAGATCGTCATCACCAAAGACTCGGGGGTGTTTGCGGCCAGGGGCAGCCTGCACGCCTGAGACAAGCAGCCGATAAGGAAAGTGAACCATGTATACCATTGACTACCTGCTGACCCATTCCAACCTGCCCGGCCCGCGGGGGAACCTGGAACTGCTGTATGCCTTTGCAAAAAGTGCGGATGAGGGCCTTGTGGAGCAGTGTCTGGCGTACATCACCGAAGATGTCAGCAACTCACCTGAGGAGTTTGTGGGCATGTGCGGCGTTTTGGGCTATGCGGTGCTGCACCGGGAGGACATCCGCGGGGTCATCCGCTTTTTGCGGCCCTATGCGGCTCACGCCAGTTGGAGAATCCGCGAGGCGGCGGCGATGGGGATTCAGGAAATTTCAGTCGGCCGGGTGGCGCAGACCCTGGCGGGCCTGGCAGAGATGGCCGCCGGGAACGAGTATGAGCAGCGTGCAGTGGTGGCGGGGCTGTGCGAGCCAAAGCTGCTGACCGACCCGGCCTGTAACCGCCAGATCCTGCGCCTGCTGACGGAGATCACCCAGGGCTTGGCACCTGAAGGGAAGCTCTCTCCCGCGGGCGAGGCGCTGCGCAAAGCCCTGGGATATGGGTGGAGCGTGGTCATGGCGGCCTCCCCGGCGGACGGCAAAGCCGCGTTTGAGGGCTTGCTGGATCTGCCCGGCAAACATGTGCGCTGGGTGATTCGCGAGAATCTGAAAAAGAACCGCCTGATGCGCATGGACGCGGATTGGGTGGGGGAGATGCAGCAGCGTTTGGCTCCACTTTAGCCGTTGAGGTTCAACCGCAGCGCTGAATGCGCAAAAAGGAGGCCAGCTCGAACCTGCCCGGTTGGCCAGACAATAATCTCCCCAAACTGCCGGTGCGCGTTGGGGAGAGATCGGTTTAAATAGGAAGTATGCGGGACGGCAGGGGATGTCTTGAGCTGCGCTTTTTGCAGTGTGTTCATGCGGCAGCTTCCCGGCCCTTGCGCGATTGAACTTGTGCTCACAGCAGTCGAAAGGAACGTATCTACCATGCGCTTTCAATTGGTGCCCATGACCAGCGGCTTTGCACAACGGATCCTGACCTGGAAATATCCGCCGCCGTATGACCTGTATGATTATGAAAATGAAGCCGATCATATCCTCGATACAGAGGAATGGGGCACAACGCTGTTTGCGGTGTTGGACGAAGGCGGCGAGCTGGTGGGGGAGCTGTCCTTTGGTTTTCTGGACTCCGCCGACGAGTGGGTTCCGTTGGAAGATGTGCGGGCGGGCCGGTTGGAAGGCTGTATCTTGTGGGTTGGCTTTGGCTTGCAGCCTGGGCTGACCGGGCAGGGGCTGGGGCTTTCGTTTGTGAACGCCTGTGTGGACTTTGCGGTTGAATTTGCCCGCCAGCGGTATCACTATTCGGGGGAGGATGTGGGCCTGGGGGTGTATCAGTTTAATCAGCGCGCGATCAAAGTGTATGAGCGCGCCGGATTTGTGAAATATCTGGAACAAACGGCTGAAGTGGAAGGACAGGAAATTCCCGCTCAACGCATGAAAAAACGCATTGGCCTACAGAGATGACCATGAAAAAATCGAAACGATTCTGGCAGATGTTGATCTTTGTCCCCATGGGATTGTGCCTGGGTTTGCTGGCCCTTTCGGCAGGGGTTAACCTTGGGCTGCAGACTGCCTCTGCTCACCCCGACACCCTGGAGGAGGCCGAGCTGGCACGCCAGGCAGAATTTTTTCACCTGCGCCAGCGGGTTGGGGATGCGGTTTGGCCAGGGTGGGGCGCGGCAGCCCTGCCGTCCATTACTTACAATGAGGCCTACGCCTTTCTGCTGGCTTACCCTGGTTCGCCGCCGGCCGGTTGGGTGAAAGTGCCCGCAGGGACGCAGCGCGGTGGGGCCTGGCAGACCCTGGCAGGCAAGCGCTTTGCGGAGCAGGCGGTTTACGTGCAGCAGCTGCCCCCCGGAGTTGAGCCGGAGAATTTCACCGTGCGCGTGGGTGAGCATTGGGTTTCCAGCCTGAACACCCGCGAGTGGATGCAGATTTCTCTGGCCGAAACCGTGCGGGGAGATTTGCCCGCTTTCCTCCGGCCCGTTTTTCCGTACTCGCTTTTTGTCGGTTTGATGGTCAACAGCGATGACCAATACATCTCTCTGGCCGCGCACGAAGCCTTTCATGCCTGGCAGGGTCTGGCGGCGGAGGCCAAATTTTCGGCTGCCCAACGGAGCGTCAGCACGGATCAGCGCTACCCCTGGGAGCATGAGGGGTTGGCCGCGGACTGGAAGGCAGAATTGGAATTCTTGGCGGACACTTTGCGCGAAGAGGATCCCGCTGCGTTGGCGGGGCAGGCGGAGCGCTTCCTGCAAATGCGCGCTGAGCGGCGCAAAGCAGCCCAGCTGAACTCGGACTGTGTGATCTATGAACAGCAGCGCGAATGGTTGGAAGGTCTGGCGCGCTACGCTGAACTGGAAATTTGGCGGCAGGGCAGCCGATCGGCATATCAGCCTTCTGCTGCCGCAGCCGATTTGCCCGATTTTAACCGCTACCAGGGCTTTGAGCAGCGCTGGCGGCAGGAACTGGATCAGATGCCGAGGATGTTTAACGACCAGGGCGATGGACGTTTTTATTATTCCGGCATGGCGCAGGCCTATCTGCTGGACCGTCTTTCCCCGGGGTGGAAGGAACAGGCGTTTGAGCCGGGGGTGTGGCTGGAAGACTTGCTGGCAGAGGCAGTCGCCGGTGCGGCAGGGATAGACTGACGCGGTGACGGTAGAAGGCGGCCCCGCGGTGTGCGTGTTGGCCGCCTTTTTTTACGCTCAGCGCTTGAGCTGCGTACGGCGGAAGAGCAGAACGGCGATGAAAAAATAGACCAGGGTCAGCAGCAGCAGGGCGCTGAATTCAAAGAGCACATCGCCAAAGCCGGCGCCCAGCGTGAAGATTTTGTTCAGCGCGATGACCGCATGGGTGGGGGGCAGGAAATCGGCGTAGCTGATGGGGTGGCCGAAGAGGGTCAGCAGGGTGGGGCGCGGCAGGGGGAAGGCTGCGCCGGTGAGGAACATGAGAAAGCCGAGGGGGAAATTGGCGATGACAAAGGCCTGAGAGACGGTTTTGGAGAGGCAGGCCACGATCAGCCCCACGGCAATCACCGAAAGGGCGGCGATGATGTCAATCAGGATGGCGGCCGCCAGGGGGCCTTGAGAACGGAACCCCAGGGCCACCGCCGTGGCAAAGGTGATCAGGATGGACAGCACGGACACCAGGGTCAGCCAGAGGGCCGTGCCCCCCAGGTATTCTGCGGAGCGCAGGGAGGTCAGCCGCAGACGGCGCAGCGTGCCGGTTTCAATGTCGCGGGCGGGCATCATGGCGGCCTGGAAGACCATCAGCACCACGGCCATCACCAGCAGGCCGGGGATGTAATTTTCAAATTCGGAGCGCGAGCTGGAATCGCCCAGGGCCACTTCGTTCAGCTCCACCGGCCGGGGGGCCTGGGTGAAGGTGTTGGCGAACTGGTCGGCGGCCGTCATCACCATCACGGCGCTGATGGTGTAGGTGGGGTTGGTCAGGTCGCCCTTCAAGGTCACCTGGGCGGGGGCGGGGGTGCGGCCCTCCTGGTAAGCGGCCAGGGTGGCGGAGAAATCCGGCGGGAGGATGAGCAGCACGGAGGCCTGCCGGTCGCGCACCTGACGCTCGGCCTGGGCCTCATCCTGGGTGAGGCTGACGCGCAGCAGCGGGTTGCCGCTTTTGTAGGTCATGGCGCGCAGGTCGGCCACCACCTGCTCCCCGGCCGCCAGGGTGACGCCGTTGGTGCGCAGCACCGGCTGGTCGCGGTTGATCACCAGCACGCTGTAGGAAGTGGAACCGGTTCCGCCGGTCATCAGGTAATAAATCAGCACAAACAGCGGCGCAAAGGCCAGCGACAGCCCCAACACCCACAGGTCGCGCTTTTGCTCGCGAAAACATTTGACCACCACGTTAAGGAGTCTCATTCGCGCAGCCCCCTTCCGGTGAGGGAGAGGAAGACATCTTCCAGCGTCACCGCGCGCATGTGGATGTTCCCGGCGCGCCCGCCGCACGCGTGAATGCCGTCCAACACGTCCGAAAGCTGCTCGGCCAGGTGCGCGCCGCGGAGGGAGAGCCGCCCGTTGGCGAGCTGCGCCCCCGGGAAGCGCGCCTGCAGGCAGTCCAGCAGGCGTTGGCTGGCTTCCTCGCCGCCGGGCCAATCCAGCTCGATTTCCAGCAGCTCATCCGCGCCGAGGCTGCGCTTGAGACCGTCGGGGGTATCCACCACCAGCAGCCGCCCGTGATCCATAATGGCCACGCGCGAGGCCAGGCGTTCGGCTTCGTCCATGTTGTGGGTGGTCAGCACCACCGTTTTGTGCTGGGCCAGTCGGTGGATCACCTCGCGCACCAAGACCCGGCTTTGCGGGTCGAGGCCGGCTTCGGGTTCATCCAAAAAGACGATCTGGGGGTCGTGCACCAGGGCCAGAGCCAGGTTGAGGCGGCGCTTCATGCCGCCCGATAGCCGCCCGGCCAGTTCGTTGGCTTTGGCGCTCAGCCCCAGCTCGCCCAGCAGGGCTGCGCCGTTTTTGCGCGCCTGCTGGTTGGGCAGGCCGTAGTTGGCGCCCACGAATTCCAACTGTTCCAGGCAGGTGAGCTTTTCCCAGAGGATATTTTCCTGGGGGCAGACCCCCAGGCTGCGCAGCACCTCGGCGCGCTGGGTGCGCAGCGAGCGCCCCTCGATGAGCACGTCCCCCTCGCTGGGTTCGAGCAGGCCGACCATCATGTGGATGGAAGTGGTCTTTCCGGCGCCGTTAGGCCCCAGAAAGCCGAAAATTTCCCCGCGGGGGACGTCTAAGGTCAGGCGGTCCACGGCCAGAACAGCGCCGTAGCGCTTGCTCAGGCCGCGCGTTTGCAGCATGCAATCCGTCATAAAAAGTGTCCGTAGGGCAGGAATGAAGACAACAGAGCCTATTATACTGTCGGTATGAATTTTTCTCCAAACGCGTGATCCAGCGTATAATCGGTGGGGATCTCAAAATCAAAATACCGCAGCCGGATCCCTTCATCACAGGAGGTTGTGCACCCGTTCGCTGAATGACCATGAAAAACGAAACCACCGCTTCACCCCCTTTTGACCGCGAAGAGGCAGATGCCCCCGCTCGTTCTGAAATTCAAGAATATCTGACCGCCCGGCAGCAGCGCCGCTGGATCTTTCCGCGCGCCGCGCTGGTGGGGCTGTGCGCGGGCATCACCGCTTTGCTGTTCCGCGCGGCTTTAACCGGCGCGGATGCGCTGCGCAATCAGCTCATCACCTGGGCACAAAGCCTGCCCGCGCTGGGGTGGCTCTTCCCGATGCTGTTGGCCTCACTGGGGGCTTTGATCTCCGTGGCGGTGACGCGCCGCTTTGCCCCCGAAGCCAGCGGCAGCGGCATCCCCCATCTGGAAGCTGTGCTGTACCGTTTTCGAAAATTGGATTGGAAGCGGCTCTTGCCGGTGAAATTCTTGGGCGGCGTCGTGGCCATCGGCAGCGGGCTGGCCTTGGGGCGCGAGGGCCCCACCGTGCAGATGGGTGGGGCGGTGGGTGACGCGGTTTCGCGTTTGCTGAAGGTTACGGAACGAGAACGCCTGACGTTGACCTCAGCGGGCGCGGGGGCGGGGTTGGCTGCGGCCTTTAACGCGCCGCTGTCGGGCCTCATCTTCGTGCTGGAAGAGGTGCGGCGCGATTTTCAGCCCATCGTCTTTGGGGCGGCCTTCGTGGCGGCTGTGCTGGCGGATATTGTGGCGCGGGTTGGCTCGGGGCAGTTCCCCATTTTCGCGGTCCCCAGTTACCCTGTGCCGCCTTTGCCCGCCTTGCCCATCTTCGCCTTGCTGGGAATCTCGGCGGGTTTGCTGGGCGTGGTGTTTAACCGCAGCCTGCTGACGGTGACGGCTTTGTACGCGCGCATCCCCGCGCGCTTCACCCTGGCCGCGGCTGCGCTGACGGGCGCGCTGGTGGGGTTGGTGGGATGGTTCTCGCCGGTGATGATCGGCAGCGGCCACACTCTGGCCGAAACCGCCCTGCGGGGGGATATGCTTTTGGGAGCCATTCCCCTGTTCTTTTTGATTCGCTTTGTGCTCACCGCTGCCAGCTATGGGACGGGCGCGCCGGGCGGAATCTTTGCGCCGATGCTGGTGTTGGGCGCGCTGCTGGGGCTGGCGGTGGGCGAGATTGCCCACCAGTTCTATCCAGCGGCCGTGCCTTTTCCGGCGGTTTTTGCGGTGGTGGGCATGGCGGCGTATTTCACCGCCATCGTGCGCGCGCCGCTGACGGGCATTATGCTCATTCTGGAGATGACCGGCAATTACAATCAGATGCTGCCGCTGCTGGTGGCCTGTTTCTGCTCCTACGCAGCGGCCGAGTTTATGAAGGACCTGCCCATTTACGAGGCGCTGCTGGAACGCGATCTGAGGCGCAGCCGCGAAGCGCATTTGCTGAAAGAACCCGCAGTGGTGGAGTTTATCCTCCAGGCGGGCGCGCCTTTTGTGGGGAAGGAAGTGCGCTTTTTGGGGCTGCCGCCGGGCTGCATTCTGGTGCGCTGCTCGGACGGCAAGCGCGAATGGCTGCCCAAGGCCAATACGCGCCTGGGGGCCAATATGCGCATCACGGCTATGGTGGCGCCAGAGGCGGCCGACGGCCTGGAGATTTTGCGCCGGGGGTGTCAGGCCGGCGGCTCGGACGCGGCTGCGGAGTGAGGCCGGGGAATGGGCTGATCGGAGGAGCGGATATGCCCGTGGAGATTGAACGCCTGGTGCTGTGGTTCCCCATTGTCTTCATGCTGCACGACTTTGAGGAACTGCTGCTGTTTGAACCCTGGCTGAAAAAGAACGCCGGGAGCATTTTGGAGCGTGTCCACGGCCGGGTGCCGCCCTGGGCCGAGGCCCAGCTGCACACCGTGCTGCACAAATCCACGCTGCAATTTGCCTTCCCCATCGGCCTGATCTTTGCCCTGACGGCGGCGGCCTCTTTTTTGGCGGTGCAGTTCCATTTTTACCCATTGTTCCTGACCGCCAGCAGCCTGTTCTTCCTGCACGGTTTCCTGCACATCGGTCAGGCGGCGGCGCTGCGCCGCTATGTGCCCTCGCTGCTGACCTCTGGGCTGCTGGTGCTGCCCTATGGGGGGCTTTTGTTCACACGGCTGCTGGCGGCGGGGGTGGTGACGCTGCCTACCTTGCTGCTGTATTTTTTGGCGGCCGCTGTGCTGGCCGGGCCGTTGCTGCTGGGGATGCACCGCCTGGGCGAAGGCCTGTATGGTTGGGCGGCGCGCCGCTGGGCGGGCTGAGCGAGCGCGGTGCGGCCGCGTGTGGAGGGTGACGATGACTTCCCTGTTTTCGATTCCGTCTTCAGACCCAGCCCTGCTGGCCAAAGCCCGGCAGACGGCCCAGACCTTTGCCGACCCTTTGCGGATGGAAGGCGTGGTGGGGATTGTCTTTTTGGGCGCGGTGGCGCGCGGCTATTTTGACCCGGCGGCGGATATTGATATCGCCATTTTCAAGCGGCGCGGCACGGATCTGCCCCTGAAGGACAAGTTTTACCATGTGGACGGCTTTGAAATTCAGGTGTGGCTTTCGGATTACGAGGATGAGCTGACCAGCGAGTGGGACATGCCGCGGCGCTGGACCTACGCCCATGCGCAGGTCTACCACGACCCCCAGGGCGCGGCGGCGCGGCTGATCGCCGAGAAGGTGCCTTTGCGCGCGGAGGAGCGAAAATGGCTGGTGATGTCGGGGCTGACCCTCTCCGAATGGTACGTCAACCGCCTGACGCAGTTGTGGGTGGAGCGCGGCAGCCTGACCAGTGCGCACCACATGGTGGATCAGGGCCTGCTGTATTTTTACGACCTGCTCTTCGGCCTCAACGATGCCCTGGTGGCGGATATGAAATGGCGGCTGTACTGCGCGGCCCAATTGGAGCGGCTGCCTGACCGCTTTGCGGAACGGATTCAGGAGGTGATGCTCCTGCGGGCCTTCACGGTGGAAGAGCTGCACCGGCGCAGGGATGCTTTTTTGGGCCTGTGGGAAGAAATGAAACCCGCGGCAGAAGCGGCCGCGGGCATGAGTTTTGCCGAAATGCTGGAGGTGGTCTGAGACCTACAGATCGAGGCGCTCGAAGCTGCGGGCCGAAAGCCGGTAGGCCGCCAGGTTGAGCACGGCATAGAGGAGCACACCGGCGGCCAGCACCGCCATTTGCAGGGGGTGGTAGGCGGTGGTGTCCAGAGTCTGCTTAAGCGCGGGGGTCAGTTGAATGACAGCCTCGGCGGCCACCACCACCACGGTCATGGCCAGGACGGCCAGCAGATAGGGCGTGCCGGTCTTATAGCCGGAGCGGTAAAAGAGCGGCAGGAAGACCACGTTGAACACACCGAACATGACCAGCACCAGCCCAAACAGGGCGGCGTTGGCGTCCATCCCGGCCAGGTTCTGGGTGGGGCTGATCTGGCAGCGCAGCACGGCAAAGGGCACAGCCAGCAGGATTTGCAGCACTTCCAGAGCGATCACGGTGAACAGGCGGGCCTGAACCACGTCCCGTTTGCGCACCGGCAGCAGGGTGGTGAAAAAGACGTCGTTGGTGGCGCCGCCGTTCATGAAGGTGAAGAAGATTCCCAGGGTCTGGTAAAAGAACACCACGGCATAGGGGTAATTGGGGATGAGCAGCATGGCCCCCATGCTGAGGAAGATGTAGCCGGTGGGATGCACGGCCAGTTTCCATTCTTTATAGAGCAAGTTGAGCATCGCTTAGCCCCTTTCGGTGCAAACCATGATGGATTCCAGATCGGCGGGGGTGACGGCCAGACCGTTGGCCCCCGCGGCGTCAGCGGCGCGCAGCAGCCCGCTGAACTCGCCCTTGCGCTCGTGCAAGCCGATGATGCGCTCTTTCAGGGCGGGGGGCAGGTCTTCACTGCGGCCTTCCACCTTGCGGTAGGAGGCCACGAAGGCGTCTTTGTCGCCGCTGGCGATGATGTGCCCGTTCTGGATGTAGGTGATGTTGTCGGCGTTCTTGTCCAGGTCGGAGGTGATGTGGGTGGAGAAGAAAATGCTGGCGCCTTCGCGGTCCACGATGTCCTCAAAGATGTGCAGCAGCTCATCGCGCGAGACGGGATCCAGGCCGCTGGTGGGTTCATCTAAGATGAGCAGCTCGGCGTGGTGCGAGAGGGCCAACGTGAGGGCGAACTTGATGCTCATGCCCTGCGAGAGCTGCCGGATCTTCTTGTTGGGGTCGAGGCCGAAGCGTTGGAGATAGCTCTGGTAGAGGGGCTCATCCCAGGTGGGGTAAAAGCGGCGGTAGACCGCGGCGATGGTTTTGAGCGCGCTTTGGGGGTAATAGTTGGCGGCGCCGAAGATGCAGGCGGTGCGCTGTTTGATGGCGAACTCGTGGGCGGGCATATCCAGGCCGAAGAACTGCACGGCGCCGCTGTCGGGGTGCACCAGGTTGAGGATGGATTTGAGGGTAGTGGTTTTCCCGGCGCCGTTGCGCCCGATGAAACCCATGATGCGCCCAGGCTGCACGCGGAAAGAGACGTCCCGCAGGTGAAAGCTGGGGTAGCGTTTTTCTAAATGGCTGACGGTGAGAGCGTCCATGAGCGGGTCACTCCTGTTCTGAAGGTGGGGTGGGGGGTTCCGGCGGGCGGCCGCCCAGCAGGAACTGGAAGAATTCGGGGCTGCGCTCCAGCAGGGCTGAGGCTTTGATGAGGGCCAGGCCCTGTTCCAGATCGCCCAGGACGAGCAGCTTGTCGCCGACCTGGATGTTGAAATCGCGGCGGGCCTCGGCGGGGATGACGACTTGCCCGCGGTCGCTGACCGTGATGGCGCCGTAGAAGCGTTTACTGTCGGGAGGGTTGGGCATGAGCAGATCCTCGCAAGATAAGTAAGATATACAAGACATATCTTACTACCCTTTGAGATTTTGTCAAGGGTGCGGCGGCTGAACGATATCGGCAAGAGCCCGTGGTGGCAGCTGTTCCTGCTGGTTCCGGTGGGGGGCATCGTTATCCTGGGGATTTTGTGGGCGCAGCCCGCCGTGAGCCTGCCGGAAAACGGCACACCCGCGGCGTGAACGCGCCGGTTTTTTACCGGGGTTGACCCCAGGCAAGCGCCTTCCGTGCAGGAGGGCGCTTTGTTTTGACGCTGGAATTGGGGAACAGGATTGATTCGCCCTGGCGGTGTCTGTATACTCTATTTGTTGATTCATTTCATCATGAATTCTTGAAGGGAGGTTGGCATGCAGGAAACGAAATTTGCGCTGCGCAAGAAAAAGATCGGCTGTGTCTTTATAGGCTTATCGCTATTTTTTATCTTTGGCATCGTTGCGGCCGTCGCCAACATGATCCTGAATTTCTCCTTCAGCACCGTCCTCGGCAGCCTGGCGATCCTGCTTGTGTGCGGAGGTCTGGGGTATTTTTTGGTGCTGACCAGCCTTCTCAATAATCCGCCGACGGTCACCCTCAACGCGGATGGGATAGAGATCATCGGATTGGGAATGCTCGTCAGGCAAGCGGCTGCCTGGGCTGAAGTTGAAGCGGTGGAGGCTGTTTATCAGGAAATTCAGAAACAAAAAGCCCTCACGATTAAACTGCTGCCGCCCAAGGCGCCCCTCCTGATCCCAGAAAGCGCGGTGGACGATTTTGCGAATTTTTCGGCGGTGGTGAAAGCCCATTTTCTGGCTCATCAAGGCGCTGCGGTTCGGGCTGCGCAGGGAATCGCTATGAAAATGGAAAAGACCGATGTTTCTCCTGCCGGGAAACGCCCCACGAAACCATCGGGGGATGTGGTGTTTGATCGCGAGGAACGCATCGAGGCGCCGGAACTGGGGGCGACTTTTATCTATCAGATCTACACCGCTCCAGACGCCGCCAGCGCGCAGGCCTTCCTGGCAAAGACGCCTGTCCACGACGCACATGTGTACATCCTGGTGCACACGCCTGAAGGAATAACCTATTGCCGGGACGTGCAAGGGACGTACACGCAATAGAGATGGAATTTGAACCGAAAAGCCGCCAGCCTGGCGGCTTTTTTGGATCCGGAGACGCCGCGCAGAGGGGTGCGCGGCGTTTTTTGCCCCCTTGACCCGGCCGATGATTGTATAATGAAGGGGTGGGGTGAGAGAAATTTTGACTCAAAGTGTGCTGAGAGATTCATAATCAGGGGATTGAAGGAAGCTATCTTATTATGAGTTATCGTACCTCTATTGAATGGACAGATTCGACCTGGAATCCAATAATTGGCTGCTCTAAGATAAGCCCAGGTTGTAAGAATTGCTATGCAGAGGCAATCACCAAAAGATTCGTGGGTATTAAGGGACATCCTTTTGAACTGGGCTTTCAGATTCGGATGCGTCCCGACAAGTTAAATGAACCAGCCCGTTGGAAAACACCCAGAAAGATATTTACCTGTTCCATGAGCGACCTGTTTCACGAGCAAGTTCCATTTGAATTCATTGATCAGGTATTCAAAGTAATGGTAACTGAGAAGCGTCATACGTTTCAGTTACTGACCAAACGTTCAGAACGGCTCGTAGAACTGAGTCCTAGACTTACCTGGTCACCCAATATATGGGTTGGCGTCAGCGTGGAGTCTGAGGAACAAAAATCTCGAATCCAATACCTCCAGACTGTTCCCGCAGCCGTCCGCTTTATTAGTTTTGAGCCGCTTCTTGGATCCATCTCGCATGTAAACTTGTCTGGGATCGATTGGGTCATCGTTGGCGGCGAATCGGGCGTGCACGCAAGGAAGATGGAAGTTGAATGGGCTACTGAAATTCGAGATCAGTGCATTACAAATCATGTTCCGTTTTTCTTTAAGCAGTTTGGGGGGAGGCGTGGCAAAAAGGGGGGAGAAGATGCTGCATTAGATGGGGTCGTCTGGCATGAATTTCCAACACCAAAATTTGATCGTATGCTATCAACACCTGACGAATAGGGGAAATGCATCAATGGAACCAAAAACGATACTCTGGCCGCTCGATCCACATACATTGGGTAAGCATTCGGTTCTTCGTAATTATCTCAATGCCTGGTTTCCGATCCTCGGACAAAAAAACCAGCGTATTTTGATTATCGACGGCTTTGCAGGGCCAGGCCAGTACCAGGGCGGTGAAGATGGCTCGCCAATGATCGCACTAAAGGCGTTGGCCGATCATCGGGCGAAGAATTTAATCTCGTCCGAGGTTGTCTTTATGTTCATTGAAGAAAACCAAGAGAGGGCCAAACACCTAGAGAAACTAACTTCGTCATCAAATCTATGCTTACCTCCGAAATGTTCCATCAATGTCATCAATGGAGTTTTTGACGAAACGATGACGCAAGCACTAGATCAGTTGGATGCCCAGGCAACACGATTTGATCCTGCTTTTGTCATGCTTGATCCTTTTGGTGTCTCAGGTACACCAATGTCCGTCATTCAGCGAATCCTTCAGAATCCTAAGTCCGAGGTGTATATAACGCTTATGTATGAAGCGATCAATCGTTTCAAATGCACACCAGAATTCGAGAAGCACTTGGATACGCTTTTTGGCACACCTTTGTGGCGTACTGGAATCAAGATTTCTGATCCAGCGATTCGGAAGAAATTTTTTTACGACTTATACGAAGCGCAACTTCGACAAGCAGGTGCAAAGAATGTGGTTCATTTTGAGTTGTATGAAGGGCAAAGATTAGTTTACGCGATATTCTTTGGTACACATTCTAATAAAGGTTGTGACTGTATGAAGCAGGCAATCTGGAAGGTCGCCCCGTTTGGAAACTTCAAGTTCTGTTCTTCCAATATAGGTCAGCTTCCCTTAAGTCCAGATTTCACCGATTTTTCCCAATTAAGGGACGCCTTACGAAAAAGCTTTTCGGGAAAAGGATGGGTCAAGATCGAAGATGTTATGGATTTTGTTGCATCTGATCAGACAGACTTTCACACAGGACACTTGAAAAAGAAGGTTCTGGTTCCAATGGAAGATAATGGAGGAATTCTTATTGATGCTTCTACCAGAAGTCGAAGACGCGTCTTTCCGGACGGAACAAAGCTGAGGTTTTTGTAGGATCACAATGTTAGGCTTGATTCACTAGAGTACAAATAAGGTGTACTGTCCGAGGCTGATTTCAGCCGTCTTGATGGAGATTAATGAGGTGTGGCGGATTGGAAAAAAGTATTGTTCTGGCAAGTCATTCTATTGGAAAAGAACGATGGATGTTTCTGACTCGAATTTATAGAAAAAGAGCTACGCGATCAACATCGAAAGTCTGTATAATTAATAGTTAGGTTGGTTGTTCAGAAATATCAATGTTATTAAACGAGGGGCTAAATGACAATTAATCTTTCGCCATTAACAGAAATAGTTATTATTTTTCTGTTTATTTATCTATTGGTTGCCATGTTCAGCCGCGAGGATTTTGAAAGATCTTTTTCAAAAATACGAACATTATATCAGGAGGCTTCTCTAAGGGTATCGAATTTAATTGTGGCCCCCTTTGCCCAAATTGTGAAATATTTCGACGCTACTGATTTGGAAATCAATGAGCGCATAAATAAGAATACAAGTTGGGAAGTAATTGCAAATAATATCTCCACGCTTGACATTGCAAAAACAGATGAGCCATTAATTGCCAATCAAATTAAAATTGAAAAGATAGTCGGTAGCACGTTAGGCACTATAATATTTTTAGCAATGATTTACGTAAACTCTTTGGAACTTACAGAAGCATTAAATAATATCGGTATCGAAGAAAATCCTCCTTCATTTCTAAGATTAGAGATGACCTATCGTGTAATGATTCATACTTTTGGGATAGCAGTATCTAACGGAATCTATATTTCTGATCTCCTAAATAATACCAGCTTTACTAGCGCATCACATAACAGAGGGAGAATTAGGAAACTGTTATTATTTTTGAGAATAGTTTGTATTGGGTTTACCTTGATCGTTTTGTTGTTGTTGACCATGAAAGATTCGACAATCCCATATTATGCTTTGGCTTTCCTTCAAATCCCATTAATGCTTACGTTAATGTTATCAGCGAATTACATCCACACAGGAGTAATTGTTCTATTTTATATTCTATTCTATGTCATAAGGTTATTGTTGTTTCTTTGGAATTTAGCAATATTTTTTACCTTTTGGGTAATGGAATCCCTGTTATACCTTCTTTTGATCCCTCTTCAAAAGATCGTTCATTCCTCTGGTAGATATCTATCAAAAATCATCAACAAAAAAGGGTGATTCCATTATGGAAAATTCGGTTGCCGAACTAATAATGCAAGCAAAAGATGGTAATCATGGCTTTTTGTCCCTTAAGGGCAAAAAACTAAATGAATTCCCCCTTGATATATGCACTTTAACAAGTATCCATATGTTGGACATTTCAGACAATAATATTAAAAGTATACCTGCTGAGATTCAAAATTTGACTAATTTAGTAGAGATAAATGCTAACGGAAACCAGATAGAGAATATTCCTACGGAACTCGGAAACCTCAAAAAATTAAAACGTCTCTTCCTAAAAGGAAATCCAATTCAACAATTACCTTCATCATTACGGGCACTCAAATTAGAACAAATCGACCTTCAAGGGAGCAATCTTGGTATTCCCCCTGAAATTCTCACAAAGTCTACAAGTGCCGTTAGCCTTTTTGATTATTATTTTTCCAACGAAACACTCCCCTTGCGTGAAGCAAAGGTCATACTTGTTGGACAAGGTTCAGTAGGAAAAACATCCCTAGTAAATCGCTTGGTAAATGGAACATATAATCCACAAGAAGGCAAAACAAATGGCATTGGAATTACAAAATGGCGAGTTGATGTACAGCCAGAAAACAGAGAATTGTCCGAAACCATAAGTCTCAACATATGGGATTTTGGTGGACAAGAGATCATGCACGCTACGCATCAATTTTTTCTCACAAAACGCTCACTTTATTTGCTAGTATGTAATGCAAGAAACTCGGAGTCAGATAACAAATTAGATTACTGGTTAAAAATAATTCGTTCTTTTGGTGGAAACTCACCTGTAATAATTGTCGGTAATAAAATTGATCAGCACTCATTTGACATTGATAGACGTGGTTTGCTCAATAAATATCCCCAAGTAAAAGCAATTATTGATACTTCTTGTATTGACAATAGTGGTATTTCGAAATTGAAGGAGGCAATTTCTCAAGAAATTGCGAATTTATCTCACATTTTTGATTTGGTACCGAAAAAGTGGTTTGATATCAAGGATAAACTTTCTGCCTTGGGTAAAAGCTATTTACCTTATGATGAATACAAGAAAATCTGTATGAAAGAAGGAGTTTCATCCGTTACAGATCAACATACACTTATTGGATTCTTGCACGATTTAGGAACGATGATCTATTTTCAAGAAGAACCTCGTCTACAAGAATTAGGTATTTTAGATCCCGAATGGGTTACAAATGGTGTTTACCAAATTATTAATTCCAATTCACTGTTTCAAACTTATGGCATTTTGAGTTTGAAAGATCTGGAAAGTATACTACCGCCAAGCGTATATTCCCGATCTCAATATACCTTTATTATTGATATTATGCAAAAATTTGAATTATGTTATCCTTTTGACAATGACGCCAATCAATACTTAATACCAGATCTATTACGGAAGGATGAACCTGATACTGGTGATTGGCAAAATGCATTGACCTTTCAGTATCAATATAGTGTGCTTCCGAGCAGCATATTATCGCGTTTCATTGTTAGGATGCACCCATTAATAAGTAAAAATACAGTCTGGAGGAATGGAGTTGTTCTCATTGTTGATGACCGACGTATAAGAGTTAAAGCAGATTATGATTTATCAAGAATAACTATAGAAATTGAAGGCGACGGTCTTAAGAGGGATGCCTTACAACAGATTCGCTCACAACTTAAAGCAATTCACGAAACCATTCCCGGACTAGAAGTAACAGAGCAAGTACCAATTCCTGGTCATCCTGATATTTTTGTCACTTACAAATTACTTCTCAACCTAGAAAGTCGCAAAGATTTTAAACATTTTGTTGATAAATTAAATGATTATATTGATGTTCGAAATTTACTTGATGGGGTTGTATCGCCAATGAGTCAAGAAAGGCAGCACCCGCCAATCACTCGTCAAAAAATTTGGATATCTGTTTTGACATCCCCTAAACATTTTGGACAATTTGCTCTAGATATTTTTGGACGTAGTGACGCAAAAGAATCTACGTCAATAATTGTCGGTTGGCTAATAATAATCGTAGTAATTCTCATTTGGACAGGCGTAATCTCGATTCAGACGATTGAATCTATTTGGCGTTTGTTTTTTCCTTAATGTAGTATTCCAGTATCCACAACTTAGCAAAGTGTGAACTTGATTGGCGGGAACTTGTAGCTTTTGAAAAATCAAAAACATTATCCAAGTCCACCTTCCATATCAATCACTTGCTCCAGTTACAAGCAAAGGATCACTATTTGTAATTGTCCACCATTTATATTTATTCTCTTGATCGCGTAAATCTTTTTCCATAAATTCGAGTCAGAAACATCCATCGTTCTTTTCCAATAAAATGACTTGCCAGAACAATATTTTTTTCCAATCTGCCACTCCTCATTAATCTCCATCAAGACGGCTGAAGTCAGCCTCGAACAGTACACATCAAAACCGCGTAATGCAACCCTTTCTCGCCTGATTGAACACCAGCCGAATCCCCCACTTTCCCTCACTCGGCCTATAATCAAAGCATGGAGACCGTATGACCTTCTTCAAAATCGCTTACTGGCTGGGACTGTTCGTTGAAATGGGGGTGCGCGCCCCGCTGCGCAAGACCTGGAAAAGCAGCGTCAAAGTGGATTCGCGCGTGTCGGCCACCGAGAAAATTCTGCTGGGCCTGCTCTCGGTGTTCATGTTCTTCCTGCCGCTGGTGTACGCGCTGACCCCCTGGCTGGATTTTGCCAATTACACCCTGCCGGGGTGGATGGGCTGGGCCGGGGTGGTGATTTTGGCGGGGGCGCTGTTCGTGTTCATCCGTGCCCACCGCGATTTGAAAGCCAACTGGTCGCCGTCGCTGGAGATCTTCCAGGAGCACAGCCTGGTGACGGGCGGCATTTACGGCCTGATCCGCCACCCCATGTACGCCAGCCAGTGGCTGTGGGTCATCGCCCAAATTCTGCTGCTGCAAAACTGGCTGGCCGGGCCTTTGGACCTGGTGTTTTTCATCCCCTTTTACTTCCTGCGCGTGCGCGCCGAGGAAAAGATGATGCTGGACACCTTTGGCGAGTCCTACCGCGCTTACATGCGCCAGACCGGCGGGGTGCTCCCCCGGCTGCGCTGATTTTTGACGAAAGGAAGCGGTATGTTGGATCATCTAATCCTGCGCAATGAGACCCCGGCGGATATTCAGGCCATCGGGGAGGTCACCGAGGCCGCCTTTGCCACCCTGAAATCTGAAAATATTACGGAACATTTCATCGTCGAGACGCTGCGCGCCGCGGGCGCGCTGGCCGTCTCTCTGGTGGCCGAGCTGGACGGCCGCCTGATTGGGCACATCGCTTTTTCCCCGGTGGTGCTTTCCGACGGCACGCCGGGCTGGTACGGGTTAGGGCCGGTGTCGGTGCTGCCCGAATTTCAGCGCCAGGGGGTCGGCCAGGCCCTGATCCGTGAAGGGCTGGCGCGGCTGCGCGGCCTGCACGCCCGCGGGTGCTGCCTGGTGGGGCATCCGGAGTATTACCCCAAGTTCGGGTTCGTCAACGTTCCCGGGCTGGGGCATGAGGGCGTGCCGCCGGAGGTCTTTTTCGCGCTGTCGTTTGACGGGCACTATCCCCAGGGGACGGCGGTTTTTCACCCCGCTTTCGCCGCCCAGGGTCATCCCCCAGACAGCGCTGTGTGATACAATTCACATTGCGGAGGGCGGGCCGCCGATTTTTGCAGACCCAAATGGGAGAAATTGGATGACAAAACCTGAAATTACAAACGCCGCGGGCGAAGAGCAAAACGCCAACTACCTGCCCATGCAGGTGGGCGCCATGACCCTGGAGCAGATTGTTTCGGTCTTCACCCACCTGCCGGTGGACGTGACCTTTGTGGATGAGGGCAACGATGTGCGCTTCTATTCGGGCGGGCCGCACCGCATTTTTGAGCGCACCCCGGACGTGATCGGGCGCAACGTGATGAGCTGCCACCACCCCGACAGCGTGCACATCGTCTACCAGATTCTGGAAGATTTCCGCGCTGGGCTGCGCGACACGGCTGAATTTTGGATCCAGACCAAACCGGAGCAGGGCAGCCGCTTCATCCATATCCGCTACTTTGCGGTGCGCAGTCCCCAGGGCAAATTTCAGGGGACGCTGGAAGTGACCCAGGACGTCACCGAGATCCGCAAGCTGGAAGGTGAACGCCGCCTGCTGGACGAGCTAAAGTAAGGCCCATCCTCTGTCAGAATCCAAAGCGCCCCCAATGCATGAGGGCGCTTTTCATACCAATAATCGAGCCGGAGGGGAACTTATTCCACCGGCGGCACGCTGCGCATGTGAATTTCGGGAAGATCTGAGGGGCGGCGGGCGATGAGGCGGATGATTTCTTTGAATAAGCCCTGTAACACGACGCCCAAAGAAAAGCTGTTGACCAGCAGGCCGGTCTTGCCGTCGGTGGCGGACGAAGCCGCCCAGACCGCCTTACGGGCCGGGTAATCTGGTTTGCGGCCCAGAATGCGCAGCACTGCGGGAAAGGCCTTCAGGCGGTGTTCATGGCCCTGGACGACATCGAACTGGGTGAGCATGTCGGTGATGACCATGCCGGGGCTGAAATTAAGGATGTCCACGCCGCTGTCGGCGTACTCCTGCGCCAGCGCCTTGGTGAAGGACAGCACCCAGGCTTTGGAAGCCCCGTAGGCGTTTTGGTAGGGGGCCGGGCTTTTATAGCCCTTCCCGACCATGTTGATCAGTTTGCCGGAGCGTTGGGGCAGGAACAGCTGCAGGGCGGTTCGTGAGCCGTGATAAACCCCCAGGATGTTGGTCTGCACCACTTTGGTGAAATCTTCCGCGGAATAGCTCATGGTGGGGCCGTAAGCCGTTTCGAGCCCGGCGTTGTTGAACCAGATGTCCACCTTGCCAAAGGTCTGCACCGCCAGTTGGGCCAGCGCCGAGACCTGCTCCGGCTGCGAGACATCACAGGCCAGGCCGGCCGCCCGGTATCCCGCTGCCTGCAAGCGCTGGACGGCCGCGTCCACCGCCGCCTGCGTACGGGAGGAGATCACCACCGCCGCGCCTTCGCGGGCATAGGCTTCTGCAATTGCCAGGCCGATGCCGCGCGTGCTGCCCGTAATCACCGCTATTTTTCCATCCAGAGTACCCATATTCGCTCCCATTGGATATAATTCATCCATACATATTATTCACTGGTGTTAACTATAATCCTGTTGAGGTTTTCTGTCAATTCTGGCACCGGAAGGGAGAGGCCGCGTATGGAAACCGAAGAATTTTCACAGAGCTTGCTGGACGGCACAGCGCACCTGATGCGCATTTCGCTCCAGGATCTGATGGGCTTTATGCACCTGAAAGGCCTCTCGATGGCGCAGATCAACGTTCTGTACCAGCTCTATTACCGCGGGCCGTGTGAGGTGTTGGCCTTCACCCGCGTGCTGGACCTTTCCCCGGCGGGGGCCAGCCAGTTGATTGAACGCATGGTGCGGCAGGGCTGGGTGGAGCGGGTGGAAGATCCGGCCGACCGGCGGGTGCGGCGCGTGCACCTGACCGAGCCGGGCCGGCAGTTGGCCGCGGAGAGCATCGCCGCGCGCAACGAATGGATTGCCCGCTTCAGCGCGCGACTGACCGGCGCGGAAAAGCAGCAGGTGGCGCAGGCCTTCCGGCTGCTGGCGGAACGAATGGAAAGTTAATCCGCAGGTTTTTTAGGAACACCCCCGCTCCGGCTGGAAAGGGGGTGTTTTTTTATGTGCTGACCGCAAAAAAGGTTATACAAAAGCTATACTTCATTTCTGCGGCGCAGTATAAGCGTAGAGGTTGTGGTGACGGCTGATGGATTCACCCTTCAGGCCGGGCTCAATTGAAATGGGCATGCCAAAACTGAACGGGCCACAAACCAACCGCACTTCATATTCTTAAGGGATGTTGAATAGGAAACCCTATGAAAAACTCACGCTTACTGACGATTTTCTTGATTGTCTTTGTGGATCTGTTGGGCTTCAGCCTGATCCTGCCGCTGCTGCCCTATTATGCCGAATCTTTCGGCGCCACCGCCGCGGTGGTGGGGCTGTTGGTGGCTTCTTATGCGGCGGCTCAGCTGGCAGGGGCGCCGCTGTTGGGCCGCCTATCCGACCGGATCGGCCGCCGCCCGGTGCTGCTGCTTTCGGTGGCGGGCACCTTCCTGGGTTTTCTGCTGTTAGGCCTGGCCGCCCCGCTTGGCCGCTGGATCGCCGGGTTCACGGCGCCGCAAGCCGTGAATTGGATCATCCTTGGGGTGCTGTTTTTAAGCCGCATTCTGGACGGGCTGACGGGCGGTAACATCTCTGTTGCCCAGGCCTATATCACCGATATCACCGATGAACAAAACCGTGCCAAAGGCCTGGGCATGATCGGCGCTGCGTTTGGGCTGGGCTTTATCATCGGCCCGGCTGCGGGCGGTGCGCTCAGCCAGTGGGGGTACAACGTTCCGGCTTTTGTGGCTGCCGGTGTATCCATGTTGAACTGGTTGGCCATCTTTTTCTTCCTGCCCGAAAGCCTGACCTCCGAGCAGCGCGCGGCGATGGCCCTGCAGAAACGCCCGCCCTTCACATTCAACGCCTTGCTGCAGGCGCTCAACCGCCCGAAGGTGGGCCCTCTGCTGCATGTGCGCCTTTTTTATGGGATGGCTTTTGCCACTTTCCAGACCATCTTCTCCCTGTATGCCCAGTCCATCGGCCTCAGCTCTCGCTCCACGGGCTTTGTGCTGGCGTATGTCGGCATCCTTTCGGTGATCACCCAGGCGGGATTGATTGGGGCGCTGACCCGCCGCTTCCGGGAAAACTGGCTGATGATCAACGCGCTGTGGCTGATGGCTTTTGCGCTGCTGGCCTGGGCCTTCACCGCGCAGCTGTGGATGCTGCTGATCGTCATGCTGCCCCTGGCGCTTTCCGGCGGTGTGTTGAACACGGTACTGCAAAGCAGCATCAGCAAATCGGTGGGGCGGGATGAAGTTGGGGGGATCCTGGGGATCGCCTCCTCGCTGGAAGCCTTCACCCGCGTGATTGCGCCGTCGGTCGGCGGCTTTCTGTTGGGTTCTTTGGGCCGTTGGGCGCCGGGGGTTTTTGCCGCGCTGCTGATGATCTGGTCCATCAGTTTTGCCTATCGGCGCATTATCCTGCCCGGGCGCAAGGAGAATCTGGCAGCTTCGGCCGCATCCGGTCAGTAATCAGCGTGTGCCGCGTACTGCGGCCCTCCATGAAGTGAACATCGCGCGTTGTGCAGCCTCCACGGATGTGCCGCACAGCGCGCGATGGCGTTGTCCGCTCGTTTTGCGCCTTGAAAAGCACCGGGGGGTGGGTATAATAAAGACAGTTGAAATCAGATAAAAATCATCCGATATTAACCGATCGGCACACACCTCAGGAAAAACAACGATGGACACTCCCCTTGAACAAACCTGGTCCGAAGCGCAGCGCGCGGCGCTGCTGAACACCTTGAAAACCCGTTTTGAACGCCACCCGGCGCGCCACCCAGGCCTGACCTGGGCGGAAGTGCAGGCCCGCCTGGAGGCCCAGCCCGATTCGCTGCGCGCGCTGCACGGCATGGAAATCACCGGCGGCGAGCCGGACGTGGTGGGCGCGGACGCGGCCACGGGCGCAATGCTCTTCTTCGACTGCTCCGCCGAAACCCCAGCGGGCCGCAGAAACCTGTGTTACGATGGCGAGGCGCGCGAGGGTCGCAAGAAGTTTCCGCCGGAAAGCAGCGCCGTGGAGATGGCAGAGAGCATGGGCATCACCCTGCTGAGCGAGGCGGATTTTGCCCACCTGCAAAGCCTGGGAGAATTTGATACCAAAACCTCCAGCTGGCTGCTGACCCCGCCGGAGGTGCGCAAATTGGGCGGGGCGCTGTTTGGCGACCGCCGCTTTGGGCGTGTGTTCGTGTATCACAACGGCGCGGATTCGTACTACGGCGTGCGCGGCTTTCGCGGCTGGCTGAAGGTTTAGCCGCCGAAGGTTACAGGTCGGGGAGCTGCCAGTCAATGGGCGGCAGCCCGGCGGCGGTTAGCGCTGCGTTGGTCTTGGAAAAGTGGCGGCAGCCAAAGAACCCGCGGCTGGCGGAAAGCGGCGAGGGGTGGGGGGCCTTGAGCACGGTGTGGCGGGTGGGGTCAATGCCTTCGGCCTTGCGCTGAGCGTAACTGCCCCACAGCAAAAATACCACCCGGCTGGTTTTGGCGTTGACCGTGCGCAGCACGGCGTCTGTGAAGGTTTCCCAGCCTTTGCCCTGGTGCGAATTGGCCTGGTGGGCGCGTACAGTCAGCACGGCATTGAGCAGCAGCACGCCCTGTTCGGCCCAGGGGATCAGGCAGCCGTGGTTGGGCACGCGAAAGCCGACGTCCGTTTGCAGCTCTTTGTAGATGTTGCCCAGGGAAGGGGGGATGGGCACCCCCGGCTGCACCGAGAAAGACAGCCCGTGGGCCTGATTTTCGTCATGGTAGGGATCCTGGCCGATGACCACCACGCGCACACGCTCGAAGGGCGTATAGCGCAGGGCGTTAAACACATCCGGCCCAGGCGGATAGACCTTGTATTTGCGGCGCTCTTCGCCGATGAATTGATACAGCTGCTGGTAATAGGGCTTGGTGGTTTCGCTTTCCAGCGCAGGAAGCCAGCTTTCGGGTATGGGCATGGGGCGCTCCGATCCAGATGCCGCCGCGTGGGATGGGCGGGTGGGTTGGCTTCATTTTACAATGGTTTCGATTTTTTATTGCCGCTCCGCGGGGCTGAGACGGGGGAATCATGCTATGATACGCACATGCACACACCTTTAGCTCAGGATGCTGCCCAGATGGACGCCGTTCTGGCGGAGACGCTGGCCGAAGCCGCGCGCTTTTTGGCGCAGATCGAGGCGCGGCCCGCGGGGGTGTGCGCGCCGCGCCTGGAAGCAGCCCAACTGCCGGAAGAGGGCCTGGGCGCGCTGGGCAGCCTGGAGGAATTCAAGGCGCGCTTTGCCCCCTGGCTCAGCGGCAGCGCCGGTCCCCGCTATTACGGCCTGGTGACCGGCGGGGTGACCCCGGCGGCCCTGGCGGGCGACTGGCTGGTGAGCGTGTACGACCAGAACACGGTGGGGTCGGATGAGAGCATCGCCCCGCAGATTGAGCTGGAAACCATCGGCCTGCTGCGCCAGTTGTTTGGCCTGCCGGACGAATTTTCGGGGGCCTTTGTCACCGGCGCCACCATGGCCAATTTTGTGGGGCTGGCCCTGGGCCGCCAATGGGCGGGGCATCAGCTGGGGGTGGACTGCGCTGCGCAGGGGCTGTGGGGCCTGGAACCGCTGCGCGTGTTCAGCGCCTGCCCGCATTCCAGCGTGTATAAAGCCCTGGCCATGCTGGGGATGGGGCGCGAGGCGCTGACGCTGACACCCTGCCTGCCGGGGCGCGAGGCCGCGGACGTGGGCCGCCTGGAAGAGCACCTGAAGCGCCAGGAGGGGCGGCCCTGCGTGGTGGTGGCCAACGCCGGCACGGTGAACACGGTGGATTTTGACGACCTGCGAGCCGCAGCCGCGCTGCGCGCGCGCTACCCCTTTTGGCTGCATGTGGACGCGGCCTTTGGCGGCTTCGCGGCCTGTTCGCCGCGCTATGCGCCGCTGGTGGAGGGCTTGGAAGCCGCCGATTCGATCACCATTGACGCTCACAAGTTCCTGAATGTGCCCTACGACGCGGCCATGCAGTTCACCCGCCGCACCGATTTGCAGGCCGAGGTTTTCCAAAACGCGGCGGCCTATCTGGATGCGCAGGTGCGCGCGGACCAATACATTCACCTCACGCCGGAAAATTCGCGCCGCCTGCGGGCCTTGCCCAGCTGGTTCACGCTGACCGCCTATGGGAAACAGGGATACGCCGAGATGGTGGAACGGCTGTGCGCGCTGGCGCAGTGGCTGGGAGCGCAGATTGAGGGGGCGCGGGAATTTCACCTGTTGGCGCCGGTGCGGCTGAACGGGGTGTGCTTTGCCCTGGCAGACGGGGCGGGCTGCGTTCCGATGGAAGGTGTGCGCCGCTATCTGCGCGGGCTGCAGGCGGACGGCGGCGTGTATTTGACCCCCACGGTCTACGCAGGCGTGCCGGCGGTGCGCGCCTCGCTGACCAACTGGCGCATCACCCAAAAAGATGTGGAACAGGCCTGGGAAGCCATGCTGCGCGGCGCGCAGCGCTGAGGAAAGGGAAAATGGAAAACGCATCCGTACGTTTTGACAATATAGATGATTACATCGCCTCATTTCCAGAGGCGGTGCAGCGGGTATTGCAGGAGCTGCGCGCAACCATCCGCGCAGCGGCGCCGCAGGCCGAGGAGAGGATGGCCTACGGCATGCCCACCTTTACCCTGCACGGGAATTTGATCCACTTTGCTGCCCACAAAGCCCACATCGGTGTGTACCCCACCCCCAGCGGCATTGAAGCCTTTCAAGAGGCCCTGGCCGGGTACAAAAACGCCAAAGGCTCGGTGCAGTTCCCCCTGGATCAGCCCCTGCCGCTGGAGCTGATCCGCCGCATCGTGGAATTTCGCGTGCAGGAAAACCTGCAAAAAGCGGCCTTGAAAGCGAAACCGAAGAAAAAAAGCCCGCCCGCGCCTTGAGCGGCGCGGAGGACTGATTCCAAGCAGAAAGGGTTGAGGGACTGTGTTCACGTTTAAAATCGAACCCGATATTGTCATGCGATTATTCGAACGGCGCCACGCGGCGGAACTGTGCGCGTTTTTTACCGAGAACCGCGAGCATCTGGGGCTGGAGCTGCCCTGGCTGGCGGAGCCTTTCGACGAGGGGGATGTGGGCGAGTACATTCAGGCCGGGTTAGACCGCTTGGCGGCCAATCAGGGCTTCCGCGCGGGGATTTGGCAGCGAGGGGCGCTGGCGGGCTGCGTCAGCCTGCACGGTGTGGATTGGAACGACCGCAAGGCCAGCCTGGGCTATTGGGTGGGGCAGCACTACCAGGGCCGCGGCTTGGTGACGCAGTGCCTGCAGGCGGTCATCGCCCATGCCTTTGACGACCTGGGCCTGGAACGGCTGGAGATTTTGTGCGCGGCGGATAATGAGCGCAGCCGCAAGGTGGCCCTGCGCCTGGGTTTTCAGGAAGAGGGCGTTTTGCGCCGCTCCTGGCTGCGCCAGGGGCAGTGGGTGGATCAGGTACTGCACAGCCGCCTGCGCGAGCGCGGATGATATAATCTCTTCAAATTGACCCTTTGTGGAGGAACCCTCATGCCCCTTGAACTTGGAATGACCCATGAAACGACCCTGATTGTGCAGGAAACGGACACCGCGCGCGCTTCGGGCGGCGAAACCCTGCCGCTGGTGCTGAGTACGCCGCGCATGATCGGCTACCTGGAACGCACCGCCCATCAGGTGCTCCTGCCGCATTTGCAGGCCGGGCAAAGCAGCGTGGGGGTGGTGGTGAACGTGCGCCACCTGGCGGCCACGCCGGTGGGCATGGCGGTGCGCTTCCGCGCTGAACTGCTGGAAGTGGACGGCCGCCGCACGCGCTTTAAGGTGGAAGCCTGGGACGTCGTGGAAAAAATTGCTGAGGGCGAACACGAGCGCTTTATTATTGATCAGGCGCGCTTTGACGAACGCCTGGCGAAAAAACAGCAGCAGAACCCGGCGGCTTAATCTCGTATGTCTGCTCAAGCGATCGCCGCGGGCCTGGGCGTGCTGGACGCGGGAACCCTGACCACCGTGCAGGACGCGGGGCGTTGGGGCCTGGAGCGTTTTGGCGTGCCGGTGGGCGGGGCGATGGATGAATTTGCCCTGGCGGCGGCCAACCGGCTGGTGGGCAACCCGCCCGATGCGGCCGCGCTGGAATGTGTGGGGGCGGGGCCGCTGCTGCGGGCCGGGCGCGATACGCTGGCGGCTGCGGGCGGGGCAGGTTTTGCCCTGGTGGTGGAGGGGCGCCGTTTTCCGCTGTGGATGGCGGTGCGCGTGCGGCGCGGGCAGCGTGTGGGGCTGAGCGCCCTTTCGGACGAAAACGCCCCGGGGGTGTGGGGGGTGCTGGCCTTCGCGGGGGGCGTGGATGTGCCGCCGGTGCTGGGCTCGCGGACCACCTATCTGCGCGGCGGGTTCGGCGGTGTGCAGGGGAGGGCGCTGCAGGCGGGGGATATTCTGCCGCTGGGGCGGCCTTCTCTGGGCGCATGGGAGCGGGCGGGGGACTGCCTGCCCGAAGGTGCGCGCCCAGCCTACAGCCTGGAGCCGGTGCTGCAGGCCGTGGTGGGGCCGCAGGCCGAGGCCTTTCAACCCCAGGCGCTGGAAGTGTTCTTCCATTCCTCCTATCAGGTGCTGCCGGCCAGCGACCGCATGGGTTACCGCCTGGCGGGGCCCAGGCTGATTCACGCGGGCGCGGCGGACATGCTTTCGGAAGGGTTAGCGCGCGGCGCGGTGCAGGTTCCGGGCGACGGGCAGCCAATTGTGCTGCTGGCCGACCGCCAAACCACGGGCGGCTACACCAAAATCGCGGTGGTGGCTCGCGCCAGCCTGCCGCTGCTGGTGCAGTGCCCGCCGGGGCGCGGACGGGTGCGCTTTCAGCCGGTGGAGGCCGCCCAGGCCCAGCAAAGCTGGCGGCAGCTGTGCGCGGCCTGGGAGGCGCGGGAAGAAGATGCGCTGCTGACCCCGGTGTAAGCCCCGCGGCTGGTTGGATTGGGGGAAGCGGTATTTTTTCAGGAACCGGCCGGGTTTGGGCGTATAATGGGCCTATCCTTCCCTTTAGAGGTGCTATGCAAGTGACGTCTTCCGCACCGGCGGACAACCGCAAATGGTTTGCCCTTTCGGGGCTGGGCCTGGGGGTTTTCATGGCCACCCTTGACTCCAGTATTGTGAACATATCCCTGCCGACCCTGGTGGAGGTTTTTCATACCGATTTCACCACCGTACAGTGGGTGGTGCTG
This sequence comes from Levilinea saccharolytica, assembly GCF_001306035.1. GTDB lineage: Bacteria > Chloroflexota > Anaerolineae > Anaerolineales > Anaerolineaceae > Levilinea > Levilinea saccharolytica. The sequence continues at coordinate 270,298 of NZ_LGCM01000065.1, forward strand.
TCCTATTCCCTGGTGCTCACCGCCCTGATCCTCAGCGCGGCGCGCCTGGGGGATATGCTCGATAAGCGCAAAATTTACCTGACCGGCCTGGTGCTTTTCACGTTGAGCTCGCTGCTGTGCGGGCTGGCCGACAACATCGGCTGGCTGATAGGTGCGCGCGCCCTGCAAGGCCTGGGCGCCACGATGATGCAGGCCCTGGGCATGGCGATGGTGACCGAGGCTTTTCCAGCCAAAGAGCGCGGGCGTGCGCTGGGCATCATGGGTTCCATCGTCTCCATCGGCATCGCCGTGGGGCCGCCCCTGGGGGGGCTGCTCATCGGCCTGGTGGGCTGGCGGGCGGTTTTCCTGGTGAATGTGCCCGTGGGCATCCTCACCTTCCTGGCGGTGACGCGCTTTGTGGCTCCTTCCAATCCGCGGCCCAATCAGCGTTTTGACCCGGCGGGGGCGGTGATCTTATTCATCACCCTGGCCTGCTACGCCTTCGGCATGACCCTGGGGCAGCGGGTGGGCTTTGGCGCTCCCCTGACGCTGGGGGTGCTGGGCGCGGCGGCCCTGGGATTCACCGCGCTCATTGCAGTGGAATCGCGCCGCGACCAGCCCATGATTGACCTCAGCCTGTTTCGCAACCGCCTGTTCAGCCTGAATTTGCTGATGGCTTTTCTGGTGTTTGTGGTGCTGCCGGCTTCGTTTGTGCTGCCCTTTTTCCTGGAACTGGTGAAAGGCTACCCCGCCCAACAGGTGGGGCTGATGCTGATGTCTTTTCCGGTGGCGATGGGGGTGGTGGCGCCGGTGGCGGGCTGGCTTTCGGACCGTTTTGGCTCGCGGGTCATCAGCCTGATCGGTCTGGTGATCATCATCGGCGGCTGCCTGGCCATGTCTACCCTGACGGTGGAGGTGGGCCTGTGGGGCTTCATTGTGCGCATGGCCCCGGTCGGTATCGGCATGGGCATGTTCCAATCGCCCAATAACAGCGCCATCATGGGATCGGTTCCCAAAGAACGCCTGGGGATCGCCTCGGGGCTGATGGTGCTTTCGCGCACCCTGGGCAACACCACCGGCCTGCCGCTGATGGCAGCCCTGTTCAGCGCACAGGCGCTGGCCCTGGGCGGGCTGCCCGCGGGGACGGACGCCACAACTGCCCCGCCCCTGGCCATGGCGGCTGCCGTGGCGGGCACTTACCGCATCGCCGCCGGGTTGATTGTGGTTTCGGCTGTGCTGGCTGTGTTGGCGTACCGCGTGGACCGGCGCGAGCGGGCGCAAAAAGGCGCGGCGCAGCCCTCTGCGGTGGAGCAGGGTCAGGAGGTGTAAGCATGGCGGGTTCACGCAGAGCTTCTGATGCGCTGATGGAGGTGTTGGCCTGGGTGCTGTACGGCTTCGCGGGGGCTAACCTGGCGGGTGGGGCTGTTTTGGTGTGGGGTTTGGTGCAGTTTGCCGCCTCTTTGCCCAACCGGCTGATGGGCCTGTTTGTTCTGGGGGGTGAAGCCTTGAGCCAGATTCTGATGGGCCTGCTGCGGCCGGCCCTCACCACCGCTGCGGTGGCGGCAGCCCTGTGGACGGTGGCGCTGAGCCTGCTGCTCTTCACCGCGGGACGCCTGATGCAGCGTTCGCTGCGCACGACCCAACGCCTGGAGCGGCTGGAAGCCCTGGCAGACAATTGGAAAGCCTCCGCGCCTGGCGAGGATTGATGCGTACGGGCGTAGTCTATCCTTCTTCAAACCTACCATAAAGGAGTTTGACCGCATGAATTCCACGCTTGAACTGCTGGCCAACCGCCATTCTGTGCGTGCCTTTTCGGAGCAGCCCATCACCCCTGAAGAGCGCCAGGCGATTTTGCAGGCCACCTATCGGGCGCCCACGGCGGGCAACCAGATGCTGTACGCAATCATCGAGGTGGACGACCCGGCCGTGAAGCAGCGCCTGGTGGAGACCTGCGACCACCAGCCCTTCATCGCCAAGGCCCCCCTGGTGCTGGTATTTTTGGCCGATTACCAGCGCTGGTTTGACGCTTTTATTCACGGCGGTGTGCGCGAACGCTGTGCGGCTGTGGGCCAGGAATTTCGCATGCCGGGGCCGGGGGATTTGTTCCTGGCGAGCTGCGACGCCCTCATCGCGGCTCAAACGGCGGTGATCGCGGCCGAGTCGCTGGGAATTGGCTCGTGCTACATCGGCGACATTCTGGAAAATTATGAGATCCACCGCGAGCTGTTTCACCTGCCGCGCTATACTTTCCCGGTGACGATGGTGTGCTTTGGCCATCCCGCCCCGCTGACCCACCAACGGCGGATTCCACGCTTTCCAGAGGAATTCATCCTGCACCGCAACACTTACCGCCGCTTTGGGCCGGAGGAACAGGAAGCCATGTTCCAGCCGTTGATGGCGGCCCGACCCAGCGGCCATGCCTTCCCTGAAGGTGTGGAGAACATTGCCCAGAGCCTGTTTTTCCGCAAGTATGTGGCGCCCTTCTCGTATGAGATGACCCGCTCGGTGGAAGCCATGCTGAAAAATTGGACCCCTGAGGAAGACTAGACCGTCAACTAATCCATGAACGGCCGCTGGCGCATCTTACGCCAGCGGCTGTTTTTTAACCCCGGCCAACGCGAGACCGGGCCGTGCGGCTTGAGCAGACTCTGATTTGTAAATCGGAGTGTTTTTGTGTAATATTAGGAGGATAGGTTTTGATCAGAGGGAAAATCGTATTGGTGATTAAGGGTAAGGTGATCAGGAGGTGATCTCATGCAATCCCGTGTGATTTGGGTCCGATGGATGCTGGCGGCTGTGCTGCTGTGGGTCAGTTTTCTGCCGCAGTTCCCGGTGCAGGCACAAAGCGAGCCGCCCGGCGGAGAAGTTGACGCCGAGGCCGCTTTTTACCCCGACCCCGGCGCTTACTTTAAGGTGGGCAGCACGGCCTATGCGGTTACCGCCGCGGACTGCGACCCGCTGACGGCAGGCGAGCAGGTCTGCGATAACCCGCTGCAGGCGGCGGTGGAATTTTTGACGGCCCAAAACCTGACCCCCGCGGGCGGCAAGATTATCCTGGGCGCGGGGGTGTACAACCTGGGGGGAGCCACTAACCCTGGGCCCAATTGGAACATTGACGGCGCCGTTTGGACGGCCTACCCGCCCAAACTGACCCTGGTGGGCATGGGTTCGGCCCTGGGCGGGGCAACGACCACGCTGCTGCAAGGGTATGTCAGCCTATCTAACCTCGGCTCGCTGACGATGTCGAATATGCTGATCCAAGGGGGCAGCATCGGCACCGGCAACACCAGCGGGCAGATCACCTTGGATCGGGTGCAGGTGCTCAACAGCCCCAGCACCTGTATTTCGATTGCCGGCCACCAGGGGTCATTGACGGCGTCGCAGGTGCTGGTGAACGGCTGCGCGGCGGGGGGCGACGGATTTTCTGCGGATGTGACCGGCGGAGTGAAGATGATCGCCAGCCATGTGAACGCCGCTGCGAGCGATGGAATCTATTTGATCGCCGGGGAACCAGTGACACTGCTGAACGTTTCCAGCCATATCAACGCAGGGTATGGGCTGTACATTCAAAACCGGCCGGATACCGCCCCGCGCGTTTCGCTGACGGGGGTGAGCATCACCCGCAATACGAGTGTCGGCGCGCATATCGCCACCCCCAACGCGGTATCGGTGGACCGCAGCAACTTTGCGAATAACAGCTCCACGGGTTTGGTGGTGTTGAACATCGAGCCTGGTTCGGCTCCGCCGGTGACCCTTCTGCGCAGCCAATGGATCCGCAACAGCTCAAGTATCTACATACAATCTGCCGGGCGCATCCTGGTGGACGGCATCCGCAGCGAAGCCAATATCGGAGGCGCGAACATTGCGCTGTTGAATACAGCCGGCACGCAGCCCATCCAGATCAGCAGCCGCCTGGGCCCCAATACCTTGTTGAATAACGTCGGCGTCTTCATCATCCAAAGCGGTTCCAAGGTTTCGGTCACCGGCCTGAACGCGGTGAGGAGCCAGGGCCTCCAGATCACCGCGCCGAATTCCTCGGTGACGCTGGCGCGCAGCAGCATCATCTACAGTCTGGATTATCCGGGGCTGACGATCACATCGGGCGGGGCGACCACCCTTTCGGATGTGCGGGTGAACCGCAACAGCGGCGATGGAGCGTTTCTGAATATCACCAGCGCTGCCGGCCCCACGCGCATTCTGCGCAGCCAGTTCAACGGGAACAACGGCCTGGGGATCAGCCTTGCGACCCTGGGGCGTACCCAGATCAGCCAGGTGGAAGCTTCGAATAACGCGGGATTAGGGATGCAAGTGGTGAATACCGCGGGTAACCCCACGGGCTGGTGGGTGACGGTGCAGCAGAGCGTCTTCAACGCCAACGCCGGCGGCTCTGGTTTGAAAGTGACTTCGAACGGCGGTGTTCAGGCCAGGAGGATTTCGGCTTTGGACAACAATACATTCGGCATGGAGGTTGAATTCAGTGCCCCGGTTCCCTTTCAATTGACTGGCAAGCCGGGGGACAACCGGTTTGTGGGCAACCTCGGTACGGGGCTGTCTGCGGTGGGGATGAGCAGACTGGTGGTTTCTGGGGTAGACGCCAGTCAAAACAACGTGATGGGCGTGCGGGTGGACGGCCCCGCAGCGCAGGAGTTCCAATTCACCAACGTTCAGGCGAACGGCAACAGCTTTATTGGCGTTTATGCGACCGGAAGTGGGAGAATGCTGTTTAAAAACATCGCCGCCGATAACAACGGAAGAGGTCTGTTCACCGGCACCTACTATTCGGCAGATGTCAAACAGGACATTTCGATCCTTTCCAGCCATTTTGATGGGAATATTGATCTGGGGCTGGACCTGCGCACCAGCAGGCCGGTGCTGCTGAACGGCGTTTCCGCTTCTCATACCCAGGTCGGCAGCGGCGCGGCCATCACCGATTACGGCGGCCCGAACGTGACGGAGAAGGTGGAAATTTTAAGCACGTTGGGCAAAAATTACTTTGACAACAATGCCGTGTCGGGCATTGAGGTGACCAACACCCGGTCGTTCACCGCCAGCTACCTTTCGGCACGCGGCAACGCCCGGAACACCACCCAGCCTGGGGTTTACCTGAGCGGACCGGATGCCCCCGTGACGCTGACCTGCGCGGTGGTCACCGGCAACCCGGCGGACGGCCTGAAGACGGAGACCGGCGCTGCTCTGGTGAAGATTGTCAACGGCATGCTGGACGGCAACACGCGTTTGAATCCCAGCTTGTATGCCAATATCCGCTTGACCAACCCCGCGACCACCCTGGATTACAAACCCGGGTTGTGCAGCGGCTGGTAAGCTGCGCTAAGAATTCAGGATCGGGCGCAGTCCGTCACCGGGCTGCGCCCGATTTTTGACTCTTGCCTATTCTCAGAGCTGCAGGGGCGGGATTGAGGCCGGTTTTCGATTGTCAGCCGGGGGATCTTTGAGTAAGATCATAGCAGCGGTTTTAACCGGGGGAAATTGTATTGGCGCACATGGGCTTTTTGATTCAGGAGGCGTGGTTATGCAATCTCGTTTCACTTTGATCCGGTGGCTGGCGGCGGCTGTGCTGCTGGTCAGTTTTCTGCCGCAGTTCCCCGCGCAGGCGCAAAGCGAACCCCCCGGCGGCGACCTGGAGGCTGAGGCCGGTTTTTACCCCGACCCCGGCGCGTATTTTAAGGTGGGCAGCACGGCCTACGCGGTTACTGCCGCGGACTGCGACCCATCCCTGGCGGGCGAGCAGGCCTGCGACAACCCGCTGCAGGCAGCTGTGGAATTTTTGACGGCCCAGAACCTGACCCCCGCAAGCGGCAAGATCTACATCGGTGCGGGGGTGTACGACCTGGCGGCGGCCACAAACCCCGCGTCGAATTGGAGTATTGATGGGGGCATTTGGACCGCCTATCCGCCAAAGCTGACGCTGGTGGGCATGGGTTCGGCCCTGGGCGGAGCGGCGACCACCGAGCTGCGCGGCAATATCAGCCTGTCTAACCTCGGCGCGCTGACGGTATCGAATCTGCTGATCCAAGGGGGTAGCCTCGCCACCGGCAATACCAGCGGGCTGATCACCTTGGATCGGGTGCAGGTGCTCAACAGCCCCGGCACGTGTATTTCGATTGGCGCTCACCAGGGATCGGTGGCGGCGTCGCAGGTGCTGGTGAACGGCTGCGCGGCGAGCGGCAGCGGCATTTTTGCCGACGTGACCGGCGGATTGAAGATGACCGCCAGCCATTTGAATGCCGCCACGGGCGAGGGGCTCTTTTTGGTTGCCGGTGAGCCGGTAACTTTGCTGAACGTCTCCAGCCATATGAATGGAGGGGGCGGGATCGTGATTCAAAGCCGGCCGGATTCGGCCCCGAAAGTTTCCCTGACGGCGGTGAACATTACCCGTAATGAGGGTACGGGGGTGCAGATCGGCACCCTTGGTGCGGTATCGGTGGACCGCAGTGTCTTTGCGAATAATAGCGGCATGGGATTGATGGTGATGAACATTAATCCCGAATCACCTGCACCGGTGAATATTTTCCGCAGCCAATGGATCCGCAACAGCGGAGGCCTGATGGTGCAATCCGCCGGGCGCATCCTGGTGGACGGCATGCGCAGCGAATTTAACCAAGGATCCCCGGTGATGTCGCTGGATAATATGGCTGGCTCACTGCCTATCCAAATCAGCAACCGCCTGGGAGCCAACACGTTGGCCAATAATGACGGCCCTTCCTTCATCATGAGCAATTCCAAGGTCGCGATGACAGGCGTGAACGCGGTGCGGAGCCAGGGTTTCCAAATCACGGCGCCGAATTCCGCTGTGACGGTCATGCGCAGCAGCATCACCGACAGCCAGTCGCATCCGGGGCTGATCATTATTTCAGGTGGGGCGACCACCCTTGCGGATGTACGGGTGAACAAGAACAACAGCGTGGGGGCATCGCTGGTGACCGCTGGTGCAGGCGGCTCCTTGCGCATCCTGCGCAGCCAGTTCAACGGGAACAGCGGCCCGGGGGTCAGCATCTCGACGCTGGGCCGCACGCAGATCAGCCAGGTGGAAGCATCGAATAACTCGGCGTTGGGAATGGAATTGGTGAACAACGGGGTTAACCCTACGGGCTGGTGGGTGACCCTTCAGCAAAGCACCTTCAACGGCAACAGCGGCGGTTATGGTTTGAGAGTGGCTACGACCGGCGGTGTTCAGGCCAAGAAGATTTCGGCTTCGAACAATACCTCATACGGTATGCAGGTTGAATATATCGAACCGGCCCCCTTCCAGCTGACCGGCAAGCCGGGGGATAACCGGTTTGTGAGAAACGGTGCTATGGGTTTGGCCGCGTTGGGGGTGAGCAAACTGGTTCTTTCGGGTGTGGATGCCGGCCAAAATAATTCTTTCGGCGTGCAGGCCATAGGGGCAACCACGCAGGACTTCCAAATCACCAATGTTCAGGCGAACGCCAATAACAGTACCGGCATTTTGGCCATCTCAGGCGGGAGAATGCTGTTGAAAAATGCAGCCGCGGACGCCAACTCTGAAAAAGGGCTGATCGCGCAAACGAATTATTCCGACACGGCCAAACTGGACCTTTCGATTCTGTCTTCCCATTTTGACGGCAATGGGGTCAATGGGTTGGATCTGCGCACCAGCGGGCCGGTGCTGATGAACGGGGTATCCGCTTCTCATTCTGCGCTGGGCAGCGGCGCGGTCATCGCCGATAATGGGGGGCCGAATATGACGGCGAAGGTGGAGATCTTGAGCACCTTGGGCCAGAACTACTTTGACAACAACGCCATGTTGGGCATGGATGTGGTCAACGCCCAATCCTTCAGCGCCAGCTACCTCTCGGTGCGCGGCAACGGCAAAAACAGCAACGTCCCGGGGCTTTTCCTGCGCGGGCCGGACGCTCCCGTGACGCTGACCTGTGCGGTGGTCACGGGCAACCCGGCGGATGGTCTGCAAACGGATACCGGCGCCGCTCTGGTGAAGATTGTGAATGGGATGATGGACGGCAACACGCGCCTGGATCCCAGCACATATGTAAATATCCGCTTGTTCAGTCTCGCAACCACCCTGGATTACAAACCCGGGGTGTGCAGCGGCTGGTAAACTGCATCTGAGATGGGCGGTCGGGCGCAGTCCGTCACCGGGCTGCGTCCGATTTATTTACCGCTCGCCTGACCCCCAGGGCCGGCAGACGATCTGTTGCCCGCTTTCGATTTGTCATCGGGGGTGGTTTTGGGTAAGATTATAAGGATGTTTTTTGGCTGGGGGAAAATCGTAACGGCGTATTCAGGTTGGATGGTTCAGGAGGCATTTTGATGCAATCCCGTTTCACTTCGATGCGATGGCTGTTGGCAGCTGTGCTGGTGTGGGTCAGTTTTCTGCCGCAGTTCCCGGTGCAGGCGCAAAGCGAACCCCCCGGCGGAGAGATGGACGCTGAGGCCGTTTTTTACCCCGACCCCGGGGCTTTCTTTACGGCGGACGGCATGACGTACGCCTTTACACCGGCGGACTGCAACCCGCTGGCGGACGGCGAACAGCCTTGCGATAACCCGCTGCAAGCGGCGGCAAATGCACTTTTGGGCCTGAACCTGACACCCGTGGGCGGCAAGATTTACATCGGCGCGGGGGTGTACGACCTGGAGGGGGCCGCAGACCCTGGGCCTCACTGGGTGATCAACGGCACCGGCTGGACCTCTCTGCCCTCCAAGCTGACCCTGGTGGGCATGGGCTCGGCGGTGGGCAGCCCGATGTCCACGGAGCTGCGCGGCATCGTCAACCTCACCAACCTCGGTTCGGTGACGGTGTCGAACCTGCTCATCCGCTCCGGCGGTCTGGTGACCAGCAACATGACGGGAACGCTGAACCTGGAGCGCGTGCAGGTGATGGACGGCCCCGCCAACTGTGTGTTTATCGGCAGCCAACAGGGTGCGGTGACGGCGGCCCAGGTGGTGATCAACGGCTGCGGCGCGATTGGCATTTTTGCTGAAGCGACCGGCGGGCTGAAGATGACGGCCAGCCATATCACCGGCGCGGGCGGGAGTGGGATCAATTTAATCGTTGGGAATACGGTGACGATGCTGAATGTCTCCAGCAGTTCCAACGTCGGCGACGGCCTTTATCTGGTCGGCATGCCGGATACCGCCCCGCGCGTCTCGTTGACGGCCGTCAGCACCGTCCGCAATCAAGAAGAAGGCGCTCAGGTCATCACCCGCGGCGCGGTTTCGGTGGACCGCAGTGTCTTTGTGGGCAACGCGGGCGTGGGGCTGCTGGTGGATAACAGCGGGCCCGACATCAGCCAGCCGGTGACGGTGCTGCGCAGCCAATTCCTGCGCAACGCTGCGAGCGCGAACATTTATTCCAGCGGGCGCATCCTGATGGACGGCATTCGCAGTGAGGCGAACAGCGATTACCCCAACATCGTGCTGAACAATTCCTGGGGCACCCAGCCCATCCAATTCACCAACCGGTTTGGTCCGAACGTACTGGCCAATAACGAAGGCACGGTGTCGTTATTCACGCAGGGGCAGGCCACGGTGACGGGCGTGAGCGCCGTGCACAGCCAGGGGATTGATATCGGCGCGTCGAACGGGTCTGTGACGGTCTCACGCGTCAGAATTACTGCCAGCCAGTCGGCCCCGGGGTTGGCGATCAATTCGGGCGGCAGGACCACCCTGGCGGATGTGCAGGTGAACCGGACCAACAGCGTGGGAATCACCGTCCTGGCCAGCAATGAAAATGCCCCCATGCGCATCCTGCGCACCCAATCCAATGGGAACTCCGGCCCAGGATTCAGCCTGAACAACCCCGGCCGGGTGCAGATCAGCCAGGTGGAGGCCTCGAACAATGGAGCGTATGGAATGCTCCTGTCCAGCACTCCTTCGCAGCCCAAGGGCTGGTGGGTGACTGTGCAGCAGAGCAGCTTCAATTACAACAAACCCGGTTTCGGTTTGAACATCGGCTCAACCGGCGGCGTACAAATGAAGAAAATATCGGCTTCGAATAACGGAGCCCAGGGTGCGCGGGTCGAAATTCCAACGTCGGCGAATTTCCAGATGAGCGGCAAGCCGGGCGACAACGTGTTTCAGGGCAACGGCGGTGCGGGCCTGAGCGTGGCTGGCGTGGGCAAGCTGGTGTTGGCGGGGGTGGACGCCAGTTATAACACCGCGATGGGCGTGGAAGCGGCGGCCACATTACCGCAGGACTTCCTGCTGACCAACGTTCAGGCGAACGCCAACGGTGTGGTGGGACTGTCTCTGAACACGGCCGGAACGATGCTGTTGAAGAATGTGGCGGCGGACGCGAATAACGTTACGGGGCTGTCTGCGGTCAACCCGTATACGGCGGACACCCGACAAGGCGTCACCCTCCTCTCCAGTCACTTTGATATCAACCAAATCTTTGGGGCACAGATTGTGACCAACGGTCCGGTGCTGTTGAATGGGGTTTCGGCATCCTACACCAGAGAGCGATTTGGTCTGCAAGTTATCTATAGTAATCCGGAGGTCCCCGTTGAGAAGGTGGAATTCTTGAGCACCCTGGGCAAAAACTACTTTGACGGCAACGGCAGCAACGGACTGCTGGTCCTCGGCGCGAAATCCTTCACCGGCAGTTATGTGTCGGTGCGCAATAACGGCCAGTTCATAGCCACGCCGGGCATGGGCGTTAGTGGGGTGGACGCCCCGGTGACGCTGACCTGCGCGGTGGTGACGGGTAACCCGGCAGACGGCATACAGGTGTCCATTGGCGCGGCTTTGCTGAAGATCGTGAACGGTATGGTTGAAGGCAACGCGCGGCTGGACCCAGACTTGTTTCAAAACGTCCGTTTGAACGACCCGGGTACCACGTTGGATTTGAAACCCGGAGTGTGCAGCGGCTGGTGAGCTTTGGCCTGAAAGCGAAATAAAAGCAAAAATGAGCGCAGTTCGGTGACGGACTGCGCTCGTTGATTTATTCTGCCGGTTTGCGCCGGCGGCGCAGGCGCAGGAGAAGGCGCTGCCCCCAGGCACGGGCCCAGGCGCGCTGCGCGGCGCGCACAGCGGCGGCGCTGGGCGGGGTGCGGCGGTAGGCGGCGTGGATGTAGACCTGCACGGCCAGGCGCAGGGCAGTGGCCAGGCGCGGGTAGGCTTGCAGGTGCGGCTCGGCACGGCGCAGGGTTTCCCAGGGGGTCAGGTGGGCGGGCACATCCACACCGGCGACGGTCAGTTCCCGGCGCAGGGCGGCGTACAGGCGGGCGGCCTGGGCGGCGGGGGAACGGTCAGGGGGGATGCGCCAGCGGCGCAGGGCGGCGAAGACGGCGGCCCCCAGCAAAACAGCCCCCAGCAGCCAGCCCCAGGGGGTCTTCTGAGTCTGCGCGGCGCTTTGCGGGTGGGGGGTGGGGCTGGGCTGGCGGTTAGCGGAGGGCGGCTCCGGGTAGACGGGCGCCGGGAAGGCGGCGGTCGGCTCAAACTCCACCCAGCCGTAGCCGGGGAAATAGACTTCCACCCAGGCATGGGCGGCCGAGGCGGGCACGCGGTAGGCGCCGCGCTCAAAATCGTATTGGCCCATGGCATAGCCGCTGACCACGCGGGCGGGGATGCCCTCGGCGCGCAGCAGGACGGTCATGGCGCTGGCGGCGTAGCTGCAAAAACCGGCGCGGGCGTCGAACAGGTAGTAATCCACCGCATCCTGATCGGGACCGGGCAGGGGGGTATCCAGGGTGTAGGGAAAAGCGCGCAGATAAGCCTGCACGCGCAGCACGCGGTCGTAGGGGAAGGGGGGATCCTGGGCGGCCAACTGCGAGGCCAGGTTCACCACCCGCCGGGGCAGGCTGGGGGGCAATTGCAGGTAGCGCGCCTGAATCTCCGGCGGGTAGCGATTTCCGGCGAAGCGCAGCTGCGTTGCGTCCAGTTGGAGGGTGTGGGAGAGGACGGTGTATTGGAGAGCCGTGCCGCGCACCCGCTGGGCGCTGCCGTCGGCCAGGGGCTGCAGGGCGGCCGCGCCGCTGAGCACCTGCACGGGGTCGTTGGCAGCGAACAAGTCGCCGCTGGAGCGCCAGCACAGAATGCCGCCAGCGGGGAATTTTTCGCCTGGGGCCCTGGGAACTGCGCAGCGGCGACCCTTTCGGCCTGTTCAGCGTGCGTCAGGTGACGGCTGACCCCCTGGAAATTGTGGTTTACCCGCCCCTGGCCCACCTGCCCCCCGATCTGCTGCGTCCGCGCAGCGCACCCGGCAGCCAGCGCCCCCTGCGCCAGCCGCTCAGCGCCGAAACCACCCAGGCCAGCACCACCCGTGATTACGCCCCCGGCGACTCTTTGCGCCGCGTGCATTGGCCCACCACCGCCCGCCGCGAAAAATGGTCGGTGAAGGAATTTGACCCCGAAGCCGCCGCACGGGTGTGGCTGATCGTGGACAGTCAGGCTGGCGTCCAGCGCGAGGCTGAGGGCCGCAGCAGCCTGGAAGATCTGATCATCACCGCCGCCAGCCTGAGCAGCCATCTGCTGCGCAGCGGTCTGGCGGTGGGCATCCTCGCCGCCGGAAACGCCCCCCTGCCGCCGCGCCCCGGCCCCCACAGCCTGTGGGTTCTGCTGCGCGGTCTGGCCGGTCTGAACGCAGGGCCCACCTCCCTGGGCAGCGCCCTGCAAGCGTTCCAACCTCTGCTGCTGCCGCAAGACCTGTGCGTGGTGCTGACCCCCTCGCTCGACCCCGCCTGGAGCCGCCCGCTGCGCCTGTTGGCCCATCCCCAGGCCGTCCTGTGGGCCGCCGACCCCTGCCCGCCCGAGGTCCAATCCGCGCGTCTGCGCCTGACCGCCCAGGGCATCCCCACCGAGATTCTGCTCAGCCCCCAGATTCGCGTCATCCCCGCCGCCTACGGTGCGCTGCGCCGCTGGGAATTTCGCGCCACCGGCACCGGCCGCGTGGTGGTGCAGGCCCGCCCGCGCGAGGTGCAGCCGTGAAAGCCGCCCTGCGCGAACGCTGGCTGCTGTGGCTGCTGCTGGTGGCGGTGTGCCTGCCGATCAGCCTCAGCCTGGGCGACACCCCCGGCTTGTCATCTCCCCCCGCGGCGCTCAGCGGGCTGTGGCTGGGCCTGCTGGTGGGCGTTTTGCTGACCTATACCCGTTTTTCCGGCTGGGGGGCGGCCGCCTACAGCCTGACCTTGGGGTTTGCCGCCGCCGCCCAGGCCGCCGGGCGCGTGCTGCCGCCGCTCAGCGCCTGGGTGCTGCCCCTGGGCATGGACCGCCTGACCTGGCTGAACCTGCGCGTGACGGCTTTCGGTGTGCGCATGGGCGGCTGGTGGGGTGATCTGCTCGCCCAATCCGTTCCAGACCGCGGCCTGTGGACCTTCCTGGCCGCCTGGGGACTGTGGTGCCTGGCGGTGTGGCTGGTCTGGTGGGTGCTGCGCCGTCAAAACGCCTATGCCGCCCTGCTGCCGCTGGGGCTGGCCCTCATCTTCCAAACCGTCCGCCAAGGGCAAAGCGCTAACTTGTTGTGGGCCTTCGGGTTGGCGGCCCTGGCCCTCATCGCCCACTGCGCCTTTCTCCGCCAGGCCGCCGATTGGCAGCAGCGCGGCCTGGATACCCTTTCCGAATTCAGCGATTGGGCCCTGGGGACCGTTGCCGCCCTGGTGCTGCTGGCCGGGCTGGCGCGCCTGACCCCCCTGGCGGCTACCCCCCAGGGCTGGGACCAAATTCGCGATTTTTTCAACCCCCCGCCTGCCCCCAGCGCATCCTGGAGCAGTTTACCCGCGCAGGCCGCCCAGGCCCTCACCCCCATTCGTCTGGAAGCCATCGGTCACCCCCCCCCGCAGGATGAAGGCGTGGTGCTGTGGGTGCGCCTCAGCGACCCGCCCCCGCCGCCCCCCGAAGCCGGAACCGCCGCGCAACCGCCCCGCCGTTACTGGCGCAGCGCCGTGTACTTTGGTCGAACCGGCCATCCTCGAAGAAGAAGAAGAGGACGACGCGAGCGGCGACAAAAAGGATAAGAAGGGTTCTAAGAAGAAAAAGAAGAAACAGGTGGTCATTTCCTATGACCCCGACCGCGATATGACCATCGTCCGCAAGAAGCACAAACGCGGTGACGGAGATTGGAGTGATTGGGAGGCCTAACGCCAGGCGGCGAGCGTACTGTGGCTAAGAAAACGCTGAAGAAAGTCAAACATGTTCCGCAAAGGACCTGCGTCGGCTGCCGGTCTGTGCTTCCCAAGCGAAACCTCATTCGCCTGGTGCGCACACCCGAAGGCGTGCAGGTGGACCCGAAAGGCAAAATGGCCGGGCGCGGTGCCTATCTGCACGACCAACGCTCTTGTTGGCTGCGCGCCCTAAAAGGCCCCCTGGCTAACGCCCTCAAGGTCGAACTCTCCCCAACGGAACGAGCCGCTCTGCTTGCGTTTCTAGAAACCTTGCCAGAATCGGATGATGATCCCCTCTCGGGCCCGTCTTCTGCTGAAAGTCCCAGCAGTATGACACCCTGACCCTCGCTGAATGGCGCGCCTCCCCCGCGCCACCTCTGCGACCCCAGGCCGCCCGAGTACGCTCTCGCAATCACCGGCTGGCAGGCCAAATGGGGTGCAATGAAGGAGGTATTTTATGAGCGAGACTGGGTTGAAGAAGATCGAACTTCCCCATAGCATCACAGTGCGCGACCTCGGTCAGCGCATGGACGCCAGCCCCATCCAGGTCATCAAAATCTTGATGACCAATGGGGTTATGGCCAATATCAACCAACTGGTGGATTTTGACACCGCCGCCATCGTCGCCAATGAATTGGGGTTTGAAGCGGCGCTCGAAAGCCTGGAAGAAGTCGAAGAAAAAGAGACCGGTGAAATTCCCCTCTGGCGTCAGGTCATCATGAACGAAGACCCGCGCAGCCTGGTCAAACGTCCGCCGGTGGTCACCATCCTCGGCCACGTGGATCACGGCAAGACCACCCTGCTGGACGCCATCCGCCACAGCAACGTGGCCAGCGGCGAGGCGGGCGGCATCACCCAGCACATCGGCGCCTACCAGGTGGAACACCACAACCAGCTCATCACCTTCCTCGATACCCCCGGTCATGCCGCCTTCACCGCCATGCGCGCCCGCGGCGCCCAGGGGGCCGATATCGTCGTTTTAGTGGTTGCCGCCAACGACGGCGTCATGCCCCAAACCCGCGAGGCCATCGCCCACGCCAAGGCCGCCCGCGTGCCCATCATCGTGGCCCTCAACAAAGTGGACCGCCCCGATTCCAACCCTGACTTCGTCAAACGCCAGCTGGCCGAAAACGGCCTGGTTCCCGACGAATGGGACGGCGACACCATGATTGTGCCCGTCTCGGCCAAACAGAAAATGGGCATCGAAGACCTGCTGGAAGCCATCCTGCTCGTTTCCGACAGCATGGATATCCGCGCCAACCCCAACGGCAAAGTCCTCGGCACGGTCATCGAAGCCCAGGTCGAAAAAGCCAAAGGCGTCATCGCCACCCTGCTGGTGCAGAACGGCTCGCTGGAAATGGGCGACATCATTGTGGCCGGAACCTCGATGGGCCGCATCCGCGCCATGTTTGATTACCGCAACCGCAAATTGCGCAAAGCCGGCCCTTCCATGCCTGTGCTGGTCATGGGCCTCAGCGACGTGCCCGCCGCGGGCGACATCTTCCAGGTCTACAAAAATGACCGCGAAGCCCGCGCTGTCGTCGAAGAACGCAAAACGCAGGCCCAAAACCGCCAGGCCGCCGTGCCCAAGGCCACCCTGGAACAGCTCTTCGAGCGCTACCAGGCCGGTGAAACCCGCGAACTGTGTCTGCTGCTCAAAGCCGACGTGCAGGGCTCCCTGGAACCCATCGTGAGCGAGCTGAAAGACCTGAACAAGTCAGAAATCAAGGTCACCATCCTGCAAGCCGAAGCTGGCAACGTCAGCGAAAACGACGTCATGCTGGCGGCCGCCTCCAAAGCCATCGTCCTCGGCTTCAACGTCACCGCCGATACGGCCGCCCGCCGCCTGGCCGAAGCCGAAGGGGTCTCCATCCGCCTGTACGACATCATCTACCGTCTGACGGAAGATATCGAAAAAGCCCTCAAGGGTATGCTGGAACCAGAATTCAAGGAAGTGCCCCTGGGCAAAGCCGAGGTTCTGGCCGTGTTCAATATTTCCAAAGTGGGCAACATCGCCGGCTGCCGCGTCACCCAGGGTGAAGTTCGCCGCAACGGCAAGGCCCGCGTCCTGCGCGCTGGCAAAGTCATCTTTGAAGGCGATATCTCGTCCCTCAAGCACGAACGCGACGACGTGCGCGAAGTGCGCCAGGGTTACGACTGCGGTATCTCCTTCCGCAACTTTGATGACATGCAGGCCGGGGATCAGATTGAATGCTATACGATTGAGCGATTCGGCAGCTAAGCGCCGTTTTGTCTGTGGAGTATTAAGTTATGCCGTCTAAAGTTCGTCTTACCCGTATCGCCGACCGCATCCGTCAGGACCTGTCGGAAATGCTGATTCGCGAAGTGCAGGATCCCCGCCTCAGCGGAATTTCCATCACCGACGTCAAGGTGGATCGTGAACTGACCTTCGCCGATATCTATGTGTCTGCGGTGGAAGGCAGCGAGCGCAGCAAAGAGATTCTGGAAGGCCTGCAAAGCGCCTCCGGCTTCCTGCGCAGCCAGCTGGCCGCCCGCATTGACCTGCGCGCCTTCCCGCGCCTGCGCTTCCATTGGGATCCTACCCCCGAACGGGCCGATCACATCGAGCGCATTCTGGCCTCCCTGCGCCAGGAACCCGCCGCCCCACAGGAAAAGCCGAGCGATGAATCCTGAGCAAGCCCAGCAGGCCGCGCTGATCGGCGAGCGCATCCATGCCGCCTCGCATTTCACCCTCGTCTCGCACGTCCGTCCGGACGGAGACGCGGTAGGCTCTTTGCTGGGTCTGGGGCTGTCGCTGCAGGCCGCGGGCAAAACTGTAGAAATGGTGCTGGCCGACGGTGTGCCCGACAGCTTCCGCCACCTGGAAGGCGCCAATCAGATTGTGCGCACGGCTTCGCATACCTCCGGTCTGACCGTCGTGCTGGATTGCTCCGATCTGGTCCGCACCGGCGGCGTGCTGGCAGCGCGCATTCCTGACCTGGCCTTGGATCACCACGCCACCAATCCGGGCTTTGCCCGCTACAATTTGGTTTGGCCCCAGGCCGCCGCCACCTGTGAGCTGCTGGCCGACTGCCTGCCCTTGTGGAATTTGCCCATGCCCCCTGCCGTCGCCAGCGCGCTGCTCAGCGGCCTGCTCAGCGATACCATCGGCTTCCGTACCCCCAACGTCACCCCCCTGACCCTGCGTCTGGCCGCCGACCTGATGGAAAAAGGCGCGCCGCTGGCCAGCCTGTACCACCAGGCCCTCATCAGCCGTTCACTGGAGGCCGCCCATTTCTGGGGCGCCGGTCTGGAATTGGGCCGCCTGCAGCAGCAGGGGCGCGTCCTGTGGACCGTGCTGACCCTCTCTGACCGCAAGCAAGTCGGGTACCCTGGAAATGACGACGCCGATCTGATCAACCTCATCGCCAGCGTTGAGGGCGCCGATGTGGCCTTGATTTTTGTGGAGCAGAAAAACGGTAAAATCAAGGTCAGTTGGCGCGCCGTCCCCGGCATTGACATCTCCAAGGTTGCGCTCCAGTTTGGCGGCGGCGGACACGCTGCCGCGGCGGGCGCTGAACTCAACGGGTCCTTAGAATATGTGCAGCAGCAAGTCTTAGAAGCGACCCACCAATATCTGTCCAAACTCAACGGTCATTCAACCCAACCGGTTATGAATAAGGGGAAAGGAAAATGAGCGATAATCACGGTGTAGATATAAAAAGTGCCATCTCCGGCGTTCTGGTGATTGACAAACCCGTGCGCATGACTTCGCATGATGTCGTCCAGGCCGTCCGCAAAGGCACCAACATCCGCCGTGCCGGTCACACCGGCACCCTCGATCCGCGCGCATCCGGCGTTTTAGTGGTACTCATCGGCCCCGCCGTGCGCCTGAGCGAATACGTCTCCGCCTCCGACAAGCGCTATCAGGCCATCATCCAGTTAGGCTCCTCCACCGACACCTACGATGCCGACGGGCGAGTCATGCAGACCTCGCCGGTGGACATCACCGAGCAGCAGTTTGAGGAAGTCCTCGACACCTTTGTGGGCGAAATCGAACAGGTTCCCCCGCCCTACTCCGCCATCAAAGTCAAAGGCCGCAAAGCCTATGAAATGGCCCGCGAAGGCGAAGAGGTGGATCTGGCCCCGCGCAAGATTCAGGTTTACAGCCTGGAGCTGCTCGAATGGGCGCCCCCAGAAGCTGTCATTGATGTGTACTGCTCTTCCGGCACCTACGTGCGCTCGCTGGCCCACGACCTCGGTCAAAAACTGGGCTGCGGGGCCCATCTGGTGGGACTGCGCCGCACCAAAAGCGGCCGCTTCACCCTGCGCGACGCCGTGCCCCTGCGCAAGCTGCGCGACGCCTTCGATTCGGGCAACTGGTACCAGTACCTCATCCCTGCCGCCGAAGCCCTCTCCGATTGGCCCGCGGTGGAACTGGATCAGGAAGCGATGGACACCATCCGCCACGGCCACCGCATCCCCGCCGATGAAGGCTCCAAGGGCATGGCCCGCGGCATCAGCGAACAGGGCGAGCTGGTGGCTCTGCTTGAGTTTGATGAAGACACCAAAGAGTGGCAGCCGCGTAAGGTCTTTTTCTCCTAAACGGCAGCCCACATTCCAGGCACACCTACGCCCGCGGTCTGATGCAGCAGTTCTCTTCTCTGGACACCCCTTGTCTCCTGGCCTCCTGGGTGGCGGTTGGCGTCTTTGACGGCGTCCACCGCGGTCATCAGGCTCTGCTGACGCACTTGGCCGCCGGGGCGCATGCCGCCGGTCTGCCCGCCGCCGTGGTCACCTTTCACCCCCATCCCGCCGTCGCCCTGGGTAAGGTGCAGCCTCCCTTTTACCTCACCAGCCCGCAGCAGCGGGCTGAACAGCTTTCCAGCCTGGGCATTGACGCCCTGGTCACTTTGCCCTTCAACGCCAGCCTGGCACAGGTGGAGGCCGAAGCCTTCATGCGCCAGCTCATCCGCGCCCTCGGCCTGCGCCGTCTGCTGGTAGGCGAAGGCTTTGCCCTGGGGCGCGGCCGCCAGGGGGATATCCCCACCCTGCAAAAGCTGGGGGAGACCCTGCGCTACAGCCTGGAAGTCGTCCAACCCCAGCAGTCTGCCGATGAGATCATTTCTTCCAGCCGCGCCCGCGCCCTGCTGACCCAGGGGGACCTGCCCCAGGTGGCCGCGCTGTTGGGCCGTCCCTACCGCATCGCCGGGCCGGTGGTGCACGGCGACGGCCGCGGGCGCACCCTCGGCATCCCCACCGCCAACATCGCCCCCTGGCCCGAACAGCTCCTGCCCCCGGCGGGCGTGTATGCCACCTGGTTCACCCTCAAAAACCAACGTTACCCCTCGGTCACCAATATCGGCTACCGCCCCACCTTCCTCGCACAAGCCCCCTCCCCTCGCGTGGAGACTCTCGTCTTTGATTTTGAGCGTGACATCTACGGAGATGATGTAGAATTAGATTTCATCACCCGTTTGCGCCCTGAGCAGCGTTTTCCCAGCCCAGCGGAGCTCATCGCTCAGATCCAGCGGGATATCCAAAACGCACGGGAGACGCTTTCTCATGACTCATAACCCTCGCCAGGTTTATCTGCTCGATCCGCAAAAGCTGCCCCCCGAAACCATCGCGGTGGCCTTTGCCAAGACCTCGCGCTCTCCCCAATCTTTTCAAGAAATCGCTGCCGAACTCACCGAAGAAAAAAGCGCCGAATTCCACGAACGCTGGGTGGTGGGTTACGGCCACGCCTCCGTGGCCGAACACGCCGTGCTGCACATCGCCGTGGAGAATATCTCCCGCCTGGCGGTGGAAGTGCTGGAATCGAACCGCCTGGCCTCTTACACCGAAAAATCCACCCGCTACCAAACCTGGACCCCTGACGGCTACTACATCCCTGAGGAGCTCAGCGCCCCCCCCTTGCGTAAAACCTACGCGGATGTCTGCCGCCTGCTCTTCGACACCTACCAGCGTGCCCTGCCTGCCGTGCGCGAAGTGATCCGCCGGGAGAACCCACCCCAGCCCGGCGAATCCGAAGCCGCCTGGGACCGCCGCCTGCGTTCAGCTTATGTGGATGTCTGCCGTTTCCTGCTTCCGGCGGCCTCTCTGGCCAACGTGGGCGTCACCATCAACGCCCGCGCCCTGGAACACGCCCTGCGCAAGATGATCTCGCACCCTCTGGCCGAAGTGCGCGCCGCCGGGGAGGAGATGAAAGCCGTGGCCCAGGCCCAGGCTCCCACCCTGGTCAAATATGCCGATGCCCAGCCGTATCTGCAGCGTCTGCCCGAATTCTTCGGTGAAGCCGCCGCCGAGATTCCCACCCCCGATTCATCCGCCGCGGATTGGTGCGCGCTCATTTCCAGCGATCCCGACGGCGAAAACCGTGTGCTGGCCGCTGCCCTCTACCGCTTTGGCCAATACAGCTATCCGCAGATATTGGCCCATCTGCGCAGCCTGAACGCCAAAGGCCGCCGCGAATTGGCCCACCTGCTGCTGGACGGCCTGGAGCGCCACGATATCCCCCTGCGCGAGCTGGAATATTGCAGCTACACGGTGGATCTGACCCTGGATCAGGGGGCCTATTTTGAGCTGAAGCGCCACCGCATGATGACCCAGACCGCCCAACCCCTCAGCCCCCATCTGGGCTACGCCGTCCCCCGCCGCATCCGCACCGCTGGGATTGAGGAAGATTACCGCCGCGCCATGCAGGCCGCCGCCCAGGCCTATGAGCACCTGGCCGCCTGGAACCCGCAGGTGGCTTCTTACGTCATCCCCAACGCCTTCAACCGCCGCGTGCTGCTCCAGTTTAACCTGCGCAGCGCCTTCCATCTGGTTAACCTGCGCACCGCCGAAAACGCCCATTTCTCCATCCGCCGCGCCGTGCTGCGCATTGCCGAACAGATCCAGGCCGCCCACCCCTTGCTGGGGGCTTATCTGCGCCTGCCCGCGGGGGAGACCTGGAAAACGGTAGAAGACGCCCATTTCGTGCAAACCGCCTGAATTTGCCCCAAAAGCAAAGTCATCTCTTGACAGAAGCAGCGTTTTGCCTATAATCATACAAAATCATACAGAAAGACTGTGATGAGGACGAGTACACATCGCCCCGGCGGTACAGAGAGCAGTGAATGGTGAGAGACTGCCCGTACAGTGATGTGGAATGGACCTCGGAGTTGCAGGGCAAACGCGAAAGCCAGTAGCCCGCGCCGGAGCTGCCACCGTTATCCAGGCAAAGGGTATCGCGACCTTCGGGTCTGCCGTACCCCAAAGAGTGAGGCTGGCCTTTTTCCCCTTGTGGTGCATCACCGCAGGGGATTTTTGTTAACAAGGCGCACAACAGCCTAATGTGGGTGGCACCACGGACCTGATCCAGCGTTCGTCCCAACAGGGATGAACGCTGTTTTGTTTTAGACGAAAGGAGACACCATGCCAACCGAAACCATCCTCACCGGGCACCGCCCCACCGGCCCCCGTCATCTGGGCCACCTGGTCGGAACCCTGCACAACTGGGTCGCCCTGCAGGACACGCACACCTGCTTCTTCCTGGTAGCCGACCTGCATGTGCTCACCACCGATTATGAGCATCCCCAGCGCATCCCCGCCAATATTATGGATACGGTGCTGGATTGGCTCGCCGCCGGCATTGACCCCTCCCGCGCCACCCTGGTGCTGCAGTCGGCCGTCCCCGCCCACGCCCAGTTTGCCGCCCTGCTGGGTATGCTGGTCACGGTTGCCCGCCTGGAGCGCGTCCCCACCTACAAAGAGCAGACGCGCGAATTGGGCCTGACTCCCTCTCTGGGGCTGCTCTCCTACCCCGTCCTGCAGGCCGCCGATATCCTGCTCTACCGCGCCTCGGCTGTGCCCGTCGGCGAAGATCAGCTGCCCCATCTGGAGCTTACCCGCGAACTGGCACGCCGCCTGAACCAGCTCTACGACGCCGATTTTCCTCTGCCGCGCCCCCTGCTGGCCGCCCAGCCGCGCCTGCCCGGCGTGGATAACCGCACCATGCACAATTCCTACGGCAACGCCATTTATCTCAAGGACACCCCCGAGGAGACCACCCGCAAAGTCATGCACATGTACACCGATCCCACCCGCCTGCGCCCCAGCGACCCCGGCCATGTGGAGGGCAACCCCGTGTTCACCTATCTGGACGCCTTCGACCCCCAGCCCGAAGCCCTGCAGGCGCTGAAAGCCAGCTACCGCGCCGGCAAGGTGGGAGATGTGGCCGTCAAGCAGCATCTCGCCGCCGTGCTGAACCAATATCTTGAACCCCTGCGCCAGCGCCGCAGCGAACTGGCCCGCCGCCCCCAGGACGTGCTGGACATCCTGCAAACCGGCTCTCAGCACGCCGCCAGCGCGGCCCAGGAAACCCTGGACAGCGTTCACCAATATATGGGCCTTTCCTTAGGCCAATCGTTCAATCGCATTTCCACCCCGGTCGAAATCGCGCCTCTGGTCGGCGCTTTCTGCTAACCATCCCAATCATCTTTAGGAGGAATTCACCATGTCCGAACAAACCCGTTTTCTCTTGAGCGAAAATGATATTCCCAAGACCTGGTACAACATCAACGCCGACAGCCCTGTGGCCCCGGCGCCCGTTCTGCACCCCGGCACCTTAGAGCCGGTCACCCCCGATTTCCTCAGCGTGCTCTTCCCCATGGAATTGATTCTGCAGGAGATCAGCACCGAACGCTATATTGACATCCCCGAACCCGTGCGCGAGGTCTACCGCCTGTGGAGGCCCACCCCCCTGATCCGCGCCCTGCGGCTGGAACGCGCCCTGGGCACCCCCGCCCATATCTACTACAAGTACGAAGGCGCCTCCCCCTCCGGCAGCCACAAATCCAACACGGCCGTAGCCCAGGCCTTTTACAACAAAGCCGCCGGAACCCGAGCCCTGACCACCGAAACCGGTGCCGGGCAGTGGGGTTCGGCTCTCTCCATGGCCTGCCAGTTCCTCGGCCTCGATCTGGAAGTGTACATGGTCAAGGTGTCGTATGACCAAAAGCCCTACCGCCGCTTCCTGATGGAAACCTTCGGCGCGCAGGTCTTCGCCAGCCCCACCCAGCGCACCCAGTCCGGCCGCAGCATCCTGGCCGCCGACCCCAACAGCCCCGGCTCCCTGGGCATCGCCATCTCTGAAGCGGTGGAAGTGGCCGCAGCCTCCGGCGGGGCCAAAAAATACAGTCTCGGCTCTGTGCTCAACCACGTCCTCCTGCACCAGACCGTCATCGGCGAAGAATCCCTCAAACAAATGGATCTTGCCAATGAATACCCGGACGTGGTCATCGGCTGCGTCGGCGGCGGCTCCAATTTCTCCGGCATCGCCTTCCCCTTCCTGCGCGAAAATCTGCGCAATGGCCAGCGCACCCGCCTGGTGGCGGTGGAACCCGCGGCCACCCCGTCCCTCACCCGCGGCCTGTACGCCTTCGATTACGGCGACACCGCCCGCATGGCGCCGGTGGTGAAAATGCACACCCTCGGCCACGATTTTATCCCCCCTTCCATCCACGCCGGCGGCCTGCGCTACCACGGCATGGCCCCCACCCTCTCCGCGTTGGTGGATGCGGGTCTGGTAGAGGCTGTGGCCGTGCGCCAGCTGGAGACCTTTGAAGCTGCCCGCCTGTTTGCCCACACCGAAGGCCTGGTGCCCGCCCCCGAATCGGCTCACGCCATCCGCACCGCCATTGACGAGGCCTTGCAGGCCAAAGCCCTTGGCGAAAAGCGCGTCATCCTTTTCAACCTCTCCGGTCACGGCAATTTTGACCTGGCGGCCTACAACGCCTTCAACTCCGGTGCGTTGGAAAATGACGACCTGTCCGAGGAGGACATCGCCAACATCCCCGCCCGCCTGCCCCAGGTGAACCTCTCCATTCCCGCCTGAGGGCACACCGTATAACAAAAAACACCCCTGGATCTGAGCTGAAAGCCCAGGTCCAGGGGTGTCCTCTTTTCTGGCTTATGCCGCGGCGGCTATCCGGCTTCGACGCCGATCAAGACCACCTGAATCTGCTGGTTCAGGGCTTGCGGAGGCTTTTCGGAGAGGGTGCGCACCACCTGACCCAGCGTGTACGCGCCCGCCAGCGGGATCTGCTTGCCCACCACCCCCTGTACGGCTTCCAGAAAGCGCGGCGATTGGCTTTCGAATAAATACTGCCAGCTCACGTCCGCAAACACCAGCGCCGCCGCCGGGGACGCCCCGCCCAACATGGTGACGGCCTCTTCCGCCGCGCTTTGCGCCGCGCGCACGCAGGCCTCGGGGTCTCCCACCATCAGCCGCGCCATCACC
Source organism: Levilinea saccharolytica (assembly GCF_001306035.1). Classification (GTDB taxonomy): domain Bacteria; phylum Chloroflexota; class Anaerolineae; order Anaerolineales; family Anaerolineaceae; genus Levilinea; species Levilinea saccharolytica. Next base: position 294,622 of record NZ_LGCM01000065.1, read on the forward strand.
CCCGCTTCCACGGGCGCGTTCATGCGCAGCGAGCCGTCGGCCTCCATGCGCACCGGCGTGCGGATGCTCAAATCGGCGCTGCCCGGGAATTCTTCAATTCCCAGCGGGTACAGCCGGATCAAATCCGCCAACGGCGGCCTGCGCCAATCCTGCAAACTGGCCCCGAACACGCTCTCATACACCTCCGCCGGGGTGCGCCCATCCATGCGCGTCACGCGCAGCCCCTCCACGCGCTCCACGGTGAAGCTCAGGCCCACATCCCGCCAGCCGCTGCCAATTCCCACCCCCAGGCGCGCCCGTCCCCCCAGTTCCAAAGCGCTCAAGGCCCCGCCCGCGGTTTGACCGGAACCGATCAATTCACACAATTCTCCATTGGTGGGAACCGCCAGCCCCCCCGCCAGCGCCACAGGCAGCTCGGTCAGCGCGCCGCACACCGCCGCGCAGTCGCCCTGCACCCCATCCGCAGCGATCAGCACCCCCGCGCTGCTGGAACCGGCCATCTGCATGCCAATCTGCGCCGCGGCGGTCTTCCCGTCCTTGCCGTAATTGGCCAGCCAGATGCCACGCGCGCGCAGCTCCGCCCCGCCCAGCAGCAAAACCGCCGCCCGCCGCGGGTGATCCTGATTGCCGTGCAGAATCCGCGGGCTGCCGAAGCCCCACAGGGGGATATTTCCCAACACCCCGCTGATACCGTGCACCAGCTCGCTGCCGTCAAATTCCTGTGAAAACAGCACCACCCCAGCCGCGGGCCGTTGGGTTCCCAGGGCGTTCAACGCCTTCTGAACCGCGTCTAAACCAGCCTCGCGTCCGTCTAACCCTTCGCCAATCCCCAGCGCCGCGTTGTTTGCCAAGCCATCCTCCCCGCGGCCTACTCAGCCACTGGTACGGTAAAGTGGAACGTCGTCCCCTTGCGGAATTCACTCTCAAACCAGATGCGCCCCCCCTGCATTTCCACCAGGCTCTTGGTGATGTTCAGCCCCAGGCCCGTTCCCGGCGATTTGCGTGTTTCGGCGTCTTCCGAGCGGAAGAACTTCTGGAAAATCTTCTTCTGATCCTCTTCATTGATGCCAATGCCGGTGTCCCGCACCCAGAAATGCACCACCTGCGGCGCGCCTTCCGCATCCCAGCGGTTCTCGCAGGCTTCGGCCGAAACGTACACATACCCGCCGTTGGGCGTGTACTTGTAAGCGTTGCTCATCAGGTTGGTGATCACCTGCAGCAGCCGTACCCGGTCGCCCCACACCGGAGGCAGATCCTCCGGCATAGTGATGTCCAGCACCTGGCCCTTATCCTTGATCTGCTGCTGAAGCGAGCGGGACACCTCGTCCACCACGTCGCGCAGCACCGTGGACTTGAATTCCAGCTTCAAGCGTCCCGCCTCAATGCGCGACACATCCGCCAGATCGGTCACCAGGGTGGCCATGCGCTCCACATTGGAACGGATCGTGGCCAGGAAGTTGGCCTGGGCGTCGTTGATCGGCCCCACCGCCCCCTTGGCCAGCAGTTCGCTGTAGCCTTTGATGGAAGTCATTGGATTCTTCAGTTCGTGAGACACAAAAGACACAAATTCGCTCTTGGCCACGTTGGCCGCCTGCACCGCCGCATACAGCTGCGCGTTGGAAATGGCGATGGCGGCATGGTCGCACAGACGGTCTAAAAATCCCAGTCGGTCGGGGTTCAGCGCGCGTTCCTCGCGGCTTTCCAGCATCAAAATGGCGGTCGTGCTCGTCTCCCGCCGAATGGGCAGCAGGGTTATCCACTTGCCGCCCGCCAGCAGCCCTTGTTCCACATCCTTGCCCACCGCCAGCGAACGCACCTCGCCGCTTTCGGCGGTATCGCCCAGCGCATAGCGGCTGAGGGGGATCAGTTCCTCCTGGTAGGGTTCCAGCTCGCCCTGGTAACCTTCGGAGGCCATCACCTGCACGCCCTCCTCATGGATCACCCCCACCAGCCCCGCCTCACATTTGGACTGGCGCAGCGCCCATTCCAGGGTGATGCGCATCGCCCGCCCGGGTTCCAGGCTGGTGTTCAGCTCGCGGTCCACGCGCTGCATGATGGAAAGCTCTTCCACACGCGCCGCCAGGGCCTGATCCGTCAGCGTGTACAGGCGCGCATTTTCCAAAGCCACCGCCGCCTGGGCCGCGAAAGCCGAAAGCAAATCCTGGTCGTCGCGGTCAAAGGGTGAGCCGTCGCGCTTGTTGATGACTTCAATCACGCCCAGCACGGTGTCTTTCACCATCAGCGGCACAGCCAGCAGGCCGCGCGTGGTAAAGCCGGTCTGCTTATCCGTCTGCGGCGCCCACACTTCGGATCCCTGGGTGGAGTTGACAATCACCGCCTGGCGGTTCACCACCGCCTTACCCACCACGCCGCTGCCAGGGGGCAGGCGCTTGTTGATCAAATCGCTGGCCACCGGACCGACGGTGACTTTAAACACAAGTTCATCCGTCTGATCGTCCATCATGAACAGGCTGCCGGCCTCACATTCCAAAATGTCCACCGCCGACTGCAAAATGTTTTGCAGCAGGGGTTCGGTCTCCAGGGTCGAGGTCAGTTGGCGGGTCACGTCATTCAGCGAAGCCAGCTGCCGCGCGCGCCGCTCTGTTTCCTGCAGCAAGCGCGCCTTCACAATCGCCCCCGCCACCTGATCGGCAATCGCCTGCAGAAGGTTCAACTGCTCGCGGGTAAAGGTTCCGGCCGCGTCTCGCCGCGCCAGGCTCAGCGAACCGATGGTCTCCGCTCCCGCGTTCAGCGGAACCCCCATCCAGGCGTACAGGCTCCTGCGCGTCACGGCGATGCCGTGCTGGCCGCATTCGCGCGCGTAGTCGTCGGTCAAAATTGCCCGCCGCTGCCGGATAATTTCCTGCTCCAAAACCTGCCCGGCCTCGATGGGCTTGTTCTCCTTCTGTGGGTAGCGCTCGTCGTTCTCCACGCAGAAGATTTCCACCAAGGCCCCGCTCTCGCGGTCAAACAGCAGGATGTGAAAATCATCCGTGCGCAAAATCTGGGTGGTCTGGGCGTAAATCAGCTCCAAAATATCGTCCAACGTCAGGGTGATGTTGATCCCCTGGGCCACGCGCGTCAGCACGTTCATTTCGCGCACGCGGTTTTCCATGTTGGCCACCACCTGAGCGCGCTCAATGGCCAGCGCGGCCTGATCGTTCAAGGCTTCCAGAAAGTTGACCTCGCGCGAGGTGTAGGGTTCGCCCGAGAGCCGCGCTCCCAAAGCCATCCAGCCCGCCAGGCGCTGCCGCCCCGGCAAGGGGATAAAGAGCTGCGCCTGCAAAAGCTGCAAGCGCGCCTGCTCCGTGCGCAGTTCCACCGGCAGGGCGCGCAGGTCGTTCAGGAAAAAGGTGGCTTTCTTGCGGTTCAAAGCGCTCACCAGCGGGCTGTGCGCCGGAAAGCGCAGATCGCTGGTGTTGCGGTTGTTTTCGTCCGGCGTCGCCAGGTACATCTCGCTCAGCGGATCGTACACGAACAGGTGCAGCTGGCTGGGCATCACCGAGCGGTTCACGTACTCGCGCAGGGTGCGGATAATCTGGTGAACTTCAATGGTGGAGGTCAGTTCACCGCTGAAGGTTTGCAGCCGCTCCTGAAAGGCCTGTTCCCCGCGGAAAAACAGGGTATCCACCGAGCGTTCCATCGCCTGATACAGCGGTTTAAAGGCCAGCGCCAGCAGGAAGAACACCAGCGCGTTCAACAGCACCTGGCTCCCCACCCAGCGCTGAAAGATCATCCCCAGGCCGGTCACCAGCAGGGCGTAGCCCGCGCTGACCAGCACCGCCAGGGTGGCATACAGTACCGTGCGGCTGAGGATAAAATCGGTGTTCAGCATGCGGAAGCGCTGCAGAATATAGGTGGATACCATCGGGTACACCACCATCGGCGCCAGCAAAAACGGCGAAAATTTCAGCGGCCAGAAACGGCTGGTCACAAACCACAGCCCCAGCGGGGCCAGGGCGATCACCAGCGCCCAGGTCATCAGCCGCACCTGCTCGCGGTCCACGGTGGAGCCCAGGCGCATGCGCCGCAGCCTAAGCCAAACCGCCAGCCCGGCCAGCCCCAGCGCCGCAAAGACCGTCGCCAGTCCGCGCAGCCAGGGCTGCGCCCCCAGCACCACAGCCGCCGCTCCCAACCCCAGGCCCAGCCCGTACACCAGCCAGGTCAGCGGGGGGAAATGCCCCACCAGCGCGTCATCCTGCGGGAAGCGCAGCATCAAATCCACCGCCCCCGCCCCTGTCAGCGCCAAAGCCAGCGTCCAGCCCGCTGTCCACTGCTGGGTGTTGTAGGCGTCAAACAAACCCGCGCACACCCAGGCAATGGAGACCGCCAGCATGGTAAAGGCCCGTCCGCTGGGATTCGCCCGCCGCACCAAAAACACCCAGGCCCCGCTCACCAGATAGACCACGCCCACCAGATAGGCGAACAGGCGGTAAGGCGGCCCAAAACTGCCCCCTGGCTGCATCTCGGCTGTCCCCGGCCAACGTACCGCCTGGCCAAAATACAGCGCAAAGGCGGCCAGGGCGGCCAGCAAGTAAACAAATACCAGTCCTTGCAGGATGAAACTGCGGTCTAGGGTTTGACGGCGGAAGAAGGGGCGCACTTCGTTCATGAAGATCCTTTATTGGCTAGGTTGTCTGCCGTGTTCATTGCGAATCCGTCCGGTCTCCTTGCCGCAGCGCCGCACGTTCGCTGATTTTTTACTGGGTTCACTTACACGTTCCATGCCAGACAGCATCTGCGAGAAAACCCGTTGGCTCCCGTCCAGCCTCCCCACCGTCAGGAGATCTGCGGTGGTGGCGTTAACTGGATTAACCCGCAAGTGCGGAAAAGGCTTCCACACCGCGGGCCTCAAGCTGCCGTCACAGCGTTCCTTCGGTTGGCGATCAGCGGTTTACCGGTCCACCAGCGTGCCATGCTCCTGGAAATCTCCCAAAAATCCGAGATGAGTCTGGCTTTGGTTGTATTATACCAACTGCCGTGCCCAGATGCTCAGCCCCCACCCCCATTTGGCTCACCTGCAAATAACCTGTAAGGCCGGGCAGCCCTATTTTTCCAGCCTCACCCTCTCCCGCCTCAATTGGGGGTGAACACAATCTGGTAATTTATGATCAAATCACTATACTTATTAACAACGTGAAAACCACCCTGTCCTATTACCCTCCCACCGCGCCCCCAGCGGAACTGCCCCTGGGCCGCTATTTGCCGCCTGTCCCCGCCGGGCTGGCGGCTGGCTGGCTGCGTGAAAACCTGCCCCCGGGCGCCTGGGTGCTCGACCCCTTGGGCGCATCGCCCAGTTTGGCCCTGGAGGCCGCCGCGGCGGGCTTTCGCGTGATGGCGGTGTGCAACAACCCCGTGCTGGCTTTCCTGCTGGAGACCCTGGCCAGCGCCCCCAGCCGCGCCGAATTCCAAAGCGTTCTGGCCGATCTGGCCTCCGCCCGCCGCGGCGACGAGCGCATGGAAGTCTACATCAACGCCCTCTACGCCTCGCAGTGCCCCAACTGCGGCCTGTCCCTGCCCGCGCGCAGCTACCTGTGGAAGCGCGGCGAGGCCCAACCCTTTGCCCGCCAGATCGTCTGCCCTCAATGCGGCGACCTGGGCGACCTGCCACTGGCGGAGATCGACCTGGCCACGTTGACCGCCCTCGGCCCCGATTCCCTCCACCGCGCCCGCGCCGTGCAGCGTCTGAATCTGGAGGATTCTGACGCGCAGGAAGCCGCCCAGGAGGCCCTGCAAACCTATTTGCCCCGCCCGCTGGTCACTCTCTTTTCGCTGATCAACAAAGCCGAAGGGCTCAACCTGACCCCGCGCCGCCGCCAGTTACTGCAGGCCCTGCTGCTCAGCCTGTGCGACCAGGCCTCGGCCTTGTGGCCCTTCCCCGCCGGCCGCTCCCGCCCCCGCCAAATCACCCTGCCAGCCCAATTCCGCGAGGTTAATCTATGGTCCGCCCTCGAGGCCGCCCCCGACCTGTGGCCCGCCGCTCTCCCCGTGCCCTGCCTGCGCTGGCCAGAGCTGCCGCCCCCCTCCGGCGGCATCACCCTTGTCCCCGCCCGCCTCAAGTCCGTCTTACCAGTCCCCATTGATTTTCAGGCCGCCGCCGCCGTGCTGCCCCGCCCCAACCAGGCGTTTTGGACCTTTTCGGCCATCTGGGCGGGCTGGCTGTGGGGCGCTTCGGCCACCCAGCCCCTGCGCACCTCGCTGGAACGCCGCCGCTACGACTGGGCCTGGCATGCCGCGGCCCTCCACCGCAGCTTTCAGGCCATGAGCACTCACCTGCCGCCCAAACTGCCCTTTTTCGCCCTGCTGCCCGATCTGGCCCCTGGGTTTCTCTCCGCCGCCTTCCTATCTGCCGCCGCCAGCCGCCACACCTGCCTGGATCTGCGTCTGGAACCGGACGCCGATCTGGCCCAGGCCCTGTGGCGCATGCCCGAAGCGCCCGCCCCCGCGGCAGACAGCAGCCCCACCCACGCCTACCTGCGCACCACCGTCCAAACGGCTGTGCTGACCCACCTGCGCGAACGTGCCGAGCCAGCCCCCTACATCGTGCTGCATGCCGCCGCCCTGCAAAAGCTGGAAAAAGAGGGTCTGTTGGCCGCCTCTGACCGCAAACAGCTCACCAGCCGCCTGGCCGATGTGCAAACCAGCCTGAGCGCCGTCTTTCAGATGGAAAACGGCCCCCTGCGCCGTCTAGACGCGGCTGCTCCTGTCATCGAAGGCGGTCTGTGGTGGTTGTCCGACCCGCCCAAGCCCGAAGGCGAGCCGCTCAGCGATCTGATTGAACGCGAAGTCATCCGCGTGCTCAGCGGCGGCCAACCCTGGACGCTGCCAACCCTGCACGCCGCCCTGGCTGCCCGTTTTGCGGGGCTGTTCTCCCCCTCCGATGAATGGTTATCCGCCTGTTTGGAATCCTATGCCGCCCCCGCCCCCCAGGCCCCCCAGACCTGGGTGATCAAAGCCCAGGAGACCCCGCGCGAACGCCAATCCAGCCTGCGTCAGGCGCGCGCGCAGCTCACCCGCCTGGGGCAGCGCCTGGGGTATCAAGTCAGCGGCTCCACGCCCGTCCTGTGGAGCGAGCACCAGCAAGCTGAATATGCCTTTTACCCCTTTGCCTCCAGCATTCTCAGCCGCCACCTTTTCGCCCCGCCCGCCGCCCGCCACAACGTGCTGGTCTTTCCCGCCAGCCGCGCGCTGCTCATCCTGCGCAAGCTGGAATTCAACCCCCAGCTGGCCCAGGCCGCCGCGGGCTGGCACTTCCTCAAGCTGCGCCACCTGCGCCGCCTGGAACAATCTCCGGTCGTTACCCGCGAATCCTTTCCAACCCTGCTGGATCAAGATCCGCTGGGCTGGGAAGAGGCCGTGCAAATGTCGATGTTTGATTAGCGGGTTTTACTTCTTTTGACCGTAGGTCTTAAATTTCTCGCCCACCACCGCCATCTCTTCATCCGAAAGGATCACCGGATTGCCGATGCAGCGCGCCTGGTAATAAATGCGCGCCACCAGCTCAATTTCTTCCGCGGCGGCAAAGGCCGTGGCCAGGTTCGGGCCCACCGTCACCAACCCGTGGTTGGCCATCAAGCAGGCGTTGTAATGGCCAATCGCCGCCGCAATGTGGTCAGCCAGCGCCTGCGTGCCAAAGGTGGCGTAGGGGGCTAGGGGTACTTTGTTGCCCGAATACCCCACCAGGTAATGCACCGCAGGCAGCTCCCAATTGAGGCACGCGATGGTGGTGGCATACACCGAATGGGTATGCACTACCGCGTTGATCTCTGGGCGGGACTGCAGCAGCCCCAGGTGAAAATTCACCTCGCTGGAAGGCTTCTTGTCCCCTTCCACGATGCGCCCCTCCGGCGTCATCACCACCACATCCTCCGGCTGCATCTCAAAGTAATCCACCCCCGAAGGCTTAATCGCGATCAGGTTGGCTTCGCGGTTCATCACGCTCAAATTCCCCCCCGAGCCGGTGGTCAATTGGGAGGTGATCAATTTTCGGCCAAAGGTCACAATGGCTTCACGTTCTTTTTCTAAAAGCATCCTCGTTCTCCTTCTGGTGTCGTCCGCTCAGGTTTCGGCTCCGCGCCGTGCTCCTCCCGCGCCGGGGGGCAGCCAAAAGCGGGCTGCGCCGCGCACAGGGCCGCTCAGCCCGCTGAAATCTGCCCGCTTCTCACCCTCAGGGGGTGGGCGTCTCGCTGGGAGTCGGCGTGGGTGTTTGCGACGGCTGCGGGGTGGTCGTGACGGTGGCCGTGGCGGTCGGCGTCGGCGTCAGGGTCGGCTCATTGGTGGCCGTACGCGTCACCGTCACCGTGGGGGTGATGGAAGGAACCTGCATATTGATGCGAATGCGCCGTTCCGCGTAGGTTCCCTCCGTACTTTCCATGTAAATCCGCAGCGTCACCGTCCCTGTGGGCGGCTTGCGCAGCGGCCAGGTGTAAATCCGCTCCGGCTGCTTGTACTGGTTCTTCACCCCTTCCACCAGCACCCGCCACTCCTTGGGGTCGTCTCCGGCGCCCCACTCCAGGCGAAATTGCTTAAAGTTCGCGCTGGCATACACCACCGCGTAAATATCCAACGGCCCGCTGGAGATGGTCTGCCCGTCGTTGAGGCCCGCAAACAGGATGGTTGGCCGCGGGTCCCCCTCTTTACATTCCCGTTTGGGGGTAAAGATCACCGGATCCTCAAAACCTTTATCCTGTGCCCAGGCGCGCCCTGCATCCGTCTCGCGCAGCCACTTGATCGCCCACGGGTCGGTCACGTTCATAGTGAACTTCTCGTCGGTGTAGTCCGCGCAGAACGGCGATTCGCGCAGCTCCGTCCAGGTGTCAATCTTGGTGCGTTTCCACAGGTCTTCTTCCTTGGGCAGCGGCGGCTGATCCATCGCGAACAGTTCGTTGCGCTGCGACGGGCACCATTCCGAAGGCTCAGCCCCCGAAACCGAACAGATCACCCGCTCCACCACCCCCTGAGGCCGCGAAAAGCGCGTGGGGTTGCCGTTGGCCCAGCGCTGAATGCCAAACTGCATAAATTCCGACCAGATCGGGGCGGCCCCCGTCAGGCCGGTGGTGTTCTCCATCGGCGTGTAATCCGCGTTGCCCACCCACACCCCCACCACCAGGTCGGGCGTGTACCCAATCGTCCAGTTGTCGCGGAAATCGTTGGTGGTTCCGGTCTTCACCGCCGCTTCAAAGGGCAGGTTCAGCACGGAATTGGCCCCAAACATAGGCGTGCGCGCCTCGTTGTCCGAAAGGATCGAGCTGATCAGGTAGGTATGCTCCGGCCGCAGCACCTGCTCCCCCTGCGGTGGGCGGTATTCGTACACCACATTGCCCTGATAATCCAAAATCTTGGTGATGGCCACCGGCGGGACGCGCAGACCGGCGTTGGCGATGGTGCCGAAGGCCGCGGTCAGTTCCAACAGGCTCACATCCCCGCCGCCCAACGTCAGCGCCAGGCCGTAATCCGTGCGCGTCAGGGTGGTGATCCCCAAGCGCTGTGCAAAATTGATAAAGCCGTCCGGGTTGGGCGTTTTGGGGTCGTCGTACACGCTCACAAAATTCAGCGTCTTCACCGCCGGAACGTTGTAGCTGTTGGCCAGCGCCGAACGAACGGTCACCGGCCCGTGAAAACGCCCGTCGTAATTCACCGGTTGATACACCGGCGCCGGGTCGTCCTCGCGCCCCGAAGGCGGAAATTCACTTTCCACGTCCCAAATCAGGGTGGCCGGCGTCCAGCCCTTCTCAAAAGCGGCCAGGTAGGTCAGCGGCTTGATGGAAGACCCCGGCTGGCGCGGGCTGACGGCCATGTTCACCTGCCCGGAGATGGCGTCATTATAAAAATCCGCCGAACCCACCATCGTCAGAATTTCTCCCGTGGCCGGGTCCATCGCCACCAATGCCCCGTCTGTGGTGCGCCGGTCTGCCAGGGCCAAGACCTGTTCCTTCACCATCCGCTCGGCTTCCTTCTGCATTTCCGGGTCCAGGGTGGTGTACACCGTGAAGCCAGAGCGGTAAATCTGCTGCGAGTCATACTGCTCTTCCAGCAGGCCGCGCACATACGTCACCCAATGTGGGAAGCGCATCATCTGCCGTTGGGGCTTGAATTCATAGGCTTCCATCTCGCGCGCCGCCTGGGTAGCCGCCGCCGCATCCACGCACACCGGCTGGACGCTGTTGGAAACATCAATGCAGTTCTTTTCCAGGCTCAGCTGGTACATCAGCCCCAACACCTGCTTGTTGCGCACCAGGGTTTGATCGCGGTTGGTGTAAATGTCATACACCGACGGCGCCTGAGGCAGCCCCGCCAGGAAGGCCGACTGCGACAGGGTCAAATTGGCCGCTTGCGTGCCAAAATAGGACTCGGCCGCGGCTTGAATGCCGTAAGACATGTTGCCGTAGAAATTTTCATTTAAATACAGTTCAAGGATCTCGTCCTTGGAGTACAGGCGGGTAATTTCTGCCGCCAGCACAATCTCACGCGTCTTACGCTCCACCGAACGTTCGAAGCGTTCCGAAGGGTCCATCAACAGCGTGCGCGCCAGCTGCTGGGTGATGGTGGATGCCCCCGAAACCACCTCACCGCTGGTGTAGTTCTGCCAAAAGGCGCGCAAAATCCCCACCGGGTCAAAGCCGGGGTGGTTGTAAAACTCCTTGTCCTCGGTGGCCAGAGTGGCCGCCACCAGATAGGGTGAAATCTTCTCCAGCGGCACATAGGTGCGCCGCCCCGCGTTGGGGTCTAAGATTTCATAGAGCACATCCCCATTGCGGTCCAGAATGCGCGTGGTTTCAAACTGCGAAGCCCGCTCGCGCAGGGTTTTCACATCCGGCAGCGTGGCGCGAATGGAGAAATAGCGCACCACCACGATGGACAGCAGGCCAATCACCACCAAAACGCCCACAAACAAACTGCCCACCAGCACCTTACCCAAACAGCCCAGCGATTTTTGCCACGAACCGCCCCCGGAAGAAGGCCGTTTGCGCGGCGGACGGGGCGGTTGGGTCGGAGGGCGCTGAGCAGGCGGCCCGTAGCTGGGGCGCTGCGGCGGGTAGCTGGGCGGCGGCGGATAGCTGGGTTGAACCGGCTGGGTGCTGCGCGGCGGCGGGGGGTAGCTGGGCGGCGGCGCGCCGTAGGCCGTTGGGCTGACCTGGGTGGCGTAAGGATCCACCTCGTTCACCCGCCGCGGCAGAACGCCGGGGCCGTTGCGCGGTGGGGCGGGCGGAGTAGGCTGCGCATTGGGGGGGGTAGCCCCCAGCGGCTGAACCGGTGAAGCCACAGTCGCCGCGGCGTTCGCCGGGGGGGCCGTGGGCGGCTCCTGACTGGCGGGCTGAACCGGCCCAGCCTGGGTCTTCAGTTCCGCGTACCACCCGCCGGTGGCGTCCGGCGTGCCGGTGGGGTGATGATCCAGCGCCTGGGCCTGGGTTTGGAACTCAGCGTACCACCCGCCGGTGGCGTCTGTCTCGCCAGTGGGGTGCCGCGACAGGTGCTCCAGGGCTTCTTCAGCATTTTCCGCCTCAGAAAGCAGGCGGCGCAGACGTTCGCCGGGACGGTTGGGCTGGGTGTCGCCGCTGGCCGCAGAGGGCTTTTGCGGGTCTTCACCGGCAGGTTTCGGGTCGGTCGGGTTCTCGTTCATAGGCGTCTCAGTTCTTCTCCTCATCACCGGCCGCGCACAGGCGCAGGGTGTCCGCTCTTTTAACGATACAGGAGCAAGCTTCGTTCCCGTTTCCTCGATTCTAGCACAAACCCCCCGCTCCCGCTTCAATTCGATTCTGCGCCGCTTGCCGCCTTTTTTCGGTTGCGCTGTACAATAAGAGTGTCATGCTTCCGCTGGAACTCCCATTGACCCCTCCCGTTGCCGTGCCTTTGGCCGCCGACCAGCGTCTGAGCCGCCCGGAATATCCCAACGATATCGTCTGGGAACTGAGCGCCGCGGGCCAACCCCCCGCCCTCAGCCTGCACACCACCTTCGGTCTGCGCGCCCATTGGATGCGCCTCTTCCCGCGCTTTGTCACCCCGGGCGCCGCCGTGCAGGATCCGCAGGCCTTCGCAGCCCCTGCGCGCCTCACCTTCCTGTCGCCCGGCTTTGTGCGCCTGGCCTTTGCGCCCTTGCCCTCCGTTGATGCCGTACTAGAAATCCGCGTGCCCACCTCACAAATTCTGGCGGGGCGCTTCACCTTTAAGAACCCTTCCGTCCTGCCCCAACGCTTCACCCTGGAATGGTGTGCCGTGCTCAGCCCCCTGCCCGGCGGCCAGAGCATGGCCTTTCTGCCCCTCCAGCTTTCCCCCGCCCTGCAAGGCCGCAGCGCCAACCTTGCGCCAGTGTGCTTTCTGGCGGGCGGGGCCGCCGCCAGCCAGGGGCCTTACCCAGGGTTGGCCCTCAGCGTGGATCTGCCCCCCGGCGTCGAGCGCAGCTTCACCTGGGCGCTGGCCGCCCTGGCCGACCCGCAGGCCTCTTTTGAAGCCGCCCGCGCTGCCGCCGACAGCCCCTGGGAGGCCGAAACCGCCCGTGCCGAGCTGCTCCACGCCGCCCAAACCGTCTCCATCCGCACCGGCAGTCCCGATTGGGACGCCGCCCTGGCCCTCAGCCAACACATCGCCCCTGCCCTGTTCCTCCCTGCCTCAGCCCATCTGCCCCACCCTTCCGCCGTTCTCAGCCGCCGCCCCGACCAGGGCCATTCTCTGCGCGGCGACGGCAGCGACTACGACCACCAGTGGAACGGCCAGCCCAGCCTGGATTCGGCCTACCTGGCCGCTCTGCTGGGCCCCGGCGGGGTAGATTTGGCCCGCGGTCTCCTCCTCAATTTCCTCGCCGTGCAGCAGGAAGACGGCTTCATTGATTGGAAACCCGGCCTGGCCGGCCAACGTTCGCGCCATTTGGCCCAACCCCTGCTCTCGGTGCTGGCCCTGGAGCTGCACCGCCAACAGCCCGATCTGCCCTGGCTGGAGCCGCTCTATCCCCAGCTGCGCCGCTTTTTCCTGCGCTGGTTTGCCCCCGACCGCGATCGCGATCAGGACGGTTGGCCGGAATGGGATCATCCCCTGCAGACCGGCCTGGAAGATTCCCCTCTCTACGACCGCTGGAACCCCCACGCCCAGGGTGTGCCCCCCGCCCGCCTGGAATGTCCCTCCCTGGCCGCCATGCTGTACCGCGAAGGACAATCCCTGGGCCAGATCGCTGCCCTGCTGGGGCGCACGGAGGATCAGGCCGCCCTCCAGCCGCGCCTGAACACCCTGCGCCAGGCGGTGGAATCCACCTGGGATTCCAAGGCCCGCACCTACCGCTACCGCGACGCCCTCACCCACACCACTCGCCCCGTCCGCCTGCTGTTCACTTTCCAGGGCAGCGGGCTGCACCGCCTGCGCAAATCCTTCAAACAGCCCACCCGCCTGCATCTGCACCTTTACACCCCCCAGGAGATCACCCAGCCAGTACTGCTAATCCTGGAAGGCGAAGGGGAAGACGGCCCCCTCAGCGAAGAGATCAGCGCCGTGCAGTTCACCTGGAACCAGGGCCACGCCCGCTGGACCTCGGAAAAGGCCTACAAAAAGCTGCACACCCTGGCGGTCAAGAACATTTCCCCCCAAACCACAGGCCGCCTGGAAGCCCCCGACACTTCGCAGGACGACCTCAGCCTGCTGCTGCCCCTGTGGGCGGGCATCCCCTCACCGCGCCGCGCCCGCGAATTGGTGGAAACCACCCTCATCCCGCGCTACCTACAGCCCTTCGGCCTGGCTCTGGCCCCCCCCGACCGCTGCCCCCCGGCCCCCAGCCGCGCCTGCGGGGTTTCCCCTCTGTGGAATGCGCTCATCGTGGACGGCCTGCTCCAATATGGATATTTCGATCTGGCCGCGGAGATTCTCACCCGCCTGATGAACGGCATCGCCGCCGCCTTGCGCGCGGGCGGCACCTTTCGCGAGATTTATCCCGCCGCCCCCGGCCAGCCCTGCCTGGGTGAAATGAACCCCCTGCGCGGCCTGCCCCCCATTCATCTCTTCCTGCGCCTGGCGGGCGTGCACCAATTTGTTAAAAATGGGGTAATTGTGCATGGTTTTAATCGATTTTTTACTCCAGTTACGGTAAAATATCATCAGACATTGATATCCTGTCAACCCAGGGAAACTGAGGTTCGCTTTGCCACCGGCGAATCCATCATCATCCAAGACCCTGGCTCACACCGTGTCCAATTGGATGAAGAACCGCAGTCTCCCAATCTTGAAGAAAGGAGGAACTTGCCCTGATGTACACGAAGGATCCTCACTTAATGCTCATTGCCGTGGTTCAGGCCCAGGATATTGAAAACGCGCATAACAGCCTGGAACAAGCAGGCTTGGTCGCCGAACGTCTCCCCAGTGTCGGTGGTTTCTTAGGCCGCCGCAATGCCACCCTTCTAATTGTTCTCCCCAAAAATCGTCATCAAGAAGCTGTAGATATTCTCACCAGCACCTGCCGCCAGCGGGTGGAGTATATCGCCGTGCCGTTGGAAAGCGCCCCCCTGCCCCTGCCCACCCCCACCCCCATCACCATCGGCGGGGCTACGGTTTTTGGTCTGGATATCGAACATTTTGAGGAGTTTTAGCCATGAAGCTCATAATTACCATCGTACCGGATTCGGATACCGATGCCATTTCCAGCGCTCTCACCAGCGCGGAACTGCGCGTCACCACCATCGCCTCCACCGGTGGTTTCCTGCGCCGCGGCCATTCCACCCTTCTGATCGGCCTGGAGGATGAACAGGTGGAGCAGGCGCTCCAGATCATCCGCACCACCAGCGGCAAATCCAACGAGCCTGCCAACCGCCGCGGGGTGATCTTTGTCCTGAAAGTGGATCAATATTTCCACCTCTAAGAACAGGCGGCTTCTGGCCTGTTGATAATGTTGATCCAGATTATGCTATAATCTGGCCATTCCATTTTGTAATTCCTAAACTTGGCAATATCTAAGGAGAATCCATTATGTCCGAACAGCCGTCTACCGTTCAGCCCACCAGTGATGAAAAACTTTGGGCCATCCTGTCCTATCTCCTCGCTCCCTGGGTTTCCCTGGTCATCATGCTCTTCGTAAAAGAAAAAGCGGAAAGCCCCTTCATTCGCTATCATCACATTCAAGCCCTGGGATGGGGTGTGGTGGGTCTGGTCATCTCCCTCCTCACCGTTGGCTTCTGCGGTATTATCTGGCTGATCGGCAGCATCTATTTCGCTGTCAAAGCCAACAACGGCGAATACGTGGTCATCCCCGTCCTCACCGACCTGATGAAAAAGCAAGGCTGGCTCTAATCGCCTCTCCACAAACAGAAACGGCGGGGTTTGCGCTTGCGCCCCGCCGTATTTCTGAGTATAGTATTCTCAACCCTGTAGGCATGTTTACCCACAGTCTCAGCTCATAGATAAGGAGGACAGGCATGGAATTCGGTCAGGCTTTTTCATACGTTTTCAAGGACCCTGAGTGGTTCAAAAAAGTCGCCCTCACTGCTCTCATCTCCCTCATCCCGGTCATCGGTCAATTTTATGTCATGGGATGGGGCCTGGAAATCACCCGGCGCGTCATCACCCATGACCCCGACTTGCTCCCCGGGATCGACTTCGGCGGTTTCCTTGGCAAGGGCTTCAAAGCCTTCATCGTCAGTTTTGTTTACAGCCTGCCGATGATCCTCTTTGTGCTGCCCATCCAGCTGGTTGCGCCCATCGGCGTCGCCGTGGAGCTGGACCAGGAGACCCTGGGCATCGTCATGATCGCCGTCTCCGTGTGCTGCGGCGGTCTGGCCCTCATCTACGGCATTCTCATGGCCTTCCTCATCCCCGCCGCTTTCGGCAACCTGGCCGCCAAAGGCAACATCGGCGACGGCCTGCGCTTTGGGGAAGTCTTCGGCCTGGTGAAAAAAGCCCCCGTGGCCTACTTGCTGGTGCTCCTGGGCGGCCTGATCGGCGGCTTCATCGCCCCCCTGGGCTCCATCGCCTGCGGTATCGGCGTCTTGCTCACCACGGTTTACGCCGCCACCATCACCGCCCATCTGCAAGGTCAAGCCTACAAACAGGCCGCGGGTATCCTCTAAGCCTGTTTTGCCTTCACCTGTTTCCTGGAGAAGCAGGGACGCCCTTCAATAAGCGCTTTCCGGCATACCACCGGAAAGCGCTCCCTTTTCTCCCAGTATGGAACCTTCTCAGGTTTAAATTTGCCCTTCGTGGAATTCCTCCACCTGATACACCCCCACGCGCAGCTTACGCCGCCGCCAGGTGTCTGCCGGTGCGCCCATTTTCATACACAAATGCGCCAAAAACTCCTCTGGATCGGGCAGCTTTTCCCACACCTGCGGTAAAAACGTCGCTCGCCGCCCTCCATCCCACAAAATAACCCCATCCACCCCAGGGCGCAGCCGCGCCGCCAGATCGGCCCCGTCGCTGTATTCCAAGATCTGCGGCGCGGTCAGGATCGAAATTTCGATGTGCAAACTATCCACCTCTTCGGGCCTCACGGGGTAAAAACGGTAATCCTCGCTGGCCGCCGCCGCGGCGTGCTCGCACACATCTTGCACCAAAGGCTGGTAGGCTTCCAACGCACCGATGCACCCGCGCAGATCTCCATCCGCCGTGGTCAGGGTCACAAAAGACGCACCCCAGGCCTGCAGCGCGGGTGAATAGTCCTCCACCCGCACATTCACAGTCTGTCGGCGCGCCGTGCGCGCCACCGTCTCACGTGCCAGCCGCAGCAAAGTGCGGCGCTCATCCAGAGTCAAAGTCGTTGAGGTCATCACCCGATCGTATGAAACTTCCGATCCAAATACACCAAAGGCCGCCCATCCGCGCCCAGCTGAACCTGGAGCACTTCGCCCACCAACAGGGTCGATTCGGCCATGTCGTAGCGGTGTACCACCTTGCAGTCCAAAAAGGCCAGCCCGCCTGCCAAAAGCGGCGCACCGCTGGCCGCCTCAGCCCAGGTCAAACCCGCAAAGCGGTCCCCATCCTCAGGGATGCGCCCCGCGAAACGCTCCGCCGCTTCCAACTGATCCTCACGCAGAATGGTAACGGCGAAAATGCCGCTCTCTTCCACCATACGGAAGGTGCGCGTCCGCCGCGCCAGAGTCACCACCACCCGCGGTGGGTACAGCGATACCGAAGTAAAAGAATTCACCGTCATGCCGTGCCGCGCGCCGTCCAATTGACTGGTCAAAATGGCCACGCCTGTGGTCCAGTGCCGCATGGCGCTGCGCAGGTCTTCACCGCCCACACTCATTGTGTTTTCAAAGCCTCATATTTTTCTAAAGTTAATTCATTTATACAACGCTCCTTAACCCCGCGTCAAGTCGCGCCTATATCCAGAAAAAGGCTTGCCGGAATTCCTCAAATTGAGTACTATCATCAGTATGAATAATTCGATTCCTTCTCGCCCCGCTCCGCGCCCCGCCCGCACAGCCCCCTACAGCGCTCTAAACGCGCTGCAATCCGTGCTGACAGTCGGCATCATCATGGCCACCTTGCTCACCATGTGGACGCCCAGCAATCTTTTTTCCGATCAGCTTCTCAACGAAATGCTCCTGGCCGTGCAAAGCGGCGGCTTCACCCCCACCCCCGGCGCGCCGCTCAACACCCTCACCCCCTCCTCCCGCCCCCGCGTCGGAATCGTTGCCGGTCACTGGGGCTACGATTCCGGTGCAGTGTGCGATGACGGCCTGACAGAATTGGATGTTAATTTGAAAATTGCCACCTATGTGCGCGATTACCTGATTCAGGCGGGTTACGATGTGGATTTGCTGAAGGAGCGCGACCCGCTGTTGGTGCAGTACCGCGCCGCCGCGCTGGTCTCCATTCACAATGACTCCTGCGTGTACGTCAACGATGAAGCCACGGGCTTCAAAGTGGCCGCTGCCATGTACTCCGCCTACCCCGAAAAAGCCAACCGCCTGGAAACCTGCCTCATCCAGCGTTATCAGGCCCTCACCAATCTCAAGTTTCATGTCAACACCATCACCGTTGACATGACCGACTACCACATGTTCAATGAAATCCACACCGACACCACCGCCGCCATCATCGAAACCGGATTCCTCAATCTGGATCGAGAAATCCTCACCCAGCAGCCGGAACTGGTGGCCCGCGGCGTGGCCAACGGCATCATCTGTTACGTGAACAACGAAACCGTTGACCCGCTAGATGTTGAGGAAACCCCCGCCCCATGAGCCAGGCCGTTGAACCTGCCGCTCTTCAGGCGCTGCATCGGGCCCGCCAGGCCCTCTCCCAACGCGACAGCGCGTCTGCCCGCCGTTGGGCCGAAGAAGCCGCACATCTGGCCCCCCACCTGGAAGAGCCCTGGCTCATCCTGGCGGCGGTGGCCGCCCCCCAGGAAAGCATCCAATTTCTCAAACGCGCGCTGGAGGTGAACCCCACCAGCCAACGTGCGCGTAAAGGCATGCATTGGGCTGTCCGCCGTCAGCGTGAAGCCCAAAGCCAGCTCACCCCGCCCGCGCCCGACCTCGGGGCCACCCGTCAGGTCACCGTCACCGCCCGCCCCAGCGCACCGGTCATGTCCCCCGACCGCACCTCGCCTGTGGCGGTGCGCCGCAGCCCTGCCCAGCCCCCTCGAAAAAAAACCAACGCCCTGCTGGCGGCCGCTCCCTGGCTGGCGGCTGTGCTGTTCCTCTGTCTGGCGGGTTTCACCTGGCTGGTGTGGAACAATCAATGGGTGGTTTTGGCTGGAAATCACGACGCTCCCCGCGATATCTCCCTGCTGAAACCCTCCCTCACCCCCACCGACACCCCTACCTCTACCGCCACCCCCACCCATTGATTGTTCCAC
>NZ_LGCM01000003.1 GCF_001306035.1 Levilinea saccharolytica
TTGACTTCTGGTATCTGTAAGGTGACAATAGACATGGCAAGCTCCGGTAACTTGGTGGCCTTAAGCACCTACCAGTTTACTCGGAGCTTGCTCTTTTTTCAAAACCTACCACTCTTGGGACAGACACGATGTCACTAATCTATGACAAAATCCCCGCTGATTTTTTGACGATGGGCCTGAGGCGTTGATGGTAGAATGAATCATCCATTGAAATTCCATTTGCAGGGAGGTTCGTCATGAAAGAAGTGGTCATCCTAGATGCAGTGCGCACACCCATTGGCGCTTTGGGCGGGGCTTTATCGAAAGTGAGACCGGACGATTTGGCGGCGCTGGTGCTGCGGGCCGTTTTGGAGCGCAGCGGGCTGGACCCCGCGGTGGTGGAAGAGGTGTATTTGGGCTGCGCCAACCAGGCGGGCGAAGATAACCGCAACGTGGCGCGCATGGCTGCCTTGCTGGCGGGGCTGCCGGTGGAGACGGCCGGGGTGACCTTTAACCGCCTGTGCGCTTCGGGTCTGACGGCGGTGAACATGGCGGCGCGGGCCATCGCGGCTGGCGAAGGCGATGTCTTTTTGGCGGGCGGGGTGGAGAGCATGTCGCGCGCGCCCTATTCGCTGCCCAAAGCTGAAAACGGCTTTCCTTTTGGCAATTTGACGGCCTTTGACACGGCTTTGGGATGGCGCTACCCCAACCCCAAAATGCAGGAGATGTACGGCACGGACCCCATGGGGGAGACGGCCGAGAACGTGGCCGAGCAGTACGGCATTTCACGTGAGCGCCAGGATGCTTTTGCCCTCTCCAGCCACCAGCGCGCCGTGGCTGCCATGGACTCAGGGCGCTTTGCGGCTGAAATTGTGCCGGTGAGCATCCCGCAGCGCAAGGGGGAGCCGCTGGTGGTGGCGCAGGATGAGCGCCCGCGGCGGGATACCTCGCTGGAATCGCTGGCTAAACTGAAACCGGCTTTTCGCGCCGGCGGCACTGTGACCGCGGGCAACTCGTCGGGCATGAACGACGGCGCGGCGGTGCTTCTGCTGATGAGCGCGGAGCGCGCCAAAGCCCTGGGGCTGAAGGCCAGGGCACGTTGGGTGGGGTCGGCGGCGGCGGGCGTGCCCCCGCGGGTGATGGGCCTGGGGCCGATCCCGGCGACGGCCAAGCTGCTTCAGCGCACCCAGGTGAAAGCCGAAGCTCTTGGGCTGATTGAATTAAATGAAGCCTTTGCCGCGCAGTCGCTGGCGGTGATGGATGAGGCCGGCTTTGCGCCGGAGATCACCAACGTCAACGGCGGCGCGATCGCCCTGGGGCATCCTTTGGGCTGCTCCGGCGCGCGGATTTTGACCACCCTGTTCCACGAGATGAGCCGCCGTGCGGCGGACGCCAGGCAGCCTTTCTACGGCCTGGCCACGCTGTGCGTGGGGGTGGGGCAGGGCGAGGCCACCATAATTGAGTGGCTGGACCGGTAACGCATGCGGGCGCTGGTGACGGGAGCCACGGGGTTTATTGGGGCCGCGCTGTGCCGCGGGCTGCTTGCGGCTGGCTACACGGTGCGGGCTTTGCGCCGTCCCACCAGTAATATGCGCCTGTTGGAAGACCTGCCCGTGGAACGGGTGGAAGGGGATTTGACCCAGCCTGAGTCGCTGGACGCAGCCATGCAGGATGTGCAGGTGGTGTTCCACGCGGCAGCCATGCTGGGGGATGATCATGACGCCGGGCGGCTGTATGCGGTGACGGTGGAGGGCAGCCGGTCGGTGTTTTTGGCGGCCCACCAGGCCGGGGTGCAGCGTGTGGTGTTGACCAGCTCGGCGGCGGCTTTGGGCGTGCCCCAGGGGGGGCCGCTGGCCGGCACGGTACGCAGCGGCATGGATGAAAACCACACCTGGAATTACCCACCGCAGTCCTGGCCCTACGCCTACGCCAAATACCTGTCGGAGCTGGAGGCCCAGCGCGCGGTGGCCGCGGGACTGGATGTGGTGACGGTTAACCCCACCCTGGTGATGGGCGCGGGGGATATTTACCGCCACAATACCTCCCTGGTGGTGCAGGTGGCCCAACGCAAGCTGCCCGCTCTGGTGGAAGGCGGGCTGAACGTGGTGCATGTGGCCGATGTGGTGGCGGGGCATTTGGCGGCGCTGGAACGCGGCCGCCGCGGAGAGCGCTATTTGCTGGCGGGTGACAATTTGACCCTGGTGGAACTGGTGAAGAAGATTGCCGCCCTGGCTGGGGTGGAGCCGCCCACGGTGGTGCTGCCAGCCGGGGTGGCGCGGCGTTTGGCGCTGCCGGCCAGTTGGTTTTCACAGTATTTGACTCTGCAGTCGGCCGTCTTGGCCCTGCGCATGGCGGGGCGGCTGTTTTATGTGGACGGGCGCAAAGCCAGCGTGGAGCTGCGCCTGGGCCCGCCGCGCCCGGCGGATGAGGCCATCCGCGAGGCGTATGATTATTTTGTGAGCGTGGGGACCATTTCAGCGCGCGCAGCCGACCGGTAAGTTAAGAGATTTGTTAGGCTTAATACAAACGCTTTGGAGAGGATGAAATTAGCGATTGGAATCAGTATAATGTTTTTAATTCAGTTAAGGAGGATGTTTGATGGAATACCGTAAAATGGGTAAATGGGGGCTGAAGCTGAGCGAATTGTCTTTGGGTGCCTGGGTGACGTACGGCGGCCAGGTGGGCGAGGAGATCGCTGAACAATGTATGGTGGCGGCCTATGAAGCTGGCGTGAATTTTTTTGATAACGCGGAAACCTACGCCAACGGCAATGCCGAGATCGTGATGGGCAATGTCCTCCAACGGGTCGGTTGGCGGCGCGAAAGCTACGTGGTTTCAACCAAAATTTTCTGGGGCGGCAAAGGCCCCAACGACCGCGGCCTGTCGTATAAGCATGTGTATGAAGGTGTGAACAACGCCCTGCGCCGCTTACAGCTGGACTATGTGGACCTGGTGTTTTGCCACCGCCCTGACCGCAACACGCCCATTGAAGAGACGGTGTGGGCCATGGATCAGGTGATCCGCCAGGGCAAAGCCCTGTATTGGGGCACCTCCGAATGGAGCGCCGCGGATATCATCGAAGCCGATAAGCTGGCGCGCCTCAACGGCCTGCGCCCGCCGAGCATGGAGCAGCCCCAGTACAATATGCTGCACCGCGACCGCTTTGAAATGGAATACGAACCGCTGTTCCGCAACCTGGGCTACGGCACCACCATCTGGAGTCCGCTGGCCTCGGGTCTGCTGACCGGCAAATACAACCAGGGGGTGCCCCAGGGCAGCCGGGCGAGTTTGCCGGGGTATGAGTGGCTGGCCAAGACCATGCTGCGGCCGGAAGCGATTGAAAAAGCCCGCCAACTGCAGCCCATTGCGGATGATTTGGGCTGCACCATGGCGCAGATGGCCCTGGCGTGGTGCTTGCTGAACCCCAATGTGAGTACAGTGATCACCGGCGCAAGCCGGGTGGAGCAGGTGCATGAGAATTTGAAGGCGTTAAAAGTCTTGCCGAAACTGACTCCCGATGTGGTGCAGCGGATTGAGGACGTGCTGCAAAACCGGCCTGAGTTGGACGATTTCTAATCTCTCGTTTTCAGTGTGGGGCGCAGGGGGAACGGCATTGGGCTGGAGACCTTGCGCCCTGCGTGGTTAAAAATGGCGGTATACAGTGCTGGCGTGGTTGTGGTTGAACACACCTGGGCAAGCTGGTGCTAAAGCAAGGTGGGCGCATTATGAAGCGTAGGGCTTGGCCGCTTGCGGTGCTTCTGGGGATGCTGGTGGGTGCGTTGGCGCTCAGCAGCCTGCCCGTGCGCGAGGCGCAGGCCGGCTGGCAAATCACCCCGACCCCCACCAGCGGACGCCGCACCCTGCGCATCGGCGGCGACTGGAACTACCCGCCCTACTCCTACACGACCGGCGACCAACCTCAGGGGCTGGATATGGAAATGGCGCGGGCGGTGGGGGAGGCGCTGAATGTCAATGTCGAAATCTGGCAGGGATCCTGGGGGGATGTGCGCCGTTGGCTGGAGGAAGGCAGCATTGACGCCGTCGCGGGCATGGCCTATTCCGACGAACGCGAGAAAATTTACGATTTTTCCACACCCTATGCCTATTTAAGCTTTGATCTGTTTGTGCCCCAAGCCTCTGAATTGAAGGGTATGGAGGATTTGCGCGACAAGGCGGTGGTGGTGCAGCGCGGGGGGGTGATGGAGGAATATTTGGTGCGCAGCGGTCTGGCGGAACAGGTGATTCTGGTGGAAAACGCCCCCGATGCGCTGACGCTGCTGGCCGCGGGACGCTACGACGCAGCTTTGCTCAACGAGGCGCAGGGACATTATTTCCTGCAGAAGAACCCAAATTGGCGGCTGAAGGCCCTGGGGGTGGACAGCCCGCAGACCGTGCGTTACGGCTTTGCGGTGCGCGAGGGCAATCAGGATGTTTTAAATCTCCTCAATCAGGGGCTTAACCTGGTAAAGCGCGAAGGGGTTTACGACCGTATTCTGGAAAACTGGACCCAGCTGTACCAGCCGCGCACATTTGGCCAGGCGCTGCGCACATGGCCTTACCTGCGCGTTGCCTTATTCGGACTGGGGGGGCTGCTGTTGTTCACAGTGCTGAGCCTGGTGTGGGGGGCAACCCTGCGCCGCGAGGTGCGCGCGCGCACGCAGGCCCTCAAGCAAAGCGAAGAGAAGTATCGTCTATTGGTGGAAACGGCCAGCGAGGCGGTTTTGGTTTCAACTCGTGATGGCCGCATCCTGTTTGCCAACGCGGCCAGCGAGCTGATCAGCGGTTACAGCCTGGCTGATTTGCTGCAGCTGCGTCTGGATCAAGTGGTACACCTCGAAGACTATGAAATGATCCGCACAGCGGTCTCACAGGTGCTGCTGCGCGAGAAGAAGACTCTGGAAGCGGTGCGGATCCTCACCCGTGAGGGAAATATCCGCTTTGTGCATATTCAGGCCGCGCCCATTGACTGGCAGGGGGAACAGGCTGTGCTGAGCCTGGTGACGGATGTGACCGAACGCGTGCAGGTGGAAGAAAGGCTGCGCGACAGCGAACGGCGCTACCGCACCATTTTCCAAAAGACGCCGGTGGGCATTTTTCAGTACGACCGCGATCTGCGCATCACCCGCCTGAACCAGCGCTTCGCCGATATCCTGCAGGCTCCCCCCAAGCGGCTGATTCGCATGAATATGGGCGAGCTGAAAGATCAGCGGGTGATCCCCGCGCTGCGGGCCGCCCTGGAAGGCCGCGAGGGTTTTTACGAAGGCGAATATCAGACCACCCAATCCGGTGTGCAAATATTTGTATGGATGCGCACTGCGCCCTTTTTGAACGACCAGGGCGAGGCCGTGGGCGGCATTGGCATGGTGGAAGACATCAGTGTTCGCGTAAAAATTGAACAGGCTCTGCGCGATTCGGAAGAGAAGTTTTCAAAGGCATTCCGCACCACGCCCGATTCCATCAGCATTAACCGCATGTCAGACGGCGTCTTCTTAGAGGTAAACGACGGCTTTACGCGCGTCACCGGCTATGAACCGCAGGAAGCGCTGGGAAAATCGGTGATGGACCTGGGTCTGTGGGTCTCAGCGGAGGATGAAAAGCTGCTGACTTCACGCTTGCGGGAAAGCGGCGAGGTGCTGGATTTTGAAGCTTCCATGCGGGTGAAGGGCGGCGCGCTGCGCATTGGGCAGGTGTCATCGCGCACGGTGGAGCTGAACGGGGAACGGTGTGTTCTGACCATTTTGCGGGATGTGACCGAGCAGAAGCGCACTCAGGCGCGCCTTCAGCAGCAGTACCAGCAAATTGCCGCCTTGCGGGACGTGGATTTAACCATCACAGCGCGCATTGATTTACAGGAGGTGCTGCGCACCGTATTGGAGCACATCACCTTGCAGACTCACGCCGAGGCTGCCGACATCCTCCTGATGAACCCAGAGACGCAGCAATTAACGTACGCGGCCGGCCGAGGATTCTTTACCAACTCCGTACAGCACGTGCGCTACGCGCTGGGCGAGGGCTACGCGGGCCTGGCGGCCCAAAACCAGCACACTGTGGTGATTTCGCGCCTGTCCGAGGTGCCGCCGTCCTTCTTTGGAGGCATAGACCTTGCCGCCGAGCGCTTTACCGGTTACCTGGCCTTCCCGCTGTTGGTGGAAGGGCAGGTGCAGGGCGTGCTGGAGGTGTATCAGCGTTCCACACCGGATTTGGAGCTGGAACATGTGAGTTTTATCGAGTCGATGGTCAACCAGGCGGCCATCGCCATTGATAACGCCGCCCTGTTCCGCAAGCTGACCCAGGCCTATGATGCCACCATCGCCGGTTGGGCGCGGGCGCTGGAACTGCGCGATTATGAGACGGAGGGACATTCCGAGCGGGTGACCGAATGGGTGGTGGAATTGGCGCAGCGCATGGGAATGAACGGCGAAAACCTGGCGCATGTGCGGCGCGGGGCGCTGCTGCACGACATCGGCAAGATGGGTATTCCCGATCAGGTGCTGCTGAAACCCGGCCCACTGACGGACGAAGAGTGGGTCATCATGCGCCAACATCCGATGCATGCCTATTACATGCTGGCGGATATTGACTTCCTGCGCCCGGCCTTAGATATCCCCTATGGGCATCATGAGCGCTGGGACGGCAGCGGCTATCCGCGCGGACTGCGCGGGGAAGAAATCCCCCTGGCGGCGCGCATTTTCGCGGTGGTGGATGTGTGGGATGCGCTGCACAGCAGCCGCCCCTACCGCCCACAGCCGTGGGAGCCGGAAAGGATCGCGGCGTATCTGCACGAGGAATCAGGACGCTTGTTTGACCCGCAGGTGGTGATAGAATTTTTGGCGTACCTGCGCGAGCAGGGGGAATTGCCTAGCGGCGGTTGACCAGGAAAATGCCCAGGAGTACGGCCAGCCCACCCAGAAGCTGCGGCAGGCTGAGCAGTTCACCCGCCAGGGGGATGGCCAACAGGGCGGTGAAGACCGGCTGCAGGATCATGGTGGGGGAGACGACCGAAGCGGGCAGATGGCCCAGGGCGTAACCCACCGAAAAATACCCGATCACTTGTGAAATCAGCGCCGCCCCTAAGAAGGTGAGATACGCCTGGGCAGAATAGCCCGTCAGGGGGATGCCGGCCGCCAGGTTGACGCCCAGCAGAATGACGGCGCACACCACCACCACTGGCCAGATGTAAGACATGGTGTCCAGGCTGCGGCGGGCGCGCTGGGTGGTGAGGAAGTAAGCGGCGTAAAACAGGCTGGAGATGGTGGCCAGCAGGTCGCCCCGCGACAGGTGGGGGTTGCGCAGGATGTCATTGCCAAAGACGACGGCTGCACCGGTGAGGGTGAGCACCAGACCGGCCCAGAAGACCCTGGGCATTTTTTCTTTCCACACCAGGAAGGCGAACACCGAAACCCACAGCGGGGCGATGTAATTGAGCAGGGTGGCGTTGGCCACGGTGGTGTATTGGATGCCGACCGCCCAGAAGATGTGATCTAAAGCGGTGAACAGCCCGCCTACCAGGGTCCAGGCCAGCAGCCGCCAGGGGGTTCGTTGGGCGGCGCGCTGCTGGTGGCGCAGGTAAAAGGGCAGCATGAACAAGGCCGCAAAGGCCATGCGGTAAAAGGTGGTGATGGTTCCGGGGGCTTCGGCCCAGCGTACAAACAGGGCCGACAGGCTGAGGGCCAGGATGCCGGAGGCGAGGGCGATGTAGGGCAGGGCTTTGGGGGCAGGTTTTAGGGCTGAGGATTCCATGTGCGCAGGAGGGGAGGCAGTTCGGCTAAGGTTTGAATGACCGCCGCGGGGGGCTGGCTGGGCTGCTGCCCCTGGGGGGCGCGGCGTGTGATCCAGATGGGATGAATCCCAAACCCGCGCGCGCCGTCGATATCGGCCAGGGGGGTGTCGCCGATCATGGCGGTCTGGTGGGGCAGAGCGCCCCAATGCGCCAGGGCGCGCTGGTAGATGGCGGGGTGGGGTTTGGTGAGGCCCAGCGAGGCGGAGACCAGGATGAAATCAAAATAGGAGCGCAGGCCGGCTTTTTGAACGAGGGCGTGCACATCCAGCGTGTCGCCCGCGTTGGAAACCACGCCCAGGCGGTATCCTTCCGAGCGCAGTTGGCGCAGGGTGAGGGCGGCGTCTGCTTCGGGCCACCATTGAGCCTCAGAGACGGCATACATGGCCGCCAGGGCCAGCCGCAGGCGGCTGGAGCTGAGCTGAATGTGGTGTTGGGCCAGCACCTCTGTGACCAGATCGGCGGTGGCCAGTTCGCGGTATTCGGGGTCGGGTTCCAGGTGGTGATCCTGGTTGCGGTCGAAAAGTTCCGCGGCAATTTGACCGGCAGGGAAGGTATAGCCCCAGGCTGTCAGGCGGTCTTCCAGGCGCTGGGAGAACCGGCGGATGGTTTGGGACCAATCGCCGTCAAAGTACAGCAGGGTTCCGCCCAGGTCAAACAGCAGGTAGGGTATGCGGGTGGGTTTCATCGGCATAATTTGCCAATGATATCATAGATTACCGCCCCTGACCGCGCCGCAGCATAAAAAAAGCGCCCCACCCCCCGGAGAGGGTGGGGCGTCTTAAGGGTTCGAACCGGGCTCAGTAGCGCAGACTCAGGTCGTAACGGTTGAGCAGAGGCTGGTTGTTGAGATAGCGGATGAGATTATCGGAGAAAAGCTCCACAGCGCGTTCGGGGTAATGCGGGCTGATGCCGGCGATGTGCGGCGACATGAGCACATTGGGCATGCGCCACAGCGGGCTGGTGGAGGGCAGCGGCTCTTCGGGGAAGACATCCAGCGCGGCCCCGGCCAGGCGGTTTTCCTGCAGGGCCTCGATCAGCACGTCGTGCTGCACCACGCCGCCCCGCCCGATATCCACCAGGTAGGCGCTGGGTTTCATGGCGCGCAGCTCTTTTTCGCCGATCAGCCCGCGGGTGTTCTGATTCAGGGGCAGGGTGATGACGACGAAATCGCACAGCTTGATCATGTGCGTGATGGCTTCGATGGGATAGAGCCGGTCGAAGTATTCACCGTTGGGGTCGCCCAGGCCAGGCAGGTGGTAGCCGCTGTCTTCGGGGTGGCGCACATCGCGCTTGGCGGCCAGCACCGTGGCCTGGAAAGACTTGAGCAGCCGGGCGGTCTCGCGGGCGATACTGCCGTAGCCCACCAGACCCACGGTGGCGTGGTGCAGTTCCACGGGGCTGAAGCGGTCCCAGCGGTCGCGGTCGCGCGGCCATTCGGCCTTGATCTGATTCTGGATCAGGCTGGGCATGCGGTGGCCGAGGGCCAGCAGCATCATGATCACATATTCGGAGGTCTGCAGGGCGTTCGCGCCGCTGAGGGTGGTGACCAGCAGGTCGGGTTTTTGCAGCAGGGGCGAGTCGATGGCAAAATCAATGCCGGCGTAGTGAAACTGCACCCAGCGCAAGTTGGGGGCGCTTTGGGGGTCAGGCAGCACGGAATCAGTGTAGAGCACCTCGCAGCGCTCCCAAAGATCATTGGGAATCTCTTCGGCGCGGCGGGCGTGGTGGTGGGTGATGTGCAGGCGCGGCGAAAGTTCGCGCAGCTCATCCATCAGCGCGTCCGAAAAACGGTTGGTGATCAGAACTTCAATGGGCGACGAATCACTCATTTGAGATAGATCCGGTCAGGGTCCAATTCATCCCGCAGGATGCGCAGTTCTTCGGTGGTGGGGGGTTCGGTCAGACGCAGTTGGGAAGCGGCCTTTAACGGCCAGCCCGTATTCTCCTGAGCCTGTTCCAGCGTGCAGCCGGGGTGCAGGGCGGTGAGGATCATCTCGCCGCTGTCGTCGGGTTCCAGGATGCCCAGGTTGGTGACCACAGCCTGAGGCCCGCCTCCGCGCAGCCCGGCGGCCTGTCGCTCGCCGTTCCCGTTCAGGAAGCCGGCCGAGGTGACAAAATCCACTTTTTCGGGGAAGCGGCGTTTCTGGTGGGGGGTCATGATGTAGCAGCGGTTAGCCCAGGCGGCAATTTCCTGCGAGCCACCCGACCCGGGCAGGCGCACTTTGGGATGGTCATAGGGGCCGATGACGGTAGCGTTGATGTTGCCGTAGCGGTCAATCTGCGCGCCGCCCAGGAAGCCAACATCCACGTTGCCGCGCTGCAGGTAGAGGGTGAAGACGTCGTACATGCTGCACACCAGCGACGCGCCGGAGACCAGGGTGGGGTCGCCAATGGACAGGGGTAGGCGGGCCGGGCGGGCGCCGATGACGCCGGCTTCGTAAATCATCAGCAGGTTGGGCGCATGGGTGCGGCGCGCCAGGTTGCAGGCCAGATTGGGCTGGCCCACGCCCACGAACACCACGTCCCCATCGCGCAGCAGGCGGGCGGCATTGATAATCATCAGTTCTGAGGCGTTGTATTCCATTTCAGTACGCTCCGTAGTTGACAGGGCTGCTCAGGTTGGGGGTCACGCGCAGACGTTCGTGCGTTTCCGCGCCCAGTTTCTGCCAGTATTCGGCGCGGTCCTGAACGCCGTACACCCATTCATCCAGCCAGGCGCGCACGGCCTCGGGGGATTCGCTGATTTGATCCCAGGACAGATAAAAAGCATTGTCGCGGTCGTAGTAACCCTGGGTGTAGGAGGGGTGCGAGGCGAACGGCACTTCGCAAACGGCGTCCACGATGAAACCGGGGATCATGGAGCGGTTGGGGTCGGAGCGGATGACCTCTTCATCCACCAGTTCTTCGGCGGTGAGGATGACATGGCGGGCGGCGAAGGCGGCTTCTTTCTGCTCGCCCAGGATGCCCCAGATGTGGGCATTGCCGCTGCGGTCGGCGCGCTGGACGTGGACGATAGCCACGTCGGGGTTGAGGGCCGGAACCACCACCACTTCTTCACCGCTGTAGGGGTCGGTGACGCGGCGGATATTGGGGTTGGCCTTTTCCAAATCGGCGGCGCCGGTCTGCTTCATGGGCAGGAAGGGCAGCCCGCTGGCCCCGGCGGAAAGGCGGGTGATCATGCCGAAATGGGAATACTCTTCCCATTCCAGGCGGCCGGCTTCCAGCTCGGAGCGCACAATGCGCAGCGAGCCGACACCCGGGTTGCCCATATAGGAGAAGATCACCTTGCGCGCGCAGCCCGCCGCGACCATTTGGTCGTAGATCAGATCGGGGGTGGCGCGGGCCAGAGTGAGGTTTTTGCGGCCCTGGCGGATTATTTCATGCCCGGCGGCAAAGGGGATCAGATGCGTAAACCCGGCGGCATAGAGCGTGTCGCCGTCTTTCACGTAGCTGGCAACGGCTTCTTTTAATGAGCAGACTTTGGACATAGGCTTTTTATTTTGGGCGCGACTCAGAGGGCGGTTCCGATTTCTGTTCTCTTTTGTCTTTTTTGTCTTTGCCCTTCTTCTCCTTTTTAGGTTTGGGCTTCCGTTTAAAGATACCGAATCGACCGCTGGCCGGAGGCGCGGGATTCGGATTTTTCCAGAATAAATAGATGCCAACCAGCAAAATCAACGTACCAGCCGCCAGCAGACCAATTTCAGGCGCGGCGGCGATGTCGGACAGAATAAACAGACCAATGAGTGCGATGCCCAGCAGAATGAGAAATACGCCAATGCGGTTGCCAAGGGTCATGAGGAGACCTGGAGGGGGCGGCGGCAGCCCGCCCAAACGCCGCGGAGGGCTGCCGCCGGTGGAGGATCCGGTTAGATTTTGCGCACCAGGGTGCGGATTTGTTCGTGCATGTAGAGCTGCACGTAGTGCAGACCGCCTGCATTTTTGCCGGAGGAGCCAGAGCCTTTCCAGCCGCCGAAGGGTTGGAAGCCCGGCCATGCGCCGGTGGTGGCCCCTTGCGGACGGTTGGCGTAGGTTACGCCAGCTTCAATATGGTCGAAAAACCACTCGACCTCATCCGGCGCGCCGTAGAAGCCCGCCGTCAGGCCGTAATCCACGTCGTTGGCCATGCGCATGGCTTCTTCGCGGTCTTTGAACTTGGCCACGGTGGTGATGGGAACGAACATTTCCTGTTTCCACAGGGGGTGATCCAGGGGCAGTTCGGCCAGGGTGGGGGCGCAGAAGTAGCCCTTGTCATATTCGCCGCCGGTGAGGACTTTGCCGCCGGTCAGGAAGTGCCCGGCTGCGGCAATTTGGCCGGTGAAGTTCTGGAAATCGCGGTAGGAGGATTTGTTCACCACCGGGCCCAGGTATACGCTGCGCGAGGTGGGGTCGCCGACGACCAGCTTGTTGGTCAGCTCCACCAGGCGGGGAACCAGGCTGTCGTAGACCGATTCGTGAATGTACACGCGCGAATTGGCCGAGCATTTTTGACCCTGAAGGCCGAAGGCTGAACGCACGATGCCGATGGCAGCGGCTTCCAGGTCAGCATGTTGGGTGACGATGGTGGGGTTTTTTCCGCCCAGTTCCAAAATGGCAGGGCGCACCCAGCGACCGCTGCCGAAATCGCGGTAGATGCGCATGCCAACGTCAAACGAGCCGGTGAAGGTGACGCCGGCTACGTCGGGGTGCTCGATGAGCGCCTGGCCCAGGGTGCTGCCGGGGCCGGTGACGTAATTGAATACGCCGTCGGGGACGCCGGCGTCGCGCAGACATTCGGCAATCAGACGCGCCGTCCAGGGGGTGTCGGTGGCGGGCTTCATCACCACCGTGTTGCCAGCCACCAGGGCTGCGCCGGTGGGGCCGCCGGTGAGGGCGCAGGGGAAGTTGAAGGGGCTGATGACCAGCCAGACGCCGTAGGGACGCAGGACGGAAAAGTTGGTGGATAGATAGCCGGTGAGCGGGTCGCGGCCCATTTCTTTGACGAAGCCCTGGTTGGCTTCCATCTGGTCGCAGGCGTAGCGGAACAGGTCGGCGGTTTCGGCGGCGTCGCCGAGGGCTTCCATGCGGTTTTTGCCGACTTCCAGAGCCAGAACAACACCGAATTCAAAAATACGCTGGTCTATCAGGCTGGCGGCTTTGCGCACCAGGGCCACGCGCTCCTGCCAGGGGGTGCGGCTCCATTGAGGGAAGGCCTTTTTGGCCGCCGTGACAGCGTCCTGAGCATCCTGGATGGTGCCTTTTTGGAAAATGCCCAGCACCAGGTCGGTGTTGGCGGGCGAGCGGTTCTCAAATTTTTCAGCGGATTTGCGTTCTTCACCGGCAATGATCATGGCGTGTTCTTGACCCAGATGAGTCTTCATGCGCGCCAGGGTCTCATCAAATTGGGTGTGCAGCTCTTCGGGCGGGTTAAACATAGTCCCGTATGTGAGTTTGAATCCAGTATCAGCAGCCATACACAAACCTCCTGAGGTTGGACTGTTCAGGCGGAGCCTGTTTTTTCGTACGTTTAGTATAGCCCAGGCGGTGGCGCGAGTCAAAGTCACAAATGGATGAAAGCGATATGTCACTTGTCAGAAGCCCGGCGCGAACTGGAAGGGCGCACGGGTTGCGCGCCCGACAAAGATTTGCTACACTGATGGCAAATGTCCAGCAATTTGACCACTTACCTGGGAATTACCATCGGCACCGGCCGCCAGTGGCTGACCTACGCGGCGCTGGACGACGACCGTGCCGTCTTGGCATTGGGCCAGGGCCCTTTGGAGGCGGTGTTAGCCTTTGCTGCCGGACAAAGCCGGGCGCTGGCGGCGGTGGACTGCGCGGCGCGGCCCAATTTGGGGCTGATGGATCGGGCAGATGTGCGCACCCAGCTCAACCCCCCGCCAACCCCAGGGCGGTGGACGAACATGCGCGTAGCCGAATACCAGTTGGCCAATTTGGGCTTCGCGGCGCCGCGCACCCCGGGGGTGGATCAGGCGTCTTTGCCGCGGGTGAAACGCGGCTTTGGGCTGGTGCGGCAGTTGGAAGAGCTGGGGTATGTGCCCTATCCGGCGGAGGAGCAGGCGCGGCAGTGGCTGGAAACGCCGGTGGAGGCGGTTTTTTGGGCCTGGCTGGGGGGCAAGCCCTACCCGGCGGGCACGCTGGAAAGCCGCTTGCAGCGCCAACTGGCCCTTTTTGAACAGGGGCTGCCCATCCCCGACCCGATGGATTTCTTTGAAGAGGTGACCCGCTACCGCCTGCTCAAGGGCGCGCTGCCGCTGAAACAGATTTACGCGGCGGGGGAGTGCAGCGCTTTGGCGGCGGCTCAGATGGCCTGGCTGGCGGATCATGAGCCTGACGCGGTGATGCGCCTGGGCGACGCGCGTGAGGGGGAAATAGTCTTGCCGGTGGTGACGCGCCGCGCCGAAGAAGTTGTACACCCTTTCCAAAAATCGCTGGATTAATCCCTGAAACGGATTATAATAGACAAAAATTATCCGATTTGTCGGCAGCGCCTGCCTGAGGCGGACGGCTGGCGAATGAAAGGGGTTCATCGATGAATGTGAATATGTGGGTGCGGGCGCTGCGGGTCATTCCGCGCATCAGCCCAGAAGAATGGCGTAAGCTGGATGTGATTTCGCGCTGGCTGGTTTCCACACGCGCGGCGGTGCTGATCATGACCTTCATCTCGGCGGCGGTGGCCGGTCTGCTGGCGGCCCGGGCGGGGATGTTCAGCCTGTGGCATTGGGCGCTGCTGGCGGTGGGGCTGATCTTTGCGCACGCCACCAACAATCTGCTCAACGATCTGACCGATTTTGAGCGCGGGGTGGACAAGGACAATTATTTCCGCACACAGTACGGCCCGCAGCCGCTGGAGGCGGGCCTGATGACGCGCAAGGAACTGCTGGTGTATGCGGCGGTGACCGGCGCCATCGCCCTGGCGGCGGGGCTGCCGCTGGTGTTGGAACGCGGGCCTTTGGCCTGGGGGCTGCTGGCAGCGGGGGCTTTCTTCGTGCTGTTTTACACCTGGCCGCTCAAGTACATTGGGTTGGGTGAGGTGGCGGTCATTTTGGTGTGGGGGCCGTTGATGATTGGCGGCGGCTATTTTGTGATCACCGGCCAATGGGATTGGCAGGTGGCGCTGCTGAGCCTGCCCTACGCCCTGGGGGCCACCACGGTGATTTTTGGCAAGCACATTGACAAGCTCAAGGAAGACCGCGCCCGCCGCATTTACACCCTGCCGGTTCTATTGGGGGAGAAGGCGGCGCGCCTTACCGCGGTGGGGATGATCGTTCTCATGTACGCCCTGGTGGTGTTTGCGGTGGTGCGCGGTGATTTCTCTCCGTGGATGCTGGTGACCCTGGCAGGGCTGGCCTATGCCCCACGGCCGGTGGGCATGCTGCTGCGGGCTAAGCCCGCCGAGCGCCCCGCGGATTACAGCGCGGAGATTTGGCCGCTGTGGTATGTGGCCGGGGCTTTTTATCACAACCGCGGCTTTGGCATGTTCTTCTTATTGGGATTGGTGCTGCAATTCTTCTTGGGATAGGATGGGTTCGCGCTTGACCATGCCGCCCTGGAGGTCTAACCTCCAGGGCGGCTTTGGTTTAAGCTTCAGGGGTTTCTTCGGGGGCCATGCGCGCCAGGGAAGCTACGGCATCGCCCTCGGCGACGTTGATGAGGTGCACGCCGCGGGTGGAGCGTCCGCTGGGACGGATGGAGGAAACTTTCAGGCGCAGGACCATGCCGGCGCTGGTGATGGCGGTGATTTCATCCACCTCCTGCACCACGCGCGCGGTGGCGATTTTGCCGATGGTCTTGAGGGATTTCTGGTCAATGGTGGTGACCCCGCCCGTGGCGCGGCCTTTGGTGGGGTAATCTTCCAGGGGGGTGCGCTTGCCGAATCCGTTTTCGGTGACCACCAACAGGTAACCGCCCGGCTCCACCACTTCCACCGCGGCCACATGGTCTTGAGCGCGCAGGCGCAGGCCGGTGACGCCCGCGGCCTGGCGGCCCATGGGGCGGATCTGGTTTTCGGTGATGCGCAGGGCCTGGCCAAAGGCGGTGACCATCAGGACATCGTCTTCGCCGCTGGTCAGCCGCACCCAGCCCAGGGAGTCGCCTTCCTCTAAGTTGATGGCGATCAGGCCGGAGGGGCGCACATTGGCAAATTCGGCCAGCGAAACGCGTTTCACGCGCCCGCGCTCGGTGGCCATGGTGCAGTAGGCGGCGGCGTCAAAGCCGGGCACAGCCACAGCCGCGGTGATGCGCTCGCTGCCGCTGAGGGGCAGCAGGTTGATCATGGGCGTGCCGCGGTCGGTGCGGCCAGCCTCGGGGATCTGATAGGCGCGCTGGGAATAGACTTTGCCGCGATCCGAGAAGAACAGGATGGTGTGCAGGGTGCGGGCGTGGAGCATGATGATGATTTCATCCTCGCCCTTCACGTTTTGCCCGGTGATGCCGCGACCGCCGCGTCCGCGGGTGCGGTAGGCGGAAGGCGGCACGCGCTTGATGTAGCCGAGCTGAGTGATGCTGATGAGAATGGGCTGGTCGGCCACCAGGTCTTCTTCATCGAAGTACTCATTGGCTTCGGCAGCGATGCGCGTACGGCGGGCGTCGCCGTATTTTTTGCCCAGTTCTTCCAGATCTTCGCGGATGACTGCCAGGATTTTCTTGGGGTCTGCCAGCAGCTCTTCCAGATAGGCGATGCGGGCTTTGATTTCGCGCTGTTCGTCCTCGATCTTTTGCCGCTCCAGGGCGGCCAGACGGCGCAGCTGCAGGTCGAGGATGGCCTGGGCCTGGATTTCGGTGAGGGAGAAACGCACCATCAGCCGGTCGCGGGCCTGATCGGCATCGGGCGAGCGGCGGATGATTTCGATGACTTCATCCAGATTGGCCAGGGCAATCAGCAGGCCGTCTAAGATGTGCGCGCGGTGGCGGGCCTTGGCCAGCTCAAATTCGGTGCGGCGGGTGATGACGGTCTGACGGTGGTCGAGGAAGATTTGAATGGCGCGCTTGAGCGACAGATGGCGCGGCTCTCCGTTGACCAGAGCCAGCATGTTGACCCCAAAGGTGGACTGCAGGGGGGTGTATTTATAGAGCTGGTTGAGCACTTTATGGGGTTCGGCCCCGCGCCGCAGCTCGATGACAATGCGCATGCCTTTGCGGTCGGATTCATCCCGCAGATCGCTGATGGCGTCAATGCGGCCCTCGCGCACCAGGTCGGCGATGCGTTCAATCAGGGTGGTTTTGTTGACCTGATAGGGGATTTCGGTGATGCGGATGACGAAGTGACCTTTATTCTCTTCGATTTCAGCTTGCCCGCGCATGACCAAACGGCCGCGGCCGGTGGAATAGGCGGCGTTGATGCCTTCGCGCCCCACGATGGTGCCGCCGGTGGGAAAATCGGGGCCGGGCAGGTAGCGGGCCAGGTCTTCGACGGTGATGTCGTCCAAATCGTCGTAATTGTCAATCACGTAGGTCAGAGCGCTGACCAGCTCGGTGAGGTTGTGCGGAGGGATATTGGTGGCCATGCCCACGGCGATGCCGGAGGAGCCGTTGAGCAGCAGGTTGGGCAGGCGAGCAGGTAAGACGGTGGGTTCCTGCAGGGTTCCGTCAAAATTTTCGGTGAAGTCAATGGTGTTTTTATCAATATCGGCGAGGAGTTCCTCGGCCATGGCGCTGAGGCGGGCTTCGGTGTAGCGCATGGCGGCGGGGGAGTCGCCGTCGATGGAGCCGAAATTACCCTGGCCGTTCACCAGTAAATAGCGCATGGAGAAGTCTTGGGCCATGCGGGCCATCGCGTCGTAGACGGCCATATCCCCATGCGGGTGGTATTTGCCGAGCACTTCGCCGACGATGCGGGCGGACTTTTTGAAGGCGCTGTTGGCGCGAATGCCCAGCTCGTGCATGGCAAAGAGAATGCGGCGGTGAACGGGCTTGAGGCCGTCGCGCGCATCCGGCAGGGCGCGCGAGACGATGACGCTCATGGCATAGTCCAGATAGGCCGAGCGCATCTGGCTGTCAATATCAACGGTGGTCATTTTTCCGTACAGGGATTCAGGGGCATCGCTCATTTTTTGGCTTTCTACAGCCGCCCCCGGCTGCCCGAGAGCGTGCATGATCAGAATTGCGTTTACGCCGCGCTGGGCTTAACACCTTAATTATACCCTGAAATGGGGGGATGTGCGCTTGCCAGGATGGGCGGTTATTCCGCAAACAGCTCCAGCGGGTTGACGTTCTCGCCGCTGCGCTTGTCGAGAATATTGAGATGGGTGTGGTAGCCGCAATCTCGGCCGGTGCACAGGCGGCCCCAGGCATCCACGGTGTAACCCTGGTTGGATTCTAACCCAATGATCTGGCCCAGGGTGACGTGGTCCCCTTCTTGCACCTTATACAGACCGTGGAGCAGGGTGACCATATAGACATCGTTTTCGATGAGCAGGTTGGTGTTGCCGATGGCATCCACGAAGTGGGCTTTGATGTCGCCTTCGATGGGTGAGCGGATGGGGGCGCCTTTTCCGGCGGAAAGATCAATGGCGGCGTGGCCGTACTCGGCCCCGTGCAGGCCCTGGGTGAGGGTGTATTCTTTATACGGGGCGATGACGCGGGTGGGATCCTCGGGAACCGGTTTGGGCTGCGCGGCGGAGGAGGCGGGTTGAGCAGCCGGGGCGGCTGCGTTGGTGGTGAGGGCGCGGCCGGAGAACAGAACCACTGCCACCACCGCGATCCACAGGGCCGCAAACAAGGTAAGGCTGCACGATCCGCGCTGCATGATTGGCCTCCTGAATAATAGAATATATGTTCTTATTATAACCGATTGAGCGAGAAACGCAAGCCAAAATCAAGCGCTTGTGCGGGCTGCCCGCAGAAAAAAGCGGTATTATAATTTTAAAGATCTCGCAGTCGACCCCTAATCAAAGGGCCGAAACCGGACTCATCCTCACACTGCGGAAGAGGTGCGCAATGCTCACGACGAAAATTGTGGTGGTTGGCGCAGGCAGCGCCAGTTTTGGGTTGAACACCCTGGGGGCATTGATGCGCAGCGCCCGCTTGCGGGGCAGCCATCTGGCATTGGTGGATCAAAACACGCAGACCCTGGGGGTGATTGAGCGGCTGGCGCTGCGGCTGAACCAGGAATGGGACGCGCAGATGCGCATCACCACCCACGCCCATCATCAAGATGCTTTGCCGGGAGCCGACTTTGTGGTCTCGGCCATTGAGGTTCCGCCGCGAGAGCAGCTTTGGCGGCAGGATTTTCAGATCCCTTTGAAATTTGGGTTGCGCCAACCCTATGCCGAAAACGGCGGGCCGGGGGGCTGGGCACACGCGGCGCGCAACCTGGGGCCGGTGCTGCAAATTGCGCATGATATGGAAACGGCCTGCCCGGACGCCTGGTTCATCAATTTCACCAACCCGATGATGCGCATTTGCGACGCGGTGGCGCGCTATTCCACCATCAAGGTGGTGGGCCTGTGCCACCAGATTCAGGCGGGTTACGGCATGGTGGGATACTGCCTGGCAGAGGAACTGGATATTCGCGTTCCGCCGGGGGAGATTGCCACCCACGCTGACCCGCGCTTTTGGCCGAATTTAAAGAAGGTGGCCAAGCAGGCGATGGAGAAAATTGACATCAAAGCCGCCGGGCTGAACCACTTTACCTGGATGTTGGATGTGCGCGATAAGGCCAGCGGGGCCGACCTTTACCCGCTGTTTCGCGAGCGCTGGGATTTAATGGACCCCAGCTTTGAGCCGCTGACGCGCAAGGTCTTTGCTGATTTCGGGGTGTTTCCCATTCCGGGGGATGAGCATCTGTGTGAATATTTGCCGTGGATGAGCGATGCGGCTGCCCGCCCGTGGGAGAAGTTTGATTTGAGCCTGTATGATTGGGAAGCGGCGGAGGTGCGGCGGGGCGAGGGACACGCGGAGATTGAGCGCATGGGGCGCGGGATTGCGCCGGTGGCGCCTCTGTTGGAGGCCGACAGCGAAGGTGCTTTGGAAGTGATTGAGAACCTTTCGCGGGCCGGCAACCATTATCACCTGGCGGTCAACATCCCCAATGAAGGCTATATTCTGAACCTTCCGCAAAAAGCCATTGTGGAAGTTCCCGCGGTGTTCAGCGGATTGGGGGCGCGCGGCATGGGGGTGGGGGCACTGCCGGTGGCTGTGGCGGAATTGTGCCGCCGCGAGATTGTGGTGGTGCAGTTGGGGGTAGACGCGGTGGTGCAGGGCGACCGGCAAAAGGCGCTGCAAAGCCTGCTCTTCAGCCCGGGGATCACCGATCTGCATCAGGCGGAGCAGATTTTAGACGCGTATTTGACGGAGTACCGGCCGTATTTGCCGACGTTTTGGGAGTAGGGGGGGAATTGCCGGAGATATTCCATCATCCATTTCGGATCAAAACGGTCATGGTGGAACAGTTTGGGAAGATCGCGCGCAAGGTATGATCGCTGTGACAGACGCCGGAAGGAGGCCGGCGTTTTATCGGCGGATTGTCGTTTCGTGAGCTGATGGAAAAGAAGATCTTGCGGGAGATGCCGAATTGCAGGGTGAGAACTGAGCGGCATCTCCCGCAACCGTTTAACGGTTTGGTTTATGACGCTGAACGTTCTGTCAGCATGTGAATCACAGGGTCCACAAAGAGCGCGTTGAAACCATTGCGAAATCCGCCGCCTGCTCTGGCTGGATTGGGCTGCGGTGTGCCCTGGAAGCCGTTGTTGGCCGGCGGATTTGCACCGTTGGCAAAACCTCCACCCATACCGCCGCCAGGGCCTCCGCCAAAGCCGCCCCCCAGCCCGCCCTCAAAACCACCTCCGCCCGGGCCGCCCGCGGCTCCATTGGTGCTGCGGCCGGCAATTCGCGTGGCCATTGCGCTTGGATCTCGTGTGACCGCCGCGTTTGGCTGGAATTGCAGACCGTATTTTTCCATCAAGGCCTGAACTTCCTGCGGATCCAGATCCAAATCTTGAATGGCTTGCACCTGATCGGGCGTTAAGGTTTGCTGGATTTGCTGATACAGCCCGCTGATTTCCTGAGCGGTGGTATTGGGGTCGGTTCGCAGGCTTTTGACTGCTTCCCAGAGGGGGAGCATGGCTTTCGCCTGATCGGCGGTGACGGCTTTGTCGGTCCCTTCCAGGCTCAAGATGCCGACGGCCAGTTTGTTTTCAACCGGCTGATTGGCAAAATCGGCCATTGGATCTCCCGACTGATTCTGAGCCGGAGCTTGAACCGCAGGTGTTCCAGAGCAGGCCGCCAGGATCAAAACCAGGAAGATGGTCATGATGGAAGTGTTTATTTTTGTGCGCATTTTCTTCGCCTTTTCCAAGTTTCTTATATTTTTTATTTGAGCATCGTTATTCATGTCTCAATGCAACAATGGGGTCCAGTTGGGCAGCTTTGCGGGCGGGGATGAAGCCGAAGAAGACGCCGATGAGGGCTGCCGAGGTGAAGGATAAAACGATGGAATAGGGGACAATCACCGTGCGCATACCGCTCAGTTTGCCAAATAGCTCTGAACCACCAACGCCCATCAACACGCCGATGAGCCCGCCGAATAGGCTTAACATCAGCGCTTCGGTCAGGAATTGGACTTCGATGTCCGCGGGGGTGGCGCCCACCGCCTGACGTAAGCCGATTTCACGGGTGCGTTCGGTGACGCTGACCAGCATGATATTCATGATGCCAATCCCTCCCACGATCAGGGATACCCCGGCCACCCAGGCCAGCAGCGTGCGGAAGGATTCGGTGGTCGATTCCTGCGTGGAGATGATGTCAGATTGGCTGGTGATATTAAAGTCGAGGGTGTCGCTGGTCACTTTGTGGCGGCCGGTCAGCAGCAGGGTGATCTGTTCTTTGACCGTGTCCATGGAGGCGTTCTGGTCAACCGACACAAAAATGGTGCGCACACGGTCGCCCATGAAACGCGCGAACGGATTGTTTTCAAATTTCTTGAATACCACATTGATGGGGGTGTAGATTAATGAGTCAAAATCGGTTCCGCCGGAGATCCCTTTGGGGGCGAGCACGCCAATGACCACCAGCTGAACATTATTCGCATAAATCGTCTCGCCAATGGGATCGGTTTCGCCGAATAATTCTGCCGCAATTTCGGATCCCAAGATCACGATTTTTTCTGCACGCTCATTATCGGTTTCGGTGATGAAACGCCCGGTTTTGATTTGCACGTTGCGCACCGTGGGATAATCGGGCGTGGTGCCCACCAGGGTGATATCCGTGAGGGTGTTGTCGTTATATTTGATGGTGACGCTGCTTTGCTGTTCCACCGAGACGCCAGCTACCCCCGGCACCTGGTCGCGAATGGCGGCCACATCGGAATACACCAGCCCGCCCTGTTGATTTCCCTGCCCTGGGCCTCCGCGCGTGAAGGCCTGATTGATAAAAAGCAGATTGGATCCCAGCCCATTGATCTTTTCGGCAATCGTGGCTTCGGTCCCTGCGCTGATGGAGATCATGACAATGACCGCTGCCACGCCGATGATCACGCCCAGCATGGTCAGAATGGACCTTAACTTGTTTGAGGTCAGGCTTTTGAGTGCGATTTTTAAGATTTCGGAAATGTTCATGGTTGAACTGCCTCCTGAGCAGGGCTGAAATCAATTCCGGTCGCATTTTGCCAGGTCACCCGTTTCCCGTTGGGATGGTCGTCGAACAATTTGCCGTCGCGCACGGTGATGATGCGCTCCGTGTGATGGGCGACATCGGGTTCATGGGTGACCATGACGATGGTGCGGCCGCGGTCATGCAGGCTATGGAGCAGTTCCATGATTTCCTCGCTGGATTTGGAATCCAGATTGCCGGTGGGTTCATCCGCCAGCACCAACACGGGATCATTCACCAGCGCGCGGGCAATGGCCACCCGCTGCTGCTGACCGCCGGAAAGCTCATTGGGCATGTGGTGCATTCGTTCTGCCAGCCCCACATGCTCCAGCGCGTTTTCGGCGATGTGTTTTCTCTCGGCAAGGCTGATCCGGTTCTCACGCCGGTAGATCATGGGCAGCATGACGTTTTCCAGCGCAGACACGCGCGGCAGCAGGTTGAAAGACTGAAATACGAATCCCAATTTTTGGCTGCGGATCATAGCAAGCTCTGGGCGGGAATATTCACTGACATCTTCGCCGTCCAGAATGTACCTGCCCTCTGTGGGTTGATCCAGGCAGGCGAGGATGTTCATCAATGTACTCTTTCCAGAGCCGCTGGGCCCCATGATGGCGACAAACTCGCCTTTTTTGATTTTGATGCTGATGCCGTTGACCGCCATCACCAGCGCGTCACCTGCACCGTATGCTTTTTTCAGGTCAATGGTTTCGATGATGATTTCATTTTCTGAGGTTGTGTTGTCCATATCCATGCCTTTATTTCGTCTGAACATCGCCGGTTGAGACAGTTTCGCCTAGGCTCAGCCCACTTTTCACTTCGGCGCTGGCGGCATCCATCAGACCGATCTGGACAAATTTCAAGCTGGTTGCGCCGTCATTCCCCACCACAAAAACGCCGTACTTGCCGTTTCCAAGATCGCGAACCGCCTGAACGGGCACCAGAAGGACATCTTCTGCGCTGGCCTGGATCAATGTGACGGATGCGCTCAGGCCTTTCCGCAGGGTGGGCGGGTTCTGCATGCCGCTGAGATCGAGTTGAATCACGCCCGTGACCACGTTATAACCGCCGGAAGTCTGCAATTCGGGGTTGATGCGCAGAACTTTCCCGGTGAAGGTCAGATCCGGAAGGGCATCAAAGGTCACTTCGGCGGTTTCGCCCACGCTGATTTTGTCCATATCGGTCTCATCAATGCTGAATTCGACCAGAGGGTGGGCAAGATCTGCAATCGTGATAAAGGCGTTGGTATCTGCGCTGTCTCCTGGATTACCGGCTACACTTAAGATGGTTCCATCAAAGGGGGCAGTAAGGGTCATGCCAGCTAATTTTTCTTTTGCCTGATCAAAGGCGAACTGAGCAACGGCCACTTTGTTTTCGGCGGCAGCCAGCTCAACGGGATCGAGGCCGTTATTTTTCATCAATGTGTCCAGCTTTTCCTGTGCAAGGGTCAGGTTGGCTTCTTCGAGGGATAGGGTCGCCTGGGAAGATGAAATTTCGTAGTCGGTATATCCAAAGCAATACTCATAGGTGGCATACGCAGATGCGGCGGCATTCTTGGCGGGCAAGATGACCCGGTTGTAGTAATCCATATCTCCAACCCCAGCGCCGAGCGCATCCAGCTTTTCTTTGGCCGTTTTATACGCGTAGTAATACACATCAATGGTGTCTTGATCGCAGCGCACCATGCCGGGTTGAATCAGGTCCGATTTTGCGTCAATCACCGCTTTTTGCGCGGAGGCCAGGGCCAACTGGGCATTCGCGATATTCGCGGCCGCATTTCCCTTCAAGGTTTGCAAATCCTCCTGGGCGCTGGCCAGTTCTTGCTGCGCGCTGGTGAGATTGACTTGCAGCTCTTCGGATGGAACCAATTTTGCCAGTTCCTGACCTTGTTTCACCACATCGCCCACCTGCACGTTCACCTCCGCGACCGTGCCGGAGGTGGAAAAAGCGA
The DNA here is from genome assembly GCF_001306035.1 of Levilinea saccharolytica. Classification (GTDB taxonomy): domain Bacteria; phylum Chloroflexota; class Anaerolineae; order Anaerolineales; family Anaerolineaceae; genus Levilinea; species Levilinea saccharolytica. The sequence continues at coordinate 24,294 of NZ_LGCM01000003.1, forward strand.
GTGAGCGCTCTTTTCCGGCGGTCAGCGTGCCGGAGCCGCTAACGGAAAGGGTGATACTGCCTTGTTTTACTTTTGAGGTGTACAGGGTGGTTTCGGATGACTGCGCCTGCGCCGTTTGCTGCTGGTTCCAAATGAAATATCCAGCGGCTGCGCCGATGATCACCACAGCCAGCGCTGCAACTGCCCAAATTCTTTTGATGTTCCTGTTCATGATCGTCTTTGATCTCACGGCTGCTCTCCTGACGAATTAAAAATTGCGGGTGATGACGGGCCTTATTGGTTTTCCACTTCAGAAATAATGACTTTTTCGCCTTCGCTCAAGCCGCTTTTGATTTCGGCCAAAGCGACTGTTTTTAAGCCCAGTTCAATTTCACGTTTTTCTGGCTGCACCTGGGTATTGAGGATGTATACATAGGGTTTTCCGCCGTCTTTGGGCGGGTAGACGGCCTGCGCCGCGACGACCAACGCGTTTTGCGCCTCACCATAGGTCACTTCGACGGATGCCGTCAATCCAATGGGAAGGTTTTTGCCGGAAAGGGTCTTGCTCTGGTTCAGGCTGACGTATCCTTGAAGGCTGCTGCCGCTGTTGGATTCGATCAATGTAGGGGAAACCTGGGTGACCACCCCGGAGAAGGTTTGGCCGGGGATGCTCTCGAAGGTGATTTGCGCCAGGCAGCCCACGGCAAAATTGGCCAGATCGGTTTCGTCGATGTTGACCTGCACCTGCGGCGATTCCAGGTCGATGAGCGTGATTAAGGTGCCGGGGTTTACGATTTCGCCGATATCTCCGTTGACGGCTGTGACGGATCCATCCATTGGGGCGGTGATGGCGGCACCGTCCAGATTGTTTTGGGCCTGGAGGAGCTGGAGCTGGGCGTTTTTCAGGCTGGCCTGCGCGATTTCCAGCGCGGTGCTGTCGATGCCGTTATTCGCTTTTAATGATTCATAATCGCGCGTTTTCTGCTGCAAGTTGGCTTTGGCAACCTGTAAGGCGGCCTGAGAGGCTTCAATCTCTGCATCCGTGAACGTCTGGCAATAGGTATAGTTGATATACGCCTGATCGCTTTTCGACCAGAGGGGTTTGAGCTGCTCCAGAATATAGTCTTTGCCGTACTTGGAGTTCCCGTCTTCCAGTTCCTTTTGCCAGGGGATGATTTGAACCTGCCAATCCAGCCATTCGTAGTAATACGTTTCGGTCACAGCTTGTTCGCAGCGGCCTTGACCTTTGGTGCGCAAATGAATTTTGGCGTCTTCATAAGCGGCTTCCGCTGAGGCCAGGTCTATGACCGCCTGTGCCAGGTTGGCATTTGCGTTTGCTGTAAGCTCAAGCAGGTTTTTTTCAGCGCTTTGAACGGCGACCTGCTGAGACTGCACTTCCAGGGCTAAGGCTGCGGTGTTCTTTAGCCGCGCCAGGGTTTGGCCCGCCTTGACGGTGTCTCCAACCTGCACATTCAGCTCGGCGATCTCGCCGCTCACCGCAAAACCCAGGTTTGCGGTTTTGGAGGGAACAACATTCCCCGTGCCAGACACCGTTACGGTAATATTTCCTCTGCGTACGGTGGCGGTTTGGTAGTCCCCGGCGGTTTGCGCGGCGTTTGATGGGACGGCTTTACCGCTTTGCCAGACGCCAAATCCCAGACCCAGCACTGCAACAGCGGTGATGAGGATGATGATCACAGTTTTTCTTTTCATTTTTTACTCCTTAGGATCACTTTGAGTCATGGGGGGGCTCTTTTCTAAGGAGGTGGCGGCATGCCGCCGCCCGGCATCATCATTCCGCCATCGGTAAATGGATTGGAGGATGGGCTGGAGGAACTGTTTCCCGTGATGGCAATAATTTTGTCGCCTTCATTCAGTCCACTGAGGACTTCAGCATACGTGCCGTCCTGCAGACCAATTTGAACTTCTTGCGAACGGGTGGTTCCATCGTTATCAACCAGTTGAACCTCGTAGCCTTCCCCATTCAATTTCTTTAACGCCGTGACTGGAATGATCAAAGCATCTTTGATTTCTTTGTACACAATGGTGACGGAAGCATTGAGTCCTAAGGGGAGATTCTGCACCGTTCGAACGGCATCCGTGTTCAGGGTCAGCACGCCTTTCAAAATACGGTATTGACCGGAGCTGGTCAGCGAGGGGTCGACCTGTGTGATCACCCCATGAAAGGTCTGGTCTGGGAGCGCATCAAAAATGACCGAAGCCGGGCTGCTGAGGACAAAGTGATCGATATCGGATTCGTCCACGCTCACGATCAATTGCGGGCGGCTGACATCGGCGATGGAGATGAATTTTGAGGTATCTACGATGGTGCCAACCCCAGACGCCAGATAGACCACTTTGCCGTCCATCGGGGCGGTGAGCGTCATCCCTTGCAGGTCTTCTTTGGCTTGAATGAGCTGAAGACGATACGTTTCGACCGCGGCTTCATCCAGGGCCAATTGACTGGGATCAATGCCGGCAGCCGATTTTAGGGTGTTGTATTTGCGTTCGGCTTGATCCATTTTTGTTTTTGACACATCCACGGCAGCCTGGGCTTCGATTTTTTCACTTTCGGTATAGGTGGTGCAGTAGGTGTAATTTGCCAGGGCGGTATCGTAAGTGTTTTTCGCATCCACCCATGCATCTGTGCCCAAAGAATGCACGGCCAGTTCATTCATTCTGGAGGAGGCCTGGTCCAATTGGGTTTTATATCGGGTGTTGACCTCTTCGCTGCAGCGTGCATAAGCCGTGCGCTGCTGGGCAGCGACGGCTTCTTGATAGGCTGCTTTGGCTGTGACCCAATCCTGATACGCCTCGGCCAGGGATACATCGGCGTTCTGCTGCAAATCGGTCAGGTCTTTTTGCGCTTGCAGCAATTTGAGCTGGAGGGATACGACATTGGCCTCCAGGGAGGAAGCATTGTCCAGCCGCGCCAATACCTGGCCTTCTTTCACCATGTCTCCGAGTTGGACATGAACATCAGATACCGTTCCGCCGGTAGAGAAACTGAGATCCACGGTGCGATTGGCTTCCAGCACCCCAGAGCCGGAGACGGTTACGCTTAAATCCCCTTTTTTCACCAGGGTGGTGTTCACCGCAGCTGCGGCCTTGGACGCCGATTGTGCCAGGACGGCTTGGGGCCCATACAAAAAATACCAGGCGGCTCCCCCGCAGGCCGCAAGAAAGAGGATCACCGCTGCCCAAATGCCTTTCTTTTGCCAAAGGCGTTGGTTGGACGCAGCCGGCTTGCTACGTTTCATAATCCCTCCCATAAACCATAATTTGGTACACGAATGGCTTCGATACCATCTTAATTTTCAGATGTTCAGATTTTGTTTAGAAGGTGTGTTAATCGTGCTTCTTAATTTCTTGAATGGAATGATGGGATCGGGGGGTGATTTGCTTTCGTGGTTTTTGAAATTTGTCTTGCGAGTGAGGTAAAAGCGTGGTAAAATTTGCTACACAAACGGGCGCGTAGCTCAGTTGGTTAGAGCGCACGGTTCACATCCGTGAGGTTCGTGGGTTCGAGCCCCTCCGCGCCCACAAGGCCAGCCGATGAAAGTCGGCTGGTTTTTGTTTTATCATCAGGGGGGAAGAAGGATCCGCAGATAACGCAGATGGGAAAGAAGAAAAGAAAATGATCCGCAGATTGCGCAGATTACGCAGATGATAAAATCATAAAAGATCGAAAGAATTCATCCGCAGATGGGCAAGAAGAAAAGAAATTGATCCGCAGATTGCGCAGATTACGCAGATGAAAGCCTTAAGATCAAAGAAAAGTCATCCGCAGATTACGCAGATTTCGCAGATGAAAGCCTTAAGATCAAAGAAAAGTCATCCGCAGATTACGCAGATTTCGCAGATGAAAAGCTATAAGATTATAGAGAAGTCATCCGCAGGTTGCGCAGATGATAAAATCATAAAAGATCGAAAGAATTCATCCGCAGATGGGCAAGAAGAAAAGAAATTGATCCGCAGATTACGCAGATTTCGCAGATGAAAGCCTTAAGATCAAAGAAAAAGTCATCCGCAGATTACGCAGATTTCGCAGATGAAAAGCTATAAGATCACAGAGAAGTCATCCGCAGATTACGCAGATTTCGCAGATGAAAAGCTATAAGATCACAGAGAAGTCATCCGCGGATGGCGAAGACGGTGCAGATGGCAATCTGTGAATTGGAATGAACCAAAGGGGTAAAGAATACAATGGCAATCCACCGCGACCCACAAACCTATGCCATCATTGGCGCTGCAATGGAAGTTCACCGTGTGCTGGGAGCAGGCTTTTTGGAAGCAGTCTATCAGGAAGCCCTGGCTAGAGAATTTGCGCTGCGCGGGATCCCTTTTGCGCGAGAAGTGGGCCTGGTCATCACCTATAAAAATGAGCCCTTAACCTGTCGGTATCGTGCCGATTTTGTTTGTTATGATGAAATCATCGTTGAGCTGAAGGCCCTGAGCGCGCTGAGCGGCATTGAAGAAGCCCAGATGATCAACTATCTCAAAGCCGCTGGTTTACAGCGTTCGCTGCTGATCAATTTTGGCGCGCCGTCCCTTGAATATAAGCGCATGGTGCTGAACCTTCAGCCATCCCATGAGACGCTTACCGAGAGCCCCGCGCAGTGAGTCACGGCTTCATCCGCAGGGATTTACCCGGAGTTCATGCTCAAAATTCAAAACCTATGAGAAGGATCGGATTCTGATGGAAATGTCCCTTCGCAAAGCCGTCCTGGCAGACAGCCGTGCCCTGGCGGAATTGATCCGCGGGATCGGCTGGTTTCACCGTTTTGACACAGAAGATTTGGAAACGACCGCAGCCCGCATTGAGACCCACCTGGGTCTGTGCCTGGGGGATGATTCGCACGATGTGTGGCTGGCGGAGGACGAGCAAAGACACCTTTTGGGATATGTGGCAGTGCATTGGCTGCCGTATTTAATCCTGAGAGGGCCGGAGGGATATATCTCGGAGCTGTTTGTGGAAGAGGCCGCCCGCGGCCAGGGGGTGGGCCAGCGGCTTTTGGCGGTGGTGCGTGAAGAAGGCCTGCGGCGGGGATGTTCGCGGCTGAGCCTCATCAATTTCCGCCAGCGCGAATCCTATGAGCGCGGGTTTTACCGCAAGGCCGGCTGGAGCGAACGTGAGACGGGCGCGAATTTTATTTTGAGCCTGATGGATTAGCCGGGGAATCAAAAAGCGGCCTGGGTAGGCCGCTTGGAAGGATGAATTGAAAAATGGATTAGGGCAGACCGCCGGTGACTTTGAAGGTGGTCTCGACGGGGTTGCCGTTGAACAAATAAGGTTCATCTACCCCGGGGAACTCGAAGATTGATACCTTACCGACATCCACATGAATGATGGCGTGCAGGGTCTCGGTGGCTTTGGTGATGTCCACTTTGATCTGGGAATTCATGTTGCGGCCCTGGGCGAGGGTGCCGTAACCGATGACTTCATTGGCCGCGCCGTCTTTGTCGTTGTAGATGACCAACCAACCAGCCACTTCACTCCAGCTCTCGTCCAGGATGACGCGCTTGTTGGGGATGGCCTGGTCGCTGATTTTAATGTATGGCCCGGCGACTTCAGTGACGGTGACGATGGGGGCGGGAGCCTGGGCGCCGTTCCCACCAGTGCTGGTGCTGCCTTCGGCGGTGGGGCTGGCAGCGGGCTGGCAGGCCGCTACCATCAACGCGATCATGATCAGCAGGCTGAGAATAAACAACATGCGACTCCATTTAGCGATTTTCATCTTCCTTCTCCCTTGGTTTTTTAGGATGGCGTTTTCTGGAGCGCCATCTGCTGTGACAGTGAGATAATATTAGCATAAATCCATATAGGAATCTATATGGTAAAAGATCAATTTTTCAATGTTTTGACAGAATCTTGACGGGGAATCAGCGTGGAGCCGGGGGTGAAACGAGCTTGAGACCGGCGTTGGCGCAGTATTTTAGGGGAGGAACCATTTGCGCAGCAGGGATTTCAGGCGCGGCGCCAGGGTTTGGTAAATGGGGCAGCGGTCGTATATGCCGGTGAACGCCAGGAGCAAACCTGCGGCCATGGGCAGCAGCAGCCCGCCCTGGCTGAGGCCGAGGATCACCAGGGCCAGTCCGGCGCCCAGGCGCAGCACACGATCTGCGGGGGAGGGGCCGCGGCGCAGGGGGCGGTTGGCGGACAGAGCGGTGAACATCTCACGGATGCCGTCTATATTTTGCGCTCCGGTGCGGCGAAAGACTTCCTGGCCTTGCTGGTAACCGATCAGGGTGGGGATGCCCATGACGCCCAGTTGGCGGAGCAGCTCGTGGGAGGAATCGGCGTTGATCCGCAGCAGGGTCACGCCGTCACGGTGCTCTTCGGCGGCGCGCTCCAGGTCGGGGGTCATGGCACGGCAGGGGGCGCACCAGGGGGCCCAAAATTCGACCAGGGTGGGGGTTTGGGTAGATTGGATGTGCTGGGTAAACTCATCAGGCTGCATAGCTGTCCTCATCGACGGGGCGAGCATTGGCCCGCCCCGTGATCGGTCATGAATTTTGAATTGAGCCTAGGCGCGGTTGGTGCGGAACTTCAGCAGGGCGTAGATGGGGCAGAAGCCGAAAAGGCCGGTAAGCAGGGGCACAAAGCCGATGATCTTGAGGGCCAGGCCCCACCCGCCGCTCACAAAACCACCCCAACCTAAAACCAATAAAACCAGACCTAAAACCACGCGGACGACACGATCCCAACTTGCTTCATTAATCCACTTTTGCATCTCACTATCCTCCATTCATTAATAACCAATCGATAATGATTGGATGCGCGCACAGGAAAAAAGTGACAGGCGTACGCCGGCCGCTGTGGATTGGACTGAATACTGATGGGCTGGGATCAGGAAATCAATGACTGAACGCGCACAGCCTGGCACAAGGCTGTGCTTAGCTGAAGGCTTTGCCCGCTGGCTTCTAAGGTGATCAGCCGCCGTCCGCGGCCGTCCACCGCCTGCAGGGTCAAGATTTGACCAGCAGCCAGGCCGGCGCTTTGCAGGAAAGCGCTGTCGGCGGGTGGGGCGCTCAATTGCAGCACCTGGGCGCGCTCACCGGCCTGCAGCAGCGCCAGAGGCACCCCGGGGTCGGGCGGAGAGGTGCTGCCGGCGGGGATGGGGTGGCCCGAGGGGCTGGCGGTGGGGCTGCCCAAATACGTATCCAACTGGGCGGCAATTTGCTCACTGGTGAAGTGTTCCAGCCGGCAGGCCAAAGCTTCTGCTTCTGCCTGGGCAGTATGCAGGTGCTGCACCAGGAAGGTCTCCCACAGGCGGCGGCAGCGCAGGATGCGGCGGGTGATTTGCCAGCCCGCGGGGGTGAGTGAAACACCTTTGTAGGGCTGGTAGGTGATCAGGCCGTGCTCTTCCAGGCGGCGCGCCATCTGGTTGGCTGAGATGGGCTGGATGGATAGTTGATCGGCCACCCGATTCAGCGAGACCGGTTGGGGATGGCCGTTTTCGATGAGCCGGGCTGCCGCCAGGAGGTGCATTTCTTCGTTTTCGCTTAAGTTTATCGCGTTCATGACATTTTTTATGCCCTAGCATAACTTACATCTTTTCACGCGAAAATTCAAGCGGGAAACCCCCCGCAGTCTGCCAAAAACAGGATTGAATCAGCCCGCGTAGGTGACGTTTGAAACCTGACTTCCCCGGCTGATGACGGTATAATGCAGGTCACCGCGGCGCGGCATATCACACAAACGAGACAGAACATGGACTTTTGGACATCTTTAGTCATTGCAGTGGGGTTGGCGATGGACGCCTTTGCGGTGTCTTTGGGGATTGGCACCACGGACGCGGCCCGCACGCCGCGCCCGATTTTTCGCTTATCGTTTCATTTTGGGCTGTTTCAGGGGGGCATGACCCTTTTGGGCTGGCTGCTGGGCAGCACCGTGGCGCATTTGATCTCCGCGGTGGATCACTGGATCGCGCTGGCGCTGCTGGCCTTTGTGGGCATCCGCATGATCAAAAGCGGCCTCTCCCCCGATGAAGACCGCTGTGGGTGCGCAGACCCTTCCCGCGGGGGCACCCTGGTGATGCTGTGCGTGGCCACCAGCCTGGACGCGATGGCGGTTGGGCTGGGGATGGCGATGTTATCGATGAACGTGTGGGCGGCCAGCCTGTTGATCGGTGTGGTGACGCTGGGGTTGTCGCTGGTGGGGCTGCTGATTGGTCAGAGCCTGGGGGCGCACTTTGGGAAAAAGATGGAGATCGTGGGCGGCCTGATTTTGACCGGCATCGGCGTGCGCATCCTATTGAGCCACCTGCTGGTCTGAAGCCCGCGGGTTAAAGGGGCGCGGGCTGACCGGTGATCAAGTTGGCGCTGCAGAACGCGCAGGCGGGATCATTGACCGAACGCCAGACCACATCCGCGGGCTGCACCGGAGCGCCGCACATGGGACAGCGGTTGGGCAGGCGGCGGATATCCCCCTGCACGGAGGATACGGGAGCGGGGGCAGGAGCAGCTTCCGGCGGGATGGGCTCGGCTTCAAAGCGGCTCTCCGGCTGGCTGGGCGTTTCGGCTGCTGGCGCAGGGGCGGGGTCGAGGGTCGGCTCCGGCGCGGCGGGGGCTTCGGGTTCGGCGCTGCGAACGAAGGACTTGGCGACCATGCTCAGGCCGATCAAGATCAAGATGCCGGGCCACCACTGACCGGTGAGCCACAGGATGCCCAGGCCGATCAGCCAGATGGCGGCCTGAATGTTTTGACTGCTGTCTGCGTGTTTATTCCAATCGCTCATAATGGCGCTCCTTATCTACATATACGCAAATTGTACCCGAAAGGTTGCAGGAACGACTGCGATTTTCCCCCTGTGAGCGCTGAGCGGGCGATGATATCATCGAAGGATCGAGCAGGGATTTATTCTAACGGCAGGGCAGAGGGTGTATGGGTGAAGCTGCGGCGTTATTGACAGCTTGTTGTTGGGTGGTGTCCAGTCTGGCGTATTCGGCCTCGGTGCAGGTGGTGGGGGCGCCGGTGGTGAACCGCGCACGCCTGGTGATGGCGATAGCTTTCTTAATGGTAACGCACCGCCTGCTGATGGGCACGTGGTTCCCCGCGGCCGAAGGGGTGCGCTGGCTGTGGCTGGGGCTGTCGGGATTCGCCGGTTTGGTCCTGGGTGATTGGGCGCTGCTCAGCGCTTACGGATTGGTCGGCCCGCGTATCGCCACGCTGATGATGGCGGTCTCGCCGGTGATCAGTACCTTCCTGGCCTGGGCTTTTTTGGGCGAGCGCCTGCAGAGCTGGGAGTATCTGGGGGTGGCCCTGGCGCTGGCGGGGGTGGGGTTGGTGGTCTTTGAACGCACCGACGGCCTGGGGCGCAAAGTTGCGCCGCGGCGATACTTTTTGGGGGTGCTGGCCGGCTTGGGGGCGGCGGCGGGACAGTCATCCGGGTTGATTCTGGCGAAGGCCGGGCTGGTGGGGGGATTTTCGCCCCTTTCGGGGGTGCTGATGCGCATGCTGGTGGCGGGGGCGATCCTGTGGCTGGCGACGCTTGTGGGGGGGCGGGTGCGCTCTACGTTGACGACCTTAAACCAGAACCGGCCGGTGATCGGGCGGATAGCCCTGGGGAGCCTGATGGGGCCCTTTGTGGGTGTTTGGCTTTCGTTAGTGGCGGTGCAGGCCAGCCATGTGGGCGTGGCCTCCACCCTGATGGCCATGACGCCGGTGCTGATTCTGCCGGTGGTGCGTTGGGGGCTCAAAGAGCAGGTCAGCCGCCGGGCGGTGTTGGGAACGCTGGTTTCGATTGTGGGGGTTGCGGTGATTTTTGTGGGGGGATGAGGCGGCCAATCAGCCAGCAGGCCAGGAATGACAGGGTGACGCCGGCTTCGACAGTCAGGGCGTATGCCCAGCGGTTGGAGACGGCGCTGAGCGGACTGGCACCGGCCGGGGGGGCGAAGAGATACATGTAATTGCTGTGGGTGAGCAAGTTTACGATCACCACCAGCAGGGCAAACCCCTGGGCTGCGCCCCAGGCCAGGAAGAAATCGCGGGCGGTGGGGCGAAAACCGTCCGCTGCCAGAGCGACCGTGACGCATACCAGCAGGCCGTGCGAGAGCATGTAATGAAAGAAAGCAAAGTGGGGAAAGCCGTACAGGCCCAGATCGGGGAAGAGCAAGGCCGCAGCCGCGCCGGAAATGCACCAGAAATACGCCGCAGATACCCAACCACGGCGCTGGGTGAGCAGAGCCGTAGCCCCCAGGAACATGCTGGCGCTGCACGGATGCAGCGGCAGCACGGTTTGCAGCGAGGCCGCCCCCACCGCCGCCAACCATGTAACCCAGACGGCTTGCAGGGCGAGCAAGGCAAAGGCCAGGGCGCGGTGAAAGCCCGGGCTGGGGCGCACCCAGCGGTACACGGCCCAGGCCGCCAGCGTGATGAGGATCAGCGCACCCAGGTGGGCAGGCCCAAAGGCTTCAAAGGGGGCGGCGAAGTAGTAACGGGCAAAGGGGGACATGCGGACGGGGGTTCCTTTCCGCTCTGATTGTACCCTAAGGGGCGGCCGTGTTGGGCGAGGCGCAAGGCGCTTTGCTTGACAAAGGCAACGTGGAAAGGATATACTGACGATAATTCCCGGACTCATCTTCTATTGATTCCCCAAGTGAGGGGGCATGCCGTTCCGAAAATCCAAAGGACTATCCCGAAATACATGGATCGGCATCACGCTAGGATCGCTGGCGCTGCTGTTTTTGATTGCCTTTTGGCATGAGATTATGCTGGTGTTGGCGCGCGTGATCACGGTGCTTTTGGCGCTGTTGGCCCAGGAGCTGCCGGAAATCACCCTGGATATGCGCCGGGCGATCAATGTGGTGGTGTTTTTCAACCTGATCGGCGGCTTTTTCCTGATGTTCCAGGCCTGGCTGCTGCTGACCTCAGCCCAGGCGCTGCTGCCGGTAGCGGGGTTTCGGGATGTGGCCCGCACTGCCTTTCACCTGGTGTTGTATATCTTCCGCCGGCATGGGGCGGCCGTTTTCATTAAAGACGGCGAGATCAAAGCCACCTCAGAGGAACTGCGCCGCTCAGGACGCGGGGTGGTGGTGGTGGATTTTAACAGCGCGGTGGTGCTGGAGGAGACTGTCCCTACCCCCAGCGTGATGCGCGTGTTTGAAAACCTGGCGGACTCCGTCCTGGTGGCTTTGGGATTGGCGGACCCCTACCAAAATCCGCGCACGATGGGCACCGGGATTGTCTTCACCCGCCCGCGCGAGCGTATTCGGGCGGCGGTGGATTTGCGCAGCCAGTTCCGTTTGCGACCCCAGAACCTTTCCTATTCGCGCGACGGCATTGAGCTGCGCGCCAACGTGTGGACCAAATTCACCATCGGCCAGGAGCCGGAGGTGCTGCAAGTGACCTATCTGGGGGATATGCGCGCCGAAAATTTGCGTGTGGTGGGGTTGCAGGCCGTGGACGAGACCCATGTGCGCGTGGCTTCGGTGGGGCGCGCGGACGAATTGGATGACGCCGATCGGGCTGAAATTCACCATCAGACCTGGGTGGACCTGCGCCGCGGGCAGATGAGCGCGTATGCGCCCCTGCCCAGCACCTCACTGCTGCCGGTGTTTAACGCTCAGCGCGTGTTCGCGGCGGTGTTTTCAGAGGCGCGCAACGCCCAGGAAGAAGTCATCCCCTGGGATGAACTGCCCACCCTGGTGGCCACAGATCTGTACCGGCGGGTGGTGATGGAAACCAACTACGACGAATTCTATGATATCCGCACGCCGGATCATTTCCCGCTGGACGATATCAAGCGCAAACTGCGCATGCAGATGCGCAACAACGGCATTTTGGCCTACCGCCTGGTGCTGCGCGCGGGCGGCCAACCGCTATTGAAGGCCGACGAAAAGGGCGAATGGGTGCGGGGCGAGGTGTTCTCGGTGTTCGACCTGCAAACCTCCGCCGTGCGCAGCCTGACCGCGCCCAAGGTGCTGCGCGACCGCGGGATCAAGGTCATCGCCAGCGGTTTTGGCGATTTGATGCCGGTTTCGGAAGGGGTGTACCAGCAGCGCCTGGATCATCTGTTGGCGCGCTGGGACCGCGACACAGAATTGATTCACGCACGCAACGAGCTGGATGCGCTGCGCATTCGCGGACGGGCGCGGCGGCAAGCCCAGGAAGAGCTGAACGTGGTGTTGGCGCGCATCCTGGAAACCCGCGAACACACCCAGGAGATTATGGCCTTGCGGGTGTTCCAGGCCATTGACGGCATGGCCGCGGACCCGAAAACGCGCCGCTTCCTGCCGGCCGAGACGCTGGATATGATCAACAAGCTGCAAAGCTGGCTGCTGCCCCCTCAGCTGCCCAAGGCTTAAGGACGAGCGATGCAAAACCGTATGCCGCGATTTAACCGCAGACGCGAACGGCCCCAGGTGGACACCGAGGCCTGGCAGCAGCTTTTGGCGCTGGTGCGTATGGGCCTGGTGGTGCTCATGCTGAGCGGTTTCGCGTTTTTGGGCGGGGCGCTGTTTGAAGATGTGGATGTCAACGGCATTGCTGAAAGTCTGCACGGCGCCAACATCCTGCTGCGTTTCTTCCCTCTGTGGATGTTCCGCCTGGGGGTGTGGATTTTTCATCCGCTGCACGTGCGTTATGCCATCGCACCGCTGGCGGCTTTGGTGGCGGTGATGGTGGCGGGGGCGCGCTTTGTGCAGGATATTTACAATCTGCCGAAATTCTCCCACGGGCTGAAATATATCCTGTCCTCGATGTTCGGCCTGGATTACCCGGAACTGACCATTGACGGCGGTCAGATGATTCGCGGTAAGAAAGAGGTGAACCTGATTGACGCGGTGGGCGGGCCGGGCTACGTGCTGATTCAGCCGGGAAACGCGGTCTTGTTCCGCGAGCTGCGCCGCCCGTCCAACGTTAGCATCACCCGCTCTTACTTTGTGGCCCCCTTCGAAACCGTGGGGCAGATTGCCAACTTGGATGACCAGCACGACTCGAACAACGACGTCAAGACCATGACGCGCGACGGGATCCTGGTGATTCTGCACGATGTGCAGTTCCGCTACCGCATTCTGCCGGAAGAATCCGGCGGGCGCGTCATCCGGCGCTCCTTAGACCGACCTTACCCCTATTCCGAAGACGCCATGCGCAATATGGCCTATAACCTCTCGGTGACCAAAGACGGCTTAGAGAGCTGGCATGCGGCCGTGCGCAAATCGGTGACGGGAGTGATCAGCGATTACATTAACAGTCATTATCTGGACGAATTAACCGCACCGATGAACGAGGACCGCTCCCCGCGAGATGTGATCCGCGCGGATTTCGACCTGCCTGACCGCAAGGCGCGCCTGAAGAACCTGGGGGCGGAACTGCTGTGGATTGATATCGGCCATATCGAGATCGTTCAAGAAGCCGTGGATGAGCGCCGTGTGGGTTATTGGGCGGCGGAATGGTTGGGGGACGCCAACGCGAAACGAGCCTTCAGCGATGCGCGCCGCCAGGCTTACACCGAATTGGGACGGGCTGAGGCCCAGGCCGAGGTGATCATCAGCATTGCCCACGCGTTGGAGAATGTGCAGATGAACAACGATCCCCGTGAAAACCTGCGCACGATCTTCTTACAGCGGGTGGCCAGTACGCTGGATGCGCTGCGCGACCAAAACTTGAGAAATCAGGAGGGTGAGCCCCATGATTGACCTGGAGGCCGTCCTGCAGTGGATGAATGAATTTGAGCCGATGCGCCTTTCGCAGGCGGTGCGTACGAAGGTGGAAGCGATGAACGCGCCGGAAGTGACCAAGAGCCGCATGGCGGTCCTGATGAACGACGCTCTGAACACCGCACGCGCCAGCGCAGACCGCCTGGAATACGCCGAAGCGCTGGTATACACCGCGGTGAAGCGCTATCAACATAATTATCGGTTGACCGCCAGCCAGAATTTGCAGGAAGCACTGACCATTTTCCCGCAAAACTCCTACAAATTTGGAGTAACGGCTTACATGCTGGGTTGGGTGCTGTGGGATATGGAGGAGCGCGAAAACGCCCAATCGTATTGGCAGCAGGCGCGGGGCATTTTTGACACGAAACGCGCCTTCCTTCAGCAGCGGCTGGATGGAATGCAGGCCGATATCGGCACGGCTGGCGTGGACGACATGAGCGAGGTGTATAACGACTGGCTGCACAAGTGGGGCGAAAAATACCTGCGGGAACAATCCGCTCAGTTGGTGGAAATCCTGGAGCGGAAACGCCGCCGCCGGGACGTGACCGCCTACGACACGATTGACCGTTTGTTGGACAGCGTGTTCCGAACCAAGGAATATCAAGCCGAAGCCGAGGCCTGTGTGGTCAGCGGGTACACCTGCTTCGTGCTGGAAAATTATCCCCTGGCCGAAGCCTATTTCACGCGCGCCGTGGCCACTTATCTTCCGGGGACTCACCCGCAGGCGGTGGCGTTGTGGATGTTGGGGATGGTGCAGTGGCGCATCGCGGGGGAATTTGGCCGGGCGGCACAAAGCTGGGAACGGGCCATCACCACGTTTGAGGATTTGGCGGTGGTGGAAAAGAACCAGAATCGTCACAACCGCTTCGAATGGTATTCTGAAAAACTGGCGCTGATGCGCTCGGCTTTAACCCTAAAGCTTCAGACAGCTTTATAGGCGCAGCTTTCCAATCGGGCGCAGGCTTGCCGACCCTATCCTCGGCCTTGTACTGCTGAGTGGATTCTCTGACACACTCAGCATGTTTCGCCACGTGCGCTGGCGAGTTTCCATACACGCTGCTTGATTCCCGTTCGGCGTATGAGGTATGGGCTGGCGCTGACCAACCCGGCACGTCCTCCAGAGTGATTTTCCCCAGGTCATGCCGCGCAGACCGGGCGTGACCGGTATATATGGCTTCAGCATGACGGTTTTTGACCTCTTCCCACAGGTTTCGGGCAGCGCGGGCGTTGCCAAAACTGCGCTTCTGCGCGGCGGCACGTTGGTTAAGGAGGGCCGTCATGTGTGTCAGGGCTTCCTCAGTGATTTGATATTGGTCGCGATGGGCCAACTGAGATAGGATTTCGCGCAGCTCGGCGGGGGTGTAATCTGGAAACAGGATCGGATCCCCAAAACGTGAAGCCAGCCCGGGATTCAATTGCAAGAAACCCTGCATTTCTTCTGGATACCCGGCGGCGATGACCACCAGGCGGTGCCCCTCATCCTCCAGGGCCTTCACCAAGGTGTCCATCGCTTCCCGACCAAAATCCTGGCTGCCGCCGCGGGACAAGGTGTAGGCTTCATCAATAAAGAGCACACCACCGCGCGCCTCTTTGATCTTCTGCGCGGCTTTCAGCGCGGTCTGGCCCACATAACCAGCCACCAGATCGGCGCGGGAGACTTCCACCAGATGCCCCTGGCTCAGCAAGCCCAGGGCGCGAAAGAGGCGGCCCACTAAGCGGGCGACAGTGGTTTTGCCCGTGCCGGGGTTGCCGGTGAAAACAAAATGGCTTTTCGGATAATTGGGGATGTAGGCGGCATCCAGCGCCTTGCGTTGGTTTTCCATCTGAATGCGGTACGCCAGGGCGCGCAGGCTGCGTTTAACCGCCTCCAGACCCGTAAGGGAATCAAGCTCCCGAAAGACATCTTCCACGCAGTCTACCTGCGGCTGTAAAAAGCGCTGGTAATGTTTCGGCAGGTCCTGGGGCAGCAATACGGCTGGGGTGTGCGGCTCGGCGGCCGCGCGCACGGCATAAGCTTTTTCCAGGGCGTCGGCCAGGTTGCGCATCTCACCGGCATTGCCGAAATGTTCATCTTTGTCGCGCAGCAGGCCGGTGATGCACTCTTCCAGTGCGGATTCGAGGGTGGGGTGCAGGGCCAGCCCGCGGTTGTGGAGCAGCTGGCGCAGAATCTCGGCCAGTTCATCACGGTCTAAATCGGTGAAAACCAAACGATTTTCTGCGGGAAAACGGCGGCTCAGCCCAGGGTTGGCATCCAGAAATCTTTGCATTTTCTGGGTGTAACCCGCGGCGATCACCACCAACCGTTCGCGGTCGTTTTCCATGCGGGTGAGCAAGGTCTCCAGGGCTTCGGCGCCATACCCGCCGCGGTCAGCTTCCGTCAGGCCGTAGGCTTCGTCGATGAACAGCACCCCGTCGAGAGCGGAATCGATGATCTGATGGGTCTTGGCAGCCGTGCCGCCCATGTATTGCGCCACCATCTGGCCGGGAGTGGTTTCTACCAGATGACCGCGGCGCAGCACGCCTGCGTCGTGCAGAATTTCACCCACCAGACGGGCAAACGTGGTTTTGCCGGTGCCGGGGCTGCCGGAGAAGACCATGTGCAGCAGCGGGGCTTCCTCCTGCGGAGGGCGACCGGGCGCCCATTGAAGGCGCACCCAGGCGCGAAAGTCCAGCAGGCGCTGCTTGAGTTCCGCTCGGCCGACGACAGCTTTCAGCTTGTCATCGAGGGAAAGATCCGGCCGACGCACCGAGGAAAACCAACCCTGGGCTCTTGCCGCGGCGAAGGACCATTCGGGTAATGAAGCCAGCCGCTCATGCCAGGTGCGCAGACTGCCCCCTTCGGCGGAAATCCAACGGAGCAGACGGCTGCGCTCCTCATTCGGCAGCGCCTGTCCGCGGGTGGTCTCCAAATGGTACAGCATGGCGTCCCACTCTTCGGGGGCAGGCTCTGGCAGGCAGTACACCGCGTTGGCAGCGGCCGCCATGCCCGCCGATTGGATTAACTCGCGCAGTTCGGGCACGGGCAGGTTGGGGCCGATCTCTCGCAGGGCTTCCTGATTCCGCGCCGAAAACAGGCAGAAACATTGGTTGCTGCTGCTGGACGGCAGGTTGAGCCAGGAGCCTACCATCCCGGCCAGTGTGCGCTGGCTGTCATTAAAGGCCATCCAGGATTCGGCCTGTTGGATCACCACTGCGGTGCGGATGGGACGGGGGTCGGTCATCAAGGCGTGCAGCAGGTGCACTGCATGGACATCACTCATGGGTTGGTAATTGGCGCGCACATTCATCAACCCACCGGTGAGCAGCTGCCGGTCTCGCAAGGGGCCGGCGCGGGGCTGAGGGGTGGATGCGGTTGGACTCATTTCTTCGGGACTGGCTAACTGCTCCGACTCAGCATCCAGATAAAACACCGGCCGGTGGGGGGCAACAAAGGCGATGCGCTGATAACCGGCTTCCCGTAGCGCGGTGTGAAAAGCGGTGAGGAAATTGCTCTCGCGGCCGTCGACTGAGAAGAAGGAATCACTCAGGCCCTCACCGATGATGATTTCAATCGGGCAGGGCAGGGGGTGAGAAAAGAGGGGGGCAAAGCGGGGGATCACGGGTGTGCCAGGGGTCGGTTAGCGGGGAGCGGTTTGGATAGGCGCGTGCGTCCCAGCCCATTGGAGGCCAGTCGCACCTCGCGCGGCTGTTCCACGATCAATCCACTGTCGGTCAGGCTGCTTTGAATACCCAGGAAACGCTGACGGAAATCGTGTTCGGTGCTCTGGCTGCGGTCGAGGGAGATAATGTGCAGGTCATTTTCCAGGCTGTTGGCCGCGCGCGGGTGCACCTGGATGACCACTTCCTCACCAGCAAAATTCTTGAGCGAGGCCGAATAGGCGCGGCGCATGTCCTCAGCATCGTAATGGCCTTCGTAGAACACGAAACGCTCAGCCTCCAGCGACCGAACCACCAGATCGGCGATGTTGATGCGCAGTTGAGATGAAAGCACCGCGATGCGGGCCTGATGCACCAGGTCGGTGAACTCTTCTCGCATAGCGGGCAAATCGTGCGTGAGAATTTGCTGAAGTGTGCGCGTGGGGTTGTGTTCCATCCCGCTTTCCAGTTGGCTAACCAGGGCCTGCGAACGTTGTACCAGTTCAGCATATCCACCCTGGGTCCACACATTGATATCGACTTGATCTTCGATTTCCTGACCCTCCAGATCCACGGCCGGCACGCGGGCCGAACGCTGCAGCACGGCAAGGTGGGTGTTGACCTGGAAGACCGCCTGCTGATATAGGTGATTCCACCGCGCCAACCGCCGTTCCAATTCGATGCGGAAATCCGAAAGCTGGAAGAAGACCCTCTGAAAAGCGGAGAGGGCGGCCTGGAAGGCGGCGGCGTTGTAATTGCCCTCCGCGGCAGCCAATTCTTCCAGAATGCGCTGCACCTTGACGCGCCCCAAGAGCGGTGGGGGGTAGTGATTCTGGATAAAATCTAAAAGGATCAAAGCCGATTCAGACCACTGCTCAGCCAGCGCCTGGTGCTGCCGGGCGCTGTGCTGGTGTTCTTCCATGTTGCGGTGCAGGTGAAGCAGCTCTACCTGGCGGGCGCGGTGTTCTTCCTGAATATCGCTGAAGATCTGATGAGCCCAGCTTTCGATTTGCTCTGCAGTTTGTTGTGACCAGTTTTGTTCAAAGGAAGATAAGTTCTGAGACCAGGCTTGATAGAGGCTTTCATAGGCCTGGGCAGAGGCATTTTCCAGATCCTGCAAATTCTCGGAAAGAACCGCCACGGTCTCTTCATAGGCATGCTGGCGAGAGAGGGCTTCCCGGAGCTGATCTTGTGAGGACTGAACTGTCTGGCGGCGCATGGCCTCATGCAGGTCGTCGAGCTGGGCCGCCAGATCGTACACGCGCACACTGGCGGTGCGCAAGCGGTCATATTCTTCCTGGCTGATGCTGACCAGGGCTTTCTTATGCCCACTCATGAGGTACTCCTTTGAACATCAAGCTGCCGCGCGGCCAAAGCACGGTGAAAGGCGCTGAGCACGGCTGGGCGGGGGATGCCGACCATCACGGCGGAATCCTCGTGGATGTGAATTTCCACCTTGCGTTCAGCCCGTTCCAGCGAACCAGCCGGGATGCGCTCCGTCAGGTAGATGAAATTCTGATTCCTGGAGCCGCGCAATCCCTGAGTTGTCTGGGCCAGCTCGCGCTGAAAAGGGCCGTCCACCAAGACATCCACCTGCGTCAACAGGTCAGCTACGCCCAGAGCGGGAGGGCTGCTGCGCAGTTGCTCGTAGGTGTAGCCGCTGAAGCAAATGACGCTGATTTCACGTTCTCGCCGGACAAGGCGCAGAAATTCGGCTGCCGCCTTGCTTTGCAGGGTTGGCTCACCGCCAGAGAGGGTCAGGGCGTGGACGTCGGGATCACGCAGGAACCACTCGGCCAGATCCTGGGGGGTGGTCTGCAAGGCCGGTTTGAAGGCCTGCCATTCCGGCGCGATGCAGCCAGGGCAGGCCAGGGGACAGCCCTGAAACCACACCACAGAGCGCACATCTCCCGGTCCCAGGGCGGAGGTGCGTCGAACCACGTGGGCCAGGTTGAGAATGCCCGCGGGCGGCAAGTGCGATGGCGAATAATGGTTCTGACCGTTCATGCAAATGGCCGTCATTCCAAAGTGATCATGCAGACGATGCCGATCTGACCGCCTTCGCGGAATCAGATTTCGGCACGATGACAGAAATTATGTTCTAATCATACACCGAATTAGAACATAAGTCAAATAATTCTGAGGTGATTAAGAAACTGTAAGGTGAAGGGAGAGGTGCCCGACTAGAACAGTTCTTCCACCAACGGTCGGATGACATCCCAATTGGGCAGCAGCACGGCGGCGCCCTCATTCGTGATAAAGGGCGTCACCGCCTCGCGCGGCAGGGTACGTGCATCCAGACCGCCGAGCACGGAACGGGCCAGGGCCAACGCAATTCGCGGCCACTGCCAGAAGGGGAGATTGGTGTCCAGCGAACGCGAGAGGGCCGCGGCCACCGCGGGCAGATGTACCCAGGTGAGCGGGTTGAACCATTTCTGCACGGCGGCTCTGAGCAGAATCTGGGCATGGGCCATGCGGAAGAAATCATCGGCGCCGCTGCGGTCGCGCACGAAGGCCAGGGCCTGGGTGCCGTCCAGGTGGTGGGTTCCCGCCTCCAACAAACCGGTGGGCTGCTCCAGGGTGATGGTCACCCCGTCCATGGCATTGATGATCTCCACAAAGCCGTCAAAGCGCACGCGCACGTAATAGCGGGTGGGCACGCCGAAATTCTGCCGCACTGTCTCCAGGGCGGCGCGCGGGCCAGAACCGGGATCCGCGGCCTCCGCAAAGAAATGGGCGGTATTGATGCGGTTTTCGCCCACATTGGGGATGGAAACCCACAGATCGCGGGGGATCGAGAGCATGGTCACCCGCGGCTGCAAGGGGTTGACCGCCATGAGGATCATCGTGTCGGTGCGTGAGGCATCCGTGCCTTCGGGGGCGCGGTCCAGCCCCAGGAGCAGCACCTGAGTGGGCAGGGGGGCCAGCAGATAGGCCAACAGGCACACCAGCATGAAAATGGGCAGCAGGGCGCACCCCAGCGAACGCGCCTTGCGCGGCTTGCGGGTTTGGCGCGGGATGCGGATGGGCTGGTAGGCCGCCATTTCATCCGGAGGATCAAAGGCGGGGGAGCTGTACTCCACCAGCACAGGCTGGGTGGCAGGCAGGTTGGAAGGCACGCGGTTGGGGCGGGTGTCTTCCAGCGAAGCGGGGGGCGGGGTGGGCGGGGTCGCGGGGGGGAAAGCCTGGGTCTGAGCCTCAGGATCGTAACGGCGGTTGTTATTTTGGTTCATACGCAGGGGGATTGTACCCGAAAGTGGGCTAATTGTCACCTTTGGGCGAGGCGGCCTGGGGGTATACTGAGAGAGATCTCATCTGCAAGGATCAAAAGGAGGTGCTGCATGATTGTGGTGGCGAGCCGCAACGGCCGCGTGGGCATTTTAGCCGCGGTGGAGGTGCTGCGCGCGGGCGGGAGCGCCGTGGACGCGGTGGAAGCGGGCATCCGTCTGGTAGAAGATAACCCCGAAGAACATTCCGTGGG
This sequence comes from Levilinea saccharolytica, assembly GCF_001306035.1. Classification (GTDB taxonomy): domain Bacteria; phylum Chloroflexota; class Anaerolineae; order Anaerolineales; family Anaerolineaceae; genus Levilinea; species Levilinea saccharolytica. The sequence continues at coordinate 45,052 of NZ_LGCM01000003.1, forward strand.
CCTGGGCGGCCTGCCCAACATCCTGGGGGATGTGGAACTGGACGCCAGCATCATGCGCGGCAGCGACCGCATGGCCGGGGCGGTGGGCTGCCTGCGCGGTTACCGCCACCCTATCAGCGTGGCGCGCCAGGTGATGGAACGCCTGCCGCATGTGCTGCTGGTGGGGGCAGGGGCCGAACGCTTTGCCGCTGAAATCGGCGCGGATCGCGGCGAGCTGCTGACCGAGGAAGCGCGGCGCATGTGGGCCGAGAAACAGGCGCTGCTGCCGCCGGAGGCGGCCGCCAACCTGCAGGACGGCGCGGATCTGGCCCCGTGGGTGGCGTACCTCACCGACCCGGTGCGTTCGCGCGGCACGGTGAACTTTTTGGCGCAGGACGCCCGCGGCGAGATCTGCTGCGGGGTCAGCACCAGCGGGTGGTTCAACAAGTACCCGGGGCGCCTGGGCGACAGCCCCCTGATTGGCGCGGGCGGTTACGCCGACAACCGCTACGGGGCGGCGGCCTGCACAGGGCTGGGCGAGATGGCCATTCGCGCCGGAACCGCGCGCAGCCTGGTGCTGTATATGAAGATGGGCATGAGCGTGCAAGAGGCCGGTCAGCAGACCATGCGCGACCTGGATGAGCTGGGCGGCAACTACCTGAGCGACATGAACATCATCGCCCTGGATGCGCAGGGAACGCCCGCGGGCTTTACCAATGAGAGCGAGGGCAAGTTCATATACATGCGCGCGGAGATGAGCGAGCCGCAGGAGGTGGAGCGCACCTTCACGGCCACCCGCCGCCGCTGGGCCGAAACCCTCTGAACTCTCCCTTAACCTCACAGCCCCTGGCCGACCGCCAGGGGTTTTTTTGATTCAGGAAAGGGAGCTGCAACTTCTGCCCGGAGCGCGCGTATATCTAGTAGCAAAGAAACAATGGATGCGCGTTCACGGGCGGCTGCTTTCACGGCGGCCGGCCGCAGCAATTTGAGAATAAGAAAGGATGGAAACATGAAACTGCTCTTGGGTTTGCTGGGTTTGATCTTTGGGTTTGTGATTTTGACCCTGGGCCTGGTTTTCGGGCTGGTCGGCGCGGTATTGGGCATTGTGCTGGGCATCCTGGGGGTGGTGTTCGCCATCCTGGGCGGCCTGCTGGATCTGATTTTCTAACCTTTGCCCTCCGGACGAATGGTCGCGGTGGCCATTCTAAGTGATACCCCAGGAGTGAAAACCTGGGGTATCATTATGGGAGGAGAAAGGCTTTATGGACGATCAAGGATCTTCGTTTTCAACCGAGCTGGAGGTGCGCGTGTACACCCGGCCGGTCGGCGTTACCGGCAATGAATGGCAGGAAGCCGGGCAGGGGCCGGGCATTTTTCACTTTGACCCGGGGGTCGAGGTGATGGTGCGCGCCCAGCGCATCGACAACCGCACCCTGCGGCAGCTGGCGGCGGACTTGAAGCCGCTGAGCAGCCTGCGCGCGCTGGTGCTGTCTGAAAACCGCAACGTCACTGACGACGGCGTGGCTTATCTGACGGAGCTGACCCAACTGCGCATGCTCAACCTGAGCTCGTGCGACATCACTGGCGAGGGGCTGGCGCATTTGAAGGCCCTGCCGCACCTGAACGACCTGAATTTGAGCTACTGCAACCGCCTGACGGAAAGCGCGCTGGCGCCGATTAAGGCGCTGAGCCATTTGACTTATTTGGATTTGCAGGGGACGATCAAAATCAAACGCGGGTGGATTCCGCGCCTGGAACGGCGCGGGCTGACCATTCGGCGCTGAGCCGCCTTAAACCAAAAAATGACCGCGGCCTCTGAGCATACCCAGAGGCCGCGGTTGGATTCAGGCGAGCGAGCGGATCAGTCGCGCTCGGTCTGGTTTTGGAAGATGGTGCCGGCTGTGCCCACCCCGGCCCAAAAGAAGACCAGGAAGATGCTGTCGGTGAACAGCGCGGTCATGGGGGTGAACAGGCGCGCGGCGCCGGTGGTGAGGATGAAGGCCCCCAGGAAACCGGTGGAGGCCATGGTCATGAATTCGTCAAAGCGCAGTGAGGCCGCGCCAAAGGCCACCCCAAAGACCAGCATCATCATCAGCTGCACGGGGGTGATGTCGGTAGAGAAGTTGAAAATGCCCTCCACCACCATGCGGGTGATGCCCTGTTGGGTGAGGAAGAAACCGGCGATCACGCCTACCAGGCCGCCGAAGAGGCTGCTGGTGAGGACCACGATGATCATATACAGCGGCCCGGCGATGAGCGCGCCCACCAGACCCCCGCCGATGAAGGCGGCGACGGGGATCCACACGGGGGAGGCCGCCACAAAGGTGATCACCAGGATGGTGCTGAGCAGGCCGCCGATCATAAACCCGCCCAACTGGGGCGAGGTCTTGTAAATGTTCTTGCCCGAAAAGCCAATCACCAGACCGATGATCAATTCCACCACAGCTAAGATATCCACCACAGGGGGCCTCCTTTTCTACATACAGCGCATACCGCTATTGTACATGATTCGCGGCTTAGGGGAAGAGCAGCAGGGCAATCAGGGCCGTCAGAGCGCCCCCGGCGGCCAGCCCGGCCAGCAGCAGGCTGCCGGCCAGATAAAGCTGGGCAGCCGTGAGCAAAAAGGCGGCAAAGACCACCGCGGCGGCCGTGCGGCGCTGACTGCGCTCCAGGCGGGCCAATTGGGCGCGCAGATCGGGGGTGCGCACCTCCAGCTTGCCCTGCTCCAGGCGGCTGATGAGCGCATCCGCGCGCATGGGCAGCCCCACCGCGGTTTGCAGGATTTTTCCGGCTTCGCTGATCCAGGTTTTCCAATTTTGACCGCCCTCAGAGCGCATGAGCTTTTCGCCGTAAGGGGCTACCGAAGTCCAGATGTTAAACTCGGCGTCCAGGCCGGTGCAGATGCCGGAGAGGATGGCCAGGCAGCGCCCCAGCAGGATGAAATTTTCGGGCAGCTGGAAAGGCATTTCGTAGAGCAGCCCGCTGAACTCCTGCATGAACTGCAGGGCCTCTTCGGACTTCATCTCCAGAATTTCGGGGCTGGTTTTGCCCCAGAAACGCTCAAACACGCGGTTGTTGGCCTGCTCCAGCAGCTCCAGGTCGGCGTTGGGCAGCAGCACCCCCAGGATTTGATAAGCCTTCACCACGCGCGCGCCGTCACGGGTGACCACGGCGAAGAGGCCCTCGCGCAGCCCGTCCAAGACGTTGGGGCTGATCGTGCCGACCATGCCGAAATCCACGAAGACCAGGGTCCAGGGGCGCGGGCTGCCGTCGGCGGGCAGGGGGCCGGGCTGGATGAAGAGATTGCCGGGGTGGGGGTCGGCGTGGAAGAAGCGGTCTTCGAAAATTTGCTGCAAATAGGTGTTGAACAGGCGCACCGCCACCTCGCTGCGGGGGATGCCGGCGGCTTCGATGGCGGCGTAGTCGGTGATTTTGATGCCGCGCACGTCCTCCAGGGTCAGCACCCGCTGGGTGGTGTGGCTCCAATACACCTGCGGCACGCGCACATCCGCGCGATCCGCGAAATGGGCGGCGAAGGTCTCGGCGTTCTTGCCCTCGTGCAGATATTGGATCTCTTCGAACAGCGATTGGCTGAACTCCTCCAGCAGGGCGGGCAGGTTGACGTGCTTGCGCAGCGGGCGGTAGCGGTGTACCCAGCCGGCCACCACGCGCAGGGCGGACAAATCCACCTTCACCACGGCCTCAATGCGCGGGCGCTGCACCTTCACCACCACGGGCAGCTCGCGCTGGCCGTGTTCATCCATCACGCGCAGGCGGGCGGCGTGCACCTGGCCGATGGAGGCGGCGGCGATGGGCTGGGGGTCGAACCAGGCGTAGCGCTCTTCCAGCGGGGCCTGCAGCTCGCTTTCGGCCACGCGGCGGATTTCGGTGAAATCTTCGGGCTGCACCTCATCCTGCAAATCGGCCAGCTCCTGAATGATCTCCGGGGGGAGCACGTCCAGGCGGGCGGAGAGGAATTGGCCGACCTTGATCAGCACCCCGCCCATCTGCACGGCCAGCTGGCGAAAGGCGGCCGCGGCGCGGCGGTAGCGCTGTGACCGTCCGCGGGCCGACAGGCGGCGCAGCCCCACCGCCGGAAGGAAAATATCCCACCAGGCGGCGGCGATGAGCACGCGGGCAAAAAACCACAGAATCCGGCGGTAGCGGCGGCGTTCCATAGCGTGATTATACCCTCGCTTAAGCGTGCGCCGCGTTGCGCAGGGTTGTACAATTAACCATAGCGGAGGGGTGGGGATATGCGGCTTGGGGTGCGCGTGGGGATGTGGCTGGGGGCGGCTTTGCTGCTGACGGGGGCTGTGCGGCTGCCGGAGGCGGTGCTGTGGCGGCTGGCGGGGCACAGCCTGCGCGCGCACGGGGGACTGGCCGGCGCGGAATTTCTGACGGCGGAACGGTACGGCGATTTGGACGGCGGCGGGCGCGAAGGGGTGCTGTGGCTGCGCGCGGGGCGCGCGGGCCTGCGCAGCGCGGCGGGGCGGGCGCTGTGGGTCTCCCCGCCCGATTGGCAGGTGCGGCAGGCGGCCCTGGCCCCCGTGGACGGCCGCCCCGGGCTGGAGGCGGTTTTGCTGGTGCGGCGGCCCTACCGCCCCTGGCCAGTGGACGCTTTTTTGCCCAACGCCGGCCGTACGGCGGGCTTTCACAACGCTGCGGGCCTGTCTTGTCATGTGATCCTCATCGGCTGCGGGGCGCGCGGCTGCCGCGAGGTGTGGGCTGGTTCCCCTCTGGCCGACCCGCTGCAGGCGCTGGCGCTGGCTGATCTGGACGGGGACGGGCGGGCGGAACTGGCGGCGCTGGAAGGGCGCTACGCCGAAGCGGACGGGCAGCCCGCCTGGCGGCTTTCGGTGTGGGGCTGGGAAGGCTTTGGGTTTCAGCTGCGCGCGGCGCAGAAGGGGCGCTTTGGGGGGCTGGGCGCGGTGCGGGCCGTGGATGGGACGCTGGGGCTGGCGGTTTGGCCGGAACATGAGGCGGGGAGGAGGATTCCATGAGCGCAAAGGCGAAGCGGATGTGGACGGTGGGGGTGTGCGCGGGGCTGCTGACCGCGCTGTTGGCCTGCAATTTGCCCTTTGGGGGGCAGCCCAAGCCGGCGCTGACGGTGACGGCGGCTCCTGAGGCGGCGCCCAGCACCGCGGCAGCGGCCGTGCCCCTGGACCCGGCGGAGTTGTACCCGCCGCCCTTTGCCGAATACCCCCTGCGGACGGTGACTCTGCCGCAGGCTTCCCCTCCCAGCTACTCGCTGCCGGTCTCGCTGGACGGTATTCTGCCCGCCGCGGGGGTTGAGCTGACCCCCGCCCAGCGCCAGGCGCTGCAAGCCCACGGCTTTGTGGTGGTGCCGCCGGTGCCGGGGGCGCACAAGGAGTTTTACCAGGTGTACGAGCGTCTGCGCTATGAGTCCGGCGGGCATATCTACGTCACTGCGGACGCCGTGCTGCACGTCTATCACCTGCTGTTCAGCAAGCTGCTGCGCGATTTGGAACAGGATGTGTTCCTGCCCGACCTGCAAAGGCTGACCCAGGGCATGCTGGCGGCCAGCGCGGAGCAATACCAGATCCTGCGCGGGGGGCCTTTGGGTGAGGCGGCTTTGGGGAACGCGGCCTATTTTGGCGTGGCCGCGCGGCTTTTGGGGCTGGAGGACGCCGTCCCGCCGGAAGCTGAGGAACGCGTGCAGGCCGAACTGGCCCTGATTGAATCCGCCCAGGGGCCGGCGGTTTCGCCCATTTGGGAGCCGGGCGGCGAATATCTCGAAGATTACAGCCAGTACATCCCCCGCGGACATTACACCCGCAGCGCGGAGATGGAACGCTATTTTCGGGCGATGATGTGGTACGGGCGCATGACCTTCCGGCTGCGCTCCGAGCTGGAGACCCAGCGCGCCCTGCTGATCACCCTGGCCGCCCAGCAGGGGCAGAGCGGCGAGCAGGCCAACCTGGATCTGTGGAAAACCATTTACGAGCCCATCGGCTTTTTGGTGGGCAAGGCCGAAGACCCGTCCATTTACGAATACGGGGCGGCGGCGCGGGCGGTGTATGGCGATGCGCTGGGGTTGGACGCGCTGGCCGACCCGGCGCGGCTGGCGCAGTTCCGCGCCTCGGCCCGGGCGCTGCCCCCGCCGCGGGTGAATTCCATGTGGGTCTGGCTGGGCGAGGAGCAGGACGAGGCCACCCAGGGCTTTCGCTTTATGGGGCAGCGCTTCACCCTGGATGCGTATATCTTCGGCCAACTCATCTGGCAGAAGGTGGGCAGCTTTGAGAACCGCCGCGATCTGCCGCGGGGGATGGATGTGCTGGCGGCCATGGGCTCACAGGAAGCGCTGACCATTTTGGAGGAGATGGGCGAGACCCAGTACGATCATTATTTGAGCCAGATGGACAAGGTGCGCGGGGAGGTGGCGGCTTTGAGCCAGGAGGATTGGACCCAAAACGTGTATTGGGGCTGGCTGTACAACTTTCAGCCGCTGCTGACCCCCAAGGATGGGCGCTACCCGGCCTATATGCGCACGGCGGCCTGGCAGCGCAAGGAGCTGAACACGGCCCTGGGGTCGTATACGGAACTGAAGCACGATACCCTGCTGTACGCCAAGCAGGTGATGGCCGAGATGGGCGGGGCCGAGCCGGAGGAGGGCGCCCAGGGGTATGTGGAGCCGGTGCCGGAGGTGTACGCGCGCCTGTACGCCCTGGCGCACATGACCCGCGCCGGTTTGCAGCAGCGCGGGCTGGCTGTGGATTCGCTGGGCGCGCTGGAAAACCTGATGGACCTGCTGGGTTTCCTGCAAACCTGTGCGGAAAAAGAGCTGGCCGGGCAGGCGCTGAGCCCGGAGGAGCGGCTGCGCATTTATTACTTCGGCGGTGAGCTGGAGGCGCTGACCCTGGCGGCGGCCGACAGCGCGGACATTCACGCGTCGGCATTGGAGGATCAGCCGGCGGCTTTGGTGGCGGATGTGGCCACGGGCATTGGGCGGGTGTTGGAAGAGGCGGTGGGCGACCCGGCTTTGATCTATGTGATTTTGCCGGATGAGCCTTACCGCCTGGGGGCAGGGGCGGTGTACAGCTATTATGAATTTGCCCTGCCCAGCGAGGAGCGCATGACGGACGAGACCTGGCGGGGGCTGGTGGCGGCGGGGAAGACGCCCCCTCTGCCGGAGTGGACGCGCCTGTTTATGCCCCAGGAGTGAGACGGCCGCTTGGGGCAGCTGGGAACGGTTTTCTGAAGTGAAAATCGAATATTTAGATGCTTGACACCCCCTGAATATTGCAATATAGTAATATACGATTGGGTGGATATTGGTAATTTTATACAAACTCGTGAATCAGAACGTACCGCGTATTCATGAAAACGGGTGGTCCGGTGTTGGAACGCGGCACAGGACGGCGGACGGCTGGCGAGCCTGACCAGCACCAATCTGGACGGCGCGGCGCTGCAAGGATTAGGATACGATTACGATAACCGCGGAAACATCCTGGGGATTACCGACAGCCTCAGCGGTGAGATCTCGGAATTCACCTATGATGCCCTGGAGCGCCTGTTGAGTATGACGGTGACGGTCAACGGCCAGACAAGCCACAGCGAAACCTTCTCCTACGCCGACCCGCACGGGCGGATGGTGAGCAAGAGCCTGAATGGGGTTTCGAAGGCGTTTACCTATGATGCCAACCACCCGCATGCCGCTGCCAGCCTGGGCGAAAACAGCTACACCTATGATCTCAACGGCAGCCAGGTGGGGCGGGTCATTGGCAGCACAGCTTACACGCTGACCTACGACGGAGAAAACCGGATGATCCGGGTGGAACCGGTGGGGGGCATGGCAGCCAACAGCGCCCCGGCGCGGCGAAAGGTGATGGCCCTGCAATTTGCACCGACGCAGGGATGGGATGTTGAGACGCTTATCCCGTATACCCCAATGCCAACTTCGACGAGGACGCCCACACGTACTGTTGCTGTCACCACAGAAATACTAGAATTACCTCCAACGAAGACGCCCACACCTACGGCCACAGCCACGCCAGAGCCGTCGCCCACCGGGACGGCTGCGCCCACGCAGGAGCCGACGCAAACGCCCGACCTGCCGCCGACCGAAACGCCCACCCCCACCCCACAACCGCCGCCGCTGGAATCGGCGCAGTACTTCTATGACGGGGATGGAACCCTGGTGAAAAGCATCGTGAACGGCGAAGTGACCTATTATGTCAGCCGCCAATTCCACCTGCGGGTGAGCGGTGAGGAGACTCGCATCCAGAAGTATTACCCCTTTGGCGGGCAGCCTATCGCCGTGCGAACGCAAGCCAACGGGACCGACACGCTGAACTGGCTGCTGACGGATCACCTGGGCAGCGCGCAGGTGACGGCGGCGGAGGGGGGCGCGGCCAGCGGGGTGCAGCGTTATACGGCCTTTGGGGAGGTGCGTTCCCGCGGCGGGGAGATGCCCACGGCGTACCAATACACCGGGCAGCTCAGCCAGATGGAGCAGGTGGGGTTGTATCACTACGGGGCGCGCTGGTTTGACCCGGCCGGGGCGCATTTCACCCAGGCGGATACGCTAATCCCTGGTGTGGGCAACCCGCTGTCCTGGGATCGGTATGCGTATGTCAACGATAACCCCATTAATTACACAGATCCAACCGGCCATATGCAAGTGTGCGCAGATGGAGATGAGGGGGGAGGTTGCGGAACCGGATCAACGACGGAACAAATTTGGCTGACTTTTGCTGACCCTGATGATGGAAGACACAAGGGTGTTTATGATGGGTTATTTTCCGAATATTATGCGAAACTACATCAAGCCAGGGTAGTAACATCGAGAGGGGATCCTAATGCAGATATATACTGGGCAGATGCAGCAACCGCAAAAGAGGTTGCACTAAACTTTTTCCCGCAAAAAGAAATCAATCCTATAATGTTTATTTCGCCAGAAGCGATATACCGGTTTTCGCAGTTTTTGGTTGGGGCGGCGAAAGATTTATTACTGAATGGTGGTGGCAATATTGTAAGTGCTTCTTTTTTGGCCCCCTCAGTTAAAGCCGCTTGGTCAAAAAGTACATTTAATACCGTTGAAGATTCAATCACTTATCATTATCAGAAACATGGAGAACCCTGGAAGACTGCTGAGGAATATACCGAGGCCGCCCAGAACTTTTATACTCTTAACATAGATATGGCAAAGTCTCATAAGCTCAACTCCGGAGAGATAGGAGTGAAGATTACAACGGATCAATTTTTTGGAATCTATACAGCAGATGGCAGAATTATCTCATTTGGACCTAAGTAAAGAGGAGCAATGATATGGAGCAAATAAAGGAATCTTATGAAGATATGTATAACACCCCTATTCCTAAAGGGATCCAATCATTGATTGATGATCTAATCGTAGGATTGAATGATTACGACGGATATGTTATGGGTTTGGCCTCATCATATCTTAAGGGGGAGTGGGAGAATGAGGGGATCGATGTCGATAAAGAGATCGACAATATTATCGAGAAATTGATAATAAAACTTAATGAATACCGGACGTATAAACAAAAACTTGATGATCTCGTTCTCATTCTCAAGAACGCGAAAAAAACACCAAAGGAATGAAGTGAAAGGCGGGTAAATGCGGTGGAAGATCGCCTCTGCTCGCCTTTGTCTTGACGCAATTGTTAGGATCTCCTAACCTGGATCACAAGCCAAGACGTTTACCGCCTCAGCACCATGAGAGGGATCTCGCGTAAGTGGGTTGCCGGAGATGCGGCTTAAAACGAGTTTACCGGGTGGGGCGCGCTAAGCCTGACAGAATGCACCACCCCTCATTCGCAGCAGATGCGTCGGGGACCGCACCCAAACGTGCAAAAAAAGAAATTTACTTCGTGATATCTGGCGGTAGTAAACCTGTCCGGTTCGGCGATGTGGGCATTTTTGATCAAAATGGCGACCTAGTTGCCGTTTACCAGGTTGGGGTTGGCACCCTGAGTGGACTTCCTATCGCCAGAGAGAGGCAGGCTATTACAGATATTTTTGAATATGGATCCTTAAAAAATGATCCTTTTGATGGACCTATAATATTCATACCATATAAGTAGAAAGAAGGTGAGCATGGGTAGACAGGTCAGGTTTTATATGCTCCTTGATGATGAACAGGAGTTTCTGGATTTTGTTTGCCAAAAACCTGGGGTAAAACTTCTGCGGGTTGTTTCCGATATACCGGAACTTGTCATTGGGAAAAAAGTTTTATTAGAGTCTCAAAATATGCGACAGGTGTATGTTTGGGATTCAGCTTTTAGTATTCCCCAAAATAGTATTGAAAAGCTATTCTACACGAACTACGACGAAAATCTTGGGCAATATGTTGACACAGAAAGAGCTTTTTTCACAATTAACCGTTCTTCATCCGCACCTTTTATTGAGTATTCACGCTCTTTTATTCGTGATGATGGAAAATTAACAGAAGGACGAATCTGGGCTGAAATGTACCGTTCTGAAGGTGATAAATTGGTTCGTAAAGAACCCGAGTTCATCTCCTGGTATGGAGAGGTCGCTCGCTGGTTTAGACAGAACCTACAACATGATAGGGAGTTGAATGCCTACGTGTCTAGAAGAGCGATGGAATGGAGAAAAAATGGTGGGGAATTTCATTAGCCACTAGGTTGAAAATTTATCTTATAAAAGCGAAATTATACCGTTGTTCGGAATATCAACCAGGCGATCACAGGGCGCGCCCGTACAGGGGTGATGATGTACAATGAGGCATGGGCGGCATGAGTCCGATGGGAGATTGCAGCGCGCAGGTGACGGCGGCGGAGGGGGCGCGGCCAGCGGGGTGCAGCGCTACAGCACCTTTGGGGAGGTGCGTTCCCGCGGCGGGGAGATGCCCACGGCGTACCAGTACACCGGGCAGCTCAGCCAGATGGAGCAGGTGGGGCTGTATCACTACGGGGCGAGGTGTGAATAGACCTAATGCCATCCTTTGCTGGATCATTAGAATGTTGTACAAATATGCATTTTAATTGCATAATTGTACAGAAATGATATAATCATCATGTCGTTTATCACGCCGCCTGATCCATTGCTTATCGGAGCTTGTTCAATGATTGAAAGGAAAATGGCGTCCAAAATAACTTCCCTGGCGCAGAAGTTCCAGGTCATCACGCTCACCGGCCCACGCCAGTCTGGAAAGACCACGCTGGTCCGTGCCGTTTTTCCGAACTTGCCCTACGTTTCTCTGGAGGAGCCTGATATCCGCCAAATTGCGCTGTCGGACCCGCGCGGATTTCTATCCAATTACCCTTCTGGGGCTATTATGGATGAAATTCAAAATACACCGGAACTGTTTTCTTACCTACAGCGAATCGTAGATGAAAACCGCCAGATTCAATTTATTCTGACGGGATCGTCCAATTTTTTGTTAATGGAAAAAATAAGCCAGACCCTGGCAGGCCGTACCGCCGTTTTGCATTTACTTCCGTTCTCATTTGAAGAGCTGGAACCCCTGAATGATCCATATGAGAGCATGATTTTTAAAGGCCAATATCCGCGGATTTACGACCGCGATATTTCCCCTACAGAGTTCTATCCATCTTACATCCAAACCTATGTGGATCGAGATGTTCGTTTGATCAAAAATGTCGGCGACTCGAACGCCTTTATTCAATTCACGCAGCTGTGTGCAGGACGCATTGGGCAGCCGCTGAACTATGCTAGTTTAGCGGCTGACGCCGGCGTCAGTCCAAATACAGCCAAGTCATGGATCTCGATTCTGGAAAGTTCTTACATTCTGTATCGCTTGCAGCCCTATCATCGGAATTTCAATAAAAGACTGGTGAAATCACCCAAGCTGTATTTTTATGATACCGGGGTCGCTTGCGCACTACTTGGGATCCGAGAATCGGAACACATCAACTTTCACTATCTTAAAGGTTCACTGTTTGAAAACTTGATTCTTAATGAATTCATCAAGCGCAGTTTCAACCGCGGCGAGAACAGCCTGCCGTATTATTGGCAAGATAATCACGGCAAAGAAATTGATTGCTTGATGGTGAACGGCGAAAGGGTCACGGCGGTTGAGATTAAATCGGGGAAAACGATGTCAACCAGTTATTTTGACCATCTTCATTATTGGGAATCATTGGCGGCTTTAAGTGAATATCGAGGATATGTTGTCTATGGGGGTGATCAAACGATGCAAACCAGCGCAGGCATGTTATTAAGCTGGCGGGATCTCGATCGTATTCCACATGCATAATCGATATTTCGAACTTTCTCCCCAACCATCGGCCTCACCTCGCCGTGTGGGCGCGGCCAGCGGGGTGCAGCGTTACACGGCCTTTGGGGAGGTGCGTTCCCGCAGCGGGGAGATGCCCACGGTGTACCAATACACCGGGCAGCTCAGCCAGATGGAGCAGGTGGGGCTGTATCACTATGGGGCGAGGTGGTTTGACCCGGCCGGGGCGTGTTTCACCCAGGCGGATACGCTGGTGCCCGGTGTGGGCAACCCGCTGTCTTGGATTGGTTTGGGTAAGGAAACTACAACCCCATAAATTCCACGGATCCAACCAGCCATGGGCTATTTAGGGATGACCTACATTTTTCCGACTGCGAGGATGGGTTACCCCAGGCCTCTCAAATGACTCCAGATGAAACTGTTAAGCCCGATCCATACGATCGAGCTGAAGAGATTCGATCGCTCAATCAGCGATTTTTAAATAACGGTCAAAAAATTCGAGACAAGCCTGGTTTATCTCCTGCAAATACTTCGCTGCGTCGCGCGTTGTTTGCCCACCTTCCAGAATTTTTGTGAGTATCGGGCTGGTAAGCGAAAGGTCAGTCAGGGAGAAATGCCCCCTGCCGGGGAAATACAGGTTGATCACATCCTCGGATGCATCCGAGAGGAATTCAAAATTTCTGGCATATTGAGGCCATTCGGCGAGATGACCCCAGGAACTGTCTGAGTAGATGTTCAAGACAGGTGCGGGATAGGGCTGGTCGAGCCAAACGAATTCGCCATCTTTAACGCCGATGATATCGTCCATAAAGGGTGATTCGAGCGCAATCACGGCGTCTATGTCGTTTCGCTGCCGCGGAATCGCCAGCGCCGCCGAGCCGCCGAGTGAATGTCCCATGACGCCGATTCGTTCCCCATCCACCAAGCCATACACGCCTTCCGCACCGCCGGCTGCGTTGGCCAAAATGGTATCCAGCGCGAAGTTGATGTCGTCTGTGCGGGTTTTCATCCATTTTTGGTATAAGCGAAAACTTTGCTGACGGTCGCGCCGGGCGTTTTCCTGCTGGATTTCGCGAAAGTAGTCCATGCTCACAAATGTGATGCGCCCATCGTCGCCTTTTATCCAGAAGGCATGATATGGGTGTCCGATGGAACATACCACATAGCCGTGACTTGCCAGTTCGAGATAGAGCGACTCGTTGCTGGTCTCCAGTCCCAGCCCGCCGTGTGAAAACATAATCAGCGGGTAGATTTCACCTGCGGTCTTATCGGGATGCCAGCAGGTCACGTTGATCTTGCGCTTCTCACCCGTGTCGGTATAAGTCTCCACGCGGCTTTCATCGGTGTAGGTGTAGCGGATACTGGTGACTGTGTAAACCCCCGTCGGTTCCGGTTTGTGGTGCGGCGGGAACAGCAGAATGGGCATCATCACAAGTAAAACCAGCAGCAGCGCGCAGCCCGCCCTGGAGAGCACTTGCCTGGCTGGATGGGTTTGTTTAGGGAAAAGAGCCATGATGCCTTCGATCTCCACAGCGCCCTCACGCCGCCAATGAGGATGCCAACGGCTGCGGTTTACCCTGTGCCATCCTGCAATGTCCATACAGGCAAGCATGCTTGGGCATCTCGCACGCGAACAGGTCGAAACCAGCCTTCGCCGCATTTTGGTCGGGGTATTAATCCATTGGCAGACGGTCGTGCATACGGTTGAGCATAAACGTGATGATAATCACGCTCATGTTTTTTTGAATATTACAATGCTAAGAGCATGACGACGGTGGTCAGGTCCAGCAGGGCATGGCAGACCATCAGGTAAGGAAACATTTGCGGGCGAAGCTTCAGACTCAATCCCATCAGGAAAGCTAACGGCAAGAACATGCCCAAGCGCCAGACGATGAAGCGCCAATCCAACACCAGCGGCAGTGTGGTGTGCTGCAGCGCTAAAAAGAAAGAAGCCAGCGCCCAGGCTGCCCAGCCGCTGCCAAGCTGCTTTTCGAGGCGTGGCATGACATAGCCAAAGTAGGTAGGCAATTCAGCGAAGGCAATCGTGAGCGGAAAAAGCAGGCTGACCAACCCGGCCCACAGCGGCAAAGGTTGAAACAGGATGGCATTGGCGGTTTCAGGCGAACCAAACAGCCAGGTCGCCAGCCATTGATTGGGTAAAACCGTCAGGGGCATCAGTGCTGCCATCAAGAGCAGGGTAAGCCCGAGATCTTTCCAAAAAGTCTTCCGCACGGGAGGGATGTAATTGAAAAAACGCTGCTTTTCCTGCCGAAAGCACCAGGTCAGCAAGGCGATAGAAACCAGGTTGGTGAGCAAGGCGCTGATCATCCACCATCCGGCAGATGCTCGCCAGGGGGCGGCCGATCCAGACAGCGCCAGGGCCGCGGCAATCATCACCTGGAACAAAGCAAACAGCACGGTTCGGGAAAGCAACAAGATCCAAGGAGCCATTTTGTTTGTTGTGGGATTCATAAGACCTCTTTTGTTGTATTTGTGAAAAGGTCAGCCGATGGCTCGCCGCCAGATTTCCAGACAAGGATACATCCTTTTGACCTGAATTCCGGCATTTGTGACGAGCCCGTTAAATCCTTTTTGGACTTTATATAAGCCAAAACAATCCAGCCCACCGATGCAACAAAGCCCATCTTGCCAGTTCTCCCTGGTAAAACAGAGCAAGCCGCAGGGGCGTGTTTCAAAGATCACAGCCAGGTCAGGCTCAACTTCAGAATGCCAGGCGTTAAAGGTGGTTTCAAAGACCTCGCGCAAGAACGGCTCAAACTGCGTAACTTCTAAGTTAGCCGGCAAATCCACAATCAGACTCAGGTCTATATCTGAATCAGGGCGAGCGCGGCCTGCTAATCCGCGCGAACCGTGCAAGACGATACGTACGACATTCGGATGGATAACCAGATGGGCGGCTTGGAGCAATGCATGGGTGTCTGGGAGGGAACGGACAAAGGCGGTGGAAAAATTGATAGGTTGTGTCATGGCAGCAGATCTACGATCCTTTTGTAAATTCCAGCCCCTATGCAATGATTCCAGCGCCTCAGATTCAGGGTGTATGCCGCATCGATGGATTGCACTTTCCTAAATGGGCCGTTGAAAATGAGCTGTTTTAGAGGTAATGAAACAGATGAACTGAACGCACCGCAACCACAGACCCAACCTGTGCATAAGAGACGGCACCCTACGGCGGGCGGATCGAGGAAATGCCTAGGCCGGGCGGGTCGTCAACTGCTGCCGCAGGCGCGCCAAGCCTTCGGCGAAATTTTGGCGGCCCAACCCCACCCGAAAATGATTGCCAGGGTAATCAAACAGGCTGCCCGGCACGATCATGACGCCCTGGTCTTCCAGCACCGTCCGGCAAAAATCTTCCACCGCTTCGGCCCCGCACCAGCGCGGGAAGGCGATCGAACCGGCCTGAGGCGGGATCCATTCGAAAAGCTGGGGGTACGCGCGGCAAAATTCCTCCGCCAGGGCGGTGTTGTGCAGCACGATGCTGCGGTTGCGGCTGAGGATGGGGCCGCTGTTCTGCAGGGCGGTGATGGCTAAGATTTCGCTGGGGGCCGAGCTGCAAATGGTGGTGTAGTCCTTAAACGCCAGCCAGCGCTGGGCCAGGGCGGGGTCTTGGGCGGCCAGCCAGCCGATGCGCAGGCCGGGCAGGGCGAAGGATTTGGACAGGCCCGCCAGCGAGACGCCTTTCTCATACACCTCGCACACTGCCGGAAGCCGGGCGGCGGGGTCATGTTCCAACAGGCGGTACATCTCATCACAAAACACGGTGATTCCGTATCGGCCGGCCAGCGCCAGAACGGCTTCAAATTCTGCGCGGGTGGGCAAGAAGCCGGTGGGGTTGTGGGGGAAATTCAGCACCAGCAGGCGCGTGCGCGGGCTCAGGCTGCGTTCCAGGGCGTTCAGGTCTAACTGCCAGCCGGAGGCGGTGGGCGTGAGCGGCCACAGCGTCACCGGGCAGCCCAGGGCGCGGGCCACCTCCTGCAAAGACTGGTAGGCCGGCGCAACCGCCACCACGGCATCGCCCGGCTCCAGCAGGGTGTGCATGGCGATAAAAATGGCTTCTTCGGGGGCCATCACCACCAGGTTATCGGCGGGGATGCCGGCATATTGGCGGGCGATTTCGGCGCGCAGCCCCGGGTGGCCGGGCGATTCGGTGTAGCCCAGGCGCAGCGTATCCCACATCTGGCGCGTTTCGGGCGCAGCCATGCCGATCAGTTCCGACATGGACAGGCTTTCGCAATCTGATGAGCTGAGCAGGATTTCCACCTTGAACTCGTACAGGGCAAAAAAGCGTTCCAGTTTAAAAGGCGGGATGCGCATGGGCTGTCTCCTTGGGGGTGAGAAGCGTCTCAGGCGGCGTGCTGCACCAGGTTGTTCACCCAGCGGCCGGTGGCAAAACGCTGCAGACCGATGATGTATTTGCACAATTCCTCAGCCGCCACCATCAAGACCACCCAATACACCGGCAGGTGGAAGACAAAGGCGCCGAGCAGGGCCAGCGGCACGCCCACCAGCCAGATAGTGAGCATTTCTAAGATGAGGGCGTAGCGGGTGTCGCCGCCGCTGCGCAGGATGCCGACGATGATGGTCATATTGGAAACCTTGACCCACAGGGTGAAGGCCATCACCGTGAGCACTTTAATGGCGAAATCGTGGGCTTCGGGGGAGATCTCGTACAGCTCCAGGATCAGGCCGGAGGACAGCCAGATGAGCACGCCGACGAGGAAGCCGCCCAGGGTGACCAGGGTCAGGCTGTAGCGGGCGTAGCGTTTGGCGTTGGCCTCGTTGTTGGCCCCAATCTGGTTGCCGATGATCACCGCGCAGGCATCGGAAATGCCGATGAAGATGACGAAGGCCAGGTTTTCGATGGTCCCGGCGATGTTGACGGCGGCGATGGATTGGGTGCCGATGTGGGCATACACCAGGTTATAGGTGCTCATGCCCAGCGACCAGAGCACCTCCTGCACCATCACGGGCAGGCCGACCTTGATATAGGCTTTGACAAATTCGGGGCTGAAGCCGCCCATCTCTTTCAGTTTGGCGGCGATGGGCAGTTTTTGGGTGTAGATGGGGATGATGAGGATAAAGATTTGCAGCACGCGGGCCACGGCTGTGCCGATGGCCGCGCCTTCGACCCCCATCACCGGGGCGCCGAAATGGCCAAAGATGAGCACGTAGCTGATGGCAGTTTTGATCACCAGAGCGATGACGGTGGTGATCATGGGCAGGCGGGTGTTGCCGATGCTGCGCAGGACGGAGCCGTAGGCAAAGGTCACGGCGGTGGGGATGTAGCTGATGGCCACGATGCGCAAATAGCGTCCGCCGATGGCGATGACTTCGGGGTCGCGCGAGTAGATGCTCAACACGGTGTTGGGGATGGCCACGGCCACCACGGTGAAGAGCAGGCTGCCCACAAAGCTGACCCCCAGGCTCAGGCCGAGGACTTTGCGGATGGAGGTGACATCGCCTTTGCCCCAGTATTGGGCGGTGAAGACGGCTGCGCCGGAGCTGGTTCCAAAGAGCAGGAAGGTTAAAAGGAAGAAAACCTGGTTGGCCAACCCCACACCCGCCACCGAGGCGTCGCCCAGTTGACCGATCATGACCACATCCAGCAGGTTGAGGGCAGACCAGACGAACTGCTGGATGATGATGGGCACGGCGATTTTGCGCAAACTGTTAAAGTATTCGCGATCTTGAAACATGCTATCTTCTCAATAAAATGGGATTCCCGAGGTTGTGCGCGGGAGGGGGCAGAACGGGTTGATTATACCACTCGGATGGGCTTCACCCGGCGCGGAGGTGCACCTGGCGCAGCCGGATGCTCGTTTGATGGACAGGAATCGCATCGATACACCTGCTTGAATCCATTAAAAGGCAGAACTCCTGGAAACTGCACATCCAGAAGCTCCGCCGTCTCAAAACGCTGCCTGCCCGTCAGCTGTTTTAGGAATGTTTGTAATTTTCCCAGCCCATATAGGTGGTAAAGGCCTCATCTAACGCGTCCGAAACATGGCCCATGGTCATGGCTACATGATGCTCAAAACCGTTTTGGCACAGATAGGCCAGGAGCTTTTGTAAATCGGGTGTGTGGATGACGGCACGATGCCCAAAAGTATCCAATGGGTCGTCGGTGATCTCCCCTTGGCCGGTATACGCCCGAACCATCCCATAGCTGTCGTCGGTGCTGACCCGTGCATACGTCATATTTCCGGCAGCAGCCCGCCCAGACATGGCCCCAAAGGTGTTTTCTTCACCCAGAGTCGTGCCCAGGATTGGGGCGGTCTTGATCTCAAGATCTGGAACAAAAGATTTGGCCCAGTTCCCGCAGTGGAAGAAAACGCAGCGGTCGGGATCATCGGCATAGTTGTTGTTCCAATCCACCAACGCCGCCGGAGAGCCCGAGGCCAGCTGCAGCGCATACATTGAGACCACGCCGGTGATGTCTACTTCGCAGGCCGACGGCAGCAGCTGGTTGCTCATCATGCTCATCAAGGTGCAGGCATTGACGCCGTAGTTCTTTTGCATCGAAGTCCAACACTGCAGGGCGGTGGCCTGAAGATCATTGGCCTGCATCCAATCGTCAATCACCAACCCCAATTTTGCCATGCGCAGCATGGCGGGGCTTGGAACGGTGCTGTGTTTGGCATAGGATTGGATGGTTTCCAATTTTGCTTTGACGCGCGGCGAGTCGTCTTTCAGGCGGGCAGCGTCGCCCAGAATTTCGGAAAGATCAATGGTGGTGACCGTGATTCCGCTGGCCTGCAAGATTTTTTCGCTGTACCGCACGGTTTGGAAAGACCCCGGCCGGGCACCAATGGCGCCCAAACGCACCGAACGCAGCCCATTCACCACCTTGCAAATACTCACAAACTTTTTCAAATCCTGTTTAAAGGACTCTGAGTTAGGCCGGCTGGTGTGCAGGCTGGTAAGGCTAAAGGCATAACCGTACTGGCGCAAGTTATTGCACACGGAGATTTTTCCGCAGAAAGCATCTCGACGGCGCTCCACGTTAAAGGCGCCCAGGTCATCCGGGTAAGCCTGCACCAAGATGGGGACGTTTAACCCGGAGAGTTTGATGGTATCGGCAACGCCCTTTTCATCTCCGAAATTTGGCAGCACAACCAGGATGCCCTCGATCCGTTCGCGGTTTGCTCTAAACAGATCTGCACAAGCCTTCGAGTGGGCGTAGGTTTCCACGGAACCCAGCTTGGTTTCGTCTTCGCCCAGCATAACGCCTTCAATGCTCATTTCTTGAAACAGGGCCTGGATATCCTTGCGCGCTTCGCTGACGAGGTGATCAGGAAAAAAGTCGCGGTTACCAAAAATTACGCCCAGAGTGGTTTTCATATTCTTCTCCTCAAGTGCTGGACAGCGGATCTTGATGTGTTTCTAAAATTCTATAATTTGAAACCCCAGGCGCCAGCCACAAGAATGACATTCGCAAAGGGTGTAAATTCAGCGGTGCGGATGATGGCTTTCGTTAAACCGGTGCGTGCCTTAAACTCTGCATGGGGCAGCGTTTCAATAGGCACATCCCCCAGTAATTTCTGAATCCCGGCATAGATATGCGGGCTTTTGGTCAAAATATCTTCGGAAACATAGGCTTTTTCCACAAACATCTCGGACAAAACCACTTCCAGGGTCTCTAAAAAGCCAGGAACGCCCGGTTTCAGCGTCAGATCAATGCGCTGCGTGGAGGAAGGCACCGGCAGCCCCGCGTCCGCAACCGTCAGCATGTCCGAATGCTCCAGATGAGCAATCACGGACGAGATGGGTGCATTAATGATCCCGATTTTTTTCATAATTTCGCTTTCCATATAGAAAGATTTATAATTGCGGAGCACCTTACACTTCATGGGCCTGGCTGCGAATCTGGTTCCATGAAGCAGGTGCCTCTCGGGGGTGACGGGCGGCGTGAAAGCCGCTCGCCACCCCCCTTGCTGTATTTCCCTAGAAGATCATAGGGTGAATAGAAGTTTCGGTATTAGGGGCAGCTGGTTTTCCCATTGGGGGCAAAGCCCGTGTACTGGCAGGCGTTTTCCGGGGTCAGCAGAACCATGTCAATGGTTTGCTTTTCGGGTTTGCCAGTGCTGCCGGTGCGAATGAACAGATCCGCCTGGATCACAGCCTGGGTAGCCAGTTCAGCCACCGGTTGGAGCGCGCCAGCGTCAATTTCACCCTTCAGGATGGACTCGTTGACGTCGTCAGAACCGTCGAAGCCCACCACGATCACATCCTTGCGGCCCGCGGCCAGCAAAGCGGCCTGCGCGCCCAGCGCCATGGTATCGTTCCCGCAGATGACGCCCTTGACCTCAGGGTGAGCCTGGAGCAGGCTTTCCATCACGCTGTAGCCTTCGGTCTGGCTCCAGTTGGCGGTCTGCTGGGCAACCATCTTCATCCCAGAAATCTGATCAAGCACGTCGTGGTAGCCCTGGGAGCGAACATGCGCGTTGGTGTCGGTGTCCTTGCCGGTCAGTTCGATGTACTCGCCCTTCTCGCCCATCAGTTCAGCAAAGTACTCGGCCAGAATGGTGGCGCCCTGGTAGTTGTTGGACACGATCTGGGCCACCGCAACGCCTTCTTTGGTGATCTCACGGTCAATCAAGAAGGTGGGGATGCCCGCATCTTTGGCCTTCTGCACAGCGGCCACGGTGGCATCTGCGCCAGCGTTATCGAGGATGATGGCCGCCGCACCCTTGCCGATGCAGGTTTCGATCAGTTCCATCTGTTTGTTGGCATCGTCATCATGGACGAGCTTGAGGGCTTCGTAACCCAGTTCTTCCGCTTTCTTGGCGGCGATTTCCTGTTGGGTGCCAAAGAATGGGTTTTCCACGGGCGGCACGATGATGCACATCAACTTCTTGCCAGCCTCAGCCGCAGGAGCAGCGGGCTTGCAGGCTTCCGTTTTCCCATTGGGGGCAAAGCCCGTGTACTGGCAGGCGTTTTCCGGGGTCAGCAGAACCATGTCAATGGACTGCTTTTCGGGTTTGCCGGTGCTGCCGGTCTTGATGTAAGCATCCGCCTGGACTACGGCCTGGGTAGCCAGTTCAGCCACCGGTTGGAGCGCGCCAGCGTCAATTTCACCCTTCAGGATGGACTCGTTGACGTCGTCAGAACCGTCGAAGCCCACCACGATCACATCCTTGCGGCCCGCGGCCAGCAAAGCGGCCTGCGCGCCCAGCGCCATGGTATCGTTCCCGCAGATGACGCCCTTGACCTCAGGGTGAGCCTGGAGCAGGCTTTCCATCACGCTGTAGCCTTCGGTCTGGCTCCAGTTGGCGGTCTGCTGGGCAACCATCTTCATCCCAGAAATCTGATCAAGCACGTCGTGGTAGCCCTGGGAGCGAACATGCGCGTTGGTGTCGGTGTCCTTGCCGGTCAGTTCGATGTACTCGCCCTTCTCGCCCATCAGTTCAGCAAAGTACTCGGCCAGAATGGTGGCGCCCTGGTAGTTGTTGGACACGATCTGGGCCACCGCAACGCCTTCTTTGGTGATCTCACGGTCAATCAAGAAGGTGGGGATGCCCGCATCTTTGGCCTTCTGCACAGCGGCCACGGTGGCATCTGCGCCAGCGTTATCGAGGATGATGGCCGCCGCACCCTTGCCGATGCAGGTTTCGATCAGTTCCATCTGCTTGTTGGCATCGTCATCATGGACGAGCTTGAGGGCTTCGTAACCCAGTTCTTCCGCTTTCTTGGCGGCAATTTCCTGCTGGGTGCCAAAGAACGGGTTTTCCACAGGTGGCACGATGATGCAGATCAGCTTCTTGGCGGAGCTGGCCGGTTCAGCAGGCGCAGCGGCCTGGGGGGTCGCGGTGGCGGCTGGCTGGCAGGCGCTCAACATCATCCCAAAAATCGCGAGCAGACTCAGGATAACAACTAGCTTTTTGTGTGACATGGACTTCTCCTCAAATAGGTGTGAGAGTTAGAAATATGGGACCAACAGCGGTACGATTTTTGAACCACAAGCATGCTTTTCGATAGACACTCCTTTCAAAGAGACCCTGACTGGCAAAATTCAGATCATCATTTCAGTTCTTGCTGTTTTTGAAGGGCAATTCGTTCCTGCATCCGCGCTTGAACCTGGTCAATAATTACCGCTAAAACAATCACCGCACCTTTGATCACCTTTTGCCAGAAAGATGAAACTCCCATCATCACCAGGCCGTCCCCCAAAACACCGATCACAAAAGCGCCGATCAAGGAGCCGCCAATGCTGCCGCGCCCCCCGGCCAGGGAGGTGCCCCCTAAAACGACCGCAGCGATGGCATTCATTTCAAACGCTTCTCCGGTAGCCGGGTGCGCTGCCACCAATTGCGACGCAATGATCAACCCAACCATTGCTGAGCAGAAACCGCTGATGCTGTAGACGATGACCTTGGTGCGGTTGATGCGCACGCCGGATAATTCGGCAGCCCGTTCGTTTCCGCCAATGGAATACACATGCCGGCCAAACGGCAAGCGTGTGGTCACAATATAGGCCACCGCGGCGAAAATGATCATCATCCAGATGGAATAATTGATGCCCAAGAAATTACCTGAGCCTAAAAGTTCAAAACCGGTGTTTCCGTATTCCGGCCGGCCCACCAGGTTGGGGAAGGTGTACCCATTATTTCGAAGCCCGGCGATCCCGCGCGCCACATACATCGTCCCCAGGGTGGCAATAAAGGGCGCCACATTGAAGCGAGTGATGATCAAACCGGTGGCTGCGCCCATCAGCGTGCCCACAATCAGCGAGATCAGAATGATGGTCCAGGTATGTGGGTAGATGATGATACCCAATTGCGGAATTCGCAGACCTTCGTTAATCAACCCACCGGCGATCATGGCGGTCATGCCGACAATGGAGCCGACTGACAGATCAATTCCACCCGTCAGAATGATAAACGTCATTCCGATGGCCAACAGTGCGTTAATCGCTACATGCTTCGACATGATCACAATGTTGTCGCCGCTTAAAAACTGCGGAGAAAGCACCGTGAAGACCACCAGGACGAGAATCAGCGCAATGAATGCCCTGCCCCGCAGCAGGAACTGCTGCACATCCGTTTTTGTAATGCTGCGTGATTTTTTACTGTGAGTAGCTTCCATTTTGTTATCCTGCTCCCTGCTGGCTGGCTTTGTAAGATGGGCCGTGGCCGATTGCTGACGCGTTGACCAATTTTTCTTCTGTGGCCTCTTGATGAGAGAATTCACCTGTAATCGCTCCCTTAGACATTACCAGGATGCGGTCGGACATCGCGAGGATTTCTTTTAACTCAGACGACACGAAAATGACCCCGTATTTTTGGGCTGCCAGACGGCTCATAATTTCAAAGATTTCCGATTTCGCGCCCACATCGATCCCGCGGGTGGGTTCGTCCAGCAGCAGTACCTTGGGATGAGTCAGCAGGCCTTTGGCCACCACCACTTTCTGCTGATTGCCGCCGCTCAAGGATGTGATCGGCTGCTGTACGCTGGCCACACGAATGGACAATTCTTTTACCTGGCGTTGAGAGGCCTCTTTTTCTTGTTTGCGGGCCAGGAAGATCCCTTTAATGTAATTTTTCAAACTGGCCAGGAGCATGTTGTCTATAACCGAAAGCGTTTGTACCAAACCATAGCGCTGGCGGTCTTCTGGGATGAGCACAAACCCGTTCTGAATGCGCTCTGAAACGGTTTTTGAATTGACCGGCTCACCGTTCAGCCATAATTTTCCCGTTGCCATTGGGCGTGCACCTGCCAGGCAGTCCACCAAATCGGAGCGTCCAGCGCCCATCAACCCATAAAAGCCCAAAATTTCGCCTTCGCGCAGTTCAAAAGACACATGATCCAGCACATATCCTCCCCCAGCGCGCGGAAGAGTCAGGTCTTCAACTTTGAGCAGCACTTCGCCTAATTTGCGCTCGGCTCGTGTGAACAAAGCCGCCGGATTGCGCCCCACCATTTTTTCAATGAGCCAGGAAACGTTGATTTTGCTGGCTTCAGCTTCAGCCACTTTGCGCCCATCCCGCAAGACAGTGATGTAATCGCCAATTTGCAGCAGCTCTTCGAGTTTGTGCGAGATGTAAATGATCGCCACCCCCCGCGATTTCAATTCACGAATAACTCGAAACAAGACTTCCACTTCGGCTGCGCTTAAGGCTGAGGTAGGCTCATCCATAATCAGAATGCGCACTTCCTGGGCCAAAGCTTTGGCAATTTCCACAATTTGCTGCTGGCCAATGCGCAAATCACCAACGAGTTCACTGGGGTCAATGTTTTGCTCAAGCCGTTGGATTAATTCCTGGGCGTGTTGTTTTTCCGATTTTTGGTTGATCAGCCCTTTGTTAATCAGTTCACGGGCCAGATAAATGTTATCTGTTACGCTCAAATTGGCGCACAGGTTCAATTCCTGGTAGATGATGCCAATCCCTAATCGAGTCGCATCCAAGGGGGAATGCAAATGAATTTCCTGCTCGTCGAGCAAAATTTTCCCGCTGGTGGGCCGTTCCACACCGGCTAAAATCTTCATCAGGGTGGATTTGCCAGCCCCGTTTTCCCCAATCAAAACATTGACTTTCCCTTTGCGCACTTTGAAGGAAACGTCGTCCAGCGCCACCGTCCCCGGGAATATCTTGGTGATATTCTCAGCGCTCAGCACAATTTCTTCGGGTGCGTCGACCGATTCAACTTCCAGAGATGGTGAGTGCTCGAGCATTCTTATTCTCCTAACTCGATTTGAACCGGCACGATGCGAATGTTTTTCAGGTCAATTTGAATCAGATTGAATGTACGGATGTTGAATGCGCCCTTAAAGGAGATGGTTTTGCCCATCATGCTGTTCTTATCCAGGCCGCCGAGCACATCCGTGAGGACGCGTTTGTTGATCTCTGATCCCACTTTGCCGTACTCCGTTTGTTCTTTGAAGTCGCCAAAGCTGATGAAGCCGACAGAGTCTCGAATGGAGGTTTCATCGCTGGGGATGCGTGTGCCCACATAGAGCAGAACCTTGATGGGGCCGTCGTAGCCGTCCAATTTCACTTCCACTGTTCCCAGGCTGGTTTCGGTGTTGACATTTACAATCGTGCCGCTGCCTTTCACCATATAAACATGGGCCTCGCCGACGGTGATCAGGCCGTAATGTTCGGCGATCTTGACTAAATCATCTTTGGGTGCAGTTCCTTGTTCATTTACCTCGATCTCGGAGAGTATATTGGAAAGCTCCACGGCCTTTTCATCAAAAGCGGGCAGGATCTGGGAAGCCCAAATGCCGTCCACATAGGATACCGGGTCAAAGGCTTCGCTTTGGACCGCTTTTTCCTCATCCGCGATTTTGACCACCGTGAACCCAAAGCGCCCCACCAACACCAGGCAGATGAGTGCTGCCAAGGCAATTATGATTTTGACAATTTTTTGTGTCATGCCTTCATCCTTTATTTGGGTGTATTTAGAACTTGTTGGACGGCGGATTGCCACCCTGAAAACAAGTTGTTTGCACGGGCCGGGTCCATGGAGGCCGAATATTCCACAAAGCCAACTGGAAGTTTCTGCAAATCTTCCAGGGCGGTGTAGATTTTTAACCCCAGACAACCGCTAAATACTGCGCCGAGTGCGGAAAGCTCTGGGGTCTGAGAAGCCCTAACTTTCAATTGATTCATGTCGGCGACAAATTGCATTAAGAAAGCGTTGCGCACCGCTCCGCCGTCGGCGTGAATCACTCCAAGCTGGAGGTCAGCGTCATCGCCCATTGCCTTCAATACATCGGTAACGATATAGCCGATCGATTCAAGTGCGGCGCGCACGACATGAGCGCGTGTGGTAGAAGGGGTCATCCCCAGGATGGCCGCGCGAGCGTCTGAGCGCCAATAGGGGGCGCTGAGACCAACGAAAGCTGGGATAAAATAAACGCCGCCACTATCGGATACCGATTGTGCCAGCGCTTCTGTTTCGGCAGGGTCAGCAATCAGCTGCAATTGATCACGCAGCCAGGTGATGGTGGCGCCAGTGAAGTTGATAATCCCCTCAAAGGCGTAGGTTGGTTTTCCCTGCCAAACCCATCCCAGGGCCGTCAGGGTGCTGTGCGCCGAAAGGCGCTGCTCGTGACCAATATTCAATAGAATAGACGAGCCGGTGCCAAAGGTCACTTTCGCGCTGCCCGGTGAGAAACAGCGTTGGGCGAACAGCGCGGCTTGCGAGTCTCCCATGACACCATAAATGGGAATGCGGCGGCCCAAGCTGCCGGACAGATCCGTATCGCCAAACCAATCGGAGCTTTCTCGAATCTCAGGCAGACTGCCAAATTCAATTCCAAACGCCCCGCAAAGCTCCTCACTCCAGGCCAGCGTTCCAATATCGTAGAACAGGGTACGCGATGCGTTGGTATGATCGGTTGCGTAAACCTGACCGTTGGTCAGACGGTAAAGCAGGTAGGTATCAATGGTTCCAAACAGGGCTGAGCTGTCCTTCAAACGGGCCTGCAAGTCGGGACGGGCGTCTAAGAGCCAACGCAGCTTGCTGGCTGGGAAGTATGTATCGATTTTTAACCCCGTCCGTTCATGCACAAGCGGCTCTTGACCGGCTTTGATTAATCGCTGGCACACCTCATCTCCGCGCCGACATTGCCAGACGATGGCGTTGCACAGGGGTTTCCCGGTTTGACGATCGAATACTACAAAGGTTTCGCGCTGGTTGGTGAGACTGAGCGCTAATAAGTGATTCTGTTGATCGGCATGGCGGCCAATCAATGTGGAGGCTGCCCGCAGTGTGTTTTGGAAAATTTCTTCGGCGTCGTGTTCCACCCACCCTGGGCGTGGATAAATTTGGTGGTGCGGGAGCATTTCTTGATCCAACAGGGAGCCGTTCGCAGAGAAGAGCAGCGCCTTTGTGGAGGCTGTGCTCTGATCAATTGCCAGAAATAAGCCGGAGTGCTGGTTCATACTGCTTCCTTATGAAGAAGCTGCAGGGCTGTCTTCGCCAGGCCCTGCGCGGAAATGCCGTAGTGGTTAAATATTTCACCCTGACTGCCAATGACAGTATGTTCATCGGGGATACCCACGATATGGATCGGGTGGAAAATGCCCGCCTGCATCAAAAAGGCGGCTACCCGGCTTCCTAAACCACCGTTCACGCTGTGCTCTTCCACGGTGATGGTAGCTTTGGAATGGGTCACCGCATGTTCCACAGCTGCCTCATCAAAAGGACGTAAACTGTGTACACTCAGAACACAACTTGTCAACCCCTGTTCCGCCAGAACCTGGCTGGCAAAATACGCCGGGGCAACGGCTTCGCCGATGGCGAGCAAGGCAATGTCATACTCATCCTGCACGGGGGTCATTTGAATAGCTTTGCCGATTTCAAAATGGACCTGGGGGTCATGCAGAATGGGCATGGCCTTCTTGCCAAAGCGAATATAAACCGGGCGCGGGTGATGAACGGCCGCGCGCACTGCCAGCGCGGTTTCGACGTTGTCGGCGGGAGCAATAATATCAATGTTGTTGATCGCCTGCAGCACGGCAAAATCGTGCAGTGAATGATGGGTCGTCCCCAACGAGCCGTAACTGACCCCTGCGCTGATGCCAATCACCTTGACAGGGTGATCCGAGTAAGCCACATCATTTTTGATCTGTTCCAGGGCGCGAGCTGTGAGAAAACAAGCGGGTGAAACCGCAAAGACCTTTTTGCCCATCGAAGCCAGACCCGCTGAGATGCCCACCAGGTTCTGCTCTGCAATGCCGATTTCGACCAGTTGATCGGGGAACTTGTCTGCAAAAGGTACCAATTTACCCGAACCGCGCGAGTCGCTGGTGGTCACCAAAATATCACGGTCGTTGGCGGCCAGCTCCATCAAGGTGCTGGCAAAAATATCCAGATTGGCCAACCCCATGGGGGTACTATTCGAGTCCATCTACCGCCTCCAAATCTTTTTCGGCCAACCCTAATTCTCGTAAGGCAATCTCATATTCTGTTTCAGAGGGCACCTTATGGTGCCAGGGAGCCTTATCTTCGATGAAACTAACCCCTTTGCCCTTGGTTGTATGGGCCAGCACCAGGTTTGGTTTGCCTGGTTCGAAGGGCAGTTGATCAAACAGATCTACCAGCGCGGCAATGTCGTTGCCATCCACATGACGGACGGCATATCCAAATGCTTTGAATTTATCTTCTAGCGGTTCCAAGGCCATCACATCTTCTGTTCGGCCGCTAATTTGCAGTGTGTTTCGGTCAATGATGGCGACAAGATTATCCAACTTGTAATGCGCAGCGCTGATCGAGGCCTCCCAAACAGAACCTTCAGCCAGTTCTCCGTCCCCCATGATCGTGAACATGCGGTGATCGAGGCCGTCTTTTTTGGCCGCCAAAGCCATGCCGACTGTTAAGGCCAACCCATGACCTAGAGCCCCTGTGTTTTGTTCAATGCCTGGAATATCTCGCGTGGGGTGTCCTGCAAAATGGGAACCGTATTTTCCAACTGTTTCCAGGTCACTCCAGGGAAAGAAGCCTTTATCTGCCAGCACAGCGTATAAAGCTTCTACGGCATGCCCTTTACTGTGAACGTAGTGGTCGCGGTTCCTCTGTGAGAAATTCTCAGGGGTAATATCCATAACGTGATTGTAAAGGACGTTTAAGAGGTCTACACAGGAAAGGCTTCCCCCGGTATGTCCCGCTTTCGCAGCATGAATCAACTTTAACAGCGTCATGCGGTACAAAAGGGATTTTGCCTGAAGTTCTCGGAAATAACTGGTGGAATGAGTAGTGGTGATCATGTCATTTGCCTGAATAAAAATTCACAGTTGCGATTATAATCAACAGGGTTATAATACATAAAATGATTGAATATTTCAACATGTCATGAATATTTATTCATTCTTTTCTGTGTATTCATAAGGAAAATTTCCATGCCTCATATTGATGAACTACGCCTGATCGCCCGCGTCGCACGGATGTATTATGAATGGGATATGCGGCAATCAGAAATTGCCAACCAGCTAGACCTTTCGCAGGCAACCGTATCCCGTTTATTAAACCGGTCAAAAGAGGAAGGCATTATTCGAATTTCCGTAAACCTGCCGGATGGGGTGTACACCGAATTGGAAGAGACCCTGGTAAAAAAATATGGCCTGCGAGATGCAATCGTTGTGGACAGCCTGGATGACGATGAAAAGCTGATCCAACGCGACCTGGGAACAGCTGCCGCCTTTTATCTTGAATCAGCGATTCGGCCCAATGAAATTATTGGAATATCATCCTGGAGCGCAACCTTGTTAGCCTTGGTGGACGCACTGCACCCGCTACCCAAAAAACCGGGTGTAAAGGTAGTCCAAATTTTGGGCGGGGTTGGCAATCCTGCTGTGGCAGCGCACGCTTCCCGACTAACATCCCGCATGGCGCAGCTGGTTAACGGGGATGCTGTATATCTGCCTGTTGCGGGGATCCTGGCTACGGAAGCTGCCCGAGATGTCCTTATGGCTGATGAGGTGACCCAACAGGCTGTGCGCTTGTTTGACCAGGTAACCACAGCACTGGTCGGTATTGGGGCTCTGGATCCGTCGCCCTTATTGGCGCAAAGCGGCAATATTTTCTCACCTCAGGAGCTTAATCACCTGCGTGAAAAAAATGCGGTGGGGGATATTCTGGTGCGTTTCTTTAATATTCACGGCGAACCCGTTGAGACAGGCTTGGAAAGAAGGGTGATTTCTATGAACCTGGATCAATTAAGTAAAGTGAACCGGGCTGTTGGCGTTGCAGGCGGTTTAAGGAAATATGCTGGAATCTTGGGGGCGTTACGCGGTCATTGGATTAATATCCTGGTAACCGATCACTTCACTGCTGAACGGCTGGCAAAGGAATAAACCTGCTGCGGTCAACAACATTCATGGGTTAATACCACCGCCAGCCGTAAAGAAAGCTGCGGCTGGCGGTCAGCATGGGCACGGCCGCCTCAGCGCCTACAGGATAAAGGCCCACATGCCCCAGATGAAGATCATCACCAGGCCGAAGAAAATGCGCACGCCCACCACCCAACCGCAGCCCAAAGCCATGCCGCGCATCGAGTTGGCGGCCTGGCGCCAGCTGCGGATGCGGATGTATTCAATGATGAACAGCCCTACCAGCGCGGCGATCAGCCCGCCGAAGGGCGGGAAAAAGAGGCTGCCCAACAGCCCCGCCACCAGGGCCACGCCGATGGACAGCCAGCTGGCGCCGGTCTGGCGCGCCTCGGTGCTCATCAGCACGTTATCGGCCAGGTTGCCCACCAGCATGATGAGGGTGATAAAGGCAAATAAGACTCCGCTGACCCAATCAAAACCGGTGATCAGGCCGTAGACCAGGGCGGCCAGCCAGATGATGTTCAGGCCGGGGAAGATGACCAGGATTAACCCGGCCAGACCCAGCAGCATGACGGCCAGGGTGACAACGGTGAGGGCGGTTTGGGTCAGCGGAGCCATAGGGTTTTAGTCCGGAAGGATCACATCCAGGCCGCCCATCCAGGGCTTCAAAACGTCTGGAACGCGGATGGAGCCGTCGGCCTGTTGGTAGTTTTCCAGAACGGCGATCAGCGTGCGGGGCATGCCCAAACCGGAGCCGTTGAGGGTGTGTACCAGTTGGGTCTTGCCGCCTTCGCTGGGGCGGAATTTGATGTTGGCGCGGCGCGGTTGAAAGTCACCCACCAGCGACACCGAGGAAACCTCCAGCCATTCGCCGCAGCCGGGGGCCCACACTTCCAGATCGTAGGTGATGCGCGCGCCAAAGCCCAGATCGCCGGTGCACAGCTGCACCACGCGGTAGGTGAGTCCCAGCCCGCGGCAGGTGTCTTCGGCATCCGCTAGCATTTTTTCCAGCTCGCGGTAGGAATCTTCCGGCTTGCAGAAGATGAACATCTCCACCTTGTCAAACTGGTGGCCGCGCTTAATGCCGCGCACATCGCGCCCGGCGCTCATTTTTTCGCGGCGGAAGCAGGGGGTGTAGGCGGTGTAGCGCAGCGGCAGCACGGCTTCTTCTAAAATGTCGCCCATGTGCAGCCCGTTGAGGGCCACTTCAGCGGTGGGCACCATCCACAGATCCTCTTCATGGTCTTTGTAGAGGTTATCCACAAATTTGGGCAGCTGGCCCGAGGCAAACAGGGTTTCGCCGCGCACCATGAAGGGGGTATATTTTTCGGTGTAGCCCTGGCGGGCGTGCAGGTCGAGCATCCAGGCGATGAGGGCGCGCTGCAGCCGCGCTCCTGCCCCCGAAAGGACATAGAAGCGCGAGCCGGTGATTTTGACACCCTGGTCAAAGTTGAGGATGCCCAGGCGCGGGCCCAGATCCCAATGCGGCTGGGGCTGAAAATCAAAGGTGGGAATTTCACCTTCCTGGCGCATCACCACGTTTTCGTGCTCGCCAGTGCCGTAGGGGGTGGCCGGGTCGGGGTAGTTGGGGATGCTGGCCACCAGGTTGCGCAGGTCGTTATCCACCAGGCGCACCTGCTCATCCAGGGCGGTGATGCGGTCGCCCACCACGCGCATTTCGTCAATCTTGGCCTGGCGCTCGGCGGGGTCTTTCATACGCGAGATTTCGCGGGAGACGTTGTTGCGCTGGGCCTTCAGCTGTTCCACTTCGTTGAGCAAGGCGCGGCGTTTTTCGTCCAGAGCCTGGATCTCATCCACAACGGAGGGGTCCATCTGGCGGTCTTTCAGCGCCTGGCGCAGGAGATCCGGCTGTTCACGGATCAGGGCAAGGTCTAACATGGCACAACTCCTTTCGATGGCTGAAACAACAACCCCCCTATCCGTTTGCAGGACGAGGGGGGCCAGCTCGTGGTGCCACCTGCTTTTGCCGCAAGCCGGAGCCAAAGCCGGTTGCAGCCTCATTTGGCGATAACGGAGCCGCCGTTCCTTTTACGGCCGGTCAAAAATGCCGGCCCCTGCAAGGAAGACCAGCCCCCTGTGTAGGGGGGCGCCGGGGGGGAACGCAGGAAGGGGGCCTGCTGGCTCACACCGTCCGCCAGCTCTCTGAAAGGGCCTCGCCGCACAGTCCCGGGCAAGTCTTACAGTTGATGAGGAAAATTATACCCAACCCGGCGGGGATGTCAAGCGGGCGGCAGGAAACAGCCAGGGCAATCGCATCCTGAGTATTCTTTGCCACAATGAGTATGGTTTTTGGGTGAGTTTGTGGGGCTTCGCCCCACAAACTCACCCAAACCTCTATTAAAAATAACCCTTCAAAAACTGGCTTGATGCAAGCGGGCGGCAGGAAACAGCCTGAGAGGGTGGGTGGGGATTACAGGGTGGGGGTGGGGCGGGTGTCGTTGCTGCCCGCGGCGCTGCGGTTCGAGGCGGGCAGGAGCACGGCGTGGGTTTTCAGATCCAGCCGGTAACCCACCCCGCGCACGGTCTTGATGTATTCCGGGTTGCGCGGGTCTTCTTCCAACGCCTGGCGCAGCCAGCTGATGTGCACATCCAGGGTGCGGGTGTCGTCGGTGTAATCGGTGTCCCACACCTGACTGAACAGCTCTTTGCGCTCGATGACCTCACCGGCGCGGTCCATGAGAATTTTCAGCAGCACCACTAGGCGCGGGGTCAGCCGCACCTGACGGGAGCCCACGCGCACCCAGCGGTGTTCCACATCCAACTGCATCTCGCCCACCTGTATGGCGTCTTTTTCTTCCACGGGCATCAGGCCGCGGATGCGGTTGAGCAGTTTTTGCAGGGTGAAGGGCAGCTGCAGGGTGACGTTTGCGCCGGTTTTTTCGTCCGGAGGGGTATCGGGGCCAAAGATGATCACAATCGGAATGCCGGGGGCCTGTTTGATGAGGGATTGGCAAATGCGCCGTCCGCTGCTGCGCAGGGAGGCGGCATCCAACAGGATGAGCTGCGGGTTACTGGAAGACAAGGCGATCAGCGCGTCGCTGCCGGTGGACGCCCGCTCCACATGGAATCCCTTACGGGACAACCCTGTGTAGAAGGAGGGATGGTCCGAGCGCTTGCCTTCGATCAGTAAAATTCTGCCCCTGGTCACCATGACGTTCCGATGCAATCCTTTCAAAGCCTACAGACGCGCGCAGGCGCGCGAAATAAAATGGGCGAAAAAAGACCCAGGCAACGTGGAATAGCCTGGTTTATGCTGATGATCCTGCTTGCCACTACCCATATACAACAAGATTGACGCGACGTTGTTTCTACCGCTTGGGTACTCTGTTTGCCCCCCAACATTTCCCCCTGCATGGTCGCAACGATGTGGGTAGGGGTTTAAGAACAAACAAGAGGTCAAGGTTCGCTTATTATACACGAAATCTTAAAGAAATACAGAGATTTTTGGACGGTTTTAAATTGCATTGCCCTCTTGGGCGTGTTAGAATAAGGCCAGGCCAATCAATTTTGAAGCCAAGAAAGAGGTGGCGGTTATGTCCAGAATGGTAGAGGTTGTGATAGACAGCGTGCGGGTCAGCCTGACCAACCAGCAGCGTATTGTGGTGCTGCGGGAATTGAACGCTGAGCGCTACTTGCCCATCTGGATTGGGCCGTATGAGGCGGAGGCCATCACGATCGCCTTGCAGGAGATTGAGGTAGCCCGCCCGCAGACGCATGATCTGATCAAGAACGTTTTCAACGCCCTCAACGCGCGCCTGCTGCGCGTGGAAGTGATTTCGCTGCGTGATGACGTGTATTACGGCAATCTGGTGGTGGAAGCCGGCGGTGAGGTAGTCAACATTGACACCCGCCCCTCGGATGCGATGGCCCTGGCCGTGCGCGCGCATGTGCCCATTTTGGTCTCGCGGGATGTGATGGAAAGCGCCGGAATCTTGCCGGAGCGCGACATCACCGAGCCGGTGCTGGATTCTCAGGAACCCGAAACCGCCAGCGAAGAGCCCAGCGAACAGCGCCTTTCGGTCTTTGAAGATTTCCTCTCCAATCTGGAATTGGACGACCTCAGCGCTGGGGATGAAGATACGCCGGACGCGCCCAAACCAGACGTAGATCCAGAACCTTAATGTGAATCCTCGCCGGGGCGGTTAGACCAGCCCCGACTGTCTGCAACTGCCGGCGCGCTGTGATCTGAACCCAAGCGCGCCGAGTTTTTACCCCAGGGACGGGCATGGACGAATTACCTCCGATGGAGTCTGTGGAACTGGCCAATATTCAGGCCGAGCCGCACAGCCGCGAAGCGGAAGAAGCGGTCTTGGGGGCTGTTTTAATTAACCCCGAGGCCTTCTATGACGTCGCCCAGTTCCTGAAGCCCGAAGATTTTTACATTGTGCGCAACCGCTGGATCTGGGAGGCGTTTAACCGTCTGCATGAGAGCCGCGCGCCGATTGACTTTTTGACCGTCTGCGAAGACCTGGAACAGCAGAGCCGCCTGTCCGATGTGGGCGGGGCGGCGTACATCATGTCGCTCATCAACCAGACGCCCACCTCTTTGCACGCTGAGGCCTACGGGCGCATTGTGGAGGGCAATTCGGTGCGCCGCCGTATGCTGGTGGCGGCCAACGATTTGGCGCGCCTGGCTCACGATCAGGCCAGCAGCGTGGATACCATCCTGGGCGAGGCCGAAAAGACCATCTTCGGCATCAGCGAGCGGCGCATCAAGCGCGATGTGCAGCCCATTCAGCAGGTGCTGAGTGAGGTCTTTGACCGCGTGGAAGATCTCTCCAAGCGCGGGGATGAACTATACGGCGTGCCCACCGGCCTGATTGATCTGGATAAACTGTTGGGCGGGCTGCAAAAGAGCGATTTGCTGATCATCGCCGGACGCCCTGGCATGGGTAAGACCGGCTTCATGCTGTCGGTGGCCAAGAACGCCGCCCAGAAGCACAAGAAACACGTGGCCATGTTCTCGCTGGAAATGTCCAATGAACAATTGGTGCAGCGTCTCATCGCCCAGGAGACGGGCATTGACACCCAGCGTCTGCGCACCGGCAAGCTGAACCCGGACGAATGGCCGCTGTTCACCCACGCCATTGACGTGCTTTCAGATACGCATCTCTTTTTGGACGACACCCCGGCCATCACCCCTTTGCAGCTGCGCACCAAGTGCCGCCGCCTGCATCTGGAATATCACCTGGATCTGGTGATTGTGGACTATTTGCAGCTGATGAGCAGCGACAAGCCCACCGATAACCGCGTGCAGGAAGTTTCTTTCATCTCCCGCAACCTGAAGGTGCTGGCGCGCGAATTGGAAGTGCCCGTGCTGGCGGCGGCGCAGCTTTCGCGCGCGGTGGAACAGCGCCAGGATAAGCGCCCGGTGCTTTCGGACCTGCGCGAATCCGGCTCATTGGAGCAGGACGCCGATATTGTGATGTTCATCCACCGGCCTGACGCGCTGGAAAAAGACAACCCGCGCTCCAACCTGGCCGAGCTGATTGTGGCCAAGCACCGCAACGGCCCCACCCATTCGGGCATTGAGATGGTCTTCCTGAACAACGTGGCCCGCTTTGAGAACGCCTCCACCGCTGGGACGCGCTGAGCATGGCGGTTAAGCCTTTTTTGGGTTTTTCGGGCACGAAGGCCCAGCTCACACCGATGCCCGCGGATTTCTTCCGCGAGCTGCTGGCCAGCATCGATTCGCTGGCGGAACTGAAAGTGACCCTGGCGGCCCTCTGGCTGCTGAACCAGCAGCAGGAGAAAATGCGCTACCTGCTGCGCGAAGATTTTTTGCAGCCGGGCAGCGGCGCGCCCCTGGCCGAAACGCCCCAGGCCGCCGAACAGATCCTGGACGAAGGCCTGCCCCTGGCGGTGGCGCGCGGCACGCTGCTGGCGGCGCCGCTGACGGAACCGGCGGGTGAGGTGCTGTACTTCTTGAACACGCCCCGCGGACGGGGGGCCTTGCGCGCGCTGCAAACCGGCGCCTGGCAGCCCGACCTGGGCCAGCATGAGACCGCCGGGGTGGTGGTGGAACGCCCCAACATCTTTAAGCGGTATGAAGATGAGTTTGGCCCGCTGACCCCCCTGGTGGCCGACACGCTGCGCGACATGGAGCAGCTTTATCCGCAGGGCTGGATTGAGGAAGGCATGCGCATCGCCGTGCAGGCCAACAAGCGCAGCCTGCGCTATGTGGAAGCGATTTTACGCTCCTGGCAGGAGAAAGGACGCGATGAAAAAGATCGACGAGACCCTGAAAAAGATCGCCGCCGATTCATCGAAGGCGAATACTCCGACTTCATCGAACATTAATCCGCCCGCGGCGGCCTCTTCGCCCTTCCCAGGGGACCCCAACTGCCCCATCTGCGGTGGGGTGGGGTTTGTGCGGCGCGAGCTGCCGATCACCGATCCCGATTTTGGGCGGCTGCAGGTGTGCGTTTGCCGTCAGCAGGCCGTGGCGGAGGCCAGCCAAAACCGCCTGTTCCGCCTGAGCAATCTGGACGCATTCAAAGAACAGACCTTTGAGGCCTTTAACCCCCAGGGACGGTTGGGGCTGGGGGAACATCAGGTGCGCTCGCTGAACATGGCCCTGACACTCTCGCAGCAGTACGCGCAGACGCTGAAGGGCTGGCTGCTGCTGTTGGGGGGCTACGGCTGCGGCAAGACCCACCTGGCGGCGGCGGTGGCCAATTTTGTGGTGCGGCTGGGGGTTCCCACCCTGTTCCTGACCGTGCCCGATCTGTTGGATTGGCTGCGCTTCTCCTACGGCGACCGTGAATCGGGCTTTGAGGAGCGCTTTGACGAGATTCGCAATATCCGCCTGCTGGTGCTGGACGATTTGGGCACCCAAAACGCCACGCCCTGGGCGCAGGAAAAACTGTTTCAGATCATCAACCACCGCTATGTGAACCGCCTGCCGTTGGTGATGACCAGCAATCTACGCCTGGAGGAGATGGACGGGCGCATCCGCTCGCGGCTGGAAGACCCCGATCTGGTGACCAAGGTGGAGATTCAGGCCCCCGATTTCCGTTCACCGGTGCGCGAAACCAGCAGCCAACCGCAGCTTTCGACCCTGCATCTGCATTCCAGCCGCACTTTCGGCAGCTTCAGCATGCGCGAGAGCGAACGGCTGCCCGGCGAGGAGCAGAAGAGCCTGGAAAAGGCCTTCCGCGCCGCCCAGGTGTATGCCGAAGCGCCGCGCGGATGGTTGGTGCTGATGGGCACCTACGCCACCGGCAAAACCCACCTGGCGGCCTCCATCGGCAACTACCGCTTCGGCCTGGGGGAAGAGCCTATGTTCGTGGTGGTGCCCGACCTGCTGGATCACCTGCGCGCCACCTTCAGCCCCACCAGCTCGGTTTCGTACGACCGTTTGTTTGACCATGTGCGCACGGCCTCGCTGCTGATCCTGGACGATTTGGGCACGCAGAGCGCCACGCCCTGGGCGCGCGAGAAACTCTATCAACTGATCAACTACCGCTACAACGCCGAGCTGCCCACGGTGATCACCACCTCGTCCCCGCTGGACGAAATTGACCCGCGGGTGCGCAGCCGCATGTTGGACCGGCGCATTTGTGAGATTTATGTCTTGAATGTGCCATCCTACCGGGCGGCCCCCAACGGGGGCAGCAGCCCGGCGCGCAAGACGGCCGCCCGCCGCAAGACGGGGTGAGCTTGCGCGCGGGGAAGGGTGCGTTTCGGCCCATTGACGGGGGACTGCGGCCGGCGTACAATGCTGTATAACTGAATATTCGCCCACAGGTATTCTGCCCCGCGCGGGGCAGATGGATGGCGAAACCGGTGTGAATCCGGTGCTGTTGCGCAACTGTGATCCAGCCTTGGGGCTGGTCAGCCAGGTCGACCGCTTGTGGCGCGTTCTTCACAACCTCGCACAAAGGAGGTGAGAACCGTGGATGCTGGATTGGCCCGAAAATCACCCCCTATCGCTTGCGGTAGGGGGTTTTTGTTGGCAGAGGCTTTCCGGGCGCGGCAACAATACCTTTGACTCTGTTTTGACATCGCCGGAAACAATTATCAACCGAAACCAACAAGAGAGGCAGTTAACATGAAATCAACTTGGAAAATGTTCCTGGGGCTGACGATCTTCGCCCTGCTTTTGACGGCGTGCGCTCCCGCCGCCACTCCCGCCCCCGCGCCGACGGCTGTTCCCACCGCTGTGCCGACCCTGGCGCCCACGGCTGTGCCCGCGCTGGTGTTCACCGACGGGCTGGGGCGCAGTGTGTCATTGGAAAGCACCCCCCAGCGCATCATCTCGATGGCCCCTTCGAACACCGAAATTCTGTTCGCGGTGGGGGCCGGCGCGCAAGTGATCGCGCGCGACGATCTCTCGGATACGCCCGAAGCCGCCCAGGCTTTGCCCTCGGTGGGCGGGTTCAGCGGTTACAACGTAGAACAAATGGTGGCGCTGAAGCCCGATCTGGTGCTGGCCGCTGAAATCAACACGCCAGAGCAGGTGAAGGCCATGGAAGACGCGGGGCTGACCGTGTATTACCTGTCCAACCCTAAGGATTTTGAAGGGCTGTATGCCAATTTGACCCTGGTGGGGCAGCTGAGCGGACATGAGATCGAGGCCGCAGCTTTGAACGAAAGCCTGAAGGCACGCGTGCAGGCTGTCACCGAGGCGGCAGCCCAGGCCAAGGAAACACCCAGCGTGTTTTACGAACTGGATTCCACCAATCCGGCTAAGCCCTGGACGAGCGGCCCCGGCACCTTTGTGGATTTGATCATCCGCATGGCGGGCGGGCGCAACGTGGGCGCGGAACTGGACGCCGAATGGGCGCAGATCAGCCAGGAGGCTTTGATTGTGGCCGACCCCGATTTCATCCTGATGGGCGACTCCATGTGGGGGGTGACGGCGGAGCAGGTGGCAGCCCGCCCGGGTTGGGATGGGTTGAAGGCTGTGCAGACCCAAAAGGTGCTGCCCTTTGACGACAACCTGGTCAGCCGCCCCGGGCCGCGCCTGGTGGACGGTTTGGAAGCCATGCTGAAAATTTTTCACCCCGAGTTGGTGAAATAAGATGAAGTGGATCGCTGCCCACCCCTACGGGTTCAGCCTGGCGCTGCTGGCGGTACTGCTGGCGGCGAGTGTGGCGGTGGGCAGCGTTTTTATCTCTCCGACGGTGATGGGCGCGCTGTTCCAGGCCCGCCTGGGGGGGCAGCCGTTGACGGCCGCCCTGCAGCCGATGGACACCATTCTGTTCACTTTGCGCCTGCCGCGGGCTGTGCTGGCCTTGCTGACCGGGGCGGCCCTGGCGGGCAGCGGGGCGGCCTATCAGGGCCTGTTCCGCAACCCGCTGGCCGACCCCTATTTGATCGGCGTGGCTTCGGGGGCCGGGCTGGGGGCGGTGGCGGCCATGAGCGTGCGCTGGCCCTACACCTTTTGGGGGTTGATGGTGATCCCTCTGGCGGCCTTTGCCGGGGCTTTGGTGACGGTGGCGGTGGTGCTGTTCCTGGCCAAGGTGCAGAACAGCCTGCCGGCCTCCAACCTGATCCTGGCGGGGGTGGCGGTCAGTTCTTTTGCCACGGCCCTGACTTCGTTTTGGATGCTGCGCTCCACTGGCGAGGTGCGGCGCGCGCTGGTATGGCTGATGGGGGGCGCCACCCAAAGCGGCTGGCAGCCGGTGGCGGCGGTGCTGCCGTATATCGGCGTTGGGTTGACCGCTCTGGTCCTTTTGGGGCACAGCCTGAACGTGATGCAGTTCGGCGACGAACAGGCGCGCCAGTTGGGCCTGCGGGTGGAACGCGTGCGCGCTCTGGTGATCGCGGCGGCCTCCATGACCACGGCGGCGGCAGTGGCCTTCGCGGGCATCATCGGCTTTGTGGGGCTGATTGTGCCGCATGTGGTGCGGTTGGTGTGGGGCGGAGACTACCGGCGGGTGATCCCGCTGGCGGTGATTAACGGGGCCAGCCTGCTGCTGATGGCGGACATGCTGGCGCGTACGGTGATCGCCCCGCAGGAGATTCCGGTGGGGATCTTGACGGCGATGGCTGGGGCGCCGTTCTTTTTGTGGCTGCTGCGCCGCTCGCGGCAGCAATTTTCCTGGTGAGCGGGTGGAGGCGGCCATGCTGACAGTTGAAGGGTTGAGCGTATCCTACGGAGAAAAAACTGTGCTTCAGCAGGTGGGTTTCCACCTGGCGGCGGGGCAGGTGTTGGCGGTGATCGGCCCCAACGGGGCGGGCAAATCCACCCTGATCCGCGCCCTGAGCGGGGTGCTGCCGGTGAGGGGCGGGGCCGTGCGCCTGGACGGGCGCGATCTGCGCCAGTATTCCGAGGTGGAACGGGCGCGGCGCATTGCCGTGGTGCCCCAGGCGGTGAATTTGCCAGCGGCTTTCACCGTGTGGGAGACGGTGCTTTTGGGGCGCACGCCGCACTTGAATTGGCTGGGGCAGCTGACCGCGAAAGATGAAGACATCGCCCGTTGGGCGCTGGAACGCACGGATACGCAGGCCCTGGCCGGGCGGCCGGTGAACCAGCTATCGGGCGGCGAACAGCAGCGCGTTTTGCTGGCGCGGGCGCTGGCGCAGTCGGCGCCGGTGATGCTTTTGGATGAGCCCACCGCCCACCTGGATTTGCAGTATCAGCTCAGCCTGCTGGAATTGGTGCGCGAGCTGGCCCACCAGGAGAAGCTGGCCGTGCTGGTGGCCCTACACGATTTGAATCTGGTCAGCCGCTACGCGGATAAAGTGGCGCTGCTGGCCGAGGGCAAACTGTGCGCTTTGGGCCGCCCCGGCGAGGTGCTGCAGGCGGATGTGCTGACTCGCGCCTACCGTGTGCCGCTGCAAGTGCTGGCGCTGGGGGGCGGGCTGCCGCCGGTGGTGCTGCCCGCGGGCTGAGCGCGGGATTCTGGTATACTTTGACGTATGCCGATTCACACCCTTTTCTACGATGTGGATAACACCCTCTACCCGCCCGAAAGCGGCGTGTGGGAAGCGATTGCCCAGCGAATTGACCGCTACCTGGGCGAACGCCGCGGCCTGCCCGCAGCGGAGATCCCCGCACGGCGCAGCTATTACTTCAGCACCTACGGCACCACCATGCGCGGGCTGGAGATTGAGGAAAACATTGAGCGGCAGGAATATCTGGATTTTGTTCACGATGTGCCCCTGCGCGATTTGATTCAGCCTAACCCGGCCCTGCGCGGGGTGCTGCTGCGCTACCCGCAGCGCCGCATCATTTTT
Source organism: Levilinea saccharolytica (assembly GCF_001306035.1). Lineage (GTDB taxonomy): Bacteria > Chloroflexota > Anaerolineae > Anaerolineales > Anaerolineaceae > Levilinea > Levilinea saccharolytica. The sequence continues at coordinate 86,245 of NZ_LGCM01000003.1, forward strand.
ACCAACGCGGATGAGGCTCACGCCCGGCGGGTTTTGGGGGTCTTGGGGGTGGAAGACTGCTTCGAGAGCATCATTGATGTGAACACCATCGCGCCCTACTGCAAACCGCAGCCGGAGGCCTTTGCTTTGGGCCTGCGCACGGCGGGCAGCCCCGCGCCGGAGACGTGCATCCTCATTGACGACACCCCGGCCAATTTGGAGGCGGCGCGCGAGCTGGGCATGACCGCGGTGGGGGTGGGCGAGGCGGCCAACGGCAGCGCGCCGCATTGGGTGCGGCGCGTGGAAGATTTGCCGCAGGTGCTGGACGGCCTGCTGGGCAGCGGGGAGGGCAAACATGTTTGAGCGCATCACGCCGTTGGGCTGGGTGGTGATTGGGCTGGTGGTGCTTTTCATCATCCTGCTGAATTTAAACCTGGTGGCTTTGGTGCGCGGTCAGCGCACCCCGCGCGCGCCCTTTCAGTTCTTGGGCAAGACCCTGCACACCCTGCGCGACCCGTACCGTAAAAATAACGAAGAAGCAGCCGAGCTGGCGCGGCGCGTGGCTGAGCTGCGGCAGGCGGGGAAAGCCGAAGGCGAGGGGGCAGACCCGCCGGATAACCTTCCACAAACCTGATACAAATCCTAAAACTTTCATCCACTTTTAACCCGATCGTGATAAGCTATTGCATGACCGCGGAACATCCCGCGGCGCATGGAGTAGTGCTTTGGTGAAATCGGTACCCCCGCCGTGCGGCGGGAAGGCCATAGGAGGCAATCTCATGGAACAGGGATCCACAATCATCGAACCCGTACCCGCCGGGACAGCGGGCCAGCAGACCAAAAACCGGACGCTGACCACCTTGATCATGGTCGCAGCGGCCTTCATTTTATTGGTGGGAGCTTTCTCCGGCGGGTTGATCGTCGGCTGGGCTATGCCCGACCGGCAGGCGCAGAGCGACGCCGCCGCGGGGAACCCGTTTGAACTTTTCCAATCCGGCGCAGCCAGCAGCGGGGCCACCCCCAAAGAGCTGGAAACCCTCTTTGCCCCGTTTTGGGAGACGTGGAACCTGGTGCACGATCAATACGTGGACCAGCCGGTGGACGACACCTTGATGATGCGCGGCGCGATCCGCGGCATGTTGGAAGCCCTGGGCGATCCGCACACTTCGTACATGGATCCGCAGGAGTTCGAACAGACCAACGTGTCTTTGCAGGGCGAGTATGAGGGCATCGGCGCGTGGGTGGACATCACCGGCGAGTATCTGAAGATCATCAGCCCCATGCCCGGCAGCCCGGCGGAAAAAGCCGGTTTGAAGCCGGAGGATGTGATCGTCAAGGTGGACGGTGAGGACATGACCGGCGTGAGCGGCGATTTGGTGCTGCAGCGCGTGTTGGGCCCGGCGGGCACGGATGTGACTCTGACGGTGCAGCGCGAAGGCACGCCGGAACCGTTTGACGTCACCATCACCCGTTCGAAGATCAACATGCCCAGCGCCAAGGGCGAGATGCTGGAGGACAACATCGCCTATGTGCAGGTGTTCACCTTCGGCGAGAAGACCATGCCCGAACTGCGCAGCGCGCTGAAAGAACTGCTGCCGCAGAACCCCAAGGGCCTGATTTTGGATCTGCGCGGCAACGGCGGCGGCTATTTGAACACGGCCATTGACCTGCTGTCGGAGTTTATCCCTGGGCGGCAGGTGGTGATGTACGAAGAGTTTGGGGACGGCACCCGCAAAGAATTCAAGACTTCGCGCGGCGGCACGGCCACCGAAATCCCGCTGGTGGTGTTGGTGGACGGCGGCAGCGCCTCGGCTTCGGAGATCGTGGCGGGGGCCGTTCAGGACCTGGGCCGCGGCAAGCTGGTGGGCCAGACCACCTTTGGCAAAGGCTCGGTGCAGAACTGGATCCCCCTGGAGAATAACCAGGGGGCGGTGCGGGTTACGATTGCGCGCTGGCTGACCCCCAACGGACGGCAGATCCACAAGGTGGGGCTGGAGCCGGATGTGGTGGTGGAGCTGACCGAAGAAGATGTGAAAGCGGAACGCGACCCGCAGCTGGATCGGGCGGTTGAAATTCTCTTAGGAAAATGATGATGAACGCGCGGCGGATTCTGTACGGGGTGTTTGTGGCGCTGGTGGCGGTGGGGGCGGCTTTGCTGGGCGCGCTGGGAGGCGGGCTGGCGGTGTACGCAGCCCTGCGCACGCCCGCGGCGGAACAGCCCGCGGTTGCGGTAAACCCGCTGGCGGGCCAGCCCGCGGGGGTTTTGCAGGTGGAAAGCACCCAAATTGAGACGGCCATCACCCGCGCGGTGGATACCGTCGGCCCGGCGGTGGTGACGGTGGTGGGCAAGGCCCCCGATCAGGCCACCATCTTCGGCTGGGTCTCCGGCGGCACGGTGAGCGGCAGCGGGGTGATCCTTTCGGCGGACGGCTATGTGCTCACCAATCATCACGTGGTGGAGAACACCGAGCAGCTTTCGATTGTGCTGGCCGACGGGGAAGAACGCGCCGCGCGGCTGGTGGGGTCGGATGTGTTTTCGGATTTGGCCGTGCTGAAGGCTGAAGGGGAGATGCCCGCGGTGGCGGTTTTGGGCAATTCGGACGGACTGCGCCCCGGCGAGACTGTGATCGCCATCGGCTCGCCGTTGGGCGACTTTAAGAACACGGTCACCTCCGGGGTGATCAGCGCCACGGGCCGCAGCCTGGATACCGGCCAGGGTTATTTGATGGAAGGGCTGATCCAGACGGACGCGGCCATCAACACCGGCAATTCGGGCGGCCCGCTGGTGAACCTGGCCGGTGAGGTGATCGGGATTAACACGCTGATCCTGCGCACGGGCGGGGGCGGCAATATTGTGGAGGGGCTGGGCTTTTCGATCCCTTCCAATATGGCCCAGGCGGTGGCCAGCCAGATCGTGCAGACCGGCGCGGTGGCGCGGCCCACCCTTTCCATCCGCTACCAGCCCATCACGCCTGACCTGGCGCGGCGCTACAACCTTCCGGTGCAGTGGGGGGTGTACGTGTCGCAGGTGCGCTCGGGGAGCGCGGCAGCAGCGGCCGGCATTCAGTCCGGCGACATCCTCACCCATATCGGCGGCACGGCGATTGACGGCAGCCATCCCTTTGTGAATGTGCTGTATTCGTTTGCGCCGGAGCAGACGGTGGAGGTGCGCCTGGTGCGCGGGCAGGAGGCGCTGAGCGTGCAGGTGGTGTTGGAAAAGGAATATTAGGCGGGCGGAAACAAGGGGCGGTCGATGAAACGACGCGCCTTGCCCACTCATTTGTCATCGCGAGGGCGGCGGTTTTTCTGCCCGCGGCGATCTCTACCCCTGGCTGGAAGATCGCGATAACATCAAAAAGGAGGTGCGTTCGATGAATGTGAACGCACCCGTCCAGGTGTCATTGTGAGACCAGACGGGTTTCCGGGTCGAAGCAATCTCTACCTTGAGGGAGAGATCGCCGCGCCGTCAAAGTTCGGCGGCAGGTTACCGGTTTTTGGTGGTCGCGATGACATGGGGGGCAGGGCCATGCGGTGCGTTCGAAGAAACAGGGCATTTCCCCGGCCCCTCTTTGCGCCCTTGGTGTCTCCGCGGTTCAAAGACACGTTTTTTACCGCCAAGGCGCGAAGGACGCCAAGAAAGCGAATCAAAGAACCCCTGGTATTCCGGTGCGTTCGATGAAGCTGAACTCACCTGTCCGGGTGTCCTTGCGAGACCAGACGGATTTCCGGGTCGAAGCAATCTCTACCCTGAGGGATGAGATCGCCGCGCCCTCGCAGCGCGAGTATACCCTCAATGCTTGAAAGGGTACCTTCCCCGGTAGTTGTTGAGTCTGATCATAGTGATCAATCTTGCCCCGCAACAACAGCTCTGGACTACTTAGACTTGAGCTGAGTTGCTGACCTTCTGAAACAATAGGGTTTGGGGGTGCGGCTTGATTTTTTTTCAGTTTTAAATAGGACAGGGCGCCATAACTCAAAAGTAGTGTACCGACCAGAAAAAAAGAAAACCAGCTTGTTTTCGTCATCACTGTTATTTAAGCACGTTGCCAAAAGAAATGCTACTTGGATTGCTTCCTATATGGAAATAGCAGGTCAGAAATATTATATAAACCATCTTGAATTTTATCTGGGTCTTTGAGCAATTTTTCTTCAAAATCTTCCAGGTGACTGGCCCACATTGTCTCAAAAGCAGGGAAGTTTTCTTCTTGGCCCCATCTCTGTTCAAAGGCAACTTTGTTAAGTGGGAACTTTGTTAAGTATTCTTCGGAGTTAATGGTGAAAAACCCTGCTTTTTGGTCAAAAAAATTACGAGTTATAACATCATATGAACTAAAACCGGTGGTGTAGGGGCCCTCATGAATGTAGATTGCTTGATTCATAAAAGCGGTGATTTTGCTAACCAAGAGTCGATTAGTCAGCGGATTTTTGAGCACGGTCAAACCATCTAGAGTTTCATAAGAAATTTTTTTTCCTTCATGAATTTTTAAATTTTCTGGATCAAAATAAAAAGTCACGAAGCGTTTATTAAACTTGCTAGTGTCCACGCTGAAATTGTTTCTTTTTGCAGTATTTTCTGCATTTACTTTTTGGGTTGCTATATCTCTATCCATCTCAGCCATCCAAGCCTCTTCTCCTCCAAAAAGATCTTTGAGCATGCCCTCGCGACCTTCTTCGGAAACGACGTCGTAGCTCTTTCCCCAGGGAATGATTTCTCCATTTTGGTTGCGCATGGCCTCGAGTGTTTTCCAACTGCCGTCAAAATACTCCAAGTTGCCATCGGCCTTGATCACTGCCTCATAAACTCCGCTTTTGCTGCGGTCAAAACGGCCCTCGATCAATTTTTTTTGTTCGGCCACAGGCAATTTGGCTTCGGCTTCAACCAAAGCGCGTTCAAATTCATTTTTTTGTTCAGGACTTAAATCTTTTGGATAGCTGATTTTGCCTGCTAGGTAAGCGTCCACCACTCTGCCCCAAACGCCCGCGCTGTTCAGCTTTTCAGCTTGATCTGGCGTGACCCATTGATAAGTCGCATCGACCACCTTCTTGACTTGGCCAAGTTCATCGGTCGCAGCCGCATAAACACCCGCTTGATCAAAAACCAATTTACCGTTAATTACCCCAGAGCCGGGCACAGTTACAAACATACCGCGATCTTTGCCAGTGTCGACAATGGCCACTTCATTCGCCTTGCCCCAAGGACTGTCCACTGTCAGCATTAAATATGCCGCCCCATCTGGAGTCAAGCCGACTCTGAAGGCGCGCGGATCGAGCACGCGCTGTTCTGGATTTTCTGGGTTGTTCAGGCTTTGCGCAAACAGGGCGGAGGCGGCCTCAATGCGCTGCGCATCCCCAAAGGACACCTGCTGGAAAACATTCGCTTCGGCCAGGGCTTGTTCCAGTCCGTCCGCGATGGCGGCCTGCAGTTGGCGGTAAGCTTCCACGGCGGCCGCATCGGCAGCCTGGGCCGCCAGGGTCTCCGGCTGGGGCAGGCTCACGCTCGGTGTTCCCGTGCTGGGGGCGCAGGCGGCCAGCAGCCCGGCGCAGGCGGTCAGCGCCAGGAGGATCCGGCGAAAAATGGATGCTTTGTGTGATTTCATGGGGCTTGCGGGGGTATGCGAAATGGCACGGTTCATGGTTTTCCTCCCTGGGGGTGCGTATGGGGTTGGCTTAAGCTTGATTGTACCGCATGTCTTCTCCGGCGGGGTGCGGTCCAGGTGTCATTGTGAGACCAGACGGGTTTCCGGGTCGAAGCAATCTCTACCTTGAGGGAGAGATCGCCGCGCCGTCAAAGTTCGGCGGCAGGCCACCGGTTTTTGGTGGTCGCGATGACATGGGGGGCAGGGCCATGCGGTGCGTTCGAAGAAACAGGGCATTTCCCCGGCCCCTCTTTGCGTCCTTGGCGTCTCCGCGGTTCAAAGACACGTTTTTTACCGCCAAGGCGCGAAGGACGCCAAGAAAGCGAATCAAAGAACCCCTGGTATTCCGGTGCGTTCGATGAAGCTGAACGCACCCTACCGCGGGCCTGTGGAGCGCCTGTTGACAGGGGGTGACCCTTGGGGGCGTTAAAGAAATTCCCCTCTCTGCTTGATCCCAGAGAGGGGAATTGCGTTTTTTTGGGAGCTGCGGCTTACTTCACTTTGATGCTGATGGATTTGGGCTTGACCGCCTCGGCTTTGGGCAAGCGAATGGTGAGAATGCCGTCGGCAAAATCGGCATGCGCCTTTTCCGTTTGCACTTCCGTGGGCAGTTGCATCATGCGTTCAAAGCTGCCGAAGCGCCGTTCGCGAATGAGGTAATTGCGGTTCTTGCTCTCATCTTCATTCTTAAACTCACCTTTGATGGTGAGCACGTCGGCGGTGACTGAAATCTGCACATCCTCCGGCTTGAGCCCAGGCAGCACAGCCTTTACAGTGATTTCATCATCATCCTCAGACAGGTCAATCAGGGGCATAGCGGAGAGATCACGCATGCTGACAGGCCGAGTGAAGGCATCGTCAAACAGCCGATCCATGGCTTCTCTCAGAGACATCATTTCGTGCATTGGCTCCCAACGGGTTAGATTGGACATCGTGAACCTCCTTTCAAAAAATAATAGGATTGAACTGTGCTTAATATACACGGCTGTCATTAGAAGAATGTCAGAGGATTGTTAGAAAAGCATCAAAAAGGATTGGGGTGAGCCCTGCGCACGGGGGCCGGGCAAAGCGCGCGGCTTTTCCGGTATAATGCGGGTATGCGCAAATTCTTGATGGCCGTGCTCCTGCTGCTGGGACTGGTGTTCATTTTGACCTACTTCGCTGAAATGCAGGAAGTCTGGCGCATCCTGCGCACCGGTTACTGGTGGTACGTCGCCCTGGCGGCGCTGGTGGAAGCAGCCTGGATGTTAAATCTGAGCGCCAGTTACCAGTCGGTCTACCGCATTGTGGGCCTGGACGAAAGCTACCGCCGCCTGATTTACCTTTCCAGCGCGGCTTTTTTCGTGAATGTGGTCACCCCGGCTTCGGGCGGGGTTCCGGCCATCGCCCTCTTTTTGGCAGACGCGGGTAAGCGCGGCCATTCGCGCGGGCGGGTGATGGCGGCCTACGCGCTGAATCTGCTGTTTGAATACACCGGCCTGCTGGTGGTGGTGACGCTGGGACTGGCGGTTTTGGCGCGGCGCAACCATCTGGAATGGTCGGAGGTGGGGGCTTCGCTGGTGCTGTTGGTGGTGGCGCTGGGGCTGACCGGCCTGCTGTATTTGGGGATGAAATCCGCCGACACGCTGGCGCGGGTGTTGGCCTGGGCGGCGCGCGGGGTGAACTACGCGGCGCGGCCCTTCAGCCGCAAGCGCCCTTTTGTGGAAGAAAGCCGCGCTTACACCTTTGCGCATGAGATCGCCGAGGGCATTCAGGCCCTGCGCGGTGAGCCGCGCCTGCTGGTCCGCCCGCTGCTGCTGGCCCTCAGCAACAAGGCCCTGCACCTGTCCATTCTGACGCTGATGTTCCTGGCCTTTGATGTGCCTTTCACGGCGGGGACCATCTTCGGCAGCTTCGGCATCGGCTATCTGTTCGTGATTGTTTCGCCCACCCCGGCGGGCATTGGGATTGTGGAAGGCGTGCTGGTGCTGGTGCTGAAAACCCTGCTGGTGCCGCTGGACGCCGCCACCATCATCACCCTCAGCTACCGCGGGGTGACCTTTTGGCTGCCGCTGCTGGTGGGCATGATCAGCTTTCGGGTGGGCCACCGCCTGGATGATGGGCCGGTGGGTGAGTCTTAAGGAAGTCTGCGGCGCGAGAAAGGATGAGTTTTGGCCGATCTGCGTCGGTTAATTGACAGTTTCCCTTTGGGGGGGTATAATCTCGTTTTGCTGAAATTTACCTAGGGAGAGTGGTGCTATGGATGTAAGTATGAACGAGACCAACGAGACGGCTGAAGTGAAACTGAAAACGCACTTCACCGGAACGGTGGCAAAAGTCAGCCTGGCGGGGGCGCTGATTGATATTGGCGTTGGCCAGCCGGCTGTGATTCACATTTCGCAGATTGAAGCCCCCGAAGGCGTCACCCTGCACCGCGTGGAGGATATCCTCCAGGTTGGGCAGCAGGTGGACGTGTGGGTGCGCAAGGTCAAGGATGATCACATCGAATTGACCATGATCAAGCCCCTGGATCTCGAATGGCGCGAGATCAAGAAGGGCATGTCGGTGCACGGCACGGTGGTGCGCCTGGAGAAGTTCGGCGCGTTTGTGGAAATCGGCGCGGAACGCCCGGGTCTGGTGCACATCAGCGAAATGGCCCACGGCTACGTGCGCGAGCCTTCGGATGTGGTCAAAGAGGGCGACGAAATTGACGCCGAGGTCTTGGAAGTCAACCGCCGCAAGAAGCAGATTAAGCTTTCCATGAAAGCTCTGCAGCCCGAACCCGAACCCGAACCCGAACCGGCACGCCCGGCTTCGCAGTCGCGCGAACGGTTTGCCAGCGCTTCGGCCGCCGCGGCTGGCGCTCAGACTGCGCGCCGCCCCAAGAAGGCCCGCAAGCAGCGCGATTCGGAAAATGCCGAATTTAATCTGAATATCGAAGAACCGCAGCCCACCGAAAGCGACCCGACGGCTCTGGAATATGCTTTCCGCGAAGCCATGGAACGCGCCAAGCAGAAACGCCAGGAAAAAGGGCGCAAGGGCAAGAACGTGACGCAGGAACAGATGGATATCCTTTCGCGCACGTTGGACGGCAAAGCGCGCCAGGACTAAATCTGGCTCGTTTGGATGTTGTGGATCTGTTCTACACCACCAAGTCTCTCCTGGGCAAAGCGTAAAATTTCGACCTGAACGCCTTTCAGGAAGAAATCACTGGGTTTCAGCGAAAACGTTGTTCTTTTTGAATTGAACACATTGCAGCCGGCCTGGTACAAAGGGAACGCTGGTATCAGGCCGGTTTGATAGGTGATGTTGACGCGTATGGTTGAACCGTTGGAACATCCAATGTGGTTTAAACAATAACGCCGAACCACTCAGCGGGGAGGTGCCGTAAAACGGCCCTCCCTGCTTCTTTTTTAGCCCTATAAACGGCGGTGCTGCGGGCGATGAGCCGGCAAAGGAGTGTGAGGGATGACAACGAAATACATCTTTTTCACGGGCGGTGTGGTCAGCTCGGTGGGCAAGGGGGTTACGGCGGCGGCTTTGGGACGCGCCCTGAAGGAGCGCGGCTTCAAGGTGGCCGTGCAAAAGCTGGACCCCTACATCAATGTGGACCCGGGCACGATGAGCCCCTACCAGCACGGTGAAGTCTTCGTGTTGGATGACGGCGCTGAGACCGACCTGGATTTGGGCCACTATGAGCGCTTCATTGACATCCGCCTGAGCCGGGTGTGCAATATCACCACCGGACAGGTGTACGCTGAGGTGATTGGCAAGGAGCGCAAAGGCGATTATCTGGGCGGCACCATTCAGGTGATCCCGCACATCACCAACGAAATCAAGCGGCGCATTGGGCTGGTGGCCAAAGCCACCAACGCCGAAATCGTGTTGGTGGAGGTGGGCGGCACGGTGGGCGACATCGAATCGCTGCCCTTCCTGGAGGCGCTGCGCCAACTGCGCACCGATTTGGGGCGCGACAACACTTTTTATGTGCACGTCACCTGGCTGCCCTACATCGCCGCCACGGCTGAGCTGAAAACCAAGCCCACGCAGCACTCGGTGCGCGAACTGCGCTCCATCGGTATTTCGCCGGATATGATCGTGGCCCGCTCGGATCATCCTGTGGATGCCAGCCTGCGCGAAAAGATGGCCCTGTTCTGCGACGTGGACAAACGGGCGGTGATCCCCATGGTGACGGCGGAAGTGCTGTATGAAGTTCCCCTGCTGATCGAAGCCGAGGGTATGGCCGATTACATCCTGGAGCGCATGGGGCTGACGGCGCGCGCCCGGCCGGATTGGAGCGAATGGCGCTGGCTGGTGAATGAGGTGCGGCGCGAAAAGCCCAGCGTGCGGGTGGCGCTGGTGGGTAAGTATGTGGAACTGCACGACGCCTACATCAGCGTGCGCGAGGCGCTCAAGCACGCCGCCCTGCACCTGGGGGTGGAGCTGGATTTACAGTGGGTACATTCCGCCGACCTGGAGAAGGGGCGCTCCTGGGATGTGCTGGAAAGCGTTTCGGGGGTTCTGGTTCCGGGGGGCTTTGGCAGCCGCGGCATTGAGGGCAAAATTCAGGCGGCCCATTACGCCCGCACCCATCAGGTGCCCTATTTTGGGCTGTGCCTGGGTATGCAGCTGATGGTGACCGAATTTGCGCGCGAGATTTTGGGCAGCGACCAGGCCAACTCCACAGAGTTTGACCGCGCCACGCCCCATCCGGTGATTGATCTGATGCCCGATCAGCGCACCATCAGCGATATGGGCGGCACCATGCGCCTGGGGCTGTACCCCTGCGAGCTGCAGCCGGGGACGATTGCGGCGGCCGCTTACCAGGAGACTCAGGTGGAAGAACGCCACCGCCACCGCTTTGAGTTTAATAACGCCTACCGCGAAGCGTTTGCGGCTAAGGGCATGCGCTTTTCGGGGCTGTCGCCGGATGGGCGCCTGGTGGAAATTGTGGAACTGGCCGACCATCCCTTCATGCTGGCCACGCAGTTCCACCCCGAATTTCTGTCGCGCCCCAACCGCCCGCACCCGCTGTTTCTGGCCTTCATCCGCGCGGCCTGCGACCGGGCCGGCATTCCCTACCGGGCGTGAGACTCGGCGAACCTGGGAAAATGGTTTATACTACTAGGGTAACGATTCTGGCATTCAATCGCTGGCAACAGCGAACAAAACGTAGAGAGGGTAACGATGGATACAATCATTGAATCAGTAATTGCACAAGAAATTCTGGATTCCCGCGGCAATCCGACCGTGGAAGTGGAAGTCATCCTGGCGGACGGCAGCTGGGGGCGGGCGGCCGTGCCTTCGGGGGCGTCCACGGGCATTTATGAGGCCCTGGAACTGCGCGACGGTGACAAAGGCCGTTACCTGGGCAAGGGTGTACTGAAGGCCGTGGAAAATGTCAATTCCACCCTGGCCGAAGGCATCATCGGCATGGATGCCGTGGATCAGATGGCCATTGACATGACCATGCTGGAGCTGGACGGCACCCAGAACAAAGAGAAGATGGGCGCCAACGCCATTTTGGGCACCAGCCTGGCGGTGGCCAAGGCGGCGGCGGCCTGCCTGGGCCTGCCCCTCTACCGCTATATCGGCGGCGTGTACGCGCATGTGCTGCCTGTCCCGATGATGAACATCCTCAACGGCGGCGCGCACACTGCCTGGCAGTCTACCGACGCGCAGGAATTCATGGTCATGCCGCTGGGCGCGACCTCCTTCGCCGAAGGCGTGCGCTGGGGCGCGGAAATTTACCACGCGCTCAAGGGCGTATTGAAAGCCCGCGGCTATGCCACCCTGGTGGGCGATGAGGGCGGTTACGCCCCGGCCCTGAAGGCCAATGTGGAAGCGGTGGAAGTGATTTTGGAAGCCATCGTCAAAGCTGGCTACAAACCCGGCGAACAGGTGTGCATTGCCCTTGACCCGGCCGCCTCGGAACTGTATGACGAAGAAAGCAAACGCTATAACCTGCGCAAGGAAGGCAAGATGCTGACCGGCGAGGAGATGGTGGCGTTCTGGCAGAATTGGGTCACCCAATTCCCGATCGTGTCCATTGAAGACGGCCTGGCCCAGGACGACTGGGACAGCTGGAAACTGATGACCGCCGAACTGGGCAGCAAGATCCAAATCGTGGGCGACGACCTGCTGGTGACCAACCCGGAACGCGTCCGCCGCGGTATCCGCGAAAAAGCCTGCAACGCGCTGCTGGTCAAATTGAACCAGATCGGCTCGCTGACCGAGACCATCGAGGCTGTGGAAACCTGCCACCGGGCTGGCTGGCGGGCGGTCACCTCGCACCGCTCGGGCGAGACCGAAGATTCGACCATCGCCGACCTGGCCGTGGCCCTGAACATGGGTCAGATCAAGACCGGCGCCCCGGCGCGCTCGGACCGCGTGGCCAAGTACAATCAGCTGCTGCGCATCGAAGCCGAATTGGGCGACACGGCGCGCTATGCGGGTTGGGACGCGTTGAAGCGCTAGAGCAACTTGAGAAAAAGGAAAGCTGGCGGGGTTTCCCGCCAGCTTTTTCTCCAACTGAAAATGTCCGTATGTACGTACATACGAAAGCAATAATTTTTGCTTGACATTTGCAAACGCAGGTATTATCATAAGTACGAAGCTGTTCGCTTTGCCGTTTTCCCTGACTCGCGTTTTACCTTGCCAACCCCATCCTTCGCTGTGCAGGAAAGCCGCCGTGTGTCCCATTTCGGAAGCTGAAATTCAGGAAATTGTCCGCCGGGTGGTCGCCCAGAATATGGGGGCTGTGCCCGCGGCTGTCCCACAACCCAGCGCCAAACCCGCGGTGGGGCGCAGCGTGGTGGCCATTGGGGCCGACCACGGGGGGGTTGACCTGAAGGATGTGCTGAAAAAAGACCTGGCGGAACTGGGGTATGAAGTCATTGACGTGGGCACCCAGGGCAAAGACGCGGTGGATTACCCCGATTTTGCCGCCGAAGTGGCGCGCCTGGTGAGCACGGGCAAGGCCTGGCGCGGGGTGATGATTGACGGGGCTGGGATTGGCAGCTGCATGGTGGCCAATAAGGTCCCGGGGGTGCGCGCCGCGATGTGCTATGACGACGCCAGCGCCGTGAACAGCCGCGAACACAATGACGCCAATGTGCTCACCCTGGGGGTGGGTTTGATCGGGGTCAATTTGGCCCGGCGCATTTTGAAAATTTGGCTGGCGACAGATTTTGGCGGCGGACGGCACGCCGGACGCGTGAACAAGATCATCGCTGTGGAAAAGCAATACTTTAAGTGAGAGGGCTGCCTGGATGAATCCGGATCCAAAAACGATTGAGACCCTGGTTGAAATCATCACCCGCGAGGTGCTGGTGGCCATTGCCGAAAACCAGCAGAAGGGCGCACTGCCCGAAGGGGCCAGCTGCTGCACGATGGACTGCTCGGCCGGCATCTGCGTGCGCACCTGCTTTGACAAAGCCGGGCATGTGGTCAGCGCGGGGGCTGAGCGCCTCAGCTCCACCGTGGGCATCATCCCCCAGGATCAGAGCCTGGCGAAGATGATTGACCACACCCTGCTTAAGCCCGATGCGACCCCCGACCAGATCGGTCAGCTGTGCTTTGAGGCGCGCAAGCACGGCTTTGCCTCGGTGTGTGTGAACCCCACCTGGGTTAAGCTGTGCGCCGAGCTGCTGCGCGGGACGAGCGTCAAGGTGTGCACGGTGATCGGCTTTCCCCTGGGGGCTACCCCGCCGGAAGTGAAGGCCTTTGAAACCCAAAATGCGTTGGATCACGGCGCGACCGAAATTGATATGGTGATCAACATCGGCGCGGTCAAAGCACGCGATTTGGAGCTGGTGGCCAAGGATATCCGCGGGGTGGTGCAGACCGCCCATGCGCGCGGGGCTTTGGTGAAGGTCATTTTGGAAACCTGTTTGCTGAATGACGAAGAGAAAGTGCTGGCCTCGCTGCTTTCCAAAGAAGCGGGGGCCGATTTCGTGAAGACTTCCACCGGCTTCTCCACCGGCGGGGCCACCGTGCATGATATTGAATTGATGCGCAAGGCGGTGGGGCCGAATGTGGGGGTGAAAGCCTCCGGCGGCATTCGCACCACGCAGGACGCCGAAGCGATGGTGAAGGCGGGCGCCACCCGAATTGGGGCCAGCGCCAGTGTGAAAATTGTGCAGGCGGGCGGAGCTGGCGAAGCCGAAAAACCGGCGGCGGCCCCGGCGGCTGGTAAAAGTTACTAGAACTCTGGAGGTGCAACCATGCTGATTGCCCGCGTGATTGGCACAACGGTATCCACAATCAAAGATGAAAAGCTGCACGGCAAGAAGCTCTTGATTGTGCGGCAGACGGATGAATTTGGCGAAGCGGTGGGGAAACCCTACGTGGCGGTAGACACGGTGGACGCCGGGGTGGGTGATTTGGTGCTGACCTGTGCAGGCTCCAGCGCCCGTCAAACCACCCAGACCAAAGACACCCCCGTGGACGCGGTGATTATGTCGGTGATTGATTCATTGGAAGTTGACGGTAAAGTCGTTTTTCGCAAGTCCTGAAGGGTAAATCATGGCCCTGGATAAAGATCTGGCATCCATACAAGAAGCGCGGGATTTGGTCAACGCCGCTTTCGACGCCTGGAAGGTGTGGGCGAAGGCTTCGCAGGAAGACGTAGACCGGGTGTGCGCGGCGATGGCCGAAGCGGGCTTTCAGGCCGCTGAACGCCTGGGGCGCATGGCCCACGAAGAAACCGGCTACGGTGTGGCAGCGCATAAAAAGATCAAGAACGAATTCGGTTCGCGCGTGGTGTGGGAAAGCATCCGCGATCTGCGCACGGTGGGGGTGGTGCGTAACGATCCGGCGCGGCGGGTGGTAGAAATTGCCTGGCCGATGGGTGTGATCGCAGCCCTGGTTCCTTCTACCAACCCCACGTCCACTGCGCTGTATAAGATCTTAATCGCTGTCAAGGCGCGCAACGCTATCCTTCTGGCTCCGCACCCTTCGGCGGCGCGCTGTACGCTGGAAGCCGTCCAGGTGATGGCGCAGGCGGCTGAGCGCGCGGGCGCCCCCCGCGGGCTGATCGGCTGCATGACGCAGATCTCGCTGCAGGGCACGCAGGAACTGATGACCAACAAGCGCACGGCGCTGATTTTGGCGACCGGCGGCACGCCCATGGTGCGGGCGGCGCATTCCACCGGTAAGCCTGCCTATGGGGTGGGGCCGGGGAACGTGCCTGTGTATGTGGACCGCTCGGCGGATGTGGAAAAGGCGGCGCGCTACATCACCGCCAGCAAGGCCTTTGACTGCTCCACCATTTGCGCCACGGAGCAGGCGGTGGTGGCAGATCAGCCCATCGCGCAGAAACTGGCGCAGTTGATGCAGGCCGAGGGGGCTTACTTTACGGATGAGGCCCAGACCGACCTGCTGCGCAAGGCGTTGTTCCACCCGGACGGCAGCATGAACACCGCCACGGTGGGCAAGCCCGCCCCGTACCTGGCGGCTTACGCGGGCTTCCGTGTGCCGGAAGGCACCCGCGTTTTGGTGACGCGCCTGAAGAACGTGGGCCGCAGCGAGCCGCTTTCGCATGAAAAGCTGACCACGGTGCTGGGTTGGTACGATGTGAATGGGTGGGAACAGGGCTGTGAAACTTCCATCGCCCTGATTGAAACCGGCGGGCGCGGGCACACGCAGATCATCCATGCCACCGACGAACAGGTGATACTGGCCTTTGGGCTGGAAAAACCCGTTTTCCGCATTTTGGTCAACACCATGGGCACGCTGGGTGCGATCGGCTTTACCACTGGTTTGATGCCGGCGCTGACCCTGGGGTCGGGCGGAATTGGCGGATCGATCACCGGCGACAACGTGACCGCCTATCATCTGATGAACATCAAGCGTCTGGCCTATGAAATGGTGACGCCCCCGATGGAAGCCCTGCTGCCCGGAGAAAAACCCAGCGGCCCCAGCCCGGATGAGCTGGAACAGGCCGTGCGGCAGGTGTTGAACGAAATTTTGGGCAGTAAGGCATAAAAACGCTCATCAACCAGAAGTCAGGACTTTAGAAAAGGAAAGGAAAACAAAATGGCTCAGGATACTTCGTTGATTGCTTTAGGAATGGTCGAGACCCGCGGTTTGGTGGGAGCGATCGAGGCTGCGGATGCGATGGTGAAGGCGGCCAATGTGGTGCTGATCGGCTCGGAATACGTGGGCGGCGGCTTTGTGACCGTGATGGTGCGCGGGGATGTGGGCGCGGTGAAAGCGGCCACGGACGCGGGCGCTGCGGCGGCCAAGCGCGTGGGTGAGCTGGTTTCGGTGCATGTCATCCCGCGGCCCCACCAGGATGTGGAAATGATCCTGCCGCAGAGCTCCAAGGGAGCCATCGGCGGACGCGGCACTGAGAAGAAATAAGCGGCAGCGCGTGTGAGCGCCATGAACGCGACGCCGGTGGGTACCGGCCTGAGCCTGGAAGCCTACCTGACCCAGGCGGAGACTGTCATCCTGCACCGCAGCCTTTCGGAAAACGCCCCCCCTTTGGATTTGGACGGCGGGCGGCGCTTGAAGGTGGGCGTGGACCTGGGGACGGCTTACCTGGTTTTGGTGGTGCTGGATGAAGACGGCACCCCCCTGGCCGGGGAGTGGCAGTTTGCCCAGGTGGTGCGCGACGGCCTGGTGGTGGACTTTATCGGCGCCACCGATCTGCTGCGCGGGATGAAAGCCCGCGTGGAGCGGCGCCTGGGGCGAGAATTGACCCACGCCGCCACGGGCTACCCGCCTGGGGTGCCTGCGGCCGAGGTGCGCGCCACAGGGCATGTGCTGGAATCCGCCGGGCTGGAATGCACCGGTCTGGTGGACGAACCCAGCGCCGCTAACAACGTGCTGAAGCTGCGCCGCGGAGCGATTGTGGATGTGGGCGGCGGCACCACGGGTGTGGCGGTGATTGAAGACGGCCAGGTGGTGTACACCGCCGACGAGGCCACGGGCGGCACGCATTTTTCGCTGGTGATCGCTGGATCGCTGAACATTCCCTTTGAGGAAGCCGAGGCGTTGAAGGTCCAGCCCAGCCAGCATGCGCGCTTGTTCCCGTTGGTGCGGCCGGTGATGGAGAAGGTGGCCAGCATCACCGCGCGCCACATTCAGGGCCGGGCGGTGGAGCAGATCACCCTGGTGGGCGGCAGCAGCGCCTTTCAGGGCATGGCGCGGGTGGTGGAGCAGTACACCGGCGTGCGCACCACCATCCCCAGCCATCCGGTGTTTGTGACCCCTCTGGGAATGGCCTGGCACGATCCGGCAGCCTGACCGGAAGAGAACGGCAAGGAGAAAACGATATGGGTGATTCCTTTCAACTGCGGTGTTATTGTTTCTTAGACCGTATGCAGGCGCAGTATGCCGCCTTTGTGGGCACGGTGACGCAGGGCGACCTGCCCACCGAGGGCATGGCTGCCTTGTATGTGGAGATGGCGCCGGGCAACGAAGTTTTCCGCGTGGTGGATATCGCTGTGAAGGCCACCGAAGCCAAACCGGGCGCGCAGATTGTGGAACGCGAATTTGGCATGTTCGAAGTGCATTCGCACAACCAGGCGGCGGTTTTGGAAGCGGGCGATGTGGTGCTTTCGCGCCTGGGCCTGCGCGCCGAAGACCGCATCCGGCCTCAGGTGGTTTCCACCCAGGTGATCACGCGCATTGACCCGTACCAGTCGCAGCTTCTGAACCGCTTCCGGCGCGGGAGCATGTTGGTGCCGGGTGAGACCATGCTGGTGTTGGAATGCGCCCCCGCGGCGTACATTAACTACGCCTGCAACGAAGCCGAGAAGAAAGCCAGCATCAAGATCGTGCATGTTTCTTCGGTGGGCCGCTTTGGGCGCATGTGGCTGTCGGGCAGCGAAGCCGAAATTGTGACCGCTCGCGATGCGGCCATTCGCGCGTTGGAAAGTCTGGAAGGCCGCGAAGGCGCATAAGGCTGGGCAGGAGGGCAGACAATGCCAAAAGAGTTTTTCACGGAAGTGGATATTGAGAACCTGGCCAAGCGCGGGGTCATGTCGCTGGAGGTGACGGAAGATGTGGTGCTCACCGAGCTGGCGTATGAAAAAGCGCGTCGCCTGGGGGTGCAGCTGATCCAGAAGGTGGATACCCCGCCCAGCGCCCCCATTCGCCACTACCTTTCCAAGGCGAAGACCCCGGCCAGCGGCAGCGCCCCCAGCGGGACGGCCGCGCCGCGCATGACCGCACCGCCCGATTTCAGCGACTTGTACCGCACCCCGGCGGGGCTGCCCTCGGTGACGGCGGGTGCCAAGGTGAACCCGGAAGAGCTGCGCCAGCGCATTCGCAGTGCGGTGACGGCGCGCCTGGGCGGGCAGGTGGATGCGGCCCTGTTGGACGCGATCATCAACCGCGTGTTGAAAAGCACGGGCATTGCGTAGGCCGCCATGTTATTCGGACGCGTCAAGGGCACGGCCATTTGCACGATGAAATACCCCGGCACCGAGGGGCTGAAACTGCTCATTGTTCAGCCGCTGGATAAGCATCTGAAACCGCTGGGCACGCTGCAGGTGGCGGTGGATGTGGTGCAGGCCGGGCCGGAGGATTTGTGCGTGATGGTGCGTTCGCGCGAGGCTTCTCTGGCCATGCCGGAGATCAAGTTTGTGCCGGTGGACCTGGCTCTGGTGGGCATTGTGGATGAGCTGAACGTGCGCCCGGACGGTGAGATTGACCTGCGGGTGCGGGCGGGCTGGAACCCGCTGACATGAGAGGGGCGCGATGATCCTGGCCAAAGTTGTCGGTACGGTGGTAACCACCATCAGCCATGCGGATTATAAAAACCGGCGGCTGCTGGTGGTGCAGCCTTTGGCGTATGGGGACGAAGAACCGGAAGGCGATTTCATCGCGCTGGACGCCTCACAGGCCGGAATTGGGGACACGGTGCTGATTAACCGCGAAGGCAACGGGGCACGGCAGGTGCTGAAAAACCCGGATGCGTGTGTGATGTCGGTGATTGTTGGTATTGTGGATTCGGTCTTTTTGAGTGATGAATTTGTGCCGCGGCAGCCTTAAAGCGGCCGTACGCCCACAGCAAAAGCTCCTGCGTTCCGCAAGGTGGTAATCATGGTCAACTTCACCGGATCCGCCGAGATCAACCGCGACACCCCCATCCCCCTGTATTATCAGGTGGCGCAAATTTTGCGCAAAGAGATTGAAACGGGCAAATATCAGCCCGGCGATTATATCCCCACAGAATTGGAATTGCAGCGGCGTTTCAATGTCAGCCGGGCCACCATCCGGCAGGCGATTGCCGATATGGTGTATGCGGGTCTGCTGGAACGGCGGCGCTCGAAGGGTACCACCGTGTCCACGCGCCAGTTTGAGTCCACCCTGCACGGGTTAAACAGCTTCACGGGCGAGATCATGTCCAGCAATTTGACCCTGCGCACCAAGATTCTGGAATTTAAGCAAATTGCTGCGCCGGAAGCGGCGCAGACGGGGTTGGAATTGTCACCGGGGGAGATGGTGGCGATGATGGAACGCATCCGCTACGTGGATGGCCAGCCGATGGTGCTGGAAAAATGGTATGCGCCCATGAAATATTTCGCCGGTCTGCAGCGGGGCATGTTTCAGGAGACCGGTTTGGAGCAGTCCACCTATTACGTGATGGTCAAGCAGTTTGGCATGACCATCACGCGGGCCGAGGATATCATCATCCCCGTGGCGATTGAGCCGCGCGAGGCCAAGCTGCTCAATGTGGCTTCGGGCACGCCGGTGCTGCTGCGCACGCGCATTTCGTTCAACGCCGAGGGGCGGCCTGTGAATCTGGCGATTGGACAGTATTTGGTGCGGCTGCGCTTTATTTTGGAAGGCAACCGCACCTATTCCAGCGGGCATTAGTCTCAACTCAGTCTGAAAACACCCGCGCCGCGCTCACCCCGCGGCGTGTTTGATCATCCACTTTTCGGGCTTGTCCAGGGGGGCAAAGCCGCCGTAGCGCTCGTAGAGGCCGTGGGCGTCGCTGGTGGCCAGGAGGAAGTTCTTCACCTTCAGCGCCGGGTGGGCTGTGACGGCCTGAATCAGGTGCTTGCCCAGCTGCTGGCCGCGAGCCTGCGGCAGCACGAACACGTCGCACAGCCAGGCGAAGGTGCAGTAATCGCTGACCACGCGCGCGTAGGCCAAAAGCTGGCCCTGGCGGTAGAGGCCAAAATTGAGCGAATTTTCAACGGCGGTGCGCATGGTTTCGGGGGTGCGTCCCTGGGCCCAATAGGATTCCTGGCTGAGGAAGTTGAGGATGGTTTCAAAAGGCAGGAGGGCAGGGTCGGTGCTGATGAGCAAATCTTGAGATTTGATTTCGTACAGGGGGGGATGCTGCATGGTTTCCTCGCTTGAGCTCTGGCAATCTACCAGGGTAATGAAACAACTTTGTTACCGATTATACGGGTGAAGGCTGCCAAACGACCCTGGTCAATGGGTGGGTTTTTTCACAAAGCTCTGTATAATGGAATCAGGATCCGATCCAGTCACGGGAGGGGTAAGATGAAAGCGACACGGTGGCGCATTTGGTTGGGTGTGAGCATCTTGTTACTGGTCAGCCTGGCGTGCGGCGTGAGCAGCCAGAGCAGCGACCCGGCGATGGAACAAACCGTGCAGGCCCTGGCGCTGGAATCCACCCGCCAGGCGATGGCGCTGCAGGCCACGTTGGCGGTGATGCAGGCGGGCCAGGCCCCCGCCAGCCCCACGCAGGCGGTGAACCCGCCGCCCGCGGCGCCCACGGAGGCCCCGCCGCCGACCGAGGCCCCAGCGCCCACCGAAGCGCCCCCGCCCACCGAGGCCGCTCCCACCGAAGACACCAGCAGCGTGCAGGCCACCGCGGCGGCGGACGAGATGTATCAGGAACTCAAGCGCATGGTGGAACGCTATTATTTGCGTTCAGCGGAAGGCGTGTATTACTCCTTTCCGGACCTGGAAAAGAACTGGTATGACCATAAAAACTATGAGATTGACGCGCTGAACGCGGTGGACCACGACCTGACCAATTTTGTAATGAAGGCTACCGTCACCTGGAAGATCCCCGGGGTGATTGAAAAAATTGAGCGCACTGGCTGCGGGTTCAGTTATGGATACACGGATGACGACCACCTGCACACCACCTTCCTGGGGGTGGACGGGGTGGTGCACACCCTGCGCGAGCGCGGCAGCGAGAATATCGAAATGAAGGGCGGCAAATACAACGGCGGCCTGAGCCGAATCAGCGATTCGGCTGAGATCATGCTGGTGGTGGAGCGCCAGAACATGATCTTCTTTGTGAACGAAGTGGAGGCGGTGCGCTTCCGCGACCCCTATATTGACAGCGGTAAGGTGGGTCTGGCCACGCTCACCGGTTCACCCACAGGGATTCAATGCAAATTCAGCAACGTGGCGGTGTGGGAACTGAAGTAAACCGCGCGGTTGAACGATAAGTTCATATACCAGGGGCTGTCTGAAATCCATCCTTAGACAGCCCCTTTTGCGTTAAAAAATGAAAGCTGACCGACCACAAGGACAGCAGAGACTCAGCCCCAAAAGAACCTGTCGCTGGATCTAAAATGAAAATTGATTCACCCAAGCCCATTTTTCGTGCTATTTTATATGTGGTAAAGGTCGGATATGAGTCCGATCAGGTTCAGTAAGGAGGCCAGAATGTACCGCAAAGTGATTTTCATGCTGGCAGGCATCCTGCTGGCGATGGGCAGTCTGCTGACCTACAGCCAGACTGCGGCGGGCGCGAAAACGGCACCTCCATTGTTGATGAACTTTAACACTCGCCTGATGCCAGGGGAATTCCACAGCTGGGTGGTGCGCCCCTCCAAAGCGGTGGGGGGCTATGTGGTGGAGGTGACTCCCCTGCAAAAGCCCAAACCAGGCGAAGGCAACTATGTGCAGACCGCCCTGGTGCGCCCCGAATTCGACGGCAAACGCTGGAAGGATGTGCTGCATGTGCAGCTGCCTGAGGGCAGCGCCGCGCTGCGGGTCAATATCCGCGTGTACGATACTGCCAGTTGGCCGGTGGCCAGCGAATTTGACACGGTGCTGGAACCGGGCATCTGGCACGGTTTTCAACTGGGAATGTCCGCGGAGCAGCGCGGGTATGTGGCAGAGGTCACCCCGCTGGAACCCGGCGTGAAGGGTGACATTGTGGCGCGCATCCACATTCAGCCGGAATATCCGGGCGAATGGATTGACGTGCTGCGGCTGATGATCCCGGAGGGGCAGTCGCCGCTGGCGGTGCATGTGCGCGTGTATGCCACCACCGACCTGCCGGTGCTCAGCGACTTTGATACCACCCTTAACCCCGGCGAGTGGCAGGGCTATGCGGTGCAGCCCGCCAAAGTCCGGGCCGGGTATGTGGTGGAGGTCAGCCCGCTGGACGATATGGACGCCGCCGCTGAGATCGCCCTGGTGCAGCCGGAGTTTGACGGCAAAACCTGGACGGACGTGCTGCGCATGATGACCTATGAAGACCGCCCGCCGCTGCGCGTGAATGTGCGCATCTACGCGGTGGGCGCGGAGAAGCCCAAGGGGCCCAAGCCGTAGGCTTGCCCGCAGTTTTGACCGGGGCTGCCCAGGCTGGTTTTGGGCAGCCTTTTTTTGCGCCGCGGGGCTGGCTTTGTTATAATCACCCGCAAAGGAAACCGTTATGGACCGCTCCAAATACAGCCGAACGGTATACACCACCGAAAGCGGGCGCATGTGCCCCCAATGCGGCCGTGCGCAAACGGACTGCATCTGCGCGCGCAAAAAAGCCGCCCCCGCCGCCGGGGATGGGGTGGTGCGGCTGCGGCTGGAGCGCAAGGGGCGGGGCGGCAAAACCGTCTCGCTGGTGACGGGCCTGCCGTTGGGAGAGGAGGCCCTGCGTGAGCTGGCGGCTGAAATGAAGCGGCGCTGCGGCACGGGGGGCGCGGTGAAAGACGGCGTGATTGAAATTCAGGGCGATCACCGTGCCCTGCTGCAAACCTTATTAAAGGAAAAAGGTTACAACGCGAAATTGGCAGGCGGCTGAGAGGAGCTGGGATGGCAGGCGAAACCACCAAAGTGATCTATTCGATGATCGGCGTCAGCAAGTTTTACGACAAGAAGCCGGTGCTGCGCGACATTTATTTGGGCTATTATTACGGTGCAAAAATTGGGGTGATCGGCCTGAACGGCTCAGGCAAAAGCTCCCTGCTGCGTATTTTGGCGGGGGTGGACAAGGAATTCAACGGCCAGATCGCCGTTTCGCCGGGGTACACCATCGGCTTTTTGGAGCAGGAACCGCTGCTGGACGACCAGCGCACGGTGCGGGAGGTGGTGGAAGAAGGGGTCAAGCCCATTCGCGACCTGCTGAACGAGTTTGACGCCATCAATGCCCGCTTCGGCGACCCGCTTTCGCCAGAGGAGATGGACGAGCTGATTCAAAAACAGGGGGATGTGCAGGAAAAGCTGGACACACTCAACGCTTGGGACCTGGATTCCCGCCTGGAAATGGCCATGGATGCGCTGCGCTGCCCGCCGCCGGACATGCAGGTGGGGGTGCTTTCGGGCGGAGAGCGGCGGCGGGTGGCCTTGTGCCGCTTGCTGCTGCTGCAGCCAGATATTTTGCTGCTGGACGAACCCACCAACCATCTGGACGCCGAATCGGTGGCCTGGCTGGAAAGGCATTTACAGCAGTACCCCGGCACGGTGATCGCCGTGACCCACGACCGCTATTTTTTGGACAACGTGGCTGGTTGGATTTTGGAGCTGGACCGCGGGCACGGCATCCCCTGGGAGGGCAACTATTCCTCCTGGCTGGAGCAAAAACGCACGCGGCTAGAACAGGAAGAAAAAGGCGAAAGCGAACGCCAGCGCACCTTGCAGCGCGAGCTAGAATGGATCCGCATGGCCCCGCGGGCGCGGCATGCCAAGTCAAAGGCGCGCATCAGCGCTTATGAAAATCTGCTGTCGCAGGAAACCGAAAAGATGTCCCGCGATCTGGAGATTTACATTCCGCCGGGGCCGCGCCTGGGGAATGTGGTGGTGGAGGCCCAGGGGGTGAGTAAGGGGTATCTGAACCGCGTGGTTTTGGAAAACGTGACCTTCAATCTGCCGCCGGGCGGCATCATCGGCGTGATCGGCCCCAACGGGGCGGGCAAAACCACCCTGCTGCGCATGATCACCGGACAGGAGCAGCCCGACAGCGGCAGTATCCGCATCGGCGAGACGGTTAAGCTGGCTTACGTGGATCAGAGTCGGGATGTTTTGGATCCCGAAAAAACCGTGTGGCAGATGATCACCGACGAGCAGGAAACCATCCAGATGGGCGGCCGGCAGGTGAATTCGCGTGCCTATGTGTCGCGCTTCAACTTCACCGGCAGCGACCAGCAAAAGCGGGTGGGCATGCTTTCGGGAGGCGAGCGCAACCGCGTGCACCTGGCGCGGGTGCTGCTGGCGGGGGCCAATGTGCTGCTGCTGGACGAGCCCACCAACGACCTGGATGTGAACACCATCCGCGCTTTGGAAGAGGCCCTGGAGAATTTTGGCGGCTGCGCGGTGGTGGTCAGCCACGACCGCTGGTTCCTGGACCGCGTGGCCACCCATATCCTGGCCTTTGAAGACGACCGCAGCGTGGTGTTTTACGACGGCAATTTCACCCAGTACGAGGCCGACCGGCGGGCGCGTTTGGGCACGGCCGCGGATCAGCCCCACCGCATGAAGTACCGGCAGCTGACCCGCTGACGGCGGACGGGATGAGACCGGCGAAGAACGGACACGGTGGGTTTTGGATGGCTGTGGCGCTGACGGCGGGTTTACTGGCCGGGTGCAGCCCTGTGCCCACGCCCAGTCCTACGGCTGCCGCCGCTCCCACTGTCCTGCCCAGCCCTGTGCCCAGTATCCCGCCTTCCCCACAGCCCACGCTGACCCCTTCACTGACGCCCACGGCCGAGCTGACCTGGCCAACGGTGTTTGAACCCGCGGGCTGCCAGCCGCCGCCGGAGGACTACACCCGCGTGGAGTTGGGGTCGTGGGTGATCAACCGCCGCACGCAGGCCATGTTGGAACACGCGGCGCGCCTGTATGGGGGTGAAATTGATCTGGCGGGCGCGGCCGTCACCCAGGGCAGCTACCACGATAACGGCGCGGCCAGTTTTGGCACCCATTTGGGCGGCGGGGCGGTGGACCTTTCGGTCATCCGCCTGCCGGAATGGGTGGTGCTGTGGGATGAGATTGGGCCGGCGCTGCGGGCGCTGCGCGCGGCGGGTTTTGCCGCCTGGCTGCGCGATTACGGCGAGCTTTCACCTGATTCGCCCATCCATATTCATGCCGTGGCGGTGGGCGACGCCGAGCTTTCCGCGGCGGCCGAAGCCCAACTGACGGGAGAGGCGGGCTACTTTCGCGGCTATGACGGCCTCCCGGCACAGTTTGGCGCGCCCCGCCCCGACCGGTTCGGCGGGCCGGTGGTGTGCGCCTGGATGCGCGCCAAGGGCTATGAGGATCTGCGCCCGCCGGAGGCGCGGGCTTTGCCCACCGCTTTGCCAGATTTAACCCCGGGGCAGACGCTGACCTACACGGTGGAACCCGGCGACACCCTACCCGCGGTGGCGGCGCGCTTTGGCACGCAGGCCGAGGCCGTGGCCCGCCGCAATGGGCTGACGCGCGTGGACACGCTGGCGGTGGGGAAGGTGCTGGAGATTGTGGTGGGCGAATGAGGTTCCGAAAACCACAACGCCCGCCGGAGGGGCGGGCGCTGCGCGGTGCGGCACGGGGGAAAGGTCAGATCAGATTGACCCAGATGTAATCTTCTAAGCCTTTGATGTCGGATTCTTTTTCGGCCAGGACGGATTTCACCACGTCGCCGATGGAGATGACGCTGACCAACTGGTGTTCTTCCACCACGGGCAGGTGGCGGATGTGGCGGGCGGTCATGAGCGCCATACATTCATCCACGGTCTGATCCGGGCTGACGTAATACACTTCATGGGTCATCAGTTCCTGCAGCGGGGTATTGGGAGAAAGGGAAGGGTTGACGGCGGCGGCGCGGGCGAAGTCTCGTTCGGAGAAGATCCCCACCACTTTCTCGGCTTCCATGATCAAAACCGCGCCGATTTTCTTCTCAGCCATCAGTTTCAGCGCGCGCAGAGCGGGTTCTTCGGGCGCAAAGGTCCACACCCGGCCCTTGTTGCGGATTAAATGGCGAACAGTTGTCATGATTCCCTGCCTTCCGTGGGTTACTGCGAAAAGCCGCGGCCCAGAATGTAATTTTCCAGGCCTTTGATGGTGGTGACCTTGTCTTCGATCAACCACTTGACCACGTCCCCAATCGAGATCAAACCGACCAGCTTGCCGTTCTCCATCACCGGCAGGTGGCGGATGTGTTTGGCGGTCATCAGGGACATGCAGTCTTCCAATTTTTGGTCGGGGGTGACAAAGTAGATGGGGTGGGTCATGACTTCGTGAACCGGGGTGTCTTGCGCGAGCGCGCCAGCATCGGCGACCAAACGGACATAATCCCGTTCTGAAAAGATGCCGAGAATCTTGCTCTCTTCCACCACCAGCACCGCGCCGATTTTCTTTTCGGCCAGCAGGTGGAGTGCATCTTTGACGGCGGCATGTGGGGAAACAGACCAGACCACATGCCCTTTTTCCATCAGGATGTGCTTTACAGTCGTCATTCGATTCCCTCTCCCAGTAGACGGTTGGAACGGTACTGATTCTATTATCTGTATTTGGATTGATTTTGTCAAGTAAGGGTTTGATGAGAGAAACCGCTCGCAGGGGCCGAGGCAGATATGTTACAATCTTGTCTGTAAAGCGCGTGAGCCGCGGAGGTTAGCATGCAGGATGGACACCCCTGGCAGGCACAGCAGACCGAAGCCCCCCGGCTCGAAGCGGACGCGGGAGGTGTGGATGGGGTGGGGCTGGATGACACCCTGACCGAAGATCGGGGCAGTACGCGCTGGATAGCGCTTTTTTTGTTGGTCATTTTTGCGCTGACCCTGCTGCTGGGGGTCTGGGAACTGTTTCAACCCCTGGGCGGCATCCCCACCGAGCTGACCCCCACACCGGATGGGAGCGGCTGGTGGGTTCATTTCTAACTGGAAACCATTGAGGTGAAACGATGACAAAACCACAATCAGCCCCACGCTGGGATGTTTCCAACGTTTTCCCGGGCCTGGAGTCGCCCGAGCTGGAGGCGGCCTTCACCCAGCTTCGCGCGCAGATCGCCGTGCTGCAGGCGCGCATGGATGCAGAACTGCCGCAGGTGGATGAGAACACACCCGCGCCGCGCCTGGCAGCCCTGCTGAGCGAGTTGGTGGACGGCCTGAACCAGATCTTTGACCTGGGCGGGACATTGGAATCTTATCTGGTGGCTTTTGTATCCACCGATTCGTATAACACCCTGGCGCAGCGGCGGTATTCCGAATACGAGCAAACCTGGGTTCCGGCGCAGATGCTGGAAATGCGTCTGCGTGCCCTGGCGGGCAAGGTGGCGGCGCGCCTGGACGAGGTGAACGCCCAGCCCGGCAGCGCGGCGGCCCACGCATTTTATTTGCGCGATGCCGCAGCGCAAAGCCGCTATCAGATGAGCGAGGCGGAAGAGACCCTGGCGGCGGAGCTGGCGCTGAGCGGCGGCAACGCATGGGGTCGGCTTCAGGGGGTGGTCACCTCGCAGATGAGCGTGCCCTTTGAGCTGGACGGGCAGATGCAGAAGCTGCCCATGCCGGCGTTGATCAACCTGCGCTCGCATCCGGATGGGGATGTGCGCCGGCGCGCCTACGAGGCGGAGATGGCGGCTTGGGAGAGCGCGCGCGAACCCCTGGCGGCGGCCTTGAACGGCGTGAAGGGTACGGTGGAAACCCTCAACCGGCGGCGCGGACGCCGGGACGCCGTTCACAGCGCGCTGGACGAGGCGCGCATTGACCAGCCCACCCTGGACGCCATGCTGGGGGCCATGCGCGATTCCTTCCCCATGTTCCGCCAGTATTTTCAGGCCAAGGCGCGCAAGCTGGGCAAGGAAAAACTGCCCTGGTGGGATCTGTTCGCGCCGATGGGCCAGAACAGCCAGAGCTTTACTTATGATGCGGCGCGCAGCTACATTTTGGAGCAGTTCGGCGGGTTCTCACCGCATCTGGAGTCTTTTGCGCAGCGCGCTTTTGAGAAGAATTGGATTGACGCCGAGCAGCGCAGCGGGAAACAAGGCGGCGCGTTCTGCATGAGCTTGCCGCTGCAAAAAGAGTCGCGCATTTTGTGCAATTTTGACGGCTCGTTTGATCAGGTATCCACCATTGCGCATGAGCTGGGCCACGGCTTTCATGACGACTGCCTTTTCCGGGCGGGCAAAACCAATTTGCAGCGGCGCACGCCCATGACCCTGGCGGAGACGGCTTCGATCCTATGTGAGACGATCATCATGGAAGCGGCCTACGCCGAGGCCCGCGATGACGGGCAGAAACTGGCCATTTTGGACAGCGCGCTGATCAATGACTCGCAGTTGATCGTGGACATCAGTTCGCGCTACCTGTTTGAACAGGCGCTGTTTGAGCGGCGGGCGCAATCGGAGCTTTCGGCGGATGAAATTTGTGAGCTGATGCGCCAGGCGCAGCTGCAAACCTATGGGGATGGGCTGGATGAGCGCTATTTGCATCCCTATATGTGGACCTGGAAGCCGCATTATTACAGCGTGGGCCTGTCCTTCTACAACTTCCCCTATGCCTTCGGTCTGCTGTTTGGGCTGGGGCTGTACGCGGAATACCGCGCGCGCGGGGCGGAATTTGTGCCGGATTATATGCACCTGCTGGCTTCAACCGGCGAAGGCACCGCCGCCGAGTTGGGGGCGCGCTTTGGGCTGGATTTGACCCAGCCCGATTTCTGGCGCAAGAGTTTGCGGGTGGTGGAAGAGCGCATCCGCCAGTATCAGGCTTTGTAAGCGTCCGCGCGATTTTTGTGCAAACAAAAAGGCTCCGGCGAACTTGTCGGAGCCTTTGCTTGTGTACGGGGGAGTTTATTTCGACCACTGCGTATAGGTGACTTCGCAGATGCCGGCGTGGATACGCAGGTAATTCATTCCGGGGTGGGTCTCCAGGATGTAGGTGTAGGTTTCCATGCCTTCTGCGGTTTCCAGCTTGATCTGCTCCTGGGGCAGCACCTGGAAACGTCCGCCCGCCCAAAGGCTGCCGGGGCTGCCGGTGTAGGAGCGGTTGGCCTGAAAACTGAGCTGCGCCGGGTAGGCTTCCAGGTCGCACAGGGCGTAAGGTGCGGGGTTGCGCGCCCAACCGCCCAGCAGGGCCGCGGGCACGGGCAGGCTGGTGTTGCTGCGCACGGTGCTGACGGTGAAGACGAGGATGATGGAAGCAAAGCACAATAAAGCCGGGAAGAGCAGGAAGAAGGCCAAAATCAAATCGCGGCTGATTTCCCAGCGGCCGATGCGGATGATTTTGGGGGCAGGCGGGACAGGGGTGGAAAGGGGGGTATCCATTGAGAGAAAAATTCCTGGTGGGTCGGAAAGAGTTCGGTCAGCTCATGCACATTTGGATGAGGGAAACGCCCGTGCGGCGACTGAATGCATGCAAATGATAACAGATGCGCGGCAGGTCTGTCAAACGGGTTTCAGCAGGGCAGAAAGCCTGATTCTTAACGAAATTGGAAGTTGCCTGCAGCTTGTTTTCAGTGTAAACTTTTGATAAGTCCGAAGAAAAGTTTCGGAATATCAGTCTAATGATGCCACCATGTGGCGCAAGGTGGGAGGGAACCGGATGAAACGCTGGCTTACACTTGTACTTTCAGTTAGTTTGTTAGCTGTTTCAGGGGGTCTGGCGGATGTTTCGGCGCAGGTGGACAGCGGCCCCACCTGGGGCGGGCGCATTGCCTATTTCAACACCACGGCCGAAGATGCCCCCCTGAACGTGGTGTACTACGATGCGGACGGCAACCCGTATGCTCAGGATGGGGACAGCCTGCCCCTGGTTCCGCCTTACGGCTCGGGGACCTTCCTGGTGAATTCGACCCTGCCGGAATCCGGCGGGGCCGCTGTGCTGGAAGCGCCCTCCGGTGTGTTGGCGGTGTATGAGCAGGTGGCCACGGGCGACGATGTCAAATACGGCCAGCCGCTGTACAGCGGCATGGAGGCCCAGGAAGCGGGCGGCCTGCTGTTTGTGCCTTATTTTGTATACCAATACTCCGAGCTGTATTACAAGACCCCCATCACCCTCAGTGCAACGTTGGGCGTGCAGAACGTGACCGATGCGCCGGTGGATGTGCGCGTGCTGGAAAACGGGGTGGAACTGGCGGCGGCCACCATCCCACCGCAGTCCAGCCGGCATTTTGACGGCGAGGACCTGGGCCTGGCTGCCGGAACCCGCACCGCTTTGGTGGTGGAAGGGCCAGACAGCAGCATTTTGGGGGCGGTGGTGGTGGAGCAAGAATCCGACGGGCGGCGCGCCTTTGCCTATGAGGCTCAGGGGCCGGCCCGTGCTTCGCAATCGCTGACGATGTCGCGCCTGACGTGCAGCACGCTGACGCGCCGCCTGCGCAGCCGCTATTATGTGCAGGCCAGTGAGGATACCACGGTTGATGTGCTCTTTTATACCAACGGCGGAGCCAAGATCAACCCTTCTAAGCCGTTGAACTTTACCGGCCTGGCGGTGAGCGCGGGGCAAAGCCTGGAAATTGACCCTTGCCTGGATTCGCGCCTGGTGGGCAAGACCGGCTCTGTGGTGGTCACCAGCAGCGGCGCGGCCCTGACGGGGGTGGGCATGGTGCGTGACCGTTATGGGGTGGGCACCACCTTCGCGGCTCAGGTGACGCCCGCGCCGGCACCCAGCTACCGCTACGCTTTGCCGTATGTGGTCTGGGGTAAAACCTCCACTTTGCCGCGCACCTATATCAGCATGCTCAACCTGGGGAACGCCAAGGCCAATATTGAGGTGCGCTATTACCGCGCTGACGGCAGCCTGGGGAACAAAAAGAACCCCACCCTGCGCTACAAGGGTGTTCCGCTGCATGCGGTGCGCAACACCACACCCTATTCAGCTTATGTTCTGCGCAGCGGAGCCTTTGCGGGCGCGGTGGAAGTGATCAGCGACCAACCGCTGTTGGTGACGGCGCGCGTGCAGCGCGCGGTGACCAAAGTGCCCGGCACCACCCGTGTGGCGGAGGACTACGACGCGTTTTATCTGCCCTAAAGGCACTCCATCGGCTTAAGTTTGCGCGGAGGTCAGCGGTTTTGACCTCCGCTTTTTTTATGGGTATCTTGGAGGATTTTCATCGGTAAAAAGGTGAGAAATGACGTGTTGAATTTAACGGATTTTAATGTTAAGCTATTTGGCAGGTGGTTTTACCAGTTATTTTGTGGAGCTTTCTTTTGGATCCTTTGCAGATTTCGCCTTTAGCGGTTCAGAGCCTGAAAGAAGCCTGTGCGCGCAAGCTGGAGGGGTTCATCCTTTCGGGTGAGTTAAAAATTGGAGAAAGGCTACCGGCAGAACGGGCGCTGGCGCAGCGCCTGGGCTTAAGCCGCCCTGTGCTGCACGAGGCCTTGGTGGATCTGGCAGGTAAGGGCCTGGTGGTGATTGAACCGCGCCGGGGCGCGCGCATTGCTGATTTTCGCACCAGCGGTTCGCTGGCGCTGCTGCCTTCGCTGCTGGCCTATCAAGAAGGCGCGTTGGATCCGGTGTTCCTGAACAGCCTGATGGAAATGCGCCTGGTCTTGGAGATGGAGACGGCGCGGTTGGCCGCGGAGCGGCGCACCCTGGAACAGATGGAACGCTTGCAGGCGCATTTGCGGCGCGAAGCGGCGGCGGATTGGGGTGATGCGCAGACCCTGACCGCATTGGATTTTGAATTTCATTTGCTGGTGGCAATTGCCTCCAACAATGTGCTCTATCCGATGATTTTGAATTCGTTTGAAAAGGTGTACACCAATTTGACCGGCCGCTTTTTTACGGGCGTGCGCGGCGGGGCGGCGGTGGGCGAGGTGTGGGCCTTTCACGCCCAATTGGGGCAGGCGGTGCAGGAGCAAAATTCGCCGCGGGCGGCCGAGATTATGGCGGCTATGCTGCGCCATGGTGAAGCTTATCTGCGCACGGCGGGTGCGGCGGCGCAGGATTGAGGAAGACGCAGAAGACGGGTTAATCAAAACATTGGAGGCCTCATGAATCACCCAGAAGCAACGCAGCAAGCCCTTTCGATTTTGCGCAACGGGGAAAACTTTCAGTGGATCGTCATCCCCATGCTGGCGATGGCCGTGTATATCTATGCCAACGAGTACTCCCACAAGAATTGGAAGGGGATCGCGGCGGGGTTGGCGCTGTACATGGTGCATTGGTTTTATGAAATCCTCAACGCGCTGATTCAGCATTTCAGCGGGCACGCCCTGTGGACCGTGCCGACCGGCACCTCGCTGCTGCTGCTGGTGGGGGTGGGCGTGGAACTGAGCCTGATGTTTTCGGTGGCAGGGCTGGTGATGAGCAAGCTGCTGCCCGCGGACCCGCGCCTGAAGATTCTGGGGATCAACAACCGCGTGTTTTTCGCGGTGCTGAACGCGGCCTTTTTTGCCTTCATTGAAATTTTCCTGGCGATGACCCCGGCCTTCGTGTGGGTGTATCCCTGGTGGGGGGCGCTGCCGGTGTTTGTGACGGTGTACATCCCCTTCTTTCTGGCGGCCTTCTGGTGTTACGACTGGCAGCCTGCCCGGCAGAAGCGCTTCATCGGCGGCCTGTTTGGGGTGAATGTGCTCATGCTGGCGGTGTTTGCGGGCATTTTGGGCTGGATCTAAAGGCGATATTTGGACGGCTTAGGGAAGGGAAGGCCCTAAGCAGTGGGGTTAGGCTGCACCCCGCCGGGTTACCTGGCGGGGTGCAGTGATTCCTGCAAATTGCCGGGCGCGAACGAACGGCCCATTTTGGGCGGGCCTGTATAATGAAAGGGATTCGCGAACACCCCCCGACCCCCCTTCAAGGAGATCTGTATATGTACGATTGGACCACCCCCACCCGTGCCTGGTCGCTGCGCCTGACTCAATTCCCCAGCCAGACCAATACCCCCGGCGAGCGCGACTTCGCCCACTTTCTGCGTACGCAGCTGCTGGAATGGCCCTATTTTCAGGAGCATCCCCAGCAGATTCAACTGCTGCAAACCCAGCGGGACGCCTTTGAGCGTTACGCGGTGGCGGCGTTGGTGCGGGGTGAGGGGCCGCAAACGGTGATTTTGACTGGGCATTACGATGTGGTCAGCGTGGAGAATTACGGCGATTTAAGCCCCTGGGCCTACGACCCCGAGGCTTTACTGCCGCGCCTGATCGAACGCCTGCAAAGCGAGGCCACCCGTCCCCAGGGGCTTTCGGCGGCGGACGCGTTGGCATTGGAGGATTTGCTCAGCGGGAATTTTTTGCCGGGGCGCGGTTTGCTGGATATGAAGAGTGGCCTGGCGGCCGGGTTGGCGGTGATGGAGCGCTTTGTGCGCCTGCCCCAGGCCCAGCGGCGGGGGAACCTGCTGTTTGTGGCCGTACCGGATGAAGAAATTGCCTCTTACGGCGCGCGGGCTATGGCGGCGCAGCTGCCCGGCCTGGCCCAACAGTGGGGGCTGAGCCTGGGGGCGGCTGTCAACCTGGACGCATCGGATGATTTGGGGGACGGCAGCCAGGGGCAGGCGGCTTATTTGGGCAGCGTGGGCAAGCTGCTGCCGGCCGTGTTCCTGGTGGGGCGCGAGACCCACGCTGGTTCACCTTTCAGCGGGGTGAACGTGAACCGCATGGGGGCTGAGGTAGTGCGGCGGGTGGAATGCAACCCAATTTTCGCGGATGAATGGCGGGGCTCGTTCACCGTGCCGCCCACCTGCCTGAAATATGCCGATTCGAAGATGCACTACGACGTGACCACGCCCACCAGCGCCTGGTGCTACTTTAACTGGCTGACCTTAAAACAGCCGGTGAGCGAGGTTTTGACCCGCATGGTCGGGGCGGTGGGCGCAGCTTTAATGGAGGCCATTGAAGATTTACAGAAGGCCGCGGATGCCTACGCGGAGCGCACGGAGAGACCCAATGATTGGGAACTTCCCAGGCCGTCGGTGTACACCTTCGAGCAGCTCAAAACCCTGGCCGAGATGAACGGCGGCAGAGAATTTTCGGCGCGCTACGACCGTCTGCAGCAAGAGCTTTCCGCCGACCCCAACCTGAACACGCCCCAGGTGAGCCTGCGCCTGGTGGAAGAGACCTGGGCGGCCAGCGGACTGACCGGCCCGGCGGCGGTGGTGGGTTTTGCCGCCATCCATTACCCGCCGGTGATTTTGGACGAGGGGGATGAACGCGCCCGCCGCCTGCAGCAGGCCATCGAGACCCACGGCACGGCGGTCAGCCGTGAGTTCCAGACGCCGTTTACCACCCACGCCTTTTTCCCCGGAATTTCAGATCTGAGCTTTTTGGGCGGTCAGGTTTCGGAAGAGGAACAATTTGAACTGATGCTGAACACCCCGGCCTGGGGTCAGCGGGCGGGTTTTGACTATTCAGCGGCGGCCGGGCTGGCCCTTCCGGCGGTGAACATCGGCCCGTGGGGGCGCGACTATCACCAGCGTAATGAACGCCTGTACACCCCCTACGCCTTTGAGGTGCTGCCCGAACTGCTCTGGCGAATTTGCGCCGACCTGAATGGGTACGCTGCGGAGGCTCAGCCGGAGTGAAAACCGCCCGGCGAGGGTGATACTCTTCCATAGAATTGCGACAAAGCTCAAGTTTTTTTCAAAGCGCGTTGAGACCGTGATATGATCTTATTGTCCGTTAATGGATTTTTACGGCAGCGTGAAATCCACTTTTAACTCTCAGATCGAAAGGATTGCTTGTATGGAGCCAATTCGTGTTCTTCAGTGGGGCCTCGGCGCGATGGGTAGCGGAATGGCCCGGCTCATGCTCGAGAAATCGGGCCTCAAGATCGAAGCCGTCATTGACGGCCGGCCGGACTACGTGGGAAAAGACCTGGGCGATGTGTTGGGTGTGGGTAAATCGCTGGGTGTGACCATCACCAACCGCCCTGAGGATGTGCTGAAGAAGGAGAAGGTGGATCTGGTCATCCTGGCCACCACCTCCTGGCTCTCTGAGCAGATGCCGGATCTGCGCAAGGTGCTCAGCGCGGGCATTAACTGCATTTCGATCGCCGAAGAAATGGCCGACCCGTATGCGCAAAGCCCGGAATTGGCCCGCGAGCTGGATGAGCTGGCCAAGAAGCACGGCGTATCGGTGTTGGGCACGGGCGTGAACCCCGGTTTTGTGTTGGATCTGCTGGTGGTGACCCTGACGGGCGGCAATCACAGCGTGGAACGGATCGAAGCCTCGCGCGTGAACGACCTCAGCCCCTACGGCCCCACGGTGATGAAATCGCAGGGTGTGGGCACCACCCCCGAAGCCTTCCGGGCGGGCGTGGCGGACGGTTCGATTGTGGGGCATGTGGGCTTCCCCGAATCGATTCACATGATCAGCGACGCCCTGGGATTGGGCGTGGACCGCATTGAGCAGAGCCGCGAACCGATCATCAGCAAAGTGCACCGCGAGACCCCGCATGTGACGGTGGAGCCGGGCATGGTGGCGGGCTGCGCGCATATCGGCGTGGGCTACCGCGGGGACAAAGAAGTCATCCGCCTGATCCACCCGCAGCAAATTCACCCGCAGTTGGAAAATCAGGACACCGGCGACTATATCCACATTTACGGCAAGCCGGAAATTCACATGGCGGTCAAGCCCGAAATCGCTGGCGGCATTGCCACCATGGGCATCGCGGTGAATATGATCCCGCATGTGGTGGCGGCGACGCCCGGTCTGAAGCGCATGATTGATCTGCCGGCCCCGGCGGCTCTGATGG
Organism: Levilinea saccharolytica; assembly: GCF_001306035.1. GTDB lineage: Bacteria > Chloroflexota > Anaerolineae > Anaerolineales > Anaerolineaceae > Levilinea > Levilinea saccharolytica. The sequence goes on from NZ_LGCM01000003.1 coordinate 121,610, forward strand.
GTGAGAGCGCCTACAGCCGTCATATCTAAATCACGATGTTGACGTAAACGATTCCTTGTTCATCGCAGGCAGAAAACCCAACCGTTTTCGGCCTGTGATGTTCTATGCGGGTTGGAGGCACTATGAGCAAAATTGAAAAAGGTACCTGGGTTGAGATTGAGCAAGTCGTCTTGAAACCCGAAGAGCGCGCCCCCTCGGTTCCAGAAGACACCAAGCAGGTTCCCTATGTGCTGCGCGTGTCGGGCTTTTTGCTGGAGGCGGCGGAGCTGGGCGCGGAGGTGAAGATCCGCACGATCATCGGCCGCGAATTGAGCGGGGTGCTGCGCACGGTGAACCCCAGTTACAGCCACAGCTTTGGCACGACCGTGCCGGAACTGCTGACGATTGGCACGGAGGCGGAAGCATGAGCGCGAAAGATACTTCTTATGCCGCTGTGATGGCGCGCAAGAACGAAATCATGAAGGCCTCGCTGGGGATTGACTTTGACGATTACATGCAAAGCCCCATCGCCTTTGACTATGAGCGCATGATGCGCGAAACGGGCTACAGCCTGGACGATATCCGCCGCATTCAGCGCGAGACCAAGGTGGGCGATACGCCCTTGTTTGAGCTGCGCAACCTGACCGAGGCTGTGCGCAGGATGGCCGGGCCAGGGAAAGGCGCCACCATCCTGGTGAAGGATGAGGCCGCCAACGCGTCGGGCAGCTTTAAGGCGCGGCGGGCGTCCATCAGCGCGTATGAGGCCGCCAAGAAGGGCTACAAAGGCATGATCGCGGCCACCAGCGGCAATTACGGCGCGGCGGTGGCATCGCAGGCAGCCCAACGCGGCCTGAAATGCATTGTGGTGCAGGAAGTGTACGACAGTCGCGGCGTGGGGCAGCCCGAAATTGTGGAAAAAGGGCGAGCCTGTGAGGCCTATGGAGCTGAAGTGCTGAAGCTGACCGTGGGGCCGGAGCTGTTTTACATGCTGCTGCGCGCCCTGGAAGACACCGGCTTTTTCAACGCCAGCCTGTACACCCCCTTTGGCATCCGCGGGGTGGAAACCCTGGGCACGGAAATCGCCGAGCAGGTGCGGGCGCGCTACGGCAAAGACCCCGACGCGGTGATGATCACCCACGCGGGCGGCGGCAATCTGACCGGCACGGCGCGCGGCCTTTTGGCGGCGGGCTGCGATCAGACGCGCATTGTGGCCTGCTCGGTGGATTTGGGCGGGCTGCACATGGCTTCGGATCACGACTTTAACCGCAAGTCCTTCACCACCGGCCACACCGGTTTTGGCGTGCCCTTTGCCACCTGGCCCGACCGGGTGGATGTGCCGCGCAACGCGGCGCGCAGCCTGCGCTATATGGACGAATACCACCTGGTGACGCAGGGCGAGGTGTTTTACATCACCGAACTGCTCACCAAGCTGGAGGGCCTGGAACGCGGCCCGGCGGGCAACATCAGCCTGACGGCGGCGGTGGCTGTGGCGCGGCAGATGGACCGCGACCAGATTGTGGTGGTGCAGGAGACAGAATACACCGGCGCAGGCAAGCACCACAACAGCCAGCTGGCCTTTGCGCGTGAAAACGGCGTGGAAGTGCGGCGCGGCGATCCCAAAGACAACGTGCCGGGCAAGGCCATCGTCATCCCGGTCAGCCTGGATCAGGTGTGGGGCAAAGAGCAGGATATGGAAAAGCTGCGCCTGTCCTACCTGCGCAATGCGGCCAAGGTAGCTGCGGCGAACACGTGGAGCGAGGCCGACGTGGCCTTTTTGGCGGCGGATATCAAACGAGACTCGGCCTGGGTGCGGCAGCACATGGCGGGGCTTTAAGCTGACTGAGCCGGTTGACTCGAAATTGGGTCGGAGGAAGAGTACATGATGAGTGAAGATCGAATTGCCCGCTTTGAAAAGCGGCAGGTGGAATTGAAGAAGATGAGCGACGAGGCGCTGAAGGCTCGTTTTTGGGAGCTGTGTCAGCAGGTGGTGGAGCCGATTGTGGACCTTTCGCGCTCGTATACCTCGCCGTCCATCGAACGCTCGGTGCTGCTGCGCATGGGCATTGACAGCATCAGCGCCCACGGGGTGGTGGATCGTATTCTGGAAGCCGGTTTACTGGGTAAGGGCGCGGGACACGTGGTCTTGAAGCTCGCTCAGAAAAATGGGACGGACGTGCGCGCCGCGGCAGCGGCCATCCTGGAAGACAAAGAAGTGCTCCAGGGCCTGTTTTAGCCAGTGAATCGCAAGGAGAGCCAGACGATGACTCACAAGAAACCATTGGACCCGAACCAGAAGCTGGATATTGAAGCCATTCTGGAAGGGTTAGAGCACTACCACCCCCAGCGCAAAGGTTGGACCTGGCGCGAAGTCCCGCCGGAAGGCGTGGATATGGGCCCGTTCCATTACCGGAACATGTCCAAGCCGTTGAAGAACAGCATCGGCTTGCCCGCCTCGAAATATTTTGACCATATTGACCCGCAGCCCAGCTGTGTGGTGACCACCGAGATCGCTTCGGGGCGCTTTGAGGACGACATCCGCCGCATGCGCATGGCAGCCTGGCACGGCGCGGACCACATCATGGTCATTCGCACCACCGGCCAAAGCCACATTGACGGCCTGCTGGAAGGCACGCCGGAGGGCGTGGGCGGGGTTCCCATCACACGCAAGCAGATCCGCGCCAGCCGCAAGGCCTGCGATATGATCGAAGAGGAAGTTGGCCGTCCGATCAACTTCCACTCCTACGTGTCCGGCGTGGCCGGGCCGGAGGTGGCGGTTTTGTTCGCGGAAGAGGGCATCAACGGCGCCCACCAGGACCCGCAGTACAACGTGCTGTACCGCAACGTGAATATGTACCGCTCGTTTGTGGACGCGGCCGAAGCCAAAAAGGTGATGGCTGGGGCGGGCATTTTCCAGATTGACGGCGCGCACAACGCCAACGCCACCGCCAAAGCCGGCTGGCTGGTGATGCCGGAATTGATGGTGCAGCACGGTATCAACTGCGCCTTTTCTACGGCGGTGGGCATGGACAAAGACCTCATCGGCCTGTCCACCGTACCGCCGGACGCGCCCCCTGCGCCCAAGCTGTGGTACGACCTGCCCTATGCTGTGGCCCTGCGCGATTTCTTCTCGGAATACAAGATGCGCGCCCAGCAGAACACGCGCTATATCGAAGCCGACATCGAAGAAGCCGTGCGCACCCACACGGTGGACACGTTGATTTCCATGCTGACCAGCGCCGACATTCAGAGCACGATCACCCCGGATGAGGGGCGCAACGTGCCCTGGCATTACAACAACGTGCGCGGCGTGCAGACCGTGAAGCAGACCTGGGCGGCGCTGGACGGGATCAAAGAGCTGCTCAGCCTGAATCACGACGGTCCGCTGGGCGAGATGGTGCGCGACTTGAAAGAACGGGCGGTGGCTTTCTTGGAAGAGGTCATCGAGACCGGCGGCTACTTTGCTGCGGTGGAACAGGGCTTCTTCGTCGATTCGGGTAAATACCCCGACCGCAACGGGGACGGCATCGCCCGCGACGGCAAAGGTGGGGTGGGGGCCGGCACGATTGTGGAGCGCGAGAGCGATTATTACGCGCCGGTGTGCAGCCATTACGGCCATAACCACCTGCCCGCGGGGGTGGAACGCGCCTGCGACCCGATCGGCGGCTGCACCCTGTGTCAGCCGGAGAAAATTGTCTACATTGACGAACTGGACCCCGAAGACAGCTGCAACGCGCGCCTGGCCGAGACCCTGCCCTACCGCAAGGGCGGCAAGGTGAAGCCAGAGGCGGAATGGGCGGGCGACGGCACGATTTTGACCCAGTTCTTTGTGCCCCTGCCGGAGGATGTGGCCGCGGTGTACGGTCTGGAAATGGCCAAGAAGCTGGGCCTGCTGGACCCCGAAGTGGTCAATTTGCAGGTGATGCACCCGGCGGAAGGCTGCTTTGTGGAAGTGAAGGGCAAGATTGGCTTTGATATTGAACTGTCTTCGCTGAAAGTGCCGGAGAAAGAAGTGATTCTGCCGGAAGAGGAGCTGCGCGAAGCGGTGAAGAAAGCCGGTGTGCGCGTGGTGGCCGCCACGGTGGGCGAAGATGAACACAGTGTGGGCCTGCGTGAGATTCTGGACATTAAGCACGGCGGCATTGAAAAATACGGCGTGAAGTATCACTACCTGGGCACTTCGGTGCCGATTGGCAAGCTGGTGGATGCGGCTATCGAGACCGGCGCGCACGCCATCCTGATTTCGACCATCATCAGCCACAACGATGTGCACCGCGCGCAGATGCGCAAACTGGCTGAGCTGTGCCAGGAGAAGGGTATCCGCGAGAAGATCATTTTGATCGCGGGCGGCACGCAGGTGAACCGTGAGATGGCCCAAGAGACCGGTCTGGACGCGACCTTTGGGCGCGGCACCAAGGGCATCCACGTGGTTAACGCCATTGTGAAGATTTTGAAGGCGCGCGGCGTTGTCTAGGCCGCCGTCCGGTGAGGGTGCAGGCGTGTCAAAGTCTGTGGATATCCTGACCATTGAAGTAGGCTCTACCATCACCAAGGTGAATGGGTTTGCGCGTCTGGCGGGGGGCGGCCTTGGGCATGTGGCTCAGGGCTTTGCCCCCACCAGCGTGGGCCAGGGGGATGTGGGCCTGGGCGTGGATCAGGCGGTGGCCGATCTGAAATCGCGCTACGGCCAGCCCCTGGGCAGCCCCGAGACCTTTGTGAACAGCTCGGCGGCGGGCGGATTGCGCATGACCGTGCACGGGCTGACCTACAGCATGACGGCGCGGGCGGCGCGCGAAGCCGCCCTGGGCGCGGGAGCCATCGTCAAGATGGTGACGGCCGGCCTGCTGGATGCCTATAACCTGGAAGAGATCCAGGATATTCACCCCAACATCATTTTGCTGGCGGGCGGGGTGGATTACGGTGAAAAAGACATTGTGCTGCGCAACGCGGAGAAGATCGCCCGGCTGGGGCTGCCGGTTCCGGTGCTGTACGCGGGCAACGTGGCCATCCGCAAGCAGATCCAGGCGATCTTTACGCAGGCGGGCATTGAGATGCTGCAGGCCGCCAACGTCTTCCCGGACGTGGATGTGCTCAATATTGAGCCGCTGCGCAAGGTGATTCAAGAGGTCTTTAACCGCCACATCATCCATGCGCCCGGCATGGCGCGCTTTGCTGAGCTGACCCAATGGGGCATTTTACCCACGCCGGGGGCGGTGCTGCGCGGGGCGGAGCTTTTTGCCGAAGCCCTGGGCGACTGCCTGGTGTTCGACGTTGGCGGCGCCACCACGGACGTGCACAGCGTGACGGACGGCAGCCGTGAATGGGCCAACAAAGCGGTGGAACCTGAACCGCGCGCCAAGCGCACGGTGGAAGGTGATTTGGGCGTGTATGTGAACGCCCACAACATCGTGGAAATGGAAGGCGACCCGGCCTGGGAGGAGCGCCTGGCCGATTTGCAGGCCATCCCCCACACCGACCGTCAGCGCGAACTGACTCGCTGGCTGTGCACTAAGGCGGTGGAGGTGGGCGTGCGGCGGCATGCGGGCGTGGTGACTAATTTATATACCACCACGGGCAAAAAGCAGATCGTGAAGGGCAAAGACCTGTCTTCGGTGCAGTGGGTGGTGGGCACTGGCGGCGCGTTGACGCGCATTGAGGGCGGCGAGCGTATCCTGCGCGCCATCTGCACCGGCCCTGGAAAACACTTGCTGCCCGCGCCGGATGCCAGAATCTTGATGGACCGCAACTACCTGTTCTCGGCGCTGGGAACGGTGGCGCAGGCCTACCCTGACGAGGTGAAAGCCACCTTCGTGCGCTGGGTGGAGGAAGACTCCTTCGCGCGCAGTGCGGTTTAAGCCCTGCGGGGTCAAGAGCAGTTTTTTATGGAGGACGGATGTACATTCGAACCCCCCGAGTTGAGATTTACCCCAAACGAATCGCGAGTAACGCTCGCTCGGTGATCGGTGAATGCCACGCGCACGGTGTGCAGGTGGCTTGTGTGACCAAGGTGAGCTGCGCCCACCCGGCGGTGGCGCGTTCGATGGAAAAGGGCGGCGCAGATATGCTGGCGGATTCGCGCATTGCCAATTTGCAGGCGCTGGCCACCACAGGAACCCGCCTGCCGATGATGATCCTGCGCATTCCTGTGCCGCGCCGGGCGCCGGACGTGGTGCGCTGCGCGGATATTTCCCTGAATTCATCGGTGGAGACCCTCCGGCAGCTTTCGGACGCAGCCGGTATGTTCGGCCTGAAACACCAGGTGGTCATCATGGTGGATTTGGGCGATTTGCGCGAGGGGGTGTGGCCGGATCACGTGGACGACGTGGTGCGCGCGGCGGGGCGGCTGCCCAACCTGGAGGTGGCGGGTTTGGGGGCGAACCTGGCATGTTACGGCGGGGTGATCCCGACCACCGAAAAGATGCAGATGCTGGTGGACATCCGCGACCACTGCCGCAAGGTGACTGGTTTGGAATTGGGGATGCTGTGCGGCGGGAACAGCGCCAATTTGCCGCTTTTGGCGGCCGGGGGTATGCCCAAAGAGATCAACGTGCTGCGGATCGGCGAAACCATCCTGCTGGGGCGGAATGTGCTGGATCGTTCCCCCTGGCCGGGGACCCGCCAGGATACCTTCCGGATTGTGGCCGAAGTGGTGGAACTGGAACGCAAGCCTTCCATCCCCATTGGCTACCGCGGGCAGGACGCCTTCGGCGGCAGCCCAGAGTTTGTGGACCGCGGGGTGCGTCTGCGTGCCATCTGCAATATCGGCCGTGAGGATGTGGTGGTGGACAACGTGTACCCCGAAGACCCCGGCATGATCGTTCTGGGGGGCAGCAGCGATCACCTGATTTTGGATGTGGAAGACGCGGCCGAGCCGGTGAAGGTGGGGGATGAAGTGGGCTTTTACCCGGGGTACGGCGCACTGCTGACAGCCAGCACCTCGGCGTATGTGCAAAAAGTGATCGTCAACGACCCGTGATCGGATCCAACGTAGAAAAAAACAAACCGTGTGGGGCTTTTCGGCCCCACACGGTTTTTGATTAGAAAGATCTACGGGTTTTGCCGTGCAGAGGCTTCTGCACAGCCGCCCGGGTTACGGAGCGATGCGGAAAGAACCCACCGCAGACCATTGGCCGTATTCACCCAGAGTGTTGAAGGTGCGCACGCGCCAGTAGTAGGTTTGGCCGCGGGTCAGGGCCGTGGTGGGGGCGTAGTACGAGCGGCGCACCCAGCCGGAAACGAAGGCGTTTTGCGGTGCGGTGAAGGTGGGATCGGTGGACCACTGCACTTCATAGCGCCAGAAGGTGGTGGAGGGCGGCAGGACAGCATCGTTCCAGTCCAGGCGCGGGCGGGTGGAGGTGACGGTGGCCCCATTGGCGGGCGAGAGCAGCGTGGGGGTGCTGGGCGGGTTGGCGGTGGTGAAGTACCAGGCAGCCGAGCAAGCCGTAGTTCCCAGGGCGTGCGAGCACACGCGCCAGTAGAAACGTGCCTTGGAAGGCAGCAGCGAAGTGAGCGTCAGGGTGGAAGCGGTGGCCTCTTGTGCGACGAAGATCTTAGTAAAACTCGCGTAGCGGGAGATCTGCAGGGTGTAGGAATCGGCCCCGGGCACATCCGACCAGTCGAAGGTGGGCGTGTTGTTCAGCAGCTTGGCTTGATGGGTGGGCGAGAACAGGGTGGGCGCGGCGTCCCCTTCGAGGATGGTGATGGTGAAGACCTGCTCAAGCGTAAGGTTGCCAGCTCCCGAATCGGTGGAGCGCACGCGGATGGACAGAGTGGGGGTGAGGGCCTGAGAGAAGACCGCGTTGGTGAAAAGCTGCCCGGCGGTGATGGTGAAGGAGGCATTATCGGTATCGCCCGCGCCCGCCACCAGGGCGTAAGTGTGGGTGTCGGCGGTGTCCGCATCGGTGGTGCTGAAATCACCGATGAGCGTGCCGGCGGGCATGAACTCCGCCACGGCAGCGGGGCTGAGGGCCAGCGCGGACGGGGCATCGTTGACGGACGCGATCGTCACGGTGACGGCGGCGGTGTTGCTGTTCACGGTCCCGTCGGAGACGCGGTAGGTGAAGCTGTCGGCGCCGAAGTAATTGGCCGCGGGGGTGTAGAGCATGGGGTTGGCCAGGGTATCCAGCGTGCCGTGAGCCGGGGCGGTGATGACCGAGAGGGTCAGCGGGTCGCCGTCAATATCGGAGCACAGGTGTGCCCAGGGGGCGGGTACATCCTCGTCCGTGGCAAGGGAGGCGTTTTGGCAGGTGGGAGCGTCGTTGACCGGAGTCACCCTCAGGGTGACCACAGCGGTGGAGCCGTCGGCCTCAGCGTCTTTGACCTGGTAGGAGAAGCTGTCTTCACCGTTGAAGTTGGCGTCGGGCAGATAGGTGAAGGAGCCGTCCGCGTTGAAATTCAAATCGCCGTGCGCGGGGTCGGTGACCTTGAGCGCGGAGAGCACATCTCCGGCGTCGGGGTCGGTATCATTGCTGAGCACGCCCTGGGCGGCGGGCACCGTCAGGAGGGTGTCTTCCGCGGTGCTGTAGGCATCCACCACAGCGGTGGGGGCCTGGTTCGAGGAGCCGATGGAGATTGCTACCGCGGCCGAATCCGTGCCGCCGTGGCCGTCAGAAATGGTGTATCCGAAGGAATCCGAGCCGAAGGTGTTAGCGGGCGGGGTGTATAGACAGGTGTCGGTGCAAGACACGGTTCCGCCCAGGGGCGTGAGCGCGTCGTAGGCGCTGATGGTCAGGGTGTCGCCGTCCACATCCGTGTCGTTGTTCAGTACGCTGATGTCCACCGAGCCGTTTTCAAGCACCGAAGCGGTGTCGTCCTGTGCGTCGGGCGGATCGTTGACCGGCAGGACGGTGATCGTAACCGTGGCAATGTTGGAATCCAGCCCGCCGTCGTTGGCTTTGAAGGTGAAGGAATCACCGCCGTGGTAGTTCAGGTCGGGGGTGTAGGTGAGCACGGGAGCCGAGCCGCTGAGCTGGCCGTGGGCAGGCGGGGTGACCACCGCGTAGGTCAGCGCAGAACCTTCTGTGTCTGTGGCGGTCAGGGTGATCTCGATCGCTGTATCTTCATTGATCTGAACACCCTGACCCTGAGCCACTGGGGGATCGTTGACAGGATGGACGGTGATGGTGACAGTGGCGGTATTGGAAAGGGCCGTGCCGTCAGAAGCGCGATAGGTGAACGTATCCGATCCGGAATAGTTGGCGCCCGGCTGATAGGTGAAGCTGCCGTTGGCGGCCAGCGAGAGAGTTCCGTGGCTGACGTCGGCCATCAGCTGCACAGTGAGCGGGTCGCTGTCTTCGTCGCTGTCGTTGCCCAGAACCCCTGGGGCCGAAATGGACAGGAGCAAATCCTCATCCACAGCGTAGCTGTCATCCACGGCGACGGGGGCGGAGTTGCCCTTGGTGACGGTGATGGAAACCGTGGCAGGCGTTGAATCCAGGGCACCGTCGTTGACTTTGAAGGTGAAGGAATCTTCGCCGTAGTAATTGAAGCTTGGGGTATAGGTGAGGTTGGGCGCCGTGCCGCTGAGCTGCCCATGCGCAGGCGGGGTGACCACCGCATAGGTCAACGCTGAGCCTTCCACATCCGAGCCGGTGAGGGTGACGGCTTTGGCGGTGTTTTCCACCGTGGAAACGCTCTGCGCATTGGCTGTGGGGGCGTCATTGACGGCTGTGACCGTCAGGGTGACGGTGGCCACGTTGGAGTAGGCCTGGCCATCGAAATCGCGGTAGGTGAAGCTGTCTGTGCCGTTGAAGTTGAGATCCGGCAGATAGGTGAAGGCCCCATTTATGTTCAGGTTGAGCGTCCCGTGCGTGACGTCTGTCACCAGTTCGGTGGGGATCAGATCGCCGTCAACGTCATTGTCGTTGAGCAGCAGGCCCTGCAGGAAGGGCACGTCCAGCAGGGTGTCTTCTGCGGTGGTGTAGGCGTCATCGCGGGCAAAGGGCGGTGTGTTGGTGGGAATTTCGCTGTATTGAACGGAAACGGTGTGGTCGGCGGCAGGCATGACCAGGGTGTTGGTGTTGGCGGTGCTGGCGTTGTTAGCAGTTCCCGTCCAGCCGCTGATCTGCCAACCAGAAGTAGGGACGGCGCCGCTGAGGGTGATGTTTTCACCAGACACGTATTTCCCGTTTTCAGCACAGGCCGCGGATTTGAGCGGCGCTGCGCTGGGGTTGCTGCCGCTGCCGGTATGCGAAAGGGTCAGCGTGTAACAGGTCGCGGTGGGGGCGTAGGTGGCGTTGACGGTCAGGTCTGTGGTGACGTTCGTGAAAGTCTTATCCCAGCCGGTGAAATTCCAGCCGCTCTCAACCGTGAAGGTCGGAGCGACTGCCGCCCCGCCGTGGACAACCGTCTGGACGAGATCGCCGCCGGTCAGGGTGCCGTGCGTGCCGAGATTGAAGGTGACGGTATGGGTGACGATGGCCGCCCATTGGGCGTAGAGGGTGACATCTGCTGTGAAGGCATAAATCGCACCGTCCGCGTAACTGGTGCCCGTCCCTCCAGCATTCGTGTTCCAGCCGCTGAAGGTGAAGCCCGAGCGCGTGAAGGCGTTGGGCGTCAGCGGCGTTGCGGTATTGGCAACCTGCGGCGACATCGTGCCGCTGCCGCCGTTGGCATCGAAGGTCACGGTGTGGCTTGGCCCGACGGTGCCGGTGATAAAGCTCCAGGTGGGACTGTCGGTGGAGGCAGCGCCGTCACTGGCTGCGGCATACCACTCGTACTCGGTGTTATTCGTCCGTCCGTTCCAGACAATGGAGGCGCTGCCGCCGTTGGCGACATCTTCCACGGTGCCGAGCGGAGTGAAGCTCGCGGCGGCGCCGTTGGGCATATCATAAGCGATTTCGAACTGTTCGTAGTTGCTCGTGTTGGTGAGATAGGTGCTCACATACGGCGAGTAGATCGAGGCGTAGATTTTATCATTGGACGGGGAGAACCTGAGTTTGCGCAGGTAAGCGTTGCCACCATTGGGGTAATCCTGGTAATCCGTCAACAGGATGTGGATGGTGTGGCCGTCATCCCCAAGTTCTGCGCGATAAGCCGAGCCGTCGCTGGCTGTGTGCATATGCCCGCACAACATCAGGAACAGATTGGGATTGTCTTTGAGCGCAGTGAAGGGAGCCTGGTTATTCCAGGAGTTATCGGTATTGAGGATGTCATGCTTGACAACGATGCCGCGGCGAGTGGGATTGGCCTTCAAGAGAGCATCCGCCCAATCATAGTGGGCTGTCGTGGAGCCGTATTGCAAGTTGATGATGATGAAGTCCATGCCAGATGCGCTGAAGAATGTGTAGTTGTTCTCATTCTGGTCGGACGCATAAGAGTCTTGATAGGAGGGGCTTGCACTAAAGCGGCTGGGGCCGAAGTAGGTGTTGTACGAGCCGTAGAGGTCGTGGTTGCCAGGGCCAACACTATACGGGATGCCTGCAGAGTCCAAAATATCCAATGCGGTATCCACGCGCCCCCATTCAGTGGCGCTGCTTGCCGTGTTGACCAGGTCACCCGTATGGGTGGCAAAGACGATATTTTCGGCTGTTTTGTTATCCGCAATCCATTGAGTCATCGAGTTCAAGACTGTCGGATAACTCGTGGTCATATTCTGGGTATCCGGGATGACAATCAGGGTGAAGTCCTCACCGGAACTGGTCGCCCCGGCTTCGCGGCCGTAGAAAGTGACATCCAGGGTGTCGGCTACATCGGGATCGCTGACGGTCACTTCGAGGGTCGGTGAGGTAGAGACACCGGTGGCATTGTCGGTTGGCTGCACCAGCACGGGCTGGTTCGGCGCTGCGTTGATGGGGAGCAGGCTGAAATTGGCTTGGACGGACTTGTTCGCATTCATGGTGAGCGACCAGGTACCGTTGCCGTTATTGGAGAGGTCAGCGGCATTCGCGCCGCTCCAGGAGGCGAAGGTGTAACCGCTGCTCGGGATTGGGGTCAGGGTCACAACCGTGTTTTCAGCATAGACACCGCCCGCCGGGTTGAGTGTGACTGTCCCGTGGCCGTCATTGGCCGCTGTCAGTGTGTAGGTTATCCCTGAATCAACGCAGTAGCTCAAGACGAGGGCAGGGCGGTTCGCTTCGGTAGGATTATCCCGGGTTGCGAACTGAACATCTGTGGAGCCTGTTGAGTAATTTTGGATGGTCAGACCGTAGTTCGGAATTGAGCCGTCGATCCACCCCTGTACAACATCCAGGCCGTCCGTGTTTAGCGCGACCGTTTTGCTGCCGGTGGTAGAGAAGGAGGATGATCCGGCTCCCCACAGATTGGTGTTAAAGCGGTCCGAAGTGGTATTGGCAGCGCCATTCGTTCCCCAGGCGTTCGTGCCGTCATAGGTCTGCCAGGTAGCACCGTCCCCGGTTGCCGAACCTGAACCGGTGCCTTCTGCCCAGGCGCGGCGCATATTGTACAGGTTGAAGGTTGCAGACCCGGCAGTGCTTACGTTGAGCTTTAAACTGGCAGCCGAAACGACCGCGTTGGCCGGGATGCTGCTCAGGTCCCAACGCAGCAGGGAGCCTCGACCTTGCGAAGTTCCCAGGGTTACCCGCATGTATGTCTGGGCGCCGTAGTTGTTTGTGTTGTTAAACCCGCTCATGTAGGTATCCGCTGTAGTGACGAAGGCCTTATTTTCATAGCAGATTTGATTGGATACCTGACCGCTGACTGCCAAATCCACTTCGGTTGCGCCGCCGCCTGTATGGGTGATATTCCCGCTGAAATCACCCACGGTCGGGCTGAACAGGTGGACGTAAATGGGGGTGGATGTGATTGTCCCGCCAGATGGGGTCAGTGTCAGCGCGGAAGTATAGGTGCTGCCATCCGTTGAAATCTGGAAGCCGGTCGGCGCGGTGATGGTCACGTTGCCGGTCAAGTTGCTGCCAGAGACCGTGTAGGTTTGTGCAGTGGAAGCCGTGCCCGGAGTGGTGCTGAAGGCGCTCAGCGTGCCGCTGGTGGTGATGGTGGGGGTCGTGGGGATGGAACCTTCCTCCGCCAGCATGAAGACACTCATGCCATAGGCCTGATAATTGCTCGGATAATCTGCGCGAACTTTAAAATCGCCATCCGAGCCAGGCTGAATGCCGGTCCAACGGGCCACGTACCCGTTGACTCTGTTGTAGCCGGTCACAAAAGACACAGATTCATTGCTGATGACGGTCACGCCGCTCGTACTGGCATTGGTGGCACCAGAGATATCCGAGATCGTGTATCGGGAAATTCTGGTTGTGTAGGAACTGTCATCGCGATTAGCGGTCGTGGCAAATGTATAGGTTTTCGCGGGGTCAAGTCCGGAGATCGTCAGGTCAATATACCAGCCCGTGTTGCTGCCGTAATTGACGCTGCCCGTCATATTGGCTTTGCCGTTGAATGTCTCGTAGGCATCGGTACCGCTGTTGGTGTTGGCGCCGTTGGTGCCATAAATGGTTGGGCTGCCAGATGATGTAAAGGCTGCCGTTATCCCGGTCAAGGTTGCGCCCGTGTCGAAATTTTTCAAGGTTCCTGTGCCTGAAACGCCCAGGATATTGGTTGTATTTGTGATCGAGTTTGTGCCCGCACAGTCGTTATATGCGACCCAGGTGTAGGATGCTGCCTGTGCTGGCTGGGGCGGCAGCATCCCAACCAGCGAGATCAGAAAGATCAGGATCATGGATACCTGTCTGATTCTGGTCAAACCCATGCGAATCGATGACGTATTCCAACTTGAACAAGTGGAAAACAACGTGTTCCTGGTCATAGCATCCTCCCAATGGAATTCAATTGAACTTCCCGGTTATTGTCTGGTGCCCCCCAACCGAGTTATGTCCGGTTCAAGGCAAACAAAAAAGCGAAAACAGCCTGTGGCCGGTTTCGCTTTCTGCTCGTCGAAGGGTTGTATGGGCATCACCCCAAACTGCGACCAATTGACCTTCGAGTCAACACATCCACAAAAATTACCCACCTATGTGAATTATTTAGTTATTTAGTAAATAATTGCCTGTGTAATTTATAGCACGAGAATTTTGCAGAGTCAATAAGGAAATTTCGACACAAACGAGATGGAGCAGCAGGAGGGGGATCCCTCTGAGGTGAGCTCGGCGCTCAACACAGCTGGGTGAAGATAACGATACCCCCGTTCATTGGGACGCACGGTTCTCTTGAACGGGGGTAGATTCTGAAAGCGTTGGGGCGTAAAAGGCTTAGCGTTCGCAGGTGAAATTCTCGACGAATTTCACCTTCCATCCATCCGCTTTGCGCGCCAGCAGGTAATGGTCCACACTGCCCTGGGTGAACACCTGCCGCCCATCTTCATAGGTATACACCCATTTCTCAAAGGTAAAAACCTCGGCTTCGTCGGGGGTGGTGAGGTGAAACGCCAGGAAGTCGCAGGAGACCAGGTTGAGCGATTGGATGTGGCTGCCGCGCCAGCCCAGAAACTTTTTCTGCATGTTGGCATAGCCTGCTGCGGTGCAGACAGCCGCCAAAGCCTGCACCCCGCCAGCGGCGAAAGACCCCTCGACCCCCAGGTTAAAGGTTTGGATCAGGGCTTTGACAGCCGAGTCGGTCTCCAGCCAGGCGCGGGTGGTTTCATCGGCGGCTTGCAGGGCCTGTACCAGGGCATTGGTGGTGTTGGTGGGAAAGCGAGCATCCATGCGCGGGATTCCTTTTTACGATTTAGGTTCAGGCGGTGAGCGAGGCGAAGAGGGTTTCGGGCATGGCGGCCAACCCGATGACGGTGGGACCAGCGTGCGCGCCCAACACGGTGGTGACGGCCACCAGGTCCTGTTCCACGCAGTCCAGCGATTGACGGATGGCTTTGCGCAGGGTTTCAACGCCGGGGAGGTTATCGCCGTGCATGACCTGCATGCGCAGCTTTTGAGAACCAAAGCGAGCGGTGACCAGGTCTACCATGCGCTGCGCCATTTTGTTCTCGGTCATGGCCTGGCCCACGTTCTTATAGCGCCCGTCGGCGTCATTCATGCTGATGATGGGCTTGACATGCAGAATGGAGGCGACGATGCCTTTCAGATGGCTGACGCGGCCGGAATTGATCAGATGGCGCAGGTCGCTGAAACCCACCATGGTGAACGTGTTGGCTTTGACCTGTTCCACAGCCTGCAAAATGCGTTCCAGGGGCCATTGGGCCAGGGCGCCGCGCGCGGCAATTTCCACAATCCAACCCAGGGCCGGGCCGACCGTGCGCGAATCGAGCACGGTGATTTTTTGGTTGGGCAGCAGGTGGGCGGCGCTGGCGGCGGAGGAATAGGCCCCGCTGAGGCCGGAGGACAGGCTGATGGTGAGGATTTCTTCATCGGCATGCTGTTCAAACAGAGATACGTAATCCCCAACCGAAGGCTGCGAGGTGGTGGTGAATTCGTTGGGGTATTCGGTGTAGAGCTTGTATAAATCTTTTGGGTAAATATCCACCCCGTCGCGGTAGGTTTTGCCCATGAAGGTCAAATGGAAAGGCACCACCTGAACTTTCAGCTGCGCCGCTTTTTCGGGAGAGAGGTTGGCCGCTGAGTCGGTGAATATAATCATGGTGTACTCCTAGTGAATAAGAAAGACAGAAATCGCCGGATGAAAACGCCTCTGGCGGCCAATGTTGACACTTTCCATTATAGTGTACTTTTGTCCGATTGGGCGATGTTCGCTGCTGCCGGGGAGCCACCTTACAAAAAAGCCAGGTGAGGCTGAACGCTCACCTGGCCGGGACGGCGGGTATGGGGGGATCAATCCAGCCGGATGCGCGGGTCGAGGATCACATAGGTAATGTCCACGCTCAGGTTGGCCAGGGCCACCAAGAGGGCGTAGATCAGGGTGGTGCCCATGATCATCGAGTAATCGCGCTGGCTGATGGCGGTGACGTAGGCGCGCCCCATACCCGGAAAACCGAACATGGTTTCGATGATGAATGAGCCTGTGACCAGCCCCGCCAGCGCCGGGCCGAGCAGCGTGACCACGGGGATGAGCGAATTGCGCAGGATGTGGCGGACAACCACCAGGAATTCACCCAGCCCTTTGGCACGGGCGGTGCGGACATAATCCTGACGCAGGACTTCCAGGACTGAAGCGCGGGTGAGGCGGGTGGTGTTGGCCATGGTGCCGAAGCCGAGGATGACGGCGGGCAGCACCCACACGGATACGTCATCCCAAGTTTTCGGGATAATTTTAATCCAGTGCAGCCACGAGGCGAAGATGATGATCAGGAAAATGGCGATGACGAAGCTGGGCACAGAAATGCCCAATGTGGCCACAAACAGGCTGGCATAATCGATGATGGTATTTTGCTTGAGGGCCGAGATGACCCCGGCGGGGATGCCAAAGAAAATGGCAAAACTGAGAGCCAGAATTCCCAGGCGCAGGGAATAGCCAAAGCGGCTGTAGAAGAAGTTTTTGTCTTCGGGAGGCATAAAGAGGATGTCTTGAATGCTCATACCGCGCAGACGATAGGAAGGGCCCATATCAGCGCAGATCAAACCGCAGTCAAAAGAGCCGTCTTTGCGGAAATCACCGATCATGTAGGCCAGGAACTGCCGCCAAAGGGGCTTATCCAGGCCGTAATATTCGTTCAGGCGTTTCTGGGTGTTGGCGTCCACCTGGCGCGCGCTCAGGTCGCGGTCCCAGGGGCCGCCCGGGGCGCTGTGCATGAGGATGAAGGTGATCCCGGAGACCACGATGATGACGGGGATTAACCACAGGAGCCGACGCATAATGTAACGAGACATAGGCACTCACCGGAAGAGAGGATGGAAATCTCGATGCTCATGCATCTGTAGGCCTGATTGTACAACGAGACGAGGAAATGCAACAGGAAACCTGGATGGGAATTTTAACTGCGGTGAGGCTGTTGAGGCCCCGGCTGATTCAACACAGCGCCCTGTTCAGGGTTGCTCGCTGAACAGGGCGCCGATCGATTCTGCCGTATCCGGGGGGCAGATGGACACCCCACGGTTGGGTTTTACTCTTTTACAACCCCGTTGATAAAATCTTCGGTCATCTGGTGGGCCAGATCATCTTTATATTGGCGCGGGGGCGACTTCATGAAGTAGGAGGCCGGCGCATACACCGGGCCGCTGACGCCGCGTTCCATGGCCAGCTTGATGCAGCGGATGGCGTCAATCACCACACCGGCCGAGTTGGGCGAATCCCACACTTCGAGCTTGCATTCCACATTCAGCGGCACGTCGCCAAAGGTGGTGCCTTCCATGCGGATGTAGCAGAACTTGCGGTCGGTCAGCCAGGGAACGTAATCGCTGGGGCCGACATGGACGTCGTCAGCGTTCAGCTCATAGGGCATCATGCTGGTGACAGCGTTGGTTTTGGAAATCTTCTTGGATTCCAGGCGTTCGCGTTCCAGCATGTTCATGAAATCGGTGTTGCCGCCGAAGTTGAGCTGGTAGGTGTGGTCAAGACGCACGCCGCGGTCTACAAACAGGCTGGTCAGCACGCGGTGCGTGATGGTGGCGCCGACCTGACTCTTGATGTCATCCCCAATGATGGGCAGGCCGTGCTGGCGGAAACGATCCGCCCAGTATTCGGAGCTGGCGATGAACACAGGGATGCAGTTGATGAAGCCGCAGCCGGCCTCCAACACCTGTTCCACATACCATTTGGTGGCCATTTCTGAGCCGACCGGCAGGTAGTTGATGACCACATCCGTTTTGGTTTCTTTCAGAATGCCGACAATATCGGCGGTGGGGCCGGGGGCTTTTTTGACAATTTGCGAAAGGTATTTGCCCAAGCCGTCGTGGGTCATGCCGCGGTACACCGGAGCGTTCAGATGGGGCACATCGCTGAATTTGTAGGTATTGTTGGGGTAGGCAAAAACAGCCTCGGAGAGATCTTTGCCGACCTTGGTATCCACCACGTCGAATGCGGCGGTGAACTCGATATCGTTGATATGATACCCGCCCAGGTTGACGTGCATCACGCCCGGTACACGATCGGCCTCATTGGCGTTTTTGTAATACTGGATCCCTTGAACCAGGGAGGACGCACAATTTCCTACGCCGATAATGGCTACCCGGATTTTCTTATTTGTTCCCATTCGCAAGTCTCCTTGAAAAGATGTTTTTGAACTATTCTACAGATGAACTTTGGTTAATACCAGGAACACGCGAACCTTGCCTGCCAGCCAATGCATCCCAAGGGGGTGAGGCATGGCATCAGAACCGCTTAACTTTAACATAATTTCCGCCGTTTGACCCTATCTTTAACAATGCAGTTTCTACACTTTCGCGCGGAAAGGAGGGACTCATTCTGAAAGCCCCCACCCAACCGGGGCGCTGCCTACTTTTGAGGGACGGGCGGGTGCTCGCTGAGCCATTGATGCAGCTTGTCCCAATCGCTTTCGGCGGCGAAGAAAGCCCGCGGAAAGACCACCATGACCCCTTCACGGCTGAGCAGGGTGGTTAACTGCGGGCTGCGGGCGGTGCGCGCCACCTGATCCCAGGGCAGAGACAGTTCCAGCTTGCCGAAGTGGGCCTGAACCCCGGCGGTGGTGATCAACCCGCGCACCTTGGGGGAGGTTTGCAGCATGTTCCACAGCCGTTTGGCCGTGCGCTGGTTTACCCACACCGGCCGCAGCAGGATGTAGAGCAGGGCTGCCAGCCACAGCACCAGCCGCAGGCCGTTGTTGGCGCGGTTTTCGGGCTGCTCGAACAGCAAAATGACCGTGCCCACCGCCGCCGCTGCCAGGAGCAGGCATAAAAACCCGGTGAGCACGCGGCGGTTAAGGCTGGGGCGGTGGGTGAGGGCCACGGCCTGACGGATGAGGGGCAGGTCAAAGGTTCCAGCGTAGCGAATTTCCATCATGAGGCTCCTGGGGGCGGGTTCTGCCGTAGGATTGTATCACGCGGGCGGAAAAAACGGGGAGTGGCTAGAAACTGGGCTAAAATAAAGACATGATCAGATGCCCCCAATGTCAGCGAACAGAACGCCAAAACCGAGCTGGAAAAACAGACAGCGGCAGCCAGCGCTATCGCTGCATGTTCTGC
>NZ_LGCM01000038.1 GCF_001306035.1 Levilinea saccharolytica
TGATGAGGTCAGGCTGAGCAGCGGCTGCTGGTGGCTGGGGGGTGGGGGTGGGGCGGGCCGCGGCGCCGTTGGGCGGGGACTCCTGCCAGGGGGCCTCGGCCTGGCGCAGCCCCCAATCGTACAGGCGCTGACGCAGGCCGTCCTGCGCCTGAAAGACCAGGGCTTCCAGGTCGGCCACGGCCTGGTTGCCGGCCCATTGGCGCAGCCAGCTGGCGCCCTGGGCCATGAGCAGTTGGCGCTGCTGCAGGGCGGCGCTGCACCCCGCGCACAGGCAGATGAGCAGCCCCAGCAGGCCGATCACCACGAAAAGCCGGGCGCGCCCCGCGGATTTCATCTTCCCTCTGGCAGTTGAGAGCGCGGTGTCATACCTTGATTATACGGTATGTACCCCGGGTGGGGTGGATAGGTGCGAAATCCGTCTGGAGATGGAGTGCGCCCCCTTCTTCGGGCCGATGGCGCACGCGGGGCTTTGGGGTATGCTTAGGCTGTGTGAAATTGGATTTCTTTCAGAGGATACCGTCATGAAAACTCAACGTTCTGCCTGGTTTCTGCTCATTAACCTCCTTTTGGCGGCGGCGCTGCTGGCCGGTTGTTCCGGCGGCAACAACAGCTTAATGTTCCAAACCGAGGCCCTGCAAACCGGGGATCTGACCGCCAACCTGGTGGCCAACGGCAAGGTGCGCCCCAGCCGCGCCCAGGATCTGATCTGGAAGCTGGAAGGCGAAATTGGAGAAGTGTTGGTGGACAATATGGAAGAGGTGCGCGAAGGGCAGAAGCTGGCCGAACTGAAGGCCTCCTCGCTGCCGTCGCAGGTGATTTCGGCGCGGGCCGAGCTGCTGCAGGCTGAAAAAGATTTGGAAAGCCTGAAAAACAATTCGGCGCGGGTGGAGCAGGCCGCTTTGGACGTTTTGAACGCGGAGGACGCGGTGAAGGACGCAGAGCGCAAGCGCAATACCCTCAGCCCCGAAAAGCGCAAGGTCGGTCAGGCTTTCATTGACGGCGCTCGCGCCGATTACTTGATGGCCGAAGAGAACCTCAAGCAGGCCGAGACGGCCTTCAACGATCTGTCCTCCCTGCCCGAAGAGAATCTGGCGCGGGTCGCGGCCCTCAAGTCTTTGGCGGTAGCCCGCCAGCAGCGCGACGCGGCCCTGGCGCAGTTGAATTACCTGCTGGGGCATCCTTCGGAACTGGAAATTGCCACGGCCGAGACCGAACTGGCCCTGGCCAAGGCGCGCCTGGCCGAAGCCCAGCGCACCTATGAAGATGTGAAGAACGGCGTGCCGGAAAACGAACTGGCGGCGGCGCAGGCGCGGGTGGATGTGGCCCAGGCGACCCTGAATCAGGCCTTCATCCTGGCTCCCTTTGACGGGCGCATCACCTATGTCAGCGCGCGCAGCGGCGAGCGCATTCAGCCTGGTGAGCTGGCGGCCCATATTGAAGACGCCACCCATCTGTACATTGACACCGAGATTTCGGAAATTGACATCAACCGCATGAAGCTGGGCCAGCCGGTTGCCGTCACCTTTGACGCCATCTACGGCAAGGAATACGCCGGAAAAGTGACCGCCATCGGCGGCAGCGGACAGAATAATCAGGGTGTGGTGGTTTTCCCGGTGACGGTGGAGCTTTTGGAGCGGGATGAGGCCGTGAAGAGCGGCATGACCGCGGCGCTGAGTATTCAGGTGGATTCGGTCAACGATGTGCTCATGGTGCCCAACCGGGCTGTGCGCATGGTGGACGGCAAGCGCGTGGTCTACATTCAGCCTGCGGGCGGCGTACCGCAGAAGGTGGAAATTGTCCTGGGCGTTTCTTCGGAAACCTACAGCCAGGTGCTGGAAGGTGAATTAAAAGCCGGCGATCTGGTGGTGATGAACCCCGATCTGCTTATCGGTCAGATGAACGGTATGACGGTTCAGTAAGGAGAAGCGCACATGACAGAACTGGTGATTGACGCCCAAGAGCTGGAAAAGGTGTACCAGATGGGCACGGTGGAAGTGCGCGCGCTGAACGGGGTTTCCTTTCAGGTGCAGCGCGGCGAGGTGGTGGCCATTATGGGGCCCAGCGGGTCGGGTAAATCGACCCTGATGAATATTTTGGGCTGCCTGGACCGTCCCACCGGCGGCGAGTACGTTCTGGACGGGGTGAAGGTTTCGCAGATGCGCGATGATGAGCTGGCCCGCACCCGCAACCAGAAAGTGGGGTTTGTTTTTCAGAGCTTTAATCTGCTGCCCCGCTCGACGGCGCTGACCAATGTGGAACTGCCCCTGCGCTACGCAGGCGTGAATGGGGAGCGCAAGCAGCGCGCCCGTCAGGCGCTGGAACTGGTGGGGCTGGGCGACCGCGTGGATCACAAGCCCACTGAGCTGTCCGGCGGCCAGCAGCAGCGCGTGGCCATCGCCCGCGCCCTGGTGAACGACCCGGCCATCATCATGGCGGATGAGCCCACCGGCGCGTTGGATACCAAAACCGGCGCGGAAATTATGCAGCTGCTGTTGGACCTGAACGCGCAGCGCGGCACCACCATCATCTTGGTGACGCACGACCCGAAAATCGCGGAGCAGGCCCAGCGCACCATTCGCCTGCGCGACGGCGAAATTGAATTGAACTGATCGCAGATGTGGAGCGTCAAAAATGAACTTCATGCAGTCTTTATGGGAAGCGTTAGGCAGCCTGACCACCAATAAACTGCGCTCCGGGCTGACCATCTTGGGCATCGTCATCGGCGTGGCTTCGGTCATCGCGATGGTGGCTCTGGGGCGCGGCGTGCAGAATTCCGTCACCGGACAGATGGCAGGCGTGGGCACCAACCAGCTGACCATTTTCTCGATGGGCAGCGCGGAACTGCGCAACCCCCAACCCCTCACCCTGGACGATGCGCAGGCCATTCAGGAACAGTTGAGCGCATCGGGCGTGCGTCAGGTGGCTTCGCAGCTTTCGGGCAGCGCGCTGATCTCTTACGGCAGCGAGAGCGCCACCAGCAATATTTACGGCGTTTCGGCCAATTTCGGCAGCGTCAACAACCTGGACGTGATCGAAGGGCGTTTTTTGACGGAAGAGGACATGGCCGGTCAGACCTCCTCGGTGGTGATTGGCTCCAAGCTGGCCGACAAGCTCTTTGACCGCTCGCGCGGCCTGGTGGGTGAGCTGATCCGCGTAGAGGGGCAGCCCTACCGCATTGTGGGCGTGCTGGCCGAAAAAGGCTCTTCGGGCATCAGCATGAGCAGCACGGATGACGCCCTGCTGCTGCCGCTGACCACGGCCCAAACCCGCCTGATGCCCCGCCAGCGGCGCGGCCAGGTGGATATCCTCTCGGTGGAAGTGGCCAATGTGACCGACCTGGACCGCGTGACCGAAGAGGTCAGCCAACTGCTGCGCACGCGCCACCGCACGCCGGTGGGCACGGACGATTTTATGATCTTTGCGGCCAAACAGCTGGTGGATACCCTCAACCAGATCACCAGCGTGCTGACCATCTTTCTGGGCGGCGTGGCGGCCATCTCGCTGCTGGTGGGCGGCATCGGCATCATGAACATCATGCTGGTATCGGTGACGGAACGCACGCGCGAAATCGGCCTGCGCAAGGCCCTGGGCGCGCGCAAACGCGACATCCTGGTGCAGTTCCTCAGCGAGGCGGCGGTGCTTTCGATGGCGGGCGGCATCATCGGAATTATTTTGGGCTGGCTGATCGCCTTTGTGGTGGGCCTGATCGCGGCGGCCAACAACGCCGATATCAATCCGGCGGTGGGTCTGGACGCGATCTTGCTGGCGACCCTGTTCTCTTCGGCCATTGGTGTGTTCTTTGGGTTATATCCGGCCAACCGTGCGGCCAACCTGCAGCCGGTTGAGGCCTTACGTTCAGAATAATTGCAAAAAATGGAGGCAGAAATGGATTCAACGTTGACGTATTCTAAGAAGACCGCCTGGGCGGCGGTGCTGAAGGCTGCGGCGTCGTTCTTTGCCTCCGGCATGTCCATCTATTCGATGATCCTGGTGGCCAATATGCCCAAAGACGCGGGCGCGATGGCGGTGAATGCCTCCTCCGGCTCGCAGACGGGCGGGCTGGCGGCGACCTGCCTGTGGCTGGTGGGCTTGGCACTGAACCTGAACGCGCTGGTGCTGATTTTCCAGGACAGCAAACGGGTTGGCCGTGCGGCGCGCCGCCTGGCGGTGGCTGTGCTGGTGGTGAGCGTATTTTCCACCTACAAGCTGCTCGTCGTGGGCTGGGCACTGAACCTGAACGCGCTGGTGCTGATTTTCCAGGACAGCAAACGGGTTGGCCCCGCGGCGCGCCGCCTGGCGGTGGCTGCGTTGGTGGTCTTCATCCTGGAAATCGCGGCCATGCTGGCGGTGAGCGCATTTTCCATCTTTGGCACGCTGCGCGGCTCAGTGGTCATGTTCCGCTCTGGGCTGTGGATGGGCGCGCTGAACGGCATTTTGGGCCTCGCCGTTCCGGTGCTGCTGTTCATCAGCTACTACCCGCGCTGGGGCAAGGTGGCCTGGGTGGCGGGGGCTGGCCTGGCGGCGCTGGGCTCGCTCATCTCGGTGGCGATGATCGCCCCGACCTACACGCTGCAGCCGTTGGAAATGATGGGTCAGACCCTGTTCATTCCGGTGGCGGGCATTGACGTGACTCAGGGACTGTATCCGGTGCTGAGCAACCTGGTGATCGGTTTCCACCTCCTGACGGCGGGGCTGTGCGGGTGGCTGGCGGTGCGCGCTTTTCGCGAGGCCAAGACCGTTTTACCCGAAGGCGTGGCCTGAACCATTGGGTTCGCGCATGGATGGGTCTTGAGGAAAAATGGACGTACAATTAACCCGTTGGTTGCAAAAACGGCCGGCTTTGCGCTGGTGGGCGCTGATTTTCGCCCTGGCGATTGTGGGGCTCGGCGCCTGGGGCTGTTCGCGCAGCAAGCTGTCGTGGATGGGTTCCCACCATCCGGGGGAGGCGTCCTATCGTTTTGAGGTTTTCAATGGGCAGGAGCGCTACCGCTTCAGCGCCGCGGTGGGGCAGATGGCCCAGGTGGATTATCAACTGCATGTGACCGACGGCCGTCTGACCCTTCGCATTGTAGACCGCAGCGGGACGGTGCTTTTAGAAGACACCGCCAGCGCCGAGCGAGGGGCAGACAGCCGCTGGGTGGGCACCTCGAGTGACCTGCAAATTTACCGAATCATCCTCGAGGGTGAGGACGCCCAAAACGGATCGTATGATGTGCAGTGGAGCGTCGATTGAAAAACCTGCCGCAGAAAATTCTGGCCTTCCTCCAAAAAATCACCCGCCTGTTCCTGCGGCTGCAGTGGAAATTGACCCTGCTTTACACCCTGGTGACGGTGGCGGTGCTGCTGATTCTCATCTCGGCGGCGGTGTTCCTCTCCAATCAGATGGTTTACAGCGTGCCTATGCTGACCGCCAACATGGCCGACGCGCTCAGTCTGGCGGCGCAAGACCTTGCCCCGGCACTTTCGGCGCAGCCGGTGGATGCGGCCGCGGCGGAGGCCTGGGTGGATAAGGTGTTTGACGGGCGCATGCTCTTCATCAGCAGCGAGGTGGATGAAGGGGAGGATGAGCCTGCTGAAACGAAGGAAATCAGCTACTCCTTCACCTCGATGGCCTCCAAAAACACCCTCCTGGTGGTGGCCGACCCGCAGGGTCACGTCATTGCCAGCAATCATCCAGAACGCTGGTCTGCGGGGCGGCCGTTGACGGCGGAGGCTTCGCCCGCGGGGTTGAACCTGCTGCGGCAGGCGCTGGGCGGCGAGCGCGACGCGCGCAAATTGTGGTCGCGCGAGGAAAACCGCCAGATCGCTGCGGCCCCCATTCACCAGAGCGGCCGGCTTTTGGGGGTGACTCTGGTGGTGTTGGAACGGCCCAACCAGTTGGATTTATTGATCTCCACGCTCTTTTCAGTAGCCCCCACGGTGGCGCCGCTGACGTTGGTGGCCGGACTGATCGGCATGGTCTTTGGGGCGTTGACTGCACGCAGCCTGGTGAAGCGCATTAAGGGGATCATGCACACCACCGATGCCTGGGGTCAGGGCGATTTTCGCCAGCGGCTGCAGGATCGTTCAGCGGATGAAATCGGCTTGCTGGCTCAGGATTTGAACCAGATGGCGGATGAGCTGCAAAATCTGATGCAGACCCGCCAGGATTTGGCCGCTTTGGAAGAACGCAACCGGCTGGCTCGCGACCTGCACGACAGCGTTAAGCAGCAGGTGTTTGCCGTCAGCATGAATCTGGCGGCGGCCCAGGCCTTGTGGGAACGCGATCCCCAGGCGGCCCGCCAGCGGCTGGACATTGCCACCGAGGTTTCGCGCCAGACTCAACAGGAACTGACCACCCTGATTCAGACTCTGCGCCCGCCCCAGCTCAGCGAGAAAAGCCTGCCGGCGGCGCTGGATGAACTCGTGCGGCAGTGGGCCAGGCAGAATAACTGCCGGGCAGCTTTCCATGTGGAGGGCAGCCCGCAGCCGCTGCACCCGGAGACGGAGCAGGCTTTCTTCCGCATGGCGCAGGAGGCCCTTTCCAATATTGCCCGCCACAGCCGCGCCAGCATGGTGGAGATGGCTTTGATCTTTAACCACGACTCTGCCGCCCTGGAGGTGCGCGATGACGGCCAGGGATTTGACCCCAACCAACCCGTCTCCGGCCTGGGACTGCGTTCGATGCGTGAGCGCATCCACGCCCTGGGCGGGGTCTTCGCCGTGGAAAGCCGCCCAGGCAGCACCCACCTGTCAGCGCAAATCCCAGTTCTCTCACCCGATCGAAACACCGAGGTGGCTCATGAATGAAACCATTACCGTGATGCTGGTGGACGACCATGCCATTGTCCGCGGGGGGGTGCGCGCCTTTTTGGAGACGCAGCCCGACCTGGAAGTGGTGGGCGAGGCCAGTTCGGGGGCTGAGGCGGTCAAACTGGCCGCGGAACTGGTGCCGGATGTGGTGCTGATGGATCTGGTGATGCCGGAGATGGACGGGGTGGAGGCCACCTGGCGGCTGCGTCAGGTCAGCCCGCGCAGCAATGTGGTGGTGCTGACCTCCTACCACGAGGATTCGCACATTTTTCCGGCGATTAAAGCCGGGGCGCTCTCGTATCTGCTCAAGGATATTGCCCCCGATGAGCTGGCCGACGCCATCCGCGCCGCCGCCCGGCATGAGGCCATTCTGCACCCGCAGGTGGCTTCGCGCCTGGTGCAGGAGATGCGCGGGGAGCGTAAGTCGGGCGGCGCGGTGTATTCCGATTTGAGCGAGCGCGAATTGGAAGTGCTGCGGCTGATTGCCGAGGGGCTTTCCAACGCGGAGATCGCCCAACGGCTGTTTTTAAGCGAGAAAACCGTCAAAAGCCACGTGAGCAATATCCTGGGCAAATTGCACCTGGCCGACCGCACGCAGGCGGCGGTGTACGCCTGGCGCGAGGGGGTTGTTCGCGGGGATGACCCGGCCTGAAGATGCTTAAACCCTGACAGGAGAAAATATGCACACCTGCCCTTGCCGTTTGGGACTGTTGGTGCCCTCCACCAACACGGTGATGGAACCGGATTTTTACCGGCGGCTGCCCGCGGGCTGGAGTTTGCACACCGCACGTATGCTTTTGGACGCGGTGACGCCGGAGGCCGAGGCGCGCATGCTGGACGAGTACGCCCTGCCCGCGGCACACTCGCTGGCGGGGCTGCGGCCGGATGTGGTGGTCTTCGGCTGCACCAGCGCTGGGGCGCTGCGCGGCAACGCCTTTGAGGCGGAACTGGTGCGGCGGCTTTCGGCGCAGTGCGGGGCGCCGGTGGTGAGCGTGGCCCAGGCGGTGCGCCAGCAGATGCGCGACCTGGGCGCACGGCGCTGGCTGGTGCTGACGCCCTATGTGGATGCGCTTAACGGCCCTATCCGCGCCAGCCTGGAGGCGGATGGGTTAGAGGTGGCAGCTTTGGCGGGTTTGGGGATCAGCGATAATACCCAGATCGCGGCGGTGCCGCCGGAGGTGATTTTGGAAGGAGCGCGTGTGCTGGTGCAGAAGGCCGATGCAGACGCGCTGTTTGTGTCCTGCACCAATTTTCCGGCCTTTGACCTGAGGGATGCCCTGAGCCAGGTCAGCGGACTGCCGGTGGTGACCAGCAATCAGGCGGCTTTGCAGGCGGCCCTGGCGGCGGTGTGACCGGGCTGGAGGGGCATATTCATGAATATCGGCATTGATTACCCACCCCGTTACCGACAGACGGAGATCCAGACGCTGCGCCGCTGGCTGCAGGCGGGGAAGTGCGCCTGGGTAGCGGGCCTGAGCGGCTGCGGAAAGAGTGCCTTGCTGGCGGCCCTGATGCAGTTCGAGGGGGCAGCCTTAGGCGCGGTGTGGGTGAATATGCAGGCGCTGGAGCCGCCGGATGCGGCCAGCCTGTTTCGGGCGGCGCTGCTGGCCCTGGGCGAACCTATGCCTTCGCACGGCGACTGGTTTTCTGCGCTGGAAGTGGCGGTGGAGCGCAGGCTGCTGCGCTCGCCGGGGCGGGTTTGTTTGCTGCTGGACGGCTACGACCGCGCGGCTAATTCCGCTGTGGAGCTGCACCTGCGCAGTCTGCATGATGATTTTGACCGCCGCCTGAGCTATGTGACCACCGCGCGGCGCGCCCCGGCCTATGCCTCTGAACTGGATGAACTGTTCACTGAACAAACCCTGTGGCTGGGGCCGCTGGGGGTGGAGGATGCGCGTTGGACGGCGCGCCAGGCGGCGGCGCGGATGGGCTTCGCCTGGGAGGCGCAGGCCCTGAGCACGCTGGTATCCTTAACGGGCGGCTACCCGGCTTTGATCACGGCGGCCTGCGAAGCTTTCGCAGACGGCTGCCCGTTGACCCTGGAAGATCTGCGCATCCATCCGGCCGTTGTGCGGCGCGTGGACGCGGTGTGGGCGCAGTCCCCCAGCGCGGGCGAGCTGGAACGGCTGCAATTGGACAAGATCGCCTTGCTGAAGCCGGTGGAAAAAGCCCCGGCTGCCTGGGAAACCCAGGCGCTGACGGACGCAGAAGGGGACCTGCTGGAATATCTGATGCTGCACCCGCATATGACCTTCACCGCCGCGGCGCTGTGCGCGGCTGTTTGGCCGGAGGGAGGCCCGCCGCCCCAGCGGCTGCCGGAGATCTTGCAGCGTCTGATGCGCAAGGTGGAGCCCGACCCAGCCCGGCCGGTGTATATCCATCTGCAGCCGGACGGCAGCGTGCGCTTCACCCCTGCCCACCAAATTGACCGTCTGGCGGGGGAAGACGCTGCCGCGGAAGGATAAAAAAAGAAGCCCACATGGGGCTTCTTTGCAAATCTCTTGAGGATCTAAAGGCTAATACAGGTAGGTGGCTGCCCCGGCGAAGCTCTCGCGCAGGTGGGCCACGCCCTGCACATCGTCCACATACACCCCGTTACGGGCACGGGAAGAATGCAGAATGGTCCAGCCGCCCAGGCTGACCGCCACATGGGTGATGTGGCGCGCGCTGCCGTTTTCACCAAAGAAGAGCAGCGTGCCGGGACGGTAGGGCGGCTCCACCTTGAAACCCGCCTCGTACTGCATATCCGCGTCGCGGGCGATGTTCAGCCCCACCCAGCGGTGCATCAGCTGGGCCAGACCGGAACAGTCAATGCCGTTGGCTGAGCAGCCGCCCCACAGATAGGGAACCCCAATCATGCGCGTGCCGTCCACCATCATCACCGGCCGGCGGGCGGTATTGGATTGGGGCAGGGCGTTTAGGGCGCGCAGATCGGCTTTGTTGATCCAGCCGCGCTGGTGGGCCTGAATTTCGGCGCGGTCTCCCTGCACCGAGAGTAGGCGCACATAGGTTCCACCCAGAACGCGCGAGAGGATTTCACCCTGGGGATTATGCGCGGCGCGCATGATGGACGCCGGTTCCACCACGATGTGGGTGGGTTCGGGCACGGGCGCATCCGACAGATACGGCCGGTAGGCCCAGCCCAAATAGCCGTCCGCCTGGCGCACGTACACCCAGTTGCCCTCCTGGGTTAAAATCTCAACTTCCATGCCGAACAGCAGCTGGCTGAGCTGTTCGCTGAGCCAGGAGGGGCCGGCATGCAGGCTGGTGAGGTTGGTGCCCACGTGCACGCAGGGAGTGCTGGGCGTGCGCAGCACCGTCACAGCACTGCTGTCCAGGCAGACCTGGGGGGCGCGGCTGGCGACGGCTTCGCGCAGGGCGTCGAGCTGGTTTTGCTCCAATACACGCCCGCGCAGCGTGACTTGATCGGCTTCCATGCGCTCAATCTGCACATCAAAGACCCACATGCGGGTATCGCGGAACAGGGCGGCGGTTTCGGCCAGGGCGGTTTGTACGGATTCCATTAGTTCGTCTCCTTCAAAATGGCCCCGATGCCCGCGCGCTCCGGCACAGACAGGGTGGCTTGCGGGTCAAACTGCACGCCGTCAAAGGGATCATTGGAAATCAGCATGGGGGCGTCCAGATCCAGCCATTCGGCGGTTCCGGCCAGATGCGCCATGGCCGTGGTTCCGATGGACGTTTCGATCATACACCCCAGCATGATGCGCAGGCCCAGGGCCTGGGCGCGCTTCAGCAGCACCAGGGCGGGGGTCAACCCGCCGATCTTCATCAGCTTGAGGTTGATGCCGTGCACACCCGCGCGGGCCAGATTCTCCACATCCTCCAGAGTCTGCACCGATTCATCCGCCACAATGGGGATGGGGCAAGTGGCTTGCAGTTGGCCCATGCCCTCGATGTCCTCTTTGGCCAGGGGCTGCTCGATCATTTCCAGGTCAAAAGGCAGCAGCTCTTCCAGGCGGGTCTGGGCTTCGGCGCGGCTCCAACCGGCGTTGGCATCCACGCGCAGACGGGCGTCCGGGCGGGCGGCGCGGATGGCAGCCAGGCGGGCGCGGTCGTCATCGCTGCCCAGCTTGATCTTGATGATGGGGTAGCTGGCGATTTGCTGGGCCATCTGCGCCATGGCTTCAGGGGTGTCAATAGCGATGGTGAAAGAAGTCGGCTGGGGCTGGGGTTGGGGCAGGCCCAACAGGCGGTAGAGGGGCTGGCCCAGGCGTTTACCCAGACGGTCGTACAGCGCCAGATCCACGGCGCAGCGCGCGGGGGCGGGGCCGGCGCTGCCCACAAAGGCGGCGAAATCAGCCGGGTCATCTGGCAGGGCGGCTGGATTCGCCGCGGTCTGCGCCCAATAGTTCGTCATGGCGCTGGCGTCCACGCGGTAATAGGGCGGGATGGTGCCCTCCCCCCAGCCGCTGTCGTCCTGCAGGCGGATCCAATAGGCCTGGCGCTCTTCGCTGACGCCGTAAGACAGGCGAAACGGGTTGCGCAGCTTCAGGGTCAGCATTTCCCAGGTGAGTTTTGACGGCGTGCTCAATGCAATTCCCTCCCAACATGTTGAACGGACTGGTTGTGGGTGTGGTGTGAAACCGTGAAGTAATATTTAAACGGCTGAGGAAGGGGGGCGGATCAGGCTTCGCTCTCTTCTTCCGGCACTTCGGCATCCCCAAAGCGCATGCGCAGGTAAGAGATGTAACGTTCCGGGTGGACGGCGCCGTCTTCCACCGCGCGCCGCACCGCACAGCCGCTTTCATTTTGATGGGTGCAGTCATTGTACTGGCAGTCGGCCACCAGCTCGCGCAGTTCGGGGAAGTAGCCGTCCAATTCCTCCGGCTGAGTATCCCACAGGGCCAGGCTGCGCAGGCCGGGTAAATCCACCACGTAGCCGCCCCCGTTGAGGGCGAACATCTCGCGCACCACGGTGGTGTGCTGGCCTTTCTGGGTGAACTGTGAAACTTCGCTCACCGCCAGGCCCAGCTCAGGCTGCACAGCGTTGAGCAGGCTGGATTTGCCCACCCCCGAAGGCCCCGCCAGGCCTGTCAGACGGCCCTGCAGGCGGCTGTGCAGGGCGTCAATGCCCAGGCCCTGGGCGGCGGAGGTGTACAGCACGGGGTAGCCCACGGCCTCATAGCGGCCAAACCACTCGCGGGCGGCTTGCATGCCCACCAGATCCACCTTGTTGGCGACGATGAAGGCGGGGATGCTCTGTTTTTCGCAGATGACCAGAAAGCGGTCCAACATGCGCAGGTGGGGGGTGGGATGGGCGCAGGCAAACACCAGCCCCATCTGGTCGGCGTTGGCCACCAGAATCTGTCGGTAATCCCCGCCGGGGCGCGGATCCAGGCGCACCAGGGCGCTGCGGCGCTCTTCCACCTGTTCAATCACCCCGCTGCCGTCTGGCAGCAGGCTGACCTGCACGCGGTCGCCGATGGCGATGAAATCGGTGCGGTCGCGGCGGCGTTTAACCCGCCCGCGCACCTGACAGACAAAGGTCCCCTGGCCGGTTTCTACCGAGTAGAAGCCGGACTGCAAGCGCATCACTCGCCCAGGGATCCATTCGGCTTTCATGGTTCGGGCGTCTCGGTCACTTCTTCCGGCGAGGGTGTGGGCGTATCCTGCGGGATGGGCGTGTTGGTGTACAGCGGCGTGGCCGTTTCGGTGATCCAATAGGAGGTCTCCCAGGGATACAGGCGTCCAGGCTTGCCGTCGTAGTACAGCTCAATCACGCGCCGGAAAATGGGCGCAGCGATTTCGGAGCCTTCGCCGGAGTTTTCTGCCAGCACCACCACGGCGATATTGGGTTTATCCTCACGGGGCGAATCGGTATAGCCCGCAAACCAGGCGTGCGGTTTGCCGCGCGGGTCCTGGGCGGTGCCGGTTTTGCCGTGCATGTTGATGTTCATGCCGATGAAGGTGCGGTAGGCCGTGCCGCGCGGGTTCGAGATCACCGAGGCCATCGCGTCCTGGATGACCTTGAGGGTCTCCGGCTTCACAGGCAGCTTGCCGCGCTCTTTGGGGGCAAAGCTGTAGGTGGGGTTGCCGTCGGGGCCGGTGATTTTTTCCACCAACTGCGGGGTGTAGAGCGTGCCGCCGTTGCCGATGGCGGCGATGAAATCCACCACCTGGAGCGGGGTGACGAGCATGCGCCCCTGGCCGATGGCCAACTGCACCGCGTCGCCCTCATTTTCGGGATCGGGCAGATTCCCGGTGGATTCTGCGATCTGGTCAATGCCGGTGGCTGCACCCAGGCCGAAGGCGCGCGCCAGTTTGGACACGTCCTGCGGGCGATTCTGGCGGTAAAGATCGAGGCCGATGTGGTAGAACCAGGGGTTGCAGGAGCGCATCAGGCCTTCGGGCAGGTTCAGCGTGCCCGAAGGTGCCACACCTTTGGCCTTGGTCCAATCGTCAAACACCTGACCTTCCAGCTCAGTGAATTCGTAACCGCATTCGTAGGTGGTTTCGGGGGTGTACAGGCCGCTTTCCAGCGCGGCGGCCATGGTGATGATTTTAAACACCGAACCCAGGGGGTAACCGCCGCCCTGAGCGGCGCGGTTGACCAGGGGCTGAGAATCCGAGTTGAAAATATCGGTCAGGTAATAGCCGCTGTTGTAGTTGCCCGGTTCGAAGGAGTTGGGATCAAAGCTGGGCGAGGAGGCCATCGCCAGGATGCGGCCGGTATCGCGCTCCATCACCACGACTGCGCCGCGGAAACCCGCGATGGAACGCTGTACCAGGTATTGGAAATCACCGTCCAGGGTGGTGTAAAGCGACTGCGAAGGCTGCGGGTCGCTTTGGGACAGGCGCGAGAGAATTTCGCCCTGGGGGTTGACCACGTACAGGCTGGCGCCGCGCTTGCCCGCCAGGTAATCTTCGCCCCATTTTTCCAGACCGGCCATGCCGACTTTTTCATCGCCGCGGTAGCCGCGCCGCTTCCAATCTTCCAGCTCTTCTTTGGGGATGTATTGGACATAACCGGTGACGTGCGGAGCGATGCCACCGCGGTAATAATAGCGCGAGGTGAAGGGGTTCATCACCAACCCGCCCAGGCCAGAAAGCACATCGTATCGCTCCTGCACTTCCTGAGACAGGGCTTCGCCCACCGGAATGTACCAGTTGGCGCTGCGCAGATCATCGTAGAGAACCTGGATTTCGGGGGTGGTCTTGCCGGTCAGACGCGAGAGGGCGTCCAACAGGCGGCCTTCGCGCCCATCTTCGATCTGGTTGGGGACAATCCCCAAAGCCACAGCTTCGGTTTGGGTGGCCAGGGGCTGCCCGTTGCGGTCGTAAATGTCGGCCCGGCTGGGGGTCTTCAGCTCCAGGGCCAGGCGGTTGCCGCCGCGCAGTTCGGGCAGGATCATGCCGTCTTCCCACTGCACTTTCCATTCACCGTTTTCCAGAGCCAGGGTGGCGGTCATTTCGCGGGAGATTTCGCCCATCAGGCTGGTGATGTAGGTGGCGCGGTAGGCCATCTGGGCGCTGGTGGGTTTGGTGAGGGTGGAGAGAATCTCGGTTTTCAGGCCGGTGAGGGTCAGGCTGGTGGCGGTTTCCAGGTAGCGGTTGGTGAATTCTTCCTGGGTCACGGCGTCGCGGTTGACGGTGGCCAGCATGGCGTACATGCTGCCAAAATCTTCGGCAGCCCAGGCGTCCAAAAAGGCTTGAAAAGCCGCGCGTGCATCGGGTGCGGCGGTAATGTTGACCACGGGCGCGGGCAGATCCGCGGTGGGGGTCACAGGGGTCTCAGGCGTGGGGGTGTTCCCCCCGCTGCAGGCGCTGAGCAGAAGAGCCAACAATAAAAAGTAGGCGCTTAATTTCTGGATCTTCATACAACCTCACATTTTGCCAGCCAGGACAGACTGCCACACCGGGCAGGTGTAACCCAGGTTAGACATGCAGACCGGGGGAATGGCGGCCAGGGGTTCAAGATTTAATCGGCGCAGAGTGCGCACCAGATGGCAGAGGGGCAGGCCCATCACACTGGCATAGCACCCTTGCAGGGTTTCAACCGGCCGAAAGCCGGGATGTTGGATGGCGTACGCGCCGGCTTTGTCAAACGGGTCGCCGGTGGCGAGGTAGGCTTCGATCTCGGCTTCGGTGTATTCGCGCATGGGCACATCCGTGCAGCACAGATCTTCCAGCAGCTCGCCGCTGTGGGGGGGGCGCACCGCCAGGGCGGTGTAGACCTGGTGGGTGCGGCCGCGCAGCTGGCGCAGCATGCGGCGGGCGTCCTCAGCATCCGCAGGCTTGCCCAGCAGCTGGCTGCCGTCTGCCACGGTGGTATCCGAGGCCAGGATGAGCACATGGGCGGGCTGGGTTTGGGCGGAGGCCAGGGCTTTTTCGCGGGCCAGGCGGCGCACGTACTCGGCCGGGGTTTCGCCTGGGCGCGGGCTTTCATCAATATCCGCGGGGGCGGTCTGAAATTCCCAGCCGGTCCAGGCCAGCATCTGGCGGCGTCGAGGGGAATTGGACGCCAGGGTGAGAGAGAAAACGGAATTCATCCTCCCGATTCTAACACAGAACCGCAAGCCCTCCGGACGCTGCGGAAGCGATTTGCTTTTCAGGTGGGTGGGGGACCTTTGGCTGCGCGGTCAGGCACAATGGTTCGGACGAGGTTGGTTTTTGGTTTGGCACAAAAGGCTGTCGAGCGGTAAAATGTCTACACAACTCAATTCATGCGGAGGACCAGTAGGATGATGCAGCTCTTGAAAGACCGGATTTTGCGCGACGGCAAGAACCTGGGGGGTGGGATCCTCAAGGTGGACGGTTTCATCAATCATCAAGTGGACCCGGTGTTGATGGACGCCTGCGGGCAGGAATTTGCGCGGCTTTTCGCGGGGGTGGGCGCGACCCGCGTTTTGACCGCCGAGATCAGCGGGATTGCCCCGGCGGTGATGGCAGCCCGCTACCTGAACCTGCCGGTGGTGTACGCGCGCAAATCCAAACCCATCACCATGCCCAACACAGTGTATCTGACGGTGGCGCCTTCGCATACCAAAGGTCACATGGTGGAATTGATCGTTTCGCCGGAATACCTGCCGCGGGGCGAAAAAGTGCTCATCATTGACGATTTTTTGGCCTCTGGCTCGACCATTCAGGGCCTGGTGCGGCTGGTTCAGGCGGCGGGAGCCGACCTGGTGGGTATCGGCACCCTGGTGGAAAAATCCTTTGAGGGCGGGCGCGAACTGTTGGCCCCGCTGGGGGTGCCGGTGGTCTCGCTGGTCACCATCACCAACATGGACAATCAGCAAATCACTTTCCTGGATGACTGAACCATGCCCGACGCGATTGCCATTCTCGATTTTGGTTCGCAATACGCCCAACTGATCGCACGCCGCGTGCGCGAGCTGCACGTGTACTGCGAACTTTTCCCCTGGGATGCGCCCCAGGCACAGATGGACGCCATCCAGCCGAAAGGCTACATCCTCTCCGGCGGGCCGAATTCAGTCTACGACGCGGGCGCGCCGGCCATTCCAAACTTTATCCTGGAATCGGGCCTGCCGGTGCTGGGCATTTGCTACGGTATGCAGACCCTGACCCATGCCCTGGGCGGGCGGGTGGCGGCTTCGCAGGAGCGCGAATACGGCCCGGCCGAGATTGAAACCGTGCTGCCTAACCCGCTGCTGCCCTCTGGCCGCCAACGGGTGTGGATGTCGCACGGCGACCGCATTGAATCGGCCCCGGCGGGCTTTCAGATTCTGGCGGCCAGCCCCAATTCCCCCGCGGCGGCCATGGGCGATGTAGCCGCGCGCCGCTACGGGGTGCAGTTCCACCCTGAGGTGCACCACACCCCCGGCGGCCTGGAAGTTCTGCGCAATTTTGTGGTCGGCATCTGTGGCGCCCAACCGGATTGGACGCCCGAATCGATCATCACCCAGGCGGTGGAACGTGTTCGCACCCAGGCGGGCGGCCAGCGGGTGCTGACGGCCGTCTCCGGCGGCGTGGATTCCAGCGTGGCCACGGCTTTAGCCCACCGCGCCGTGGGCGAGCAGTTAACCGCCGTGTTTGTGGATAACGGCCTGCTGCGCATGGGGGAGCGGGAGCAGGTGCGGGCGGCCTTTGAAGGCACGCTGGGGCCGCGGCTGGTGGTGGTGGACGCGGCCGACACCTTCTTGCGGGCCTTGCGCGGGGTGACCGAGCCGGAGGCCAAACGCCGCATCATCGGCGAGACCTTCATCCGCGTGTTTGAGCACGAGGCGCGCAAGCTGGGCGAAGTTCCCTTCCTGGTGCAGGGCACCATTTACCCCGACGTGGTGGAATCCAGCGCGCCCGACCGCAACAAGGCCGCGCGCATCAAAACCCATCACAACGTGGGCGGCCTGCCGGAGGGCCTGACCTTCCGCCTGATTGAGCCGCTGCGCTACCTGTTTAAAGATGAAGTGCGCGCCGTGGGGCAGGCTCTGGGTTTGCCCGCCGGGCTGATCTGGCGGCAGCCCTTCCCTGGGCCGGGGCTGGCCGTGCGCTGCCTGGGTGAAGTCACCGCCGAGCGATTGGAGATTTTGCGCCAGGCGGACGCAGTGTTCACCGATGAGCTGGGACGGGCGGGCATGCTGAACCAAAAAGAGCGCGAAGCCGGTGGGATCGCCCAGGCCTTTGCCGTGCTGCTGCCGGTGTATTCGGTGGGCGTGATGGGCGATCAACGCACCTATCACGAGACCGCGGCGCTGCGGGCGGTGACCACCGAAGATTTTATGACCGCCGATTGGGCGCGGCTGCCGTATGAGCTGCTGGCGCGCGTCTCCAGCCGGATTGTGAATGAGGTCAAGGGCGTGAACCGCGTGGTGTACGACGTGACCAGCAAGCCCCCCGCCACGATCGAATGGGAATGAGCACAGCCCGCACGCAACTTTTTTGCGCCCTTCACGTATATAGTTCCAGGAGGTTCCTATGAACTACGGTGAAGTGTTACAACGCGCTTGGAAAGTGATCTGGAAAAATAAGATCTTATGGCTGTTCGGTTTCCTGGCCAGCTGCGGCAGCGGCGGCGGTGGGGGCGGAGGCGGCGGTGGGGGCGGTGGGGGCGGCAGTTATTCCCCCAACAACGGCAGTGGAATGAACCTGCCTCCTGAAATGCAGCAATTTTTCGGCCAGATGGAAAATTTCTTCGAAAACATGCCGGTGTGGCTGCCTTTCGTCCTCATTTGCGTCACGCTGATCCTGGTGGTGGTGGTCTTCTTCGTTTCCAGTCTGGGCAAAACCGGCCTGATGCGCGGGGCCTGGTTGGCAGATGAAGGCCGTCCGCAGCTGAACCTGCGCACAGTGTGGGCTGAGCTGAAACCCTACTTCTGGCGGGTGGTTTTGCTGAACCTTTTGCTGGCGGCTGGCGGCATTGTTCTGGGACTGGTGATCGCCTTGCCCATGATCGCAATCGCGGTGGCCACGTTGGGCATCGGCCTGTTGTGCCTGCTGCCGCTCTTGTGCCTCTTGATCCCCATTTCCCTGCTGATCGGCGTGTGGGTTGAGCAGAGCATGGCGGCTTTGGTGGGCGAGAATCTGGGCGTCATTGACAGCCTGAAGCGCGGCTTCGCGGTGATCCGCAGCAACGTGACCGCCATGCTGGTGATGGGTCTGATCCTGTGGATTGGCGGCGGCCTGATTTCGCTGGTCATCGGCCTGCCGGCCCTGCTGATCCTCATCCCCATCTTTGGCGGGCTGATCGCGGGCACCTTTGAAGCCATGCGCACCGGTTTTATCGTCTCGGTCGTCTTCCTGGCCCTGTACCTGCCGTTGGCCTGGGTACTGAGCGGCGTGCTGCAAGCCTACCTGTCCAGCGCCTGGGTGATCACCTTCCGGCGGCTGACGGGGCGGGAATTTGGCGACGCTGAAGCGGCCGCGCGGCCGGACCCGGTGGAACCGCTGATGCCTGAGGTGGTGGAGCCGCAGAGCTAATCCTCTCCATTTTGTCATCCATAAAAAAGAAGGGCTGCCTTTACGAGGGCAGCCCTTTTGTGTTGTTTACAGCCTCAGGCGGGCATGTGCTGGCGCAGCACCTTCAGCATCAGCGGGTAGAGCTGCGGGTTGGCGGTGAGCAGGGCGAAGGGCGGCCGGAAGAAATCCGTCTGCCCGTCCGGCGCGGTCAAGAGGCCCCCAGCCTCCTGCACAATCAGCGCGCCCGCGGCCACATCCCAGGCCTTGAGCGAAAGCTCCCAATAGCCGTCCAGGCGTCCCGAGGCCACGTAGCACAGGTCTAAAGCCGCCGAACCCAGGCGGCGCACACCCTGACACTGCAGCGAGAAATCCGCGAACAGTTCCAGATTCAGCTGGCGCTGCTCCAGTTCGTAAGGGAAACCGGTGACCAGCAGGGCGTCAATCAGTTGATCTGCGCTGGAAACGCGGATAGGCTGGTCGTTGAGCCAGGCGCCGCGCCCGCGCTGGGCGCTGAAACACTCGTCGCGCATGGGGTCATACACCACCCCCAGTTGGGTCTGGCCGCCCTCGGCGTAGGCGATGGACACGGAAAACAGCGGCACGGAATGGGCGTAGTTGACGGTTCCGTCCAGGGGGTCCACATACCAGGTATGCGGACTGCCGCCGTTGATCTGGCCGCTTTCTTCGGCCACAATGTGGTGGCCGGGGAACTGGCTTTGGATGGCGTTGAGGATGTGGGCTTCGCAGCGGTGGTCAATTTCGGTGACCAGATCCACGGGGCCTTTGTGGCCCACCTGGTGGGCTTGGCCAAAACCGGCGCGCTGAATCTCTCCGGCCTGGCGGGCGATGCGGATCAGGTCTGTCAATTGGGGTTGCATGGGGGGTTCACTCCGGGTTTGGGTAAAAAGTCAGGCTGTTGGCGGGCCAACAGCCTGCGTATGGGTTTGCTGGGGGGTAGGGGGGTGGGACTTACTCTTCGCCCTTCTCAAATTTTTCCATAAAGAGGGTCAGCTCATTAAGCTCGCGCTGAATTTCCTCGCGGTCGTTGATGGCGTGCTGCAGCAGCGTCTCGAAGGCCGGTTTTTGATCCGGGGGCAAGGTTTGCAGCAGTCGCTCGGTACGGGCGATCTGGGTGTGCTTGTAGCGCAGCTTGCCTTCCAGCCGTTCGCGGTAGCCGCGGTAAAAATCCTCGTCTTCCAGCGGCTGGGGCAGGGTGGGCACCCCCTGGGTCAAAATTTCGGCCACGGTCAGCAGGAAATCTTCGGTGTCAATGGGCTTTTCGATGAAGCGCACGCCCCCCAGGCTGAGCGCAAAGCGCTTATCTTCGGCGGTGATGTAGGTGGCCGAGACAAAGATGAGCGGGATGGCGCTGGTGAGCGGATTCTTGCGCAGGTTGTGCGCCAGGGCATACCCGTCCATCTTCGGCATGAGGATATCCGTGATGATCAGGGCCGGGCGCTCATGGGCGATTTTTTCCAGGGCTTCCTGCCCGTTGTTGGCGGTGATCACCGGATAGCCCTTGAAACGCAGGGTGACTTCCAGAAGTTCCTGAACGTTGGGAACGTCTTCTACAATTAAGATGGGGCCGTAGGGGATGCTCATGTTTTAGATTTTACGAGGGAAGGGGAGGAAAGGCAAGACCGAGAAACGCAAATTAGCTTACAGTTCCTCAACAATTCAACGCGCACGCGCCGCCGCCCATTCCAGCAAATGGTGGAGGCCCAGCGCGGTGCACATCAGCCCCAGCAGCACCGGAAAGAGGTAATAGCGCCCCCAGTTCAGCGGGCTGAAGCAGGCCGCCGCCACCAGCGGGCCCAGTACCCCCAGCAGACCCAGGCGCACGGCCAGGGCCGCGGCGCTTTCACCGGCTTTGCGGCCGAAAAGCCCGCGCAGCAGCACGGCAGCCCCCACGGCGGTGAGCGCGCCGTTCAGCAGCACCGCCCCAGGGAAGCGGAAAGCGGCATCGCTGGAAAAGACATGCACGGCTGCCGCGCCGATTTGCTCCAGGGGGGAGGTGAGGGTGTCCTGGGGGAAACCTTCGGTCTGCACCTGCATTTCCTGCAACCGGAATTTGTACATGCGCCCCAGGCGGGTGAGAGGGTCGCTGTGCAGCAAGGGATACACGGCGATGAGGGTGCCCATGGCCAGCAGGCTTACCAGGGGGATAACCCGCAGGGCGAAGGTGCGCGCGCGGGCGGGGGAAATGGAGCCGCGCCAGAAGAGGGCCGCCCACAGCGCCGCGGCGGCTGCGCCCCCCGCGGCCAGCAGGCCGTTGAGTTTGCTGGCGGCCGCCAGACCGGCGGCGATGCCGGCCAGGGCGAACCACAGATAGGCGCGCCGCAGGGGGGCGTTCTCCGCTTGCGCGGCCCGCAGCCAGCTTTGCAGCCCCGCGATGGTGAGCACGGCGCAGGCCAGCACAAAGAAGAGCAGGGGGGCTTCCCCCAGGGCGCGCAGGGTGGTCTCGCGCAGGTAGGTGCTGGTCAGCAATAGGCCAGCCAGGGCGTAGGCCCCCAGCCGTCCGCTGAGCGCGCCGGCCAGGGCGAAGAGCAGCCCCACGCTGAAGGCCGTCAGCAGCACCATCGGCAGGCGCGACCAAAACAACAGCCGCGGGGTGGGCATTTTGCCCGCCTCGATATTGCCCTGCACGTCTAAAGCCCAGTTCCAGGGTGTGTTCAGGTCGCGCACAGCGTAACCGCCAGCGCGGCGGCCGATGGCGATGAGATAGCGGGCAGCGGGGGGTTGAGTGAGGGTCCAATAGGTTTCCTGCCAGCCCCAAACCGCGTGCCAGGCTTCCGGCGGGAATTCACCTTGAATGAAGGCTTCGTAAAACTGGCTGGTGGCGATCCAATCGCTTTCATCGGGGGTGTGCAGGATGTGCGGCAGGTGGAAAAAGAACACCGCCGCCGCCAGAAGCGTGACCAGGCACAGCTCCAGCGCGCCGGGTTTTCGGGTGAGCACACCGCGGATTCGATCCCCCATGACGGCTCAGCACTCCCCGCGCATTTCGGCGGCCAACTGACGGTAATATCCGTCCATGTAGGCGGTGCGCGCCTGGGCCAGGGCCCGCGCGCTGGGGGTGAACAGGCGGCTTTCCACATTGCGCAGCTTGAACAGGTATTCATGGTAGGAGCTGTGTGCTTCGCCGGGGAGCTTTTCGCCGGTCTGTAAAAACTGCTCGGAGGGCTGCGCGTAGATGGGCTGACCGGCCAGCACGGCAAAGCCGATGGTGCGGGCCACGCCGATGGCGCCCAGCACGTCCAACTTGTCGGCGTCAAAAATCACCTTGGCTTCGATGCTTTGGGGCGGTTCGCGGTCGTCGCGGTAGCGGTGGGCGCGGATGCAGTGCTGCACGGCGGCGATGCGCTCGGCAGGCCAGCCCTCCGCGGCCAGCACTTCGGCAGCAAATTCAGCCGAGGCCAGATGATGTTCCTGCCGTCCGCTGCCGTTGGGTGAGGCCCCGCGGGAATCGTGCAGCAGGGCGGCGGCATGGACGATGTCCACATCCGCGCCTTCCAGGTGGGCCAGCCGTTCGGAAAGGGTGTACACGCGCAGGACGTGTTCAAAGTCGTGGACGGCGTCAGCGCTCTGATACCATTCACGCGCCTGTTCTATGCTGGGCATGCGGCCCTCCTATGCGGGCAGGATCTGTCCGCGCTTGATCACGGTTTGCACCAGATTGGTACCGAAGCGGTAGCCCAGGTGGCGGTAGTCATCCACCGACAGAATCAGCAGATCGGCCTGTTTGCCCAGCTCCAGCGAACCCACGCGCTCGGCGCGGCCCACGGCAGCGGCGGCGTTGATGGTGGCGGCGGCCACGGCCTGAGCGGGGGTCAGGCGCAGGTAACGGCAGGCCAGGGCGATGACGAACTGCATGCTCTCGCACCAGGCCGTGCCGGGGTTGATATCGGAGGCCACCGCCAGCAGGCCGTCGGCTTCCAGGATGGCGCGTGCGGGGGTGTAGTGGGGGTCGGCCAGGCCGAAAGGCGTGCAGGGCAAGGCCACGGCCACGGTGTTGGAACGCGCCAGGGCGGCGATATCGGCGGCGGAGGTCTTCACCAGGTGATCGGCCGAAGCGGCCCCCAGCTCGGCCGCCAGACTGGCCCCGCCCAGGTTGTCAAATTCATCCGCGTGGATCTTGAGCGGGAAGCCCAGGGCTTTGGCCGCGGTGAGGATTTGGCGCGACTGCTCCAGGCTGAAGGCGCCGGTCTCGCAGAACACGTCCACATAGGGCAGGGGGCGCTGGCCGCCGTGGGCCTGCCACCAGGCGTGCAGGGCGGGCAGCATTTCGCTCACCACCTGGTCGGTGAAGGCCTGCGGGTTGTCTTTGGTTTCCTGCGGGATAGCGTGTGCGCCCAGGAAGGTGGGCACCAGCTCCAGCCCGCCTTCGGCGTCCAATTCCAAAAGCACCTGCATCTGGTGCAGTTCAGATTGGGTTTCCAGGCCGTAGCCGGTTTTGGCCTCGGCGGTGGTGGTGCCGTGGCGCAGCAGGCTGCGCATGCGCGCGCGGGTTTGATCTTTGAGCGTTTCCAGGCTGGCCTGGCGCGTGGCGCGCACGGTGGAGACGATCCCGCCGCCCGCCGCCATGATTTCCAGATAGGTCTTGCCCTCCAGCCGCATTTCAAATTCGGCGGCGCGGTCCCCAGCCCATACCAGATGGGTGTGGGGGTCCACAAAGCCGGGCATCACCACCTTGCCGCCCGCGTCCAGGGCCGGCTCATTGGGGAAATCGGCGCGCAGTTCGGCGGTGGAACCCACGGCGGCAATTTTCCCGCCGCGGACCAGCACCGCGCCGTTGGGAATGATCCCCAAACGGCCCAATTCGCGGCCGCGTTGGGGGCCGCCGGGCAGGGTGAGCAGTTGAGAAGCGGAGTGAATGAGCATGGTTCCTCGCAGGTCAAGCCGGATCGGATGGGGTGGACTGTTTGGCGACGTGCACCAGGCCCAGCAGCAGAAAAGCGGCCAGGTTAAACAGCAGCGCAGCGGCACCGTTGCTCCAGAAGCCGAAGTCGTACAGCTGCGGCGCGATCAGCGTGCCGATGGCGCGCCCCAGCGAAAAGATAGCGATATTGAGACCCAGCAGGGTGGCGCGGGCCGAGGGCAGAATCTCGCTCATCAGGGGCAGCGAGCTGACCAGGGTGAATTCGAAGCTGAGGTAAAAGAAGAACAGCCCCGCCAAAGCTCCCCACAGGCTGCCGCTGAGCCAGGGCAGGGCCAAAGCAAACAGGCTGTTGGCCGCCAGGCCAATGCGGATGGCGCGCGCCTTGCCCAGCCGGTCGACAATCAGGGCGGTGATGCCCTCGCCGCCCAGCTCGGACAGGCCGATGACCACCGAGGCGGCGCTGAGGGCGGCGATTTGCAGCCCAAAGGTGTCTTCCATCCACACGCCGAACATCAGGTTGACCACCTCGTTGGCAGCGGTGAAGCACAGGCCCATGCCCAGCCCCGCCAGCGCCGCCGGGCTGCGCAGCACCACGCCCAGATTGGCCAGGGGATTGTGGACGGCGCCGCGCTGGGGGCGGTCTTGGGGCACCACCCGCGCCAGGGCGATCAGCGCGACCAGGCCGAGGCCCGCCAGCACCGGGAAGGGCGATTGCCAGCCGTACCGGGCGATGAGAAAGCCCACGGCGGGAATGCCCAGGATGAAGGACAGCGACCAGCCGAATTCCACCACGGCCATGGTACGCCCGCGCTGTTCGTAGCTGACCTGATCGCCGATGTAGGCCTGCATGGAGGAGATCACCAGGAACATGCCCAGCAGCGACAGGCTGAGCCCAGGGAAGAGGGCCTCATAGCGCGGGAAGAGCACCAGAATACCGGCCCCCACCACGAAAATGCCCAGGCCGGTCAACATGCCCACCCGCCGCCCAAAGCGGTCGGCCAGGGGGGAGAGGAAGGGATTGAACATGCCCATAAACTGGCGCACGGTGAGGGCCAGGGAGACCTGATCCACGGTGACGCCCAGGCCGCGCGCAAACACGGCCAGGAAAGGGTACATCATGCGCACGGCGGTGTTCAGCAGGGTGCGGATGAAGGTGAAGAGGATCAGTTGAACGCGAAAGGAAGAAGGCTTCATGGGGTGCGCTTTCGGGCGGCTCGCCGCCACAGGAAGGCCACTTGCACGGCCAGTACCAGGGTGAAAACCAATAGGAGGATAAAGAAGAATTGAATGCGGGTTGAATCGGATTGGGCGATGGGGGCATCGGGGTGCAGAATGTTTTGCAGGCCGCCCAGCGACCACCACAAGGCCGCGCCGAAGCCCAGGTTGGCCGCCGAGGACAGCCAGGGCACGGACGCCAGCCACAGGCCCACTTGCAGCAGCAGCCCCACCACGCCGAAGGTGAAGGGCACCCGCCAGCGAGGTTCATCTAAATACAGCCCGCCCCAGGTGAGCTGCATCACCAGCAGGGCCATGGGCAAATAGGTCAGCCAGAAGGTCAGACCGGTGTGGGCCAGGGCCTGAGACCAGCGATGCACATCCAGACGGCGCAGCAGCAGCCCCGCCGCCCCTGCCAGGGCTGCGGCCCCAAAGACGATCTTGCCGACCCACACCCAGGCCCCGTGCACCATGATCAGGCGCAGATTCGCGCCCAGCGAGCGCTCTTCGGGGGCCAAAAAGGCGGTGAGGGCGATGAGCCCCAGGGTCAACGCCAGGGCCAGCCATTGCCATCGGGTGGAACGGGAAGGGGGAACAGACACTCTGCCTCCGCGCGGTTTTTTTTATGAAACGGTCAGGGCTTATTGTACCCTAGAAAAAAACGGGCTGCCCGTTCTATTCAGAACAGACAGCCGTGCGGCAGCGCTGAGTGAA
Organism: Levilinea saccharolytica; assembly: GCF_001306035.1. Classification (GTDB taxonomy): domain Bacteria; phylum Chloroflexota; class Anaerolineae; order Anaerolineales; family Anaerolineaceae; genus Levilinea; species Levilinea saccharolytica. The sequence continues at coordinate 25,478 of NZ_LGCM01000038.1, forward strand.
TTCCTAATCTTGATCGGGCGGTTGGGGCCGGTCGGGCAGGTTAGGCACGTATAGATAACGCCCGTCATAGGCGTTCACCCACCCCAGGGTCAGCAATTGGCCGATTTCCGCTTCTGAAATGGTGTGGCTGATTTCGTGCGGGTCCACGGCCACGAACAGGCCGTCATCCACCGCCTGAAAACAGCCGTCACCCCAGTCAATCACCACTTGGCCGTGCTTTAAAACCACAACCCACTGACGATCTACCGGTGTTCCAGAGACCATGTGTTATCCCCCCCTTTTTTTGGAATACGGATTTCGGTTTAGGCGCCCTGTTTGGGCAGGATCTGGGCGAAAGTGGTGCTGCGCAGGCGGTTGACCAGCTCGGCCTGGGTGTCGCACCACAGAGGGCGCAGCAGGCAGCTGGGGCCAAAGGGGCAGTTTTCTGGGTTGTCGGTGCACTCGTTCAGCGCAATTGGGCCGTCAATGGCTTCCACCACTTCCAAAACGGAAATTTCTTCTGGCGAGCGAGCCAGCGAAACGCCCCCGCGCGCACCGCGGGAGGTGTGAATGAGCCCGGCGATGGAGAGTTGGGAGATGATCTTGGCAAGAAAGGAGGGAGGAATCCGTTGATCTCCAGCGATCTGGCTGGTGGAGGCGCGGCGGTTCGGTTCCATCTGGGCGAGGTAAATCATCGCCCGTAACGCATAATCGGCCTGCCGTGTGATTTGCATATCAATAATCCTTCATTCAGAAAATCAGGTCTTATTTATCTAGATTTTAAGTTTATTATATTCCGGAATTTCCGGCAAGTGTAATATATCATGCCAAAAGATGACAGATTACGTCATAAAACTTTCGGCTGTGCAGCAGCGTTTCCTTTTTGGAAATCCGGCCAAGTGCTTTTGTGCGCCCGGCGGCGCCCGCTTCGCCCATCGGGATCGAGACGCCTGTTCGAATCACTGCGCTTAAAAATACCATTGGTATCCCAGCTTGCATAGAGCGTACCCCGTGGGATTTCAGAGCGCCCCTCTGGTATAATCGCGGCATGGATGAATACCGCTTCTTTTACCCCATTCAAGTGCGCTACGGCGATATTGATGCGCAGTGGCATGTGAACCATGCCCACACCGTGACCTTTATCGAGCAGTCGCGCTTTGCGTATCTGATGGCTCTGGGCCTGTTTGACGGCAAGAATTATTTCGAAGTGGGGGTGATTGTGGCGGATCTGCACGTCAGCTATCTGGCCCCCATCGAAATTCAGCAAAATGTGCGCGTGGGGGTGCGTATGGCGCGCATCGGCTCGAAGAGCATGACCCTGGAATACCTGGTGGAAGACGCCGCCAGCGGTCAGGCCCTGGCCAGAGCCGAGACGGTGATGGTGGCCTATGATTACCACTCCCGCCAAAGCATCCCCGTGCCCGCCCGCTGGCGCGAGATCATCTCAGCCCATGAGGGGCGCACCTTCTAATCGTTTTCATTGAGGACGGCATGACACTCCCTAACCTTGCTACAGAAAAAATGATTGAGTTCCTGTGCGGTCTGCTGAACACCCCCAGCCCCACCGGAATGGCAGACGCGGGTATTGCCTTCACCGAGCAGGCTCTGGCGGCTGTCCCCGGCATCAGCATGCGCCGCACGCGCAAGGGCGCCCTGGTGGCGGTGATTCCGGGCCAGCGCAGCGACGCTCCGCGCGCCCTGACCGCCCACTGCGATACCCTGGGCGGGATGGTGAAAGAAATCAAGCCTAACGGCCGCCTGAAGCTGACCCAGATCGGCGGTTTTGCCTGGAACACGGTTGAAAATGAAGGCTGCACCATCTTCACCGCCAGCGGCAAAACCGTGCGCGGCAGTTTGCTGGTGAACACGGCCTCGGCGCATGTGTACCGCGCGGCCGTGACTGAGACCAAACGCGAGGACGCCAACATGGAAGTGCGCCTGGATGCGCGCACCACCAACGCGGAGGAGACGCGCGCCCTGGGCATTCAGGTGGGTGATTTTGTGGCCTTTGACCCGCGGGTGGAGGTGGTTAACGGTTTTGTGCGCTCGCGCCATCTGGACGACAAGGCCTGCGTGGCCTGTGTGGTGGCGGCGGTGCAGGCCCTGGCGGACGCGGGGCTGAAACCGGTGCAGACCACCTACCTTCATATCAGCAATTATGAAGAGGTCGGCCACGGGGCTTCGGCGGGCATCCCCGCCGAGGTGACCGAGCTGCTGACGGTGGACATGGCCGCGGTGGGCGACGGGCAGACCTCCAACGAATATCAGACCTCGCTGTGCGTCAAAGATTCGGGCGGGCCGTATCATCACGGCTTGAGCAACCGCCTGCGCCAACTGGCGGATGAGCACCAGATCCCCTACGTGGTGGACGTGTACCCCTTCTACGGCTCGGACGGCGAGGCATTTTGGCGCGCAGGCGGGGATGTGGCCGTGGCGCTGATCGGCCCCGGGGTGGACGCCTCGCACGGTTACGAGCGCACCCACACCGACGCGCTGGAAGCCACCGCGCGCTGGGTGATGGCCTATCTTTTAGCCGAATAAGAGGCCGGACATGCCGCTGTCCGAAGGGGAGCTTTTGGCGTATTTGCAGGCTCAGGGCCTGTCCTATAGCTACACGGCCCACCCGCCGGTCTATACCTGCGAAGAGGCGGACCAATTTCACCCGCCGCAGCCCGGGGTTCACACCAAGAACCTGTTCCTGAGCGGCGGCGGGCGCTTTTTCCTGGCCACCACCGCCTGCGCCAAGCGGCTGGACTTGAAAGCCCTGGCGCAGACCCTGGACGTGGGCAAGCTGCACTTTGCCAGCCCCGAACAGCTCTGGGAATGCCTGGGCGTGACCCCCGGCGCGGTGACGCTGCTGGCGGTCATCCACGACACGCAGGGGCAGGTGGAAGTGCTGATGGACGCGGACATTTGGGAGGGGCAGGCCTTCTTCTGCCATCCCCTGGTGAACACGGCCACCCTGGTTCTGCCGCGCGCCGATTTACTGCGCTTTTTTGCGCTGACCCAACACCCCCCGCGGGTGGTGGCTATGCCGCAGCGGGGCGGGGCATGAGGAAGGCAAGATGAAGGCTGCTGCGGCTTTTTTCAGCGCATTTTTCCGTCAAGACGCCGAAGCGCGCCTGCCCGCCGCCGTCCGCTGGGGGTTTTTGACAGTTTTGTTCCTGCTGGGGGCGGCTTTTTGGGCCGCCTTCCTCAATTTTGGGGCGGGGCCGTGGGAATACCACGACTGGGCCGAGGTGAACCTGCCGCGGCTGGCCTTTGTGCAGGACGCCGTGCGCACCGGGCAGCTGCCGCTGCACATGCCCGACAGCAGCGCCCTGCGCGGCCTGACCGACCGGTTTCACGCTCTGCCGGACGTGATCCTTTCACCTCAATTGCTTTTACTGGGGGTCATGCCTTTGGGGGTCTTCATCCTGGTGAACTGGCTGCTGCTGTATGCCGCGGGCTTTGCCGGGCTGCTGGCCTTGCGCCGGCAGGAGCACCTTTCGTTGGGGGTGTTTACCAGTCTGTTTTTACTGCTGAATTTCAACGGCCACCTGGCCGCGCATTTGGGGGTGGGGCACGTCACCTGGGGCGGCACCTTTTTGTTCCCCTGGCTGGCCCTGCTGATTCTGCGCCTGCTGGCGGGGGATACCACCTGGCGCTGGGCGGCGCAGACGGCAGCCCTGCTGTTCCTGATCTTCCTGCAAGGCTCGTTTCACCAGTACGTGTGGGCGCTGATGTTCCTGGGCATTCTGGGGCTGGCGGCCTGGCGCAAGGCCTGGGCGGTGCTGCGGGCGCTGGTGTTTGCCAATTTGCTCAGCATGGTGCGCCTGCTGCCGCCCACCTTGCTGCTGGGGACCTTTGACACCGATTTCTACGGCGGCTATCCCTCGCTGGGCGCGGCGGCGCGTTCTTTGCTTCAGCCGCGCGCCCCCGCCGATTCGCTGCCCTTTGCCAATTTCTACTCGCCGCTGGGGTATTGGGAATTTAACCTGTACCTGGGCTGGCTGGGACTGGCCCTGGTGGGGGCGGGGCTGGCGGCCTGGGCCTGGCAGCAGATTTGCGCGCGCAGGCTCTCGCCCCTGTGGGCCCCGTTGGGGGTGCTGGCGCTGCTCTCGGTGGGCAGCCTGTACCAGCCGTTCGCGGGGCTGCCCATCCCGCTGCTGAACGCCGAGCGCGTCTCCTCGCGCATGCTGATCCTGCCGGTGACGATGGCCTGCATCTTGGGCGGGGCGGCCTGGCAGCGCCTGTTGGACGGGCGCCAGCGGGCGGGTTGGGGGGCGCTGCTTTTGGGGGTGAACGCACTGTTGGGGGCCGATCTGCTGCGGCAGGCGTATGCCTGGCGGGTGACGGCGGCCGCAGCGGTGTTCCCGTTCACACCGGTGGACGTGACGATTAAGACCGTGGCAAACCACGCCGACCCGCCCTATACTGGGCTGCTGCTGGCTGGGCTGGCGGTCACCACCGCGGCGGCGCTGGCATTGGCATTTTTCGTGCGGCGCGAAGCGCGCCCAAAAGCTCCGAATAATTAATAAAACTCTTATCAAAAACCTATACAATCGCCCCTTCGGGTGAGTGCAAAGCCCCCTAAACTCTGGTAGAATCCCCATTAAGAACAAAAGAGTTTCGCGGAAGGGTTTCTTTTATTGGTTCCCTTCCCGTTCGAGCCAACCGCCAGGGTGTGCGGCGGATTGGGGACGATTAGGAGGATGACACCGTGGCTGGTATGGAGCGTTTTACGCAACGCGCGCGCCGTGTTCTGAGCCTGGCTCACCAGGAAGCAGAGCGGCTGCGCCAAAATTCAATTGATACCGAGCATTTGCTCGTCGGCCTGAGCCTGGAAGACGGCGGGATCGCCGGACGCGTGCTGCGCGATTTGGGCCTGGAGCCGGATCGTATTCAACAAATGGTGGAGCGCATCAGCGGTTTTGGGCAGGAAGTCACCGGTAAGATTGACCTCACGGCTGGCGTTCAGCAGGTGCTGGAATTTGCCATCGAAGAGGCCCGCCGCATGGGCCACCATTATATCGGCACCGAGCATCTGCTGCTGGGCCTGGTGCGTTCCACCGAGGGCAACGCCCCTGAGGTGCTGCGCAAACTGGGCGTGACCCCTGAGCAAATTCGCCGCCAAACCCGCCGCGTGCTGCAAGAGAGCAGCACTTCACCGGCGGGCGGCCCGGCTGCGCCCGCCAAACCCGCGGGCAAGGGCGAAAAAGAGAAAGACAAGGAAAGCAAAACCCCCCTGGTGGATCAGCTGGCGGTGGATTTGACCAGCCGCGCCGAAGAAGGCAAGCTGGACCCCGTCATCGGGCGGCAGATGGAAATTGAGCGCGTCATTCAGATTTTGGCGCGGCGCAACAAGAACAACCCGGCCCTGATTGGCGAGCCGGGTGTGGGCAAAACGGCCATCGTGGAAGGCCTGGCCCAGCGCATCATCGAAGGTGACGTGCCGGCCCTGCTGCTGGACAAGCGCGTTTTGCAGTTGGACGTGGGGTCGCTGGTGGCGGGCACCATGTACCGCGGCCAGTTTGAAGAGCGCCTGAAGCGCGTGATTGACGAACTGAAGAGCACCGGCGCTATCCTCTTCATTGATGAGGTGCACATGCTGGTGGGGGCAGGGGCGGCCGGCTCCTCGGTGGACGCGGCCAATATCCTCAAACCGGCCCTTTCGCGCGGTGAGCTGCAAGTCATCGGCGCCACCACCCTGGACGAGTACCGCAAGCACATTGAAAGCGACGCGGCTTTGGAACGCCGCTTCCAGCCGATTGTGGTCAACGAACCCAACCTGGATGAAACCATCCAGATTCTGCGCGGCATCCGCAGCGCCTACGAAGAACACCACCGCCTGAATATCTCGGATGAGGCCATTGAAGCGGCAGTGCGGTTGTCTTCGCGCTATGTGACTGAGCGCTTCCTGCCGGACAAGGCCATTGACCTGGTGGATGAGGCCTCCTCGCGGGTGCGCATGTACAAAAGCCCGGCGGCCCAGGCCACCAAAAAATTGATGGGCGATCTGCGCAATGTGCGCCAAAACCGCGCCCTGGCGCTGGAAGACGGCCGCTCGGACGAAGTGTTGGCCCTGCAGGAGCGCGAATCGGAACTGACCCAGGAACTGGACGAGATGCGCACCGCCTGGGACCGCAGCAGCAGCCCGGTGGTCACTGCGGACGACATCGCCGAGGTGGTCTCCATGTGGACGGGCGTGCCGGTGATGCAGATGGCGCAGGAAGAATCAGCCCGACTGCTGACCATGGAAGAAGAGCTGCGCAAGCACATCATCGGCCAGGAAGAAGCCGTGATCAACATCTCCAAGGCGGTGCGGCGGGCGCGTTCCGGGTTGAAAGACCCGCGGCGGCCGATTGGCTCGTTTGTGTTCCTCGGCCCCACGGGCGTGGGCAAGACCGAACTGACCAAGGCTCTGGCGCGCTTCCTGTTTGGCAGCGAAGAAGCCCTGATCCAACTGGATATGTCGGAATTCATGGAGCGCCACACGGTCAGCCGTCTGGTGGGCGCGCCTCCGGGATACGTGGGCTATGATGACGCCGGGCAGTTGACCGAGGCCATCCGCCGCCGTCCCTATTCCATCGTGGTCTTCGACGAGATTGAAAAGGCCCACCCCGAAGCCCATAACATGCTGCTTCAGATCATGGAAGAGGGCCATCTCTCTGACGCCAAGGGCCACAAGGTGGACTTCCGCAACGCCATCATCGTGATGACCTCCAATATCGGCGCGGACATGATCAAACGCCAGTCCTCCCTGGGCTTTAACTTCATCCGCGATGAGGCCCAGGAGGAGCAAGAGGCCTACGACGACATGCGCAAAAAGCTGCTGGATTCGCTCAAGCGCGTCTTCCGGCCGGAGTTCATCAACCGCCTGGATGGGGTGGTGGTCTTCCGCGCGCTCACCCGCTCCGACATCCGCCAGATCGTGCGGCTGGAGCTGGACAAGGTGGCGCAGCGCCTGGAGGAATACGAAATCCGCCTGCATGCCAGCGAAGCAGCTTTGGAACTGTTGGCCAATGAAGGCTACGATCCTGAGATGGGAGCCCGGCCTCTGCGCCGTGTGATCCAGAACAAAGTGGAAGACCGCCTTTCGGATGCGCTCCTGGCCAAGGAGTTCGTGGCGGGCGACACGATTTTGATTGATTTGAACGAAGACCGCGAGGTGGTCTTGCAGCGCGAACCCGAAGCCGAGCCTTTGGCCAGCGCGTAAGCAGCACATTTACACGGGCTGTCCAGCAGGAAAGGACAGCCCGTGTTCTTTTTTCCTGAGAGAAGAGCGGAAGGGGAGCATGGCAAAAACACAAACCCGGTACGTGTGTCAACAGTGCGGGCGGGTCTCACCGCGGGAAATGGGGCGCTGCCCCTCGTGCGGCAGTTACGGCACGATGATCGAAGAAATTGTGTCCACAGCGCCCGCCGCCGCGGCCAGCCGCACGCGCGGCCTGAGCAGCGCCCATTCGCAGCCGCGCCGTTTGGCTGAGATTGAGGGCAACGCCGAAGACCGCCTGCCGCTCTCGATGCAGGAATTTGCGCGGGTGCTGGGCGGCGGCATTGTCCCCGGCTCGATCGTGCTGGTGGGGGGAGACCCCGGCATTGGCAAGTCCACCCTCACGCTGCAAGTGGCGATGGAGATGTCGCGCCAATACAAGGTGCTCTACGTTTCCGGGGAAGAATCGGAGCGGCAGATCAAAATGCGCGCGGTGCGTCTGCTGCAGCCGGAGGGTGAAGGCGAGCCTGCCTTGCCCGAAGACCTGTACCTGGTGACCGAGACCAACCTGGATGTGATTTTGCAGCATGCGGCGGCGGTGCAGCCGGACCTGCTGATTGTGGATTCGATCCAGACCGTGTATCTGCCCGAACTGGAATCCAGCGCCGGGTCGGTGACCCAGGTGCGCGAATGCTCTTCGCGCCTGCGGGAATTGGCCAAATCGGGCGGGATGGCCGTGTTTGTGATTGGGCATGTGACCAAAGAGGGCGTCATCGCCGGGCCGCGGGTGTTGGAACACATTGTGGATACGGTGCTGTACCTGGAAGGCGACCGCTTTTTGTCCTTCCGGCTGCTGCGCTCGGTGAAAAACCGCTTTGGGGCCACCTCGGAGGTGGGCGTGTTTGAGATGGGGGAGCGCGGCATGGTGGAAGTGCCCAACCCTTCGGAGGCTTTTTTGGCCGAGCGGCTGGCTTCGGCGGCGGGCTCGGCCATCACGGTGATGATGGAAGGCACCCGCCCGCTGCTGGTAGAAATTCAAGGCCTCACCAGCCCCACCAGTTTTGGCAACCCGCGGCGCACGCCCAACGGCATGGACATGAACCGCCTGCTGCTGGTGACGGCGGTGCTGACTCGCCGCATGGGGGTGCGGCTGGGCGAGCAGGATGTGTTTGTCAACGTGGTGGGCGGTCTGCGCATCAGCGAACCGGCCTCAGACCTGGCGGTGGCGGCGGCGATTTTTTCCTCGCTGCGCGACCAGCCGGTGCGGGCAGACGCGGTGCTGTTGGGCGAGGTGGGCCTTTCGGGCGAGCTGCGCTGGGTGGGGCAGATGAACCAGCGCCTGCGCGAGGCGGCCAAGCTGGGCTTTAAGACGGCCATCATCCCCCGCCGCGTGCGCCGCTCGGAGCCGCTGCCGGAGGGGATGCAAATTTTGGAGGCGCGTTCGCTGCGCGATGCCATTCAGCAGGCCCTGGTGGCCGAGGAAGGGGCTCACACCCGTGGGTAAGCCGATGATCCGCGCACGCATTCAATTGGCCCTGATCCACATGGCCGTGGCCATGACCCTGGTGCCGATCAACAGTACCCTCAACCGGGTGATGATCAAAGAGTTGGCCCTCTCGGCTACGCTGGTGTCGATCCTGGCCTCGCTCCCGTATATCTTTTCGCCCATCCAGGTGTGGATTGGCTCCTATTCCGACCGCCACCCGCTGTGGGGCTGGCGGCGCACGCCCTACATTGCCCTGGGACTGCTGCTGTGCGCGGGCGGAGTGATGTTGGCCCCGCAGGCGGTCTATCACCTGGCCGATTGGGGCTGGTGGGGATACGTGCTCAGCTTTGGGGTGTTCGCGGCCTGGGGCATGGGCTTCAACGTGGCCTCGGTGTCTTACCTTTCGCTGGCCTCGGAACTTTCGGGCGAAAAAGGCCGTTCGCGCACGGTTTCGGTGATGTGGTTTGTGATGATCACCGGCATCATCCTCACCGCGGCCACCCTCAGCCGCCTGCTGCGCGAATATTCTCCCCAGCAGCTGCAAATTGCCTTTGAATGGGTGGCGTTGACGGCGCTGGCCCTGGGGCTGCTGGGACTGGTGGGTCTGGAGCCGCGCCAGGCGGCGCGTTCCGATGGGCCCGCGCCCAGCCGCACGGGCTGGAACAGCCTGCTGCGCGGGGTGCTGCGCAGTCCGCAGGCGCGCCACTTCTTTTTCTATCTGATTGTGCTGCTGGCGGCCATTTTGGGCCAGGATGTGCTTTTGGAGCCGTTTGGCGGAGAGGCCTTTGGCCTGTCGGTTTCGGCCACCACGCGCATCACCTCCATCTGGGGCGGCACCTTTTTGATCGCCCTGCTGGCGGCGGGCTTTTTTGAACGCCGCCTGGGCAAGCTGCGCCTGGCCAAAATCAGCGCGTGGGTAGCGGCGGCGGGATTTGCGCTGATTGTGGGCAGCGGGCTGATCCATCAGAGCGGTGTGTTTTACGCCGGGGTGGTGATCTTGGGCTTTGGCACCGGCCTGTCTACCGTAGCCAATCTCTCGCTGATGTTTGACATGACCACCCATCAGGTGGGGCTGTTCATCGGCGCGTGGGGGGTGGCGGATGCACTGGCGCGCGGGGTGGGCACGCTGATGAGTGGGGTGGTGCGGGATGTGGTTTCGGCGGTTTTGGGCCAGGCCCTATCGGGCTATCTGGTGGTCTTCAGCCTGCAAGGGCTGATGCTGCTGGTCTCGTGGTGGATGTTGGGGCGGGTGGATGTGCAGCTTTTCCGCGAGCAGACCGAGCTGAGCATCGGCGAGCGCGCCGCCCTGGTGAACGAAGCGTCTTAACCGAAAGGATTGCATCTATGTTTTCAGCCATTTTTCAGCGCGGCGCTGTGCTGCGCACCCGGCGCAATCACGCGCTGGAACATGCTACCTTACAAATCTTAGCCCGCAGGAACCCTCACCGGTCGCTGGCGGGGTATTCGGACCCCGGCGGGTTTTGGGTGGTGGGGAACACCGACCCGATCGAACTGGGAGAGGCGATCGAAGAGGCGCTCAAGCGCCTGCGCGGTGGGGAGCGCGCCCTGGCCGTGCACCCGCACTGCGGCACCAACTTCGCGGTGTCGGGTCTGGCGGCGGGGGCGGCCGCCTGGCTGGCCATGCTGGGCGCGGACGGCAGTTTCCGGCGCAAGCTGGACCGTTTGCCCACGGCCGTGACCCTGGCGACCCTGGCGCTGATCGCTGCCCAGCCCCTGGGCCCGGCGCTTCAGGCGCGCGTGACCACCGAGGCCGACCTGGGTGGATTGCAGGTGACGGAGATTAACCAATATGTACGCGGCCAGGTGGTGACTCACCGGGTGAAAACCCGCGGCGGCTGAGTTCTGCCGTATAATTTCTGAAACCTCAGTTTTTTGGAGCGCCCCTTTTGACCTCGGTTCAGGTTTGGATTCTGCACGGCGATGATGAGATCGCCATCCGCCACGCGGTGGATGGACTGCTGGCCCCGTTGAACGCTTCGGGCATGCTGGATCTGAACTTGACCCGCCTGGACGGGCGGCAGGCCAGCGAAGATGAACTGCGCAGCGCCACAGGCGCCATTCCCTTTCTATCTGAATTTCGCATGGTGGTGCTGAGTCACCCGCTGGCGCGTCTGGCGGATAAAAAAGCGCGGGAGCGGTTCCTGGCCCTTTTGGACGGGCTGCCGCCCACCACGCACCTGGTGATGACCCTGGACGACCAGCTGAAGCTCAAGAAAAAGGACAACCAGTTCCTTTGGGAATGGGAGACGCTGCAAGAGAAGCATTGGCTGAGCGAATGGGTGCGGCGCGACCCCAAGACGCGCAAGATGGAAGGCTACAGCCTGCCCAAACCCGAAGACATGCCGGGCTGGATTGTGAAAAAGGCGCGCGATTTTGGGGGTGAATTCAGCCCTGACGCGGCTCAGGTGCTGGCCGGGCACACCGGCAGCGATACGCGCTGGGCGGAGCTGGAAATTGATAAGCTGCTCACCTATGTGGACCGCAGCCGGGCGGTGAGCGTGGAGGATGTGGAAACGCTGACGGCCCCCGGCACACAGGCCACCGTGTTTCAACTGGTGGATGCGCTGGCAGAGGGCAGCGCGCGCAAGGCCCAGCGCATTTTGCACCAGTTGCTGGCCGAAGAAGACGCTATGGCCCTGTTTGGCATGATCATCCGCCAATACCGGCTGCTGATTTTGGCACGGGAACTGCTGGACGACGGCATCAGTCAGCCGGACGAAGCTGCGCGGCGCTGCGGCGAACCACCCTTTGTGATGAAGAAGGCCTTCCCGCAGGCGCGCCGCTACAGCCTGGGGCAGCTGAAAGGTATTTACCGCCGCCTGCTGGAGATGGATTTGGCCTCCAAGGGGCGCGGCGATAAGCTGCCGCTGGAGGCGGCCCTGGATTTGTTGGTGACGGAGATGGAGCGAGTCTAGGCGTCCAACAGCACGGCGCGCCCCAGTTCGCCGAACACCTGGGCCGCGGCGGTCTCATCCATGAAACCGTGGGTCAGCAGGAACACCTGCCGGCCGCTGGTATAGCCCCAGTCGTGCAGAATGCCGCTGAGCGAGCCAGTTTTGTGATGAAAGGTGAGCGTGTCGCGGGGGACATCGCGCATCAGCAGGCTGTCATCCTGGCAGGAGGCCAGCAGTGAATCGGCAAAGAGCCGCTGCTGGGGGGGCAGCTGATCCAAAAGAGTGTAAAGGCGCATGCAGTCCTGGGGGGTGATCCAGTTATCTAAGCCGCGTTGGCGGGCTTCCAGATCCATCATCTTGCGCTGCAAGCGCACACCGGTTAACCCCAGGCGCTGAAAAGTTTCGTTGGCGTGCTGCATGCCCACCCGCTGGAGAATCAGGTTGGTGCACAGGTTATCGGAGAGGGCGATCATCAGACGCAGCACATCACCGTAGGGCAGCTGGCGGGCGAGCATCTGCCAGGCGAAGCCTGCCCCTTGCACCTGCGGCTCGGCGTCCAGATGACAAAGCTCACCGGAATCCACCTGACCCTCGCGTTCGAGGAGCAGCCAGGCCAGCAGCAGGGGCACTTTGATGATGGAAGCCGAGGGAAAACGCTCGGCATTGGCAAAGAAAACCGGCGATTGGCCTTGAATTTGCCAAAAAACGGCGTAGGAGCCGCCCAACGATGTGATTTTTGTCAAAATGGCGTTCAGGTTCATATGATTAATTATATCGTTCATCGCTGCTTGGCGTGATGATTGTCTTATGATGTTTGACAAAGATGTTCAATCAAGGTACAATGCTAAAGACTTATACTGCTTGCCAAGGGCAAAGCGAGGATCCATTGTTCGTATCCCCAAAAATCCATCTCCAGAGGGCATAGCTGCATGGCCGAAATACTGAATGTACAAGGCCTCGAAACGCAGTTCCGCACCCGCGAAGGCACCGTTCATGCTGTGAACGGGGTCTCGTTTTCTTTGAAGGAAGGCGAGACGTTAGGCATCGTGGGCGAAAGCGGCTGCGGTAAGAGCGTAACGGTAATGTCAATGTTGCGCCTGATCCCATCTCCGCCAGGTAAGGTTGTGGCGGGGAGCGCGATGTATCAGGGAAAAGATCTCCTCAAAGCGACAGATGAGGAAATCCGTCACATTCGCGGCTCGCAAATCAGCATGGTGTTCCAGGACCCGATGACGTCCTTCAACCCGGTGTTGACCATCGGCCGACAGGTTGCAGAACCGTTGGAAATTCACTCCGCGGTTTCGCGCCAACAAGCCTATGATCGGGCGGCAGAAATGCTGGCGATGGTGGGCATCCCGAATGCGAAGGACCGCCTCAACGATTATCCCCACCAGTTCTCCGGGGGTATGCGCCAACGTGTGATGATCGCCATGTCGCTGATCTGTACCCCGCAGATTCTGATTGCGGATGAGCCGACCACGGCCCTGGATGTGACCATTCAGGCGCAGATTGTAGATCTGGTGAAACGCCTGCGCGACGAACTTGGGATGGCCATTATTTGGATTACCCACGACCTCGGCATTATCGCGGGTCTGGCGGATCGGGTGGCAGTCATGTACGGCGGTTTCATTATTGAACACGCGCCAGTGAAAGAACTGTACACCAACCCGACCCATCCTTATACGATGGGCTTGTTGGGCAGCCTGCCCCGCCTGGATGTGAGCGGCCGCAAACGCCTGACCTCGATTGAAGGGATCCCGCCGGTGCTTTTGGAAGCCCCGCACTTCTGCCCGTTCGCGCCGCGCTGCAAGTACGCCGTGGACCGCTGCTGGAATGAAAACCCGGGCGACTTCAACGTCGGCCCCGATCATACCGCTGCTTGCTGGGTGGACACTAAGACTGGGAGAGAACGCTAATATGACATCCAACAAAGTTCTCCTTCGTGTTGAAAACCTGGTAAAGCATTTCCCGATCAAAAAAGGTGTGCTGATTCAGAAACAGGTCGGAGCGGTGCGCGCCGTGGACGGCGTGAGCTTTAATATTTTCGAAGGCGAGACCCTCGGTTTGGTAGGGGAGTCTGGCTGCGGCAAATCCACCACGGGCCGCGCCATTTTGCAGCTGCACCGCCCCACTTCTGGATCTGTGTTTTTTGGGGATAAAGATCTGGTAGCCCTCAAGGGTGAAGAGCTGCGCCATATGCGCCGCAAGATGCAGATGATCTTCCAGGATCCCTACGCCAGCCTGAACCCGCGTATGACCGTGGGTGAGATCGTGGGTGAGCCGATGATCATCCACGAAACCCACAAGGGCAAAGAAGTTCAGGACCGCGTGGAACACCTGTTGAAGCTGGTGGGTTTGAACGCCGCTTTTGCCAACCGCTACCCCCATGAATTTTCGGGCGGCCAGCGGCAGCGCATCGGTGTGGCCCGCGCTTTGGCCCTGGAACCGTCGCTGATCGTCTGCGACGAGCCCATCTCGGCCCTGGATGTGTCCGTTCAAGCACAGGTGGTCAACCTGCTGGAAGACCTTCAGGAACAGTTGGGCCTGACCTACTTGTTTATTGCTCACGACCTTTCGATGGTGCGCCATATCAGCGACCGCGTGGCCGTGATGTATTTGGGCGTGATTGCGGAACTGACCACTCGGGATGAACTCTATAACAACCCGCTGCACCCCTATACCCAGGCGCTGCTTTCCGCGGTGCCGATTCCGGATCCGTTGGCTGAAGAGAAACGCCAGCGCATCATCCTGCAAGGGGATGTGCCTTCTCCCATCAATCCGCCCTCTGGGTGCCATTTCCGCACCCGCTGCCCGCTGGCTACCACGATTTGTGCGGAAGCCAAGCCTGAGTTCCGTGAGGTAAGTCCTGGTCACTTTGTGGCTTGCCACCTGGTATAATTTTTCCAAGGAGGTGATGCTACGGCTAAAAGAGGTCCAGTTAAACGCAAGTGCCAAGCTTACAAGCAGTTCGTATCCATCTCTACTAGGAGGAGAAAGAATGCGTTCTAAGTTATTTGCTGTTGCAGCACTGCTGATCGTCGCCAGCATGGTTTTGGCCGCCTGCCAACCTGCTGCTGCGCCGGCCCCCGAGACCATCGTCCAGACCGTTGTGGTCGAGGGCGAGGTTAAAGAAGTCGTCGTGACCGCCACCCCCGCTCCCGAAGCGGCCAAGCCCGCGGTCCTGCGCATCAACCTGGGGACCTACCCCGACACGATCGACCCCCAGAAGTCGTCCTTCGTCAACGAAATTGCTCACCTCAAGTTGATGTACGAAGGTCTGACCCGTCTGGATGGCGATCTGAACACCATCCCCGCCGCGGCTGAGAAATGGGAATACAACGCCGACGCCACCGAGATTACCTTCACGATGCGCCCCGGCCTCACCTACAGCGACGGAACCCTGCTCAATGCCAAGCGCTTCGAGTACTCGATCCTGCGCAACATTGACCCCGCTACCGCTGGTGAATATGCCGCCATCACTGACGACATCAAGGGTGCAATTGAATGGCGCACCGCTGATGTTGCTAACCTGAGCGAAGAAGAACTCGCCACCCTGAAGGCTGGTGTGATGGTTCAGGCGCTTGACGATGCTGGCCAGCCCTGCACCGACTACGAACAGACCACCTGCAATACCCTGAAGATCGGTCTTGCCCAACCCGCCCCCTACTTCCATGTTGTGATGGGCCTGTGGGTCACCTTCCCCGCGAAGGAAGAACTGATCGCCGAGGGTGGCGACATCTGGTGGAACGCCTCCAAGTTCCATGTTGGTAACGGCCCCTTCGTTCTCCAGAACCTGGAGCCCTTCGTCCGCGCGTACTTCGTCCCCAATGCGGCTTACTGGCGCGGCGCCGCGACCTATGACATCGAATACCGCTACATCACCGATGGCGCGGTTTCCTTCGAAGCCTACAAGAACAACGAATTCGATATCGTTCCCCTGGGTGCTGAAGACCTGGCCACCGTGCAGAACGACGCCGTCCTGAGCAAAGAAGCTCAGATCTACCCCGGCTCCTGCACCTTCGCGCTCATGTTCCACCAGCTCAAGGAACCCTTCACCGATCAGAAGGTTCGCGAAGCGTTCTCCTACGCTCTCGACCGCGAAACCTGGGTGAAGGACGTGCTCAAGGGCCTCGGCTCTTCCACCCTGACCTGGATCCCCAAGGGCTTCCCCGGCTACGATGCTGAGGAAAATCGCTGGGGCTTCGATCCCGAAGCCGCCAAGAAGGCGATTGCTGAATCCAGCTACGGCTCGGTCGACAAACTGCCCGAAATCACCGCCACCTTCGGCGACACCCCCCGCAACCGCGTTCGCTGGGAGTGGATGGTTGCCAAGTGGAAGGAAGTCCTGGGCGTGGATGTGAAACTCAACCCCGTGGAATCCACCACCTTCACCGGCCTGACCAAAGACATCAAGACGGCCCCGCAGATGTTCATCCTCGGTTGGTGCGCTGACTACCCGGATCCCCAGAACTGGCTCTCCGTGTACTGGAAGACCGGCGCGTTTGGCGAGCGGATTGGCTACTCCAACCCCGAACTCGACGCCCTGTTGGCCCAGGCTGACAGCACCATCGATCCCGAAGCCCGCATGAAACTGTATGCCGACGCCCAGCGTCTTTTGACCGACGGCGCCCCGGTGGCCTTCATGTGGAACAACGTCAACAGCTACCTGGTCAAGCCGTGGGTCAAGGGCATCATCCAGACCCCGCAGGACTCCGGCTGGGTGGGTGACAACGACCCGCTGACCATCACCATCGACACCACCATGGTTCCGTAAGGATCCCTGGCAAAATCGAACCAAGCTGTAAGATCTAGCAACTTGTAATTCCGCTGGTCGGCCTTGCCCTCCGGGCGGGGCCGACCAGCCCTTTTTGAAGAACCACACCCCTTTTACTAGGAAGATGCTATGGGCAGATTTGTTGTTCGGCGTTTGTTGTGGCTGATCCCGGTTATCCTGGTGGTTTCAGGTATTACCTTCATTCTGATGCACAGCGCCCCCGGTGGACCTTGGGATCGAGATTTGAGCGCGCGCCAGGTGGACCCCAACACCCAGCGCTTGCTCAATGAGTATTACGGCCTGGACAAGCCGCTGTGGCGGCAGTTTGTGGCGTATATTATTGGCGATTACAACAAAGACGGCAGTTTTAAGTGCGGTTTGGTGTGCGGCAATCTTGGCCCCTCATACCGCCAGCGCGGCCTGACGATTCAACAGATCCTCTTCATGCCGCCCGAAGGAAAGAACTTCTTCTACAGCCGTTTTGGTTATTCCATTCGCCTGGGTGTATATGCTATGCTTTTCGCCGTGATTCTGGGCGTTCCTGCTGGCATCATCTCTGCGCTCAAACAAAACACATGGGCGGATTACATCAGTCTATTCATCGTGACCATTGGTATTTCGGTGCCAAACTTCGTGATCGCGATTTTCCTGATTATCATCTTTGCCTCCTGGCTGCATGTGGTCAGTATTGTACCGCGCAGCTGGGATCAGGTGGATGTCTGGATTTTGCCCGCAATCATCCTGGGATTTGGCACGATGGCCCGCACCGCACGCCTGACCCGTGCTTCCATGTTGGAAGTGATGCGCATGGATTATGTGCGCACGGCGCGCGCGAAAGGTATGGCCGAACGCCTGGTGATTTTCCGCCACATGCTCAAGAACTCGCTCATTCCGGTGGTGACGATGTTGGGCCCCTCCCTGGCTGCTTTGGTGACCGGCTCCTTCATCATCGAAACCATGTTCGGTTTCCCTGGAATGGGACGTGCATACGTTACGGCGATCGGACAGCGTGATTACTCCATGATTATGGGAACCACGTTGATTTATGCTGTTTTGGTGGCGCTGGCCAACCTGAGCGTAGATTTGACCTACGTTCTGCTCGACCCGCGCATCCGATTGGATTAGTGGAGAACTGCCATGACGACTGCACATGATTCTGCAACTGAAACCAAAAATCGCATTGCTGCGTTGGAAGTTGCCACGCCGCAGCGCGATCTGCTGATGGACGGCCTATACCGGCTGCTGCGTAACAGAGCTTCGGTCGTGGGTCTGATTATCATCGCCATCTTCGTGCTGGGCGCGCTGTTCGCGAACTTCCTGGCTCCCTTCAGCCCCATTCAGATCAACTCGGGCAAGGGCTTCCTGCCCCCGGCGTTTGTGGAGGTTGGCCCGAACGGCTACAAGAGTGACCCAGCCTTCCTCTTTGGAACGGATACCCTGGGTCGTGATGTGCTCAGCCGCACCCTGTACGGGGCCCGCGTTTCGATGGTGGTGGGCTTCGTGCCGACCTTCATCATCTTGATCGTGGGAACGGTCATCGGCCTGATCTCCGGCTACCGCGGTGGGTGGGTCGATAACCTGCTCATGCGCGTGACGGATGTGGTGTATGCCTTCCCCGACCTGCTGTTCTTCATCATCATGATGATCACCCTGCGGGATACGTTTATTGGCCAAATGCTAAACGGCTTGTTCCTATTGTTTAGTTCACTGGCCATCGTCAGTTGGGTGGGCGTGGCGCGCGTGGTGCGCGGGCAGGTGTTGTCTTTGAAAGAGAAAGAGTTCATCGAAGCCGCCCGCTGCATTGGTGCCCGCGATTCGCGCATCATGTTCCGCCACATTCTGCCCAACAGCCTCGGCCCGATCATCATCATCTCGGCTATGACCGTGCCGGGCATGATCATCACCGAAGCCATTCTGGGCTACCTGGGCCTGGGCCTGCGCCCCAGCACCAACCCCAAAGATTTCTTCATCACCTCCTGGGGTTCGCTGCTGCTGGAAGGCCAGACGGCCATCAATGCGCAGCCCTGGCTGCTGCTGCTGCCTGCCATCTGCGTCTCCTTGATCGTGTTGGCCTTCACCTTCGTGGGCGACGGTCTGCGCGACGCTTTGGATCCCCGCTTGCAGGGCACGCAATAAATATCCCTGGCTTTACCTAGCCCATAGCAAAGCCAATCCCCTCCCAAACGGGAGGGGATTTTTTTGTTTTGCGGAGGGTATTGTGGAGGAGGAGGGGCTTTTTAGGCCAGAACGTCTTTTAAGAAGCTTTCGCCGATGAGCGGAGCTTCCAGATTAAAGATTTCGGCCAGGGTGGCGGCCACATCCCCAAACGTCTTGCGCACGCCCAAATTGACATTGGCACGCACCTGCGGCCCAAAGACCAGCAGGGGGATGAATTCGCGGGTGTGGTCGGTTCCGGGAGTGGTGGGGTCCACGCCGTGGTCGGCCACGATCATGGCAATATCTTCCGGCCGCATGCGGGCTTGCAGATCGGGCAGCTGGCGGTCGAAGGCGGCCAGGGCGTTGGCATAACCGGCGGCGTCGTTGCGGTGGCCGTAGGTCATGTCAAATTCCACCAGATTGGCAAACAGCAGCCCTTCAAACTTCTCTTCGGCGAAGGCAATGGTGGCGGCCATGGCTTTGTCGTTTTCGGCGGAGTGGGCCGAGCGGGTGATGCCCTGGTTGGCGAACAGGTCGTCAATCTTGCCGGTGGCCAAAACTGTGCGCCCGCTGGCGATGAGCTTATCCATGATGGTGGGCGAGATGGGTTTGAGGGGGTAATCGTGGCGGTTGGGGGTGCGCTTGAAATTGTCGGCGGTGGTGCCCACAAAGGGCCGGGCGATGACCCGTCCCACGGCATGGGGGCCGGTGAGCATTTCACGGGCGATGTGGCACAGCTCGTACAGGCGTTCCAGGGGGATGACGGCTTCGTTCGCGGCGATCTGGAACACGCTGTCGGCGGAGGTATAGACAATGGGTTTGCCGGTGCGCATATGTTCTTCGCCCAATTCCACGAGGATCTCGGTGCCGGAGGCGGGCTTGTTGCCCAGCACGTCTAAACCGGTGAGGCGTTTGAACTCTGCCAGCACCTCGGGCGGGAAGCCGTTGGGGTACACCGGAAAAGCCTGGTTGAGGGGCACGCCCATCAGTTCCCAATGACCGCTGATGGAGTCTTTTCCGGCGGATTTGGGCTGCATTTTCCCAAAAGCGCCCGCGGCGGGCTTTTCGGCCGAAACGCCCAAAATGGGTTGAATATGTCCCAGGCCGAGGGTTTCCATATTCGGGACGTTCAGCCCGCCCACAGCACGGGCGGTATTGGCCAGCGAATTGCTGCCGCGATCCCCATACAATTCGGCGTCGGGGGCCTCACCGGCGCCCACGCCGTCTAAGACAATCACGATGGCTCTTTGGATTGGCTGCATGTGGTTTCTCCTTGGGTGGTTTTGACTACAAATAAGCGGGAGCGGTTTGGAAAGGGCAGCGGTGCGCAAAACCGCTTGACAAACCCGCACCTACTGGCTAATATAAGATATATTGGTAGGATCAGTATACCATGTTCGCGGTATTGTCTGGACGCCTGCCCTCCCAATCCACTTCTATCCCTACTATACCACCCAAACGACGATGACGCCAAAACTTTTCTTAGCTGATGAGGTGCTGAGCCTCAATTCGCAGGGGGATATTTTTAAGCCGGGTTATGTCTTGATCGATGACGACCGGCTGGTTGAAGTGGGTCCGCAAAGCGCGCTGCAAGGCCGCCGCCTGGACGGCGCAATTCACCTGGAGCGGCGGCTGGTGATGCCGGGTTTGGTGAACGCGCACACCCACACCCCCATGTCTCTCTTTCGCGGCATGGCTGAGCCCTATTCTCTATTCACCTTTGAAGGCTGGTATGCGGGCATTCGCGGGTTAGAAGCGGTGATGGACGGCGATATGGTCCCTCAGGCGGTGGCGGTATCCTGCGCGGAGATGATCCGCACGGGCACTACCTGCTTCGCCGACCAATACTTCTACATGGAGCGCGTGCTTCCGGTGGTGGCCCAAAGCGGTCTGCGGGCAGCCCTGGCTTATGGGATTGTGGAGCTGGGGGACGAAAGTGCCCGCCGCCGCGAACTGGATTCGGCTCGCCGCTTTTTGAGCCTGATCCGCGACCACCCGCGCCTGACGGGTTGGGTGGGGCCGCACGCCTTTTTTGTGGATAACAGCCTGGAAGCCATCCAGATGGAAATCGCCCTGGCGGATGAATTTTCCACCGGGCTGCATTTTCACCTGGCCACCAGCGGCGAAGAAGAACGCTACTGCCGCGAGCACTACGGCGTTTCGGCGGTGGAGCAGATGCGGCGCCTGGGGCTGCTGGATCGGCGTCTGTTGGCGGCGCACTGTATCACCATCCCCGAAGAGGATTTTGCGGCCCTGGCTGCCCATCCTTTCACGGCGGTGATTGCCCCTTCGGCCTGCATGCGCAGCGGCGCGGCCATTGCCCCGCTGAAAGGCATGCGGCGAGCGGGGATTAACACCGCCCTGGGCACGGATAATGTGGCCAACAATAACTCCTACGATCTGTTCAAAGAAATGCAGCTGGCGGGTAAGCTGATGTCGCTGCGGGAACAGGAACCCTCCGCCATTCCCGCACGCGAGATTGTGGAAATGGCTACCCTGGGCGGGGCGCGCGCCCTGGGCCTGGAGCATGAAATTGGTTCGCTGGAGCCGGGCAAGAAGGCCGATTTGATCACCCTGGATCTGGATGAAATTGGCTGGGGCCCGCGCGGCGGGCAGGATATTTACACGGCGCTGGTGTATTCGGTGGGCGGCTACCATGTGCGCGATGTGATGGTGGACGGGCGCTGGCTGCTGCGGCATGGGCGCCTGACCACCCTGGATTATGCGTTGATGTCCGAAGGGCTAGATTTGGCCCAGGCTGAACTTCAGCGGCGGGTGCAGGCGGCGGGTTAACATGCTTTCGCCCGAAGCCTTGCTCCGCAGCGCGCGCCGCTACGCCCCCCAGGTGGAGGCTTTTTTGGGGGATTTGGTGCGCATCCCGTCGGTGAACGGCAGCCACCCCGAAAAAGCTGCGGCGGAACGGGCTTTCGCAGAGGCGCAGCGCCTGGGGCTGACGGCGGCTCTGCCCGCGCGCGACCCGCAGCGGCCCAATTTTTTGGCCGAATGGGGGCGAGGCAGGGCTGGTTTTGCGCTGATCGCCCATATGGATACGGTGGCGGCGGGTGACCCGCAGGCGTGGAGCTGCCCGCCTTTTGCGGGAGAGGTGCGCGGGGGGCGCCTTTTGGGGCGCGGTGCGGCGGATAACAAAGCCGGGCTGGCCTGCGGGCTGTACACCCTGGCTTTGCTGCGCGATGAGGGCATTTTAGACCCTGACGCGGCGCGGGTGTGGATGGCGGGGGTGGCAGACGAAGAATCCGGCGCCTGTTCGCCGCTGGGTGTGCGCTATTTGCTGGATGAGGGGCTCATTCCGGCACAGGCGGCCATTTACACCTACACCAGCGATATCATCTGCATTGGCCACCGCGGGCTGCTGCGTTTTCGCGTGTTGGCCCGCGGGCGCGCGGTGCATTCGGGCAGCCCGGCCTGGAGCCGCGGTGAAGAAGGCGTGAACGCTTCCACCGGCCTGGCCGAGGTTTTGCTGCGCCTGGAAAAGCTGCTGCCGCCCGATTCTCACCCGGCTTTTCCGGGGATGCGCACCACGCTGACCCCGGGGACGCTGCTGCACGGGGGGGAATTTGAGAGTATGGTTCCGGCGGCAGCCGAGGCGCTGGTGGATGTGCGCCTGCTGCCGGGGATGAGCGCCGAGGCGGTGTTGGCTGCGGTGGAGGGTGTCTTACGAGAGGTAGCGGCGGCGCGGCCGGGTTTGGGCCTGTCGCTGGAAGTGAAGAACCGCCTGCCCGCGGCTTTGGTGCCCGCGGATCACCGTCTGGTGCGGGCTGCGCAGGATTACACCCGCCTTCTGACGGGCCGCAGTTGGCCGGTGGAGGGGGCTGGACCAGCCAATGAGGGCTATATGCTCATCGAGCAGGGCATCCCCACCCTGTGCGGCTTTGGCCCCACAGGCGGCGGCGCGCATGCGGCGGATGAGTGGGTGGATCTGGCTAGTTTACCGGTGACAATGGCCATGTATGCTGGCATCATTCATGCGGTATTGAATTCTGACACGGAGGAAAACTGACCATGCCTGTACATTATTCGCAAGACCCCTGGACGCGCGTGCGCACCCGCCACGATATCCCCGCGGATGAGATCATCTCGGCTTTGCAAAAAGAAATTCGCCGCGGGCACACCGAGAACGCGGCCTTGATCGCCTATGAGATGATGACCACCAGCGCGGAACTGGAAGCCTATATGTGGAAGCGGCTGCTGTGCATTTCGGTGGAAGATGTGGGCTTTGGCAACCCTCAGGCCGCCAGCCAGGTGTACACCCTCTTCAAAATGCACGAAGTCTACCAGCGCGGTGAGGGCGACCGGCTGCTGTTTGGCATTCACGCCGTGCGCGTGCTGTGCCTGAGCCAGAAGGACCGCTCAACGGACGAGCTGGTCAACTGGATGCACGCGGTGGTGGAAGAGGGCGGACGCCTGCCGGAAATTCCCGATTATGCGCTGGATATGCACACCGCCCGCGGGCAGCAGATGGGGCGGGATCTGGATTATTTCCTGGCTGTCGGCTCGCAGGTGGAGCCGGAACTGGCCGACCGCGACCGCACCTACCGCCAGCGCCTGTTGGAGATTGTGGCCGAGCGCAAAAAAGCGCAGTGATGCTTGCAAGGTCGCAACTTGACATATCATCCGCTATTTTGTACAATCGAAACTGATCCTACCAGCATACCATAGGAACGGCAGGTAGATTCATGGACATTCGCTTTCAACCCATTGCTCGCAGTACGATGAGTAAAGATATCATCCGGATGATCATTGACATGATCAACACCGGCAAACTCCGGCCGGGTTCCAAACTCCCCTCTGAACGTGAATTGATGGAACAGCTCAAAGTCAGCCGCTCGCCGGTGCGCGAGGCGCTGCGCTCCTTGACTCTGGTGGGCTTGCTGGAAACCGTGCCAGGGGGCGGCACCTATGTGAGTGAAAACCTGGCCAGCGATATGATCGCCGAACAGTTGGAATGGTCGCGTCTGCTCACCGAGCCGGATATCGTCGAAATCATCGAGGTGCGCGACCCGCTGGAGATTCAGGCGGCCGGGTTGGCAGCGCTGCGCGCCACCCCCGAAGCATTGGCGCATCTGCGTGAGGTGGTCGAAGGTTACTTGACCTCAGGGGATGATATTCTCAAAGCGGTGGAGATGGATTGGGAATTCCACCGTACCATCTTAAACATGGCGCAAAACAACCTCTTGAGTCAGTTGTTGGATACCATTCACGGCATTTGGAACAACTACCGCGCCGAACAGAAGGTGCATTTTTCCAAAGCCAGCGAATTGGACCAGGATTTTGTCGAGGTCTTAGAGGCAATTGAACTGGGCGATGAGGCCCGCGCGCGTTTCGCGATGGAACGCCATCTGCTGCACAGCCGCCAAATTTCGGTGTATGACGTCCACAGTCTTAAAAGTGACTCTTAGCGGTTCTGACTCAGCGAACTTTGACAACCCTACATCCTTCAGGTTGAATCCTGGCCCCCATTGTCGCCCGAACGCCGGATGGCCAGTTTTCAAATTGTGGCTCCAGGCCTGTCTGTGAGCCGTGGGTGGGCGCGCAAATGCCGCCCGCATTCTTAGCGAGGAGGAGGAGGACCGCCTATACGTGAGATGATGTAGATATTTCGCTCCAACGAATGGGTAAACACGCGAGAAACTCTACCCAGTTTCAACCCTAACCCTGTTTTACCAAATGGAGAACGCATGATTCGCAAAACTTTAGCATCCCTGGTACTGTTGATGGTCATGATGGCCATGCTGGTGGGCTGCGCCCCGGCCGCCACGCCCGAACCTGCTGCCCCGGCGGAACCTGCCGCTCCGGCCGAACCCGCCGCTCCCGCGGAACCGGCTGCCCCCGCGGAACCGGCTGCCCCGGCTCAGCCCGAAGCCAAAACCTACAAAGTGGCGTTGATCGCTTCCCTGCTCGGCGATAAGTCCTTCATGGACTCGGCCGCGGCCGGCATTAAGCTGGTCAACGAGAATATGCCCAATGTTGAAACCAAGATCATCGAGAACGCGGATGTCGGTGAACAGCAGTTGGCCGCCCGCGCCATGGCCGAGCAGGGTTATGACCTGGTCGTCACCATTGGTTACGGCTCCGCGGACTGGACCGATGAAATTGCGGCTGCCTTCCCGGACACTAAGTTCGCCATTGTGGACGCCACCCTGGCTCAGCCCAACGGCACGGGCCTGGTCTTCCGCGAGGACGAAGGCTCCTTCACCGTGGGTATGGTGGCTGCCATGCTGACCAAGACCAAGAAGGTCGGTTACATCGGCGGTATGGATGTTCCGCTGCTGCGCCGCTTCGAACTGGGCTACATCCAGGGCGTCAAGTACGTGGATCCTTCCATCGAAGTGGTTTCCGGCTGGATCGGCGATTTCAACGATGCCAACAAGGGTAAGGAATTGGCCCTGACCCAGTATCAGGAAGGCGTGGACATCATCTTCGCGGCGGCTGGTAAGGCTGGCGAAGGCGTGCTGAACGCTTCGAAGGAACGCGGTCTGTATTCCATCGGCGTGGACTCCGACCAGGACTACCTCTATCCTGGCCATGTCATCACCTCCATGATGAAGCGTGTGGACCTCTCCATCTACGGCGCGGTTCAGGCCCTGGTGGCGGGTGAACTTTCTGGCGGCACCAAAGTCTTCGGTTTGAAAGAAGACGGCGTTGGCATGTGCTACCTGTACGACATTGATACCGAATTCCTGGATAACGGCCCTGCAGATATGGCCGCTAAGATGAAAGACGAAGTAATCCCTGCTGTTAAGACCGCTGTGGAAAAGATCAAATCGGGTGAGATGTGCGTGAAGGATTACATGGAAGTGTTCCCCTGTGAAAATCCGGCCCCCGAAGGTGGCATGGGTAAGTAAGCAGCGGATCTTGTCGTAAGAGAACGGAGGGCAGGGGCCTGCCCTTGCCCTCCCGTTTCCTTCAACCAGGAGGCAGCAAACGTGACGAACGCAGTTGAGATGATTGGGATCCGCAAGGTATACCCAGGGGTCATAGCGAACAACAATGTGAACTTTTCGGTTGCGACGGGGGAAATTCACGCCCTGGTTGGCGAAAACGGCGCTGGTAAAAGCACGTTGATGAACGTTCTCTTTGGGTTAACCCGTCCGGAAGAAGGCCAGATTTTCATTAACGGCAAGCAGGTGCATATACACAAGAATTCTGATGCGATTGCGCTGGGCATTGGCATGGTTCATCAAAGCTTCAAGCTGGTTCCTTCTTTCACCGTGACCGAAAATATCACCCTGGGCGGTGAGCCGCGCAAAGGCTTGTTGGTAGACCGCAAAGCGGCTCATGACAATATTGTGGAAATTTCGAAACGCTTTGGTCTGCAGGTGGACCCTGACGCCCGCATTCGCGATTTGCCCGTGGGCGTTCAGCAGCGCGTTGAAATTCTGAAGGCTTTGTATCATAACGCAGATATTCTTATTCTGGATGAGCCGACGGCGGTGTTGACCCCCCAGGAGACGCGCGATTTATTTGGCGTGATTCGTTCATTAGTCGCCAAGGGGAAGACCGTTATCTTCATTACGCATAAGTTCAATGAAGTGATGACGATTTCCGACCGTGTAACGGTGATGCGGGACGGCAAGGTGGTGGAAACCAAGGATACCAAAGACACCAACCCTACCGAATTGGCCCGCATGATGGTTGGCCGCGACGTGCTGCTGCGCGTGGATAAGGCCCCGGCCAACCCCAAAGATGTGGTTTTGGAAGTGCAAGACCTGGAAGTGCTCGACAACCGCAATCTGAAAGCCGTGCGCGGCTTGAGCTTGCAGGTGCGGGCGGGCGAGATCCTCGGCATTGCCGGTGTGGAAGGCAATGGGCAGCGCGAGCTGGTGGAAGCCATCGTGGGGCTGCGGCCGGTGTACAGCGGCAAGGTGGTCATGCAAGGCAAAGAGATCACCCATGCCAGTGTGCGCCAGCGCCGCGACGACGGCATTTCCTGCGTGCCCGAAGACCGCTATGTGCGCGGCGTGGCTTTGCGCGCCACCCTGGAAGACAATTTGATCGTGGAATCCTATTTTAAAGAGCCGATTGGCAGAGGGATGCTCATTGATCTGAACCAGGTGACGGAATTCTCGCAAAATTTGATCAAGAAATTTGACGTGCGCACCCCCAGTTCCAAAGTGACCGCTGGGGCGCTTTCGGGCGGCAATATGCAGAAAGTGGTGTTGGCGCGCGAGCTGAGTCTGGACCCAACCCTTTTGATTGTCGCCCAGCCCACCCGCGGTTTGGATGTGGGCAGCATCGAGTTTGTTCACCGCACCATCATCGAAGCCCGCGACCGGGGGGCAGCCGTGCTGCTGGTTTCGGCTGAATTGGAAGAAATTATGTCGCTCAGCGACCGCATTAACGTGGTGTACGAAGGGCGCATTATGGGTGAGGTGAGCGGCGCCGAGGCGGACGAAGAATCCCTGGGGCTGTGGATGGCGGGCGTTGGCGGAAATGCGGAAGCGGCTCATGAAGCCTCCAGTGAACACACCGCCGAGACGTTGAAAGGTTAAAGGAGGATTCTCGTGAGCAAATTCATGAATTCCATGCGGGGCATTCTTCAGCGCTCATTCACGTTGGGCCTCAGCATTTTGATGGCAATCCTGGTGGGTTCGATCATTATGCTGATTGATAACCATAACCCCATTGAGGTCTACCGGCTGCTGCTGGAAGGCGCGTTTGGCAGTACCCGTGGGCTGTTTATCACCATGCAGCGCGCCACGCCCCTGATCTTCACGGCCATCGCCTCTACCCTGGCGTTCCGCACGGGCGTGTTTAACGTGGGTGTGGAAGGCCAGTTCTTCATCGGCGCCATTGTGGGAACCTGGGTGGGCTATGCCTTCCAGATGCCCGCGGTGATCCACCTGCCGCTGACGCTGCTGGCGGGCTTCATCGGCGGGGCGGCCTGGGCGTATTTCCCCACTGTCATGCGCCAGAAACTGGGGGTGAACGAAATCATCACCACCATCATGACCAACTACATCGCCACCTTTTTGATCTCGTATCTGACCAACTACCCCATGCGCGCCAGCGCCACCACACCGGAGACCCCTCCTGTGCAGGTGACGGCGCGGCTGCCGCAGTTTGTGGAGATCAGCAAGGAGTTTGGCAAAGGCTCGCAGGCGCATGTGGGTATCTTCATCGCCTTAGCGGTGGTGGTGATCATGTGGTTCATCTTCCGCCGCACCAAGCTGGGCTACGAATGGCGCATGGTGGGTCTCTCGCACATGTTCTCGGAATTTGGCGGCGTCAACCTCAACCGCACCTTCATCAGCGGCATGTTGGTCAGCGGCGGCATCGCTGGCCTGGGCGGCATTGTGGAAATTTTGGGGGTGTGGCGCGAATACAAGAACCTGTTTGCGGTTGGCTTCGGTTTTCGCGGCAACCTGGCGTCTCTACTGGGCGGGCAGACGGTCATCGGTTCAACCGTGGCGGCCATCTTCTACGGCGGGATGGAATCGGGCGCGCTCAGTTTGGAATGGGGCGCAGGGGTTCCCCGCCAGTTGATTGACATCATCGTCGGTCTGGTGATCTTCTTCATGGCCGCCGAAGGCATGTGGGATTTCCTGCGGCGGCGCAAGGCGGCTGCCAAGAGCGGCGGCGACGCCCCCACCGCCGGACAGACACCGGCCAAACCCGCCGAAAAGACGGAAGCCGCCGGTCAGGCTGCTCAGGCTAAGTGAACTGGATGAACCGATAAGGAGCGGACCAAACCATGGATGGAAGTGTCTTGCTAGATATTCTTTCGCGGTACGTGTTTAACATCGCCAACATTCAAGGCATGCTGCGCCTGGCCACCCCGGTGGTTCTGGCGGGGCTGTGTGCGCTGATTACCGATCGGGCGGGCATTCTGAATATCGCTGGCGAAGGGATGATCCTGTTGGGAGCCTGGTTCGCTGTGGCGGCCAGCTATTTCTTCGGCAGCTCGATGATGGGCCTGTTGGGTGGGATTGTGGCCGGGTTGGTGGTGGGGGCGCTGTTTGCGCTCTTTTCGCTCAAATTCCGCGCCCACATCATCGTGATGGGTATTGCCATTAACATTTTTGCAGACGCCGCCACAATTTTCCTGACGCGCTCGGTGTTTGGGGTGGCGGGCGGCTTTACCGACCCCAAGATTGTGGGCTTTGGGGCCATTGAAATCCCCTTCATCAAAGATATCCCCATTTTGGGCGAGCTGCTCAGCGGTTACACCTTCATCGTCTACCTGACCTGGTTCCTGGTGGCCGCAACCGCTCTGTTCCTGTACCGCACGCCCTGGGGCTTCCATCTGCGCGCGGTGGGCGAGAACCCCGAAGCCGCCGAAACGATGGGCATCAATGTGCAGCGCATTCGTTTTTTGGCGGTGATGGCCAGCGGCGTTTTCGCCGCGCTGGCGGGGGTGTACCTTTCGCTGGGCCATCTGCAAGGTTATGTGGACAAGATGGCCGCGGGCCGCGGTTTCATCGGCATGGCGGTGAACACCTTTGGCGGGGGCGCACCGTTGGGTGTGTTCCTCTCCAGCCTGCTGTTCGGTTTTGTGGATATGCTGGGTTTCCGCTTGCAGGCTGAGCGCATCATCCCCATTTACTTTGTCAGTATGATGCCCTACATCGTCACCCTGGCCGCTTTGACCTATTTCACCATCCGGCGTGAAAACGCGCGCAAGCGGGCCGCCACCAAAAAAGCATGAGCGGTAATTAGCTTGCCAGGCGTCTCAGCGGCGCCTGGCGAGAGAAAGAAGGACGAGATGGAATTTCACATCCTCTGCAAACCTGAAGATATCGCCCCTTACGTTTTTGTGCCTGGGGATCACGACCGGGCCAAGAAAATCGCAGACCAATTCGATCAGGCTCGCTTTGTGAGCGACAGCCGCGGGTATCACATTTACACCGGCACGGTGGACGGCATTCCCATGACCGTCTGCTCGACGGGGATGGGCGGCCCGCAAGTTGCCATCGGCGTGGAGGAGCTGGCCCA
Organism: Levilinea saccharolytica; assembly: GCF_001306035.1. Taxonomy (GTDB): domain Bacteria; phylum Chloroflexota; class Anaerolineae; order Anaerolineales; family Anaerolineaceae; genus Levilinea; species Levilinea saccharolytica. The sequence continues at coordinate 54,937 of NZ_LGCM01000038.1, forward strand.
TTTGGGCGCGAAGGTGTTCATTCGCGTGGGGTCTTGCGGCACGGCGCAGGATAATATCACCGTGGGCGATATCATCGTCCCCACGGGGGTGTACCGCGGTGGGGCCACCGCTCACAATTACCTGCCCCCGGCGTTTCCGGCGGCGCCTGATTTTGGGGTGTTGACCGCGCTGGTGGAAGAAGCCCGCGCCACCGGCCCGGGGGCGCACGTGGGCATCGCATCTTCCAGCGACGCGTTTTATGCGGAAGGCGACCCGGCCCTGTACGCCAAGATGAAGCAGGCGGGGGTGATGGCGTTTGAGATGGAATGCGACACGCTCTTCATCATCTCAAACTTCCGCGGCTGGCGGGCCGGGGCGGTTTTGGCCTGCGACGGCACCTCCACCGAGATCAAACCCGAATGGGGCCGCCAGGCTTTCCTGGACGGTGAAAAACGCGCCATCCAGGTGGCCGTTCGCGCCATGAAGCGCATTGCCCTGGAAGATCAACAGCGGCAGGCCGCCTGAGGCAGAAAGGGAAACGTCATGGAATTCCATATTCGCTGCAACCCAGAAGAGATCTCAAGGTACGTGTTTGTGCCCGGCAGCCACGCGCGGGCCAAGATGATGGCAGAACATTTTCAGGAGTGCCGCCTGGTTTCGGACAGCCGCGGCTACCTGGTGTATTCGGGCATGGTGGACGGCATTTTTATGACCGTGTCTTCTACCGGCATGGGTGGGCCGACCACAGCCATTGCGGTGGAAGAACTGGGCCACATGGGCGCGGATACGATGATCCGCGTGGGCTCCTGCGGCACCATGCAGGATTACGTGAACGTGGGCGACGTGGTGGTGGCCACGGGCACCTTCCGCGCGGGCGGAACGGCCAACAACTACCTGCCGATTGAATTTCCAGCGGTGCCCAATTACGATGTGACCGCGGCCCTGGTTCAAGCGGCCAAACGGCTGGATTTAAAGGTACATGTGGGCCTGGGCTCGGCCGGAGACGCCTTTTATGCGCCCCGCGACCCATCCAGCCGCGACTATTTGAAGCAGTCCGGGATTATTTCGGGTGAGATGGAAAGCGACACTTTGTTCGTGATCGCCGCCTTACGCGGGTGGCGCGCCGGTGCTTTGTATGCCAATGACGGTACTTCCAAAGAAACCAAGCCTGAATGGGGAGAAGAGGCTTTCCGGCGCGGAGAAGAAAACGCCATCCGCATCGCTTTGGAAGCGATGAAAGCGATTGCACAGGCGGACGCTGCAGCCGGCGCATAAGCATTCGGTTTAGCCGGAATTGAACAGCCCTGAACCAAGGGGAAACCCCTCGTTTCCCCTCTGGTATTCTATTGTCTTGGCACAAGGAGCGCCAAAAAGATGACACCTCGAAAAGTGATCATTGACTGTGATACCGGTGTGGACGACGCCATGGCTTTGAGCCTGGCCCTGCGCTCGCCGGAATTGGAAGTGGTCGGCATCACCTGCGTGGCGGGGAATGTGGAATTGGAGCACGTCATCCGCAACACGCTGACGGTGGTGGAGCTTTCCGGCAAACGCGTGCCGGTGTACGCGGGGGCCTACCGGCCTTTGATGGGCGCCTGGGAGACGGCGGCCTCGGTGCACGGGCGCAAAGGCTTTGGCGACCTGGAATATCCGGAGCCGAAAATCCGCGTGGAAGCTGAACACGCTGTGGATTTCCTGGTGCGCGCCTTTTTGGAGAGCCAGAACGACCTGGATCTGATCACCATCGGCCCGCTGACTAACGTGGCCCTGGCGCTGGCCAAGGATGCGCGTCTGGCTTCCAAGATCCGCTCGATTACCATGATGGCGGGCGGCATCAACGCGGGCAATTCCACCCCGGCCGCGGAATTTAACATTTATGCCGACCCTGAAGCCGCCGATCTGGTCTTCCGCAGCGGCATCCCCCTGACCATGATCGCCCTCGATCCGATCATGGAATGCGGCGGCATTTACGTGGCTGATGTGGAGGATATGGAGGCGGCGGGCACGCCCTGGTGTACGCTGGTATCGCGGCTGCTGCGGCGCAATTTGGAACGCATGAAGATCATTTACAGCGACAACCTGCGGACGAACCCGCCCGACCTGCTGGCGGTGGGGGTGTACATTGACCCCAGCATCGCCGACTGCGAGATGTTCCATGTGACCGTGGAATGCCGCGGCGAGCACACCCGCGGGATGACCCTCCTCGACCGGCGCATGTGGGCGCGGGCGATGGGGCTTTCGGCTAAGCCAAATGTGAACGTGGTGAAGACGGTGGATAATCTCCGCTACCGCGCCCTGGTGGTGGATACGCTGACCGCCCACTAGTGGGCTGACATCATGGAAGGGAGTGAAAGGAGCGCATATGGACACAAAAGCGCAGTTTGGCGACACGTTCGGCCCCAGCCTGTTGTGGCGCGAACGCCGCAAAGAGGCCGCGGCGTACATCCGCACGCGAACCTCGTTCGTTCCGGAGATTGGGATCATCCTCGGTTCCGGCCTGGGGGCCATCGCCAGCGAGATTCAAAACGCGACGGTGATCCCCTACAAAGACATCCCCTATTTCCCCCAGTCCACCGTGATGGGGCATGCCAGTGAGCTGATTTTGGGTGAGCTGGAAGGCAAGAAGATTGTGGCCATGAATGGGCGCTTTCATTTTTATGAAGGCTACACCATGCAGCAGATTGCCTTCCCGGTGTGGGTGATGCGCACCCTGGGCACGCAGGTGCTGATCGCCACCAACGCGGCAGGGGGCATTAACCGCTCGTTTTCGCCCGGCGATTTGATGATCATTGTGGATCACATCAACCTGCTGTGGGATAACCCTCTGATCGGCCCCAACGATGACGAATTGGGCGTGCGTTTCCCGGCGATGGGGCTGGCTTACCCCTGGGACATGATTGAGCTGGCCCAGGCCGCGGCGGATAAGGAAAACATCCCGGTGAAGCGCGGCGTGTATGTGGCCACGCAAGGGCCGGTGTACACCACCCGCGCGGAGGGCGAGCTGTACCGGCTGATGCGCGCGGACGCGGTGGGCATGTCTACCGTGCCTGAAATCATCGCCGCCACCCATGCGGGCATGCGCACCTTGGGCATTTCCTGCATCACCGACGCCAGCAAAGACCCCAAGGCGGGTCCGGCGGGGGTGCTGACCCATGAGGAGGTGGTGGAAGTGGCCAACCGCACCAAGCCCAAGTTCATCCGCTTGATGAAGGCCATCCTGCGCGAAATTAACCTGTAGGAAAGGGACGACATGAAGATCTATTTTGCTGGCCCGCTGTTCACGCCCTATGAACGGGATTTTATTTCGAAGTCGGCTGTGACCCTGCGCGAAAACGGCATTGATCCTTTTGTGCCGCACGAAAACCCCAAGTTTGCCAACCCCGCCGACACGCGCAGCCCGGCCAAAAAATGCTTTGACGCGGATTTTGGCGGCATTGACGGCGCCAACGCCATGCTGGCCATCCTCAACGGCGCCGAGGTGGATGACGGCACGGCGTGTGAGATTGGGATTTTTTCGGAGCTGATGAAGGTGGACCCCACCAAAAAAGGCATTGTGGCCCTGCATGATGATTACCGCACGCAGGCCAAAGGGGAAGGCAAGGGGATTAACGGTTTTGTCCTCGGCTGCATTCTGAAATCGGGGGTGGTGTGCAAGACCCTGGAAGAGGCCATCGCCCAGCTAAAGATCTGGCAGGCTGAGCTGGAAGCCGAAGGGCATTTGGGAAACACCGGGAGGGCATCATGAAAATCTACTTCGCCGGGCCGCTGTTTACGCCGTACGTGCGCAAGTTCATCGCCGAGCACGCCCAGATTCTGCGCGAGAACGGGATTGACCCGTTTGTGCCGCACGAGAAATTCAACAACATGATCTCCCGCGAGCAGGTGGACGCGGTCATCGCTGCGGGCAAGATCCGCGCGGAAGATTTGGGCACGGGCGATTTCCGCGAGGCGGTCATGGATTTGATCCGCCGCGGCAAGCTCAGCCGTGAGGATTTTAACCTGCCGAAGATGACCCCTGAGGTGATTTTTGAGGTGGATTACGAAGGCCTGTCCACGGCAGACGCGGTGGTGGCTGTATTGGACGGCACGCAGGTGGACGACGGCACGGCCTGTGAGATCGGCATTTTTTCGGCGTTGTGCCGCCGCGACCCCAGCAAGAAGGGCATCATCGGTTTCATGACCGACAGCCGCGGAGTCACCCGGGCCGCCACCGGCTACGGGGTCAATTTGTTCGTTCTGGGCACCGTGCTGGAACACGGGCCGATTGTGGACGATTTTAATGAGGTCATTCGCCAATTAAAGGTATGGGACGCCCAGCCGGTATGACGTTCCACCCGCTGCCTGCCGCGAACTTCATCACACGAGGCGGGCGCTGAACGCAGCCGCTGGACCCGGCCGGGGGGCTCAAGCTCCCTGGCCGGTGCGGCGTGCAATTTTACTCATTGAATGGAATGGAAGACGGCTGAATGAATCGTTTGTCTCGCTGGTTTCAAGGCTTACGCAATTACATCGGTTATTTCAACCGATTTAATAAAAATGTGCGCCTATTGATGCTGACTTCTTGCTTAAGCGGTATCGGGTACGGCATTTTCTCGGTGGATTTTAATCTGTATATTTTGTCTTTGGGGTTTAACCCTGCCGATTTGGGACGCGTGCTGAGCATGGGGCCGTTTGCGCAGATCCTTTCGGCCATTCCCATCGGTTTTGTGGCCGAAAAGATGGGCTACCGCCGCATCTACGTGGCGATTTTTGCCATGATCGGCCTGATGCAGTTCACTCAGGCCGCGGCAGTGCAGCTGCCGTGGATCGCCGGGGCTGCCTTCATCAGCGGATTGGCGGCTTCGGGCGGTTTTGTGGTGAAGCTCCCGTTCTTGAACGCCAACACCAGCGACGCAGAGCGCACCCACGCCTTTTCGATGGACAGCCTGCTGCAAGGGGTCTTCACGGCTTTGGGCGCGCTGATCGCGGGCTATCTGCCCAACCTGCTCACCTTCCTCAGCGCAGATCCCTCGGCGCGCTACCGCTACACCCTGTTTTTTGCCGCTGCGCTGACCTTTTTGGGGCTGGTGCCGGCCTTGCTGATGCGCGATACGCAGCGCTCCACCACTGTCAAGATCAGCCTCAAGCCGTATTTGTGGGGCATGGATCTTTTTACGGTCAAAGGCGCGGCGATTGAATTCTTTATCGGTTTGACCATGGGCCTGATTGTGCCCTTCATGAACCTGTACTTTATTTACCATTTGGGCACCACTCGCGAGTTCTTCAGCATGGTGGAGGCCCTGGTGTGGATCCCCACCAGTATCGCCCTGGCGCTGCTGCCCATTGTGGCTTTGCGGCGGGGTGTGGCCGAATCGATCACGATGGGGCGCTTCTTGATCCCGTTGTTCCCGCTGGTGCTGGCTTTCACCGGCCTGCCCACCCTGGGCGCGCTGGCCTATTGGGCGTACCGCGGCCTGTTTTCTGCGACCCAATCCATCTGGTTTTCGCTGGCCATGGCCACCTCGCAGCCGAAGTCGCGCACGGCCCTTTCCGCCTGGCTGGAGATCACCTTTCAGGTGGGGATGGCGATTGCGGCCTTGCTGACCGGCAGTTACCTGGCGCGCGGCAATTACACCATGCCGTTTGTTCTCTCTGCTGGTGCGGCCCTGGTGACGGCTTCGCTGACCCATTGGTTCATCTCGGTGCCGCTTCGGCGCGCCCGGGACTCGCAGAAACAAATTCATCCGGCGGAGTGAGAGATGATGAGCGGCATCACCACCTATTTTGGCAGCTTCTTCCGCTTCAACCGCAACGTTAGGCTGAGCTTTACCGCTAACTTGCTCAACGGGTTATCTCAGGGCATCTTCCTGGTGGTGTTTAATTTGTATATCCTGGAAATGGGCATCTCCGCGGACGTGTTGGGCGGCATCCTCAGCGCCAGCCCGTTGGCGCAGGCGCTGGGCTCCATCCCCGTCGGTTTTTTGGCGGAGGTGATTGGCTTTCGCAAGGTTTTTGTGCTGATTTACGGCATCTCCGGCCTGGCGCGGCTGGCGCAGGTTTCCACCGGCAGCGTGGGGCTGATCTCGGCCGCTGCCTTTTTGGGCGGGCTGGCTTTGGCTGGCGATTTTGTGGTGCGGCTGTCCTTTTTGGCGGCCAACACCACCACCGAAGAACGCACCCAGGTGTACAGCCTGAACAGCCTGATTTTCAGCCTGTCCATGTCGGTGGGCGCGTTGGCGGCGGGCTTTATGCCCAATTTTTTCTCAGCCCTAAACCTGGACCTGCTGACGGCTTACCGCCTGACCCTGTATGTGTCGGGGGCGTTGGCGGTGCTGGCGGTGCTGCCGTGCCTGCGCATGCAGGATTTGCCCTCCGCCCACGACCGCAAAATCAGCCTGAAGCCTTATTTATGGGGTATGGACGCCTTCACGGTTAAGCAGGCGCTGGTTTCCCTGTTTGTGGGGCTGTCTTTGGGGATGCTCACCCCGTTCATGAACCTGTACTTCATTTATCATCTGGGCGGAACGCGCGAGTTCTTCGGCTCGGTCTCGGCGGTGACGGTGCTGTTCACCATGACGGCGGTCAGCCTGGCCCCGCTGTTGGCGCGCCGCTGGGGGTCGGTGCCGGTGGTGACGGCCATCCGCATGGGCATCAGCCTGTTCCTGGTGTTGTTTGCCTTCACCGCCAACCCTTTGCTGGGCGCGGCAGCCTACTGGATGATGATGTCCATGTTCCAGATGTCGCAGCCGCTGTCTTTTGCCTTTGCCATGCGGGCCGCCACCGAGAAGGCCAAAACGGCGGCCTCGGCCTGGCTGAACGTGACCTACTGGCTGGGCAACGCCGTGGCGGCGCCCCTGGTGGGTTGGTCTATGGCCCGTTCGGATTACACCAGCCCGCTGTTTTGGGCGGCGGGTGCGGTTATTATGGCCGGGCTGGTCAACCAGCTTTTCTTCCAGCGTATGGAAACCCGGCTGAACCAACAGGAGGCGGCGTATGCAGTCAGCCAGACAAAGGCAGGTTGAGGCCGCGCGCGGTCTGCGGCCGTTGGATTGGGTGCTGGAAAACATTCAGCTGGTCAATGTTTACACCCAGGAGGTGTACCCGGCAGAGATCGGCATCTTTGAAGGCATGATTGCGCATGTGGGGCCGCCGGGCTGCTTTGCGGGGTCGGCGGCGCGGCGCTACGATGGGCGCGGTCAGTATGCCCTGCCGGGGCTGGTGGATTCGCATGTGCATATTGAAAGCAGCATGATGTCTCCGGCGGCCTTTGCCGAGGCGGTGATCCCGCGGGGGACGACCACCGTGGTGGTGGATCCGCACGAGATCGCCAATGTGGTTGGGCTGCGCGGGGTGCGCTACATGCTGGAGGCCACCGCCGATTTGCCGCTGCGGGTGTATGCACAGGCGCCCTCCTGCGTTCCGGCGGTTCCCGGCCTGGAGACGGCAGGGGCGGCCTTTGGCCCGGCGGAAATCCGCGAGATGCTCACCTGGGAGCGGGTGATCGGCCTGGCCGAGGTGATGAATTATGTGGGCGTGATCCAACAGGACGCGCTGATGAGCGGGGTGGTGGGGGCGGCGCTGGAAAAGGGCGTGCCCATCAGCGGCCACGCTCCAGGGATGCTGAATGAGGCCCTTTCGGCCTATCTGATCGCGGGCATAAGCTCGGATCATGAATCCTATACGGCGGAAGAATTGTGGCAGAAGCTGCGCGCGGGCATGACCGTGGAGGGGCGCGTTTCCAGTTTTTTGGAGAGCATGACGGCGGTGGGCGGCATTGTGCGGCAATTGGGGGCGCTTCCGTCCAACCTGGTGCTGTGCACGGATGACATTTTCCCCGAAGACCTGGCGCGGCACGGCCATGTGGACCGCGTGGTGCGTTTGGGGATTGCGGGCGGGATGACGCCGGTTCAGGCCGTTTGCGCCGGGTCTTTGCAGGGCGCGCTGCGCCACCGCCTGCATCATTTGGGCGCGCTGGCCCCCGGCAAGGCGGCGGATATCGTCCTCGTGCCGGATTTGACGGCCTTTGTGCCGGACGAGGTGTTCTGCGGCGGCCAGTTGACGGCCCGTCAGGGCAAGATGTTGATGGATCTGCGCCCGGCCCAGCCGCACCCTTTGGAGAGCGAGAATACCGTGCATCTGCCGCACCCTCCCTGCCGCGAGGATTTCCTGCTGGCGGCCCGCCCCGGGCGGACGGAGGAGCAGGTGCATGTGCTGGTGGTGTCGCCCAGTTTGCAGCGCAGCCTGGAAACGCGCGCGGCCTGGTGCTGCGGGCGGGGGCGGTGGCCAGCACGGTGGCCCACGACTGTCACAATCTGGTGGTGATGGGCCGCAGCGCGGAGGATATGGCTGCGGCGGCGGGGGCTGTGGCGGCGGCGGGCGGGGGCATTGCCTATGCCCGCGATGGGCGCGTGACGGCCGAGCTGCCCTTGCCGATTGGCGGCCTGATGAGCCCCTGGGGGCTGGAGGAGATGGTGGCGCGCATGGGGCTGCTGAACGACGCCATGCGGGCAGGGGGCATGGAATACCCGCAGCCTCTGGGTCCGATTTTTGCGATGGCGCTGCCGGTGATCCCGGATTACGGCTTCACCGATTTGGGCCTGGTGGACGTGACGCGCCAGGAGCGGGTGCCTTTGTGGGCATAAGCCGAGGAGGCGGGCATGGCCAACTATGAACGGCTGCTTCAGGCGGCTTTGGGAGAAGCCCCGGCGGATGTGGTCATCACCGGCGGGCTGCTGGTGAATGTGCTCACCCGCGAGATTTACCCTGCCACGGTGGGCATTTGCGAGGATACCATTGCGTACGTCACCGGCGCAGAGGATGCGGCCGTGCAGGGCGCACAGGTGGTGGATGCCCGCGGCTGCTGGCTGACCCCAGGGCTGATTGACGCCCACATGCACATTGAAAGCACCCACGCCACCCCCCGGCATTTCGCCGATGCGGTGCTGCCGCGCGGCGTCACCTGTGTGGCTCAGGACCCGCATGAGATGGCCAATGTGCTGGGCCTGGAGGGGGTTCACGCCATGCGCCGGGCGGCGGTGGGGCTGCCGCTGCGCGTTCTCACCCTGGCTTCCACCTGCGTGCCCTCGGTGCCGGGGATGGAGACTTCGGGGGCCGAGTTCGGCGCGGCCGAGATTGACGCGCTGCTGGACGAGCCGGATGTGATTGGCTTGGCGGAGGTGATGGACTTTTGGGGGGTGATCCGCCAGAAGCCGCGCGTGACCGAGATTGTGAAGGTGGGACGGGCGCGCGGCGCGCTGATGACCGGCCACATCCGCCAACTGGGCGGGCGCGAGCTGAACACCTATCTGGCGGCGGGGATCGATTCGGACCACGAACAGCTGGACGCCGCCGGAATTTTGGCCCGCAGCCGCCTGGGCATGACGGTGGAGATCTGCTGCTGCCAGGCGCGCGATACCATCCCCGCCGCGGTGGAGGCCTGGCGCATGGGCGGGCCGTTGGACGCGGTGGTGTTTGTGACGGATGACATTCCGCCGCAGGAATTGATCAGCGCCGGGCATCTGGATCAGGGCGTGCGGCGTGCGATCCAACTGGGCATGCCCGCGGCTGAGGCGGTGCGCGCAGCCACGCTGCTGCCGGCCCGCCGTCTGCGTCAATACGATCTGGGGCTGATCGCCCCCGGCCGCAAGGCGGACATCCTCCTGATTGACGATTTGAACGCTTTTCACGTGGCGGCCACGATGGTGGACGGCCGCTGGGCGGCGCGCGGCGGGCAGATGCTGGTACCCAGCGTCAGCGCGTATGACATGCCGGAGTTGGCGCTGCACTCGGTGCATGTGCCGCCGCTTTCGGCGGAGGATTTTGCGGTAGTCGGGCGCGGCAGCCGGGCGCGGGCGCGCGTGTTGGCGCAGCGCGGGCGGGAACTGAATGAACGCCTGCTGCCGGTGCAGGCTGGGCAGGTGGGGTGGCAGGACCAGGCCGATCTGGCTCTGGTCTCCGTGTGGCACCGCCACGGGCGCACCCAGGATCACGCCAGCGTGCTGCTGGAGGGCTGCGGCTTGCAGCGAGGGGCTTTGGCCACCACCTACGCCCATGATGCGCATAATCTGGTGGTGGTGGGCCGCGACCCAGCCGACATGGCCGCGGCGGCCAACGCCCTGCGCGAGGCGGGCGGGGGCTACGCGGCGGTGTGCGGCGGGCAGGTGCTGGCTTTGGCGGCTTTGCCCGTGGCCGGCATTCTGGCCGACCGGCCGGTGGCCGAAATCGCGGTAGAATTTGCTCAGTTCTGCGCCGCGGCGGGCGATTTGGGGGTGAGCGATCAGCCCATAAAGCTGCTGACCTCGCTGCCTTTGCCGGTGGTGCCGGCTTTTCGACCCACCGACCGCGGACTTGTGGATGTGCAGCGGCAGACCTTCATCCCGGCGTTTGAGTTCTTGGATGAAGAAACGACAAACCAGGAGGCAAGATGAAACCGAAAATTGCAGTGGTAGGCAGCTTCAATACCGATTTGACCGTCTTCACCCCGCGCATGCCGGCCCCCGGCGAGACCATTCTGGGCGGGCCGTATTACACCGGGCCGGGCGGGAAGGGCGCCAACCAGGCGGTGGCGGCGGCGCGCCTGGGCGCGCAGGTCAGCATGGTGGTCAAGCTGGGACAGGATTACTACGGCGATCAGGCCCTGGAGAACTTGGTCCAGGAGGGCATTGACACCCGCGGGGTGATCCGCACCGCGGACACTCACACCGGCGTGGCCTTCATTGTGGTGGATCAGCAGGGCGAGAACATGATCGTAGTGGCCAGCGGGGCCAACGCCCAACTGACCCCGGCAGATATTGACGGCGTGCGGGATGTGATCACCGGCGCGGATATCGTCCTGCTGCAATTGGAAATTCCCATGGAAACCGTGGCCTACACCGCCGCGCTGGCGCATGCGGCCGGGGTGACGGTGCTGCTGAACCCGGCGCCTGCCCAGCCGCTTTCGGCAGACCTTCTGGCGCATGTGGATTATTTGACCCCCAATGAGAGCGAGGCACAGCTAATTTCGGGGCTGCCGGTGGCGGACGTGGTTGGGGCTGAGGCGGCTGCGCGCTGGCTGACGGCCCAGGGTGTGCGCACCCCGGTGATCACCCTGGGGGCGAAGGGCGCACTGGCGAGCGGGGCCGGGGGCTTCATGCACGTGCCCGGACGCAAGGTAGAGGTGGTGGATACCACCGGCGCAGGAGACGCCTTTAACGGCGCGCTGGCGGTGGCTTTGGGTGAGGGCAAAGATCTGGCGGCGGCGGTGGCCTTTGCCAATACGGCGGCGGCGCTGCAAGTGACCCAGCGCGGCACAGCCCCGGCCATGCCGCGGCGCGAGGCAGTGGAAAGCTTTTTGACGCAAAAAGACGGCTAAGACCCGGGACGCGGATAGGGCGCGCGGACATGGCAAAAGAGCTGACATTGGAGAAAGATACCGGTACGAGCTTGAGCATGCGCCTCATGCAGGCACTGCGGCGCAGTTCCGGTTTGCGTTACGGCTTTCAGTTGGCGGCTGCGCTGCTGTTGGGGCTGGCTTTGGGTTCGGTGTTGATCCTGTGGGTGGGTGAAAACCCCCTGGAGGTGTACGCCAACCTGATCGAGCAGGCCTACTTCACCCCGCTGGGGCTGATGATCGCCGTGCAGCGGGCCACGCCGTTAATTTTGGCCGCGGCGGCGGCGGGGCTGGCCTTTCAGGGCGGGGCCATCAACATGGGCCTGGACGGGCAGTTTGCCGTGGGGCTGAGCGTGGCCGGGCTGGCGGGTGTGCTGATGCCCGAATGGATGCCGGCGCTGGTGCGCATTCCGCTGATCTTCCTGCTGTGCGGCTTGGGCGGCGGCGCGGCGGCCCTGATCCCGGCCCTGTTCAAGCGTTTTTCGGGCGTGAGCGAGGTCATCACCGGTATGATCGCCAATCTGCTCATTCCACCCCTGCTCAGCTCGATCATCTTCGCTTTTCCGGCGCTGCGCGCGGCGCAGGGGGCGGCTTCGCGCGGGCTGCCGGTTGAATCCACCCTGGCGCATTTTGCCGACCTGCCCCTGGGCGGGATCGGCGAGGGCACCAAGGCCAATGTGGGCATCTTGGCGGCGGTGATGGTGGTGCTGATCCTGGGCTATTGGATGCGCCGCTCGAAAACGGGCTACGAAATTCGCATGACGCGCTTCAGCTTTTCCCTGTCGGAATTCGCGGGCATTCGCGCCAACCGCATGTTCTTTTTGACCATGATCCTGAGCGGGGCCATCGCGGGCATGGCCGGGGCCACCGAGGTGTTGGGAACCTGGCACAAGCTCTCGATGGGCACCCTGTCATCGGTGGGCAACCGCGGGATCGTGTTGGCGTTGGTGGGCGGTAATTCGTTCTTCGGCGGGATGCTGGCCTCTTTGCTCTACGGCGGGCTGGAGGCGGGGGCCATGAACGCGGGTTGGTTCACCTCTGTCCCGCGCCCTTTGATTGATATTTTGGTGCAGATGCTGTTCCTGTTTGCCGCCGTGCCCAGTATGCGCCGTTTCTTCACCGGCTCTGGCAGTGGGGATGCGGAAAATTTGGGCGGGCGCTTTTTAACCGGCCGCCGCTAGCGGGCTTTTGCAGACTTTTTAAAGGAGGGCGCATTGAACGAACAGTGGTTGATTGAAAATGGGGTGATTGTGACCATGAACCCCGGCCGCGAGATTCTGTACGACGCCAGCCTGGCGATTGAAGGCAGCCGCATCGCGGCGCTTGGCCCGCGCGAGGAACTGCGCCTGCGCTACCCCCAGGCGCAGCGCATCGACGCCGCGGGGAAGGCGGTTTTGCCCGGACTGATCAACGCGCACACGCATGTGGCCATGAGCGTGCAGAAGGGGCTGACTCTGGCCTTTTCAGATGGGCTGTACCGCATCATGTGGCCGGTGGAATCTTCGTTGACCGCCGAGGAAGCCTATGTGGGCGCGCTGGCGGGGGCGGGCGAGGCGCTGAAGGGCGGTTCGACCACGGTGGTGGATCATTACTTCTTCGCCGAACAGGTGGCGCGCGCCACCACCGCGGTGGGCGTGCGCGCGGTCATCGGACACACCATCATGAGCCGCCTGGGGCCGATCACCGGCGAAAAAGAGCTGAACGCCGGGCTGCAATTTGTGCAGGATTGGAAAGGCCGCCATGCGCTGGTGACGCCCTGGCTGGCCCCGCATGCCAGCGATACGGTCTCGATGGAATGGCTGCTGCTGCTGCGCGAGGCGGCCACGCGCCACCAGGTGGGGCTGCACCTGCATCTGGCCCAGTCTATGCGCGAGCGCGAATATGTGTTGGAAACGCAGGGCACCACTTGCGTGAAATATCTGGAGCGCATCGGCTTTTTGGGGCCGGATGTGCTGGCGGCGCACTGTATCTTCATTGACGACGACGAAATTGACATCCTGGCGCGCACGGGAACCCGCCCGCTGTACACGCCCATGGGCCACGCCCTGAACGGCCGCCCGGCCAGCGCCTGGAAAATGCTCACCCGCGGCGCAAAGGTGCTGTTGGGAACAGACTGCGTGACCACCAATAACGTCATGGATCAATGGGGCGAGATGCGCATCGCCGGGGCTTCGCAGAAACAGCTCAGCGGCGACGCTCAGGCCATGCCTTCCCTCAAAATTCTGGAAATGTGCACCGTGGATGGGGCCGAGGCCATCGGCATGGGCGGCCAACTGGGCGCGCTGATGCCCGGCTATCTGGCGGATGTGATCCTGGTCAATATTCACGGGCTGCACACCGCGCCCAACTACCTGCTGCTGGATAATCTGGTGTACTGCTGCACCGGCCGGGATGTGGACACGGTCATCGTCAACGGTGAAATCGTGGTGCAGGGCGGGCGGCTGCTGCGCCTGGACGAGGATACCCTCATCCGCGAGGTGGAAGATGCCGGCCGCGGCCTGCTGAGCCGCGCCATTCGAAAAGAGACCGATTTGGCCTGGCTGTGGAAAGACCGCCCCAGCAGCCTGCCGGAATGACCCTGGAGGAAACCCCCATGACTGCTCTATCCCCCGAACTGTGGCAGGATTTGCCCTACGGCGAGATGAAACCGCGCGAGCGCGTGCTGGCGGCGCTGGCCCACCAGGAAACCGACCGGGTTCCGGCGGATTTGTGGGCGGTGCCGGAGGTGTGGCAGCGTCTATCGGCGCATTTGGGCCTGACCCGCCGCGAAATTCTGCGCCAGTTCCGGGTGGATGCGCGCTGGGTCTTCCCCCAATACGTGGGGCCGGTGAAGGAGCTGCCCGGCGGTGTGGTGCAGGACGCCTACGGCCACCTGCGGCGCAGCCATCAGCACGATTACGGCAGCTATTCGGAATATGCGGGGTATCCGCTGGCCTTTGCGCGCTCGGCTCAGGATGTGTACGATTGGGATTGGCCTCAGCCGACTTATTGGGACCCTTCGAACTTGGCGGCGGAGCTGGCCGATCTGGACCGCGAGGACGATTACTTCATTTGTTACGACTTGGGCGGCATTTTTGAGCGCTCGTGGGGGCTGCTGGGCTTTGAACGCTTCCTCTCCGACCTGGTGGAAAACCCGGAAGTGCCCGCGGCCATCATGGAGCGCATGACCGACCTCTACATTGGCAATTTTCAGCGGGTGATGGAAGCCACGGATGGGCGCGTGGATATGGTCTACACCTGGGACGACATCGCCCACCAGCAGGGGCTGCTGCTTTCCCCGGCCATGTGGCGGCGCAGCATTCTGCCCCATCACCAGCGCCTGAACCGCGTGCTGCACGCCGCGCCGGTGAAGCACATGTACCATTCCTGCGGGGCGGTGTTCACCATCATGGGCGCGCTGATTCAGGAACTGGGCATTGATGTGCTGAACCCGCTGCAGCCTGCCGCCAAGGGCATGGACATGGGCAGGATCAAGGCGGAACACGGCGCTGCGGTCAGCTTCCACGGCGGGGTGGATATTCAGAACACGCTGCCCAAAGGTACGCCCCAGGCGGTGGCGGATGAGGTGCGCTCGCGCTGCGAGGTGTTGGGCGCGGGCGGGGGTTACATTTTGGCCCCCTCGCACTACATTCAAAACGATACCCCCACCGAAAATATCCTGGCGATGTACCGCACGCCGCGCCATTCGCACGCATAACAAATTTTGGAGGAGCGTATGTCCACTGCAAAACTGCGTATTTTGTTTGCTGGTGAGTCCTGGATGTCTCACGGGATGCACATGAAGGGCTTTTCCAGCTTTGAGACGGGCTATTACGAAGAAGGCTGGGCGCCCCTGCGCGAAGCCTTCGCTGCGGCGGGGCACGAGGTGACCTATTTGCCCAATCACCTGGCGGGGGAGCATTTCCCCATGACGGTGAAAGAGCTGAGTACCTACGATGTGGTCATGCTCAGCGATATCCCTGCGGATACGCTGCTGCTGCACCCGGATACGTTTCTGCGCGGGCAGCGCACACCCAACCGGCTGCGGCATATTGCGGAATATGTTCAGGCGGGC
Organism: Levilinea saccharolytica; assembly: GCF_001306035.1. GTDB lineage: Bacteria > Chloroflexota > Anaerolineae > Anaerolineales > Anaerolineaceae > Levilinea > Levilinea saccharolytica. The sequence goes on from NZ_LGCM01000038.1 coordinate 70,318, forward strand.
GGCGGCTTTTTGATGATCGGCGGATATATGTCCTTCTCCGGCATTCAGGGCAAGGCTAACTATCACTTTTCGCCGCTGGCTGAGATTTTGCCGGTGAAGATGTTCGGCTTCGACGACCGCATGGAAACGCCGGAAGGCACGACGCCGCGGGCGGTGCAGGCGCACCCCATTCTGGATGGGATTCCGGCGGAGTGGCCGCACTTTTTGGGATATAACCGCCTGATGCCCGCCGAGGGCGAGGTGATTTTGGAATGTCAGGGGGATCCCTTCCTGGCGGTGCGCAAGGTGGGGCAGGGGCGCACGGCGGCCTTTGCTTCGGACTGCTCGCCGCATTGGGCGCCGATGGAATTTGTCAATTGGGCCTATTACCGCGCCTTTTGGAACCAGTTGGCGCAGTGGCTGGCCGGAAAAATTTAACCCTTTGCCAATTCTCTCCTCTCCTCTGCTCCCCTCCCGACAGTCCGGGAGGGGAGCCTCTTTTTATGGAGACGGGCGGCCAGAAGGAAGCGGGGAAAGTTGCTCATATCCGGGTTATAATATGCAGATTGTCTGGCGCGCTGAGCCGTTTTTTGCGGCGCAGCGCCGATTTTGAGAGGAGTGTTTGTTATGAATTCTGGTCGACTGCGCCCCGCCCTGTGGCTGGCGATGACGGCGGTTTTGGTGCTCAGCGCCTGCCAGCCTGCGTCTGCCCCGGCGGCGGCTTCTCCTACCCCGGCTGCGCCCCCCGTGCAGCCGACCCCCATCCCTTCGCCTTCCCCCACCCCTCAGCCGCGCTCTCTGGTGGTTTGCCTGGGTCAGGAACCCACCACCCTTTACCCCTACGGCAGTTCCGCGCGCAGCACCTGGTCGGTGTTGGAAGCGGTGTATGACGGCCCGGTGGACACGCGCGCCTTTGAGGCCGTGCCGGTGATTCTGTCTGATTTGCCCACGGCCGAGAACGGCGGCGCGGTGCTGAAAAAGGCCGCGGTGCAGGCCGGGGATGTGGTGGTGGACGCCAGCGGCGAGGTGACGGTATTGGCGGCGGGCGTGAAGGTGCTGCCGGCGGGCTGCCGCACCCCGGAATGCGCTCAGGTGTGGGACGGCGCGGCGCCCCTGGAGATGGATCAGCTCACCTTGCAGTTCAAACTGCTGCCCGACCTGCTGTGGTCGGACGGCACGCCTCTGAAGGCGGCGGATTCGGTGTATTCGTATCAGCTCTCCGCTGACCCGGCCACGCCGGTTTCCAAGCGGGCGGTCAACCGCACCTTCACCTATACCGCCCTGAATGACTTAACCGTGCAGTGGGTGGGTATCCCCGGCGAGCTGCCCGCGCGCCTTGAAACGCGTTTCTGGCTGCCGCTGCCCCAGCACGCCTGGGGCCAGTTCGCCGCGGCGGATTTGCCCACACAGGAAGCTGCCAGCCGCCAGCCCCTGGGCTGGGGCCCGTATGTTGTGCAGGAATGGGCGGCGGGGGATCACATCACCCTGACGCGCAACCCCAACTATTTCCGCGCTGCCGAAGGGCTGCCGCATTTCGACACCCTGGTGTTCCGCTTCCTGGGCCAGCCGCTGGATAATAACCTGGCGGCGCTGCAGGCGGGCGAATGCGACCTGGTGGATCAGACCTCCCTGCTGGATGAGCAGCTGGAACAGGTGCTGGAGATGCAGCGCGACGGCAAGCTGAAAGTCTATCTGGGCCAGGGGCCGGAATGGGAAATGCTCTCGCTGGGCATTCTGCCGGCCGCCTATGATGACGGCTACTCCCCCTGGGGCGGAGACCGTGCGGATTTCTTCGGCGACGGGCGCGTGCGCCAGGCGCTGACTTACTGCCTGGACCGCCAGGGGATTGTGGATTCTGTTTTCTTGGGTCAAACCAGCGTTCCGGCGGGGTATTTGCCCGCCAGCCACCCCTGGGCCGCGGCGGACCTGACCGCTCTGCCTTTCGACCCGGCCCGCGGCAGCCAGCTGCTGGAAGAGGCGGGTTGGAAAGACCTGGACGGCGACCCGGCCACGCCCCGCGTGGCTTTGGGGTTGGCCAATGTGCCCGAGGGCACGCCGCTGACGCTGAACTATGTGACCACCCAGGCGCCCGTGCGCCAGGCGGCGGCCCAAAAACTGGTGCAGTCTTTGGCGCAGTGCGGCGTGCAGGTGACCTTGCAGACCTTGGGGACGGATGCGCTCTATGCGCCTGGGCCAGAGGGGACGCTGTTTGGGCGGCGCTTCGACCTGGCCCAGTTCTCCTGGGATGTGGGCGCGCAGGCCGCGGTGTGCAGCCTGTTTGAAAGCAGCCAGATCCCTTCCGCGGCCAATAACTGGCTGGGGGTCAATGTGGGCGGGTTCTCCAGCCCAGCGTATGATGCGGCCTGCGGCGCGGCGCGCGGGGCTGTTGTGGGCCTGGATGCGGCGGCCAAGGACAAGCTGCAGGCGGCCGAACGCCAGTTCGCCCAGGATTTGCCCGTGATCCCGCTGTATTACCGCCTGAAAATGGCTGTCTCGCGCCCAGATTTGTGCCAGTTTGATCTGGATGTGAGTGCGCGCAGCGCCTTGTGGAACCTGGAAGCCTTAGATTTTGGCGAGACCTGCCCGGCGCAGCCCTAGCCGCCTTCTCATGAATCTGAATTCAACCGCCCAGGCAGACTGCTGGGCGGTATTTTTTTGGATTGTTTTTTGTTGAAAAATCAATTGACACTCACCCTATCTTGTGCTATAAAACTTTAGGCTGTTTGCTTTTGCACAGCCCTTGCCCATTGGAATCAACCCCACGTTTGCGATACCCTGTCAGGCCGGGCAGAACCGCCTTACAGGCTGATGGTTTTTATTATTGGGCTTGATTCCTCCCCACCCCATTCTCTCTTGTGAGGTTCACCGTGGCAGAATCCGCAAAACAACCCCTGCTGGAAGTTCGTGATCTGAAAACATATTTCTACACCGATGACGGCGTGGTTAAGGCCGTGGATGGTGTGGATTTTGAAGTGTACCCTGGCGAAGTGCTGGGGCTGGTGGGGGAATCGGGGTGCGGTAAGAGCGTCACCTCTTTTTCAATCTTGCGCCTGGTGGGCCGCCCTGGCAAGATCGTCGGCGGTCAAATTCTGTTTGAGGGCCGCGACCTGCTGAAAATGCCGGAAGATGAAATGGTGGAAATGCGCGGCAACCGCATCTCCATGATCTTCCAGCAGCCCCAATCCAGCCTGAACCCGGTGTACATGACCGGTGACCAGGTGGCGGAGGTGTTCCAGATTCACGAGAAGATGAAGAAGGAAGGTTCCTGGGAACGAGCGGTGGAGCTGTTCCAGATGGTGGGCATTCCCGATTCGAAGAAAAAGGTGTTCTCCTTCCCGCACGAAATGTCCGGCGGGCAGGCCCAGCGCGTGATGATCGCCATGGCTCTGGCGCTGCAGCCGCGCCTGCTGATTGCGGATGAGCCCACCACGGCCCTGGATGTGACCATTCAGGCGCAAATTTTGGATTTGATGCGCGGCCTGCGCGAGAAATTCAACACCGCTGTGATTCTGATCACCCACGATCTGGGGGTGATCGCCGAAATGGCAGATCGGGTGGCGGTGATGTACGCCGGGCGGGTGGTGGAACAGGCCGTGGTGCAGACCATCTTTGACGAGCCGCTGCACCCCTATACCCAGGGCCTGCTGGGTTCCATCCCCGTGCTGGGCAAGGTGACCAACCGCCTGGATGTGATCCCCGGCTCGGTTCCGAACCTGATTAACCTGCCGGCGGGATGCCGCTTTGCCTCGCGCTGCCGTCTGCGTGAAAAATACGGGTTGAATATTTGCACCGAGGTGGAGCCGGAGCTGCACGAGATCAAGCCCGGGCATTTGGCCCGCTGCTGGCTGTACACCGATCACGGCGAAGATCACCGCGCGCCGTTGAAGAAAAGCGCCTGAGGTTTTGGCGCACCTACACCGATTTGAGGTTTGCTTATGAAACGCGTCACCATTGTGGATGATTCCCTTGAATTTGGCCGCATGGTTCGCGACACACTGCAAGCCGTCTATACCGACTTGAAAATCACGCTGGTCCCTTCTGCCGAAGAAGCCTTGCTCGAAGCGGCGCGGACCAGCGTGGATTTGTTAATCAGCGATGTGCGCCTGCCGGGGATATCGGGCCTGGACCTGATTCCCAAGATTCGCGCGCGCAACCCCGAGATCGGCACCATTTTGGTCACCGGATTGACGGATGAAAAGGTGAAGCGCCAGGCCGAAAAGCTGGGGGTGACGGCCTTTTTCCGCAAGCCGATGGATATGGGCACTTTCCTTTCTGTGGTGGAGCAGGTATTGGGCGGCGAACAGCCCACCGCACCAACCGAAAGCCCCGCCGCAGAGGCTGTGCCTGAGCTGGTGGTACTGGAGCCGCCCGCGGAGCCGGGGCTTTCACAGCGGGTGGCCGAGCTGCGCCAGACCCTGGGGGCCGAGGTGGTGGCCCTGTTGGATGATTTTGGCCGGGTGGCAGCCCACAGCGGCAGCCCGCTTCCGGAGGAGTTTGAAAAAGAGACCGCGGCCTTGGTGATGTCGGCCCTCAGCGCGGCGGGACGGTTGGGCCGCTGGATGGAAGCTGCCCAACCCGCGCCGGTGCAGGTGCTGCGCGGGGCCAGCCGCGACCTGGTGGTGGGGGCGATTGGAACCTACGCTTTGCTGCTGGTGCTGCCCGCGGGACGCTCGGCTTTGCGCCTGGCGCTGGCGCTGGAAGAAGTGTTGGCGGCGCAGAAGGACCTTGCCGAGGCGCTGACGCGCATGGGTATCCATTGGCAGCAGCAGCCCGAAATGAGCCTGCCCGCCGAAGGGGGCGAGGCCCAGGCGGCAGAGCAGCCCGACTTGAACCTGGAGGCGCTGTCGCTGAACCTGGAAGAGGTGGGCGACCTGCTGGACCTGTTGGAAAAGCCCTCCGCAGCAGCGGCCCCCGCGGGCGACCTGGACTCGTTTTGGGAATCGGCGGCCCAGGGGGGCGACGCCGCGCCGCTGCCGCCGGACGTGCTTTCGTATGATCAGGCTCGCCAGTTGGGACTGGCGCCGGATGAACCGCCTGAACAGCCCTGAAACCCAGCCTGCCTCTGCTGATTTTTCGCTTGTTTCCAGCTTTGTTTGCCCGATTCCGCAATTCTGTGTTAAAATGGGTGCGCCTGTACAAAGTTACTTTGGGGCGTGGTGCAATGGCAGCACACCAGACTTTGGATCTGTGGATCTTGGTTCGAGTCCAGGCGCCCCAGCTATGGTTACACCGGCTGCTAGCCCACCAACGGGCCTTGCGCTGCCTACAGGGCAGCTCAGGGCTCGCTTGTGTTAACCCCCAGATCGTTTGATCTTGGATTCAGGAGCGTCTTTATGAAAACAATTTCCATCATCCTGGCGGCAGGGCAAGGAACGCGTATGCGCTCCAATTTGCCCAAGGTGCTGCACCCTTTGGGCGGCAAGCCGATGGTGCAGTATGCTCTGCGCGCGGTGGAAGGATTGAGTGAGGAAGCCCCCATTGTGGTGATTGGTCACGGCGCTGAGGAAGTACGCAAGACCGTCGGAGAAGCCGCCCGCTTTGTGCTGCAAGCCGAGCGCCTGGGAACCGGACACGCGGTGCTGACCGCCGAAGGCCTGGCGGCGGGACAAGGGGACCTGGTGTTGGTGACCAGCGCGGATATGCCCCTGCTGCGGCATGAGACCTTGCGCCGCCTGGTGGAAACTCAACGCCAAAACCCCGGCCCGATCACCATGCTGACCATGACCGCTGAGGATTCCCACGGCTTTGGCCGCATTGTGCGCGCGCCGGACGGCTCCGTGCGGGCGATTGTGGAAGAGGCTCAATGCACACCGGAGCAGTTGGCCATCCGCGAATACAACGTGGGGGCGTATTGCTTTCGCGCCGATTGGCTGTGGCCGGCCTTACACCGCGTGCCGCTTTCGCCTAAGGGTGAATATTACGTCACCGACACGGTGGGCATCGCGGTAGATGAGGGCCTGCCGGTGCTGGCGCTGACCATCAGCGACAACGAAGAGGCTTTGGGGATCAACACCCGTGTGCATCTGGCCGAGGCCGAGGCCGTGCTGCGGCGGCGGATTAACACGGATTGGATGCTGGCGGGGGTGACCCTGGTGGACCCGACCTGCACCTACATTGGCCCGGACGTGCAGATTGGGCAGGATACCGTTGTGCAGCCCAACACGTATCTGCGCGGCAAGACCGTCATCGGCAGCGGCTGCGTAATTGGCCCCAATTCCATTCTGGAAGACGCCGTGGTGGGCAACGACTGTAAGGTGTTGGCCTCCGTGTTGGAAAAGGCCGTGTTGGAAGACCATGTGGAGATGGGGCCGTTTTGCCGATTGCGCAAGGGTGCACACCTGGCTTCGCACGTGCACATGGGCAATTTTGGCGAGGTGAAAGACTCCTATCTGGGGCCGGGAACCAAGATGGGGCATTTCTCCTACATTGGCAACGCCACCATCGGCCAAAACGTGAACATTGGGGCGGGCACGATCACCTGCAACTATGACGGCGTGCACAAGCACCCCACCGAGATTGGGGATGAGGTCTTCATTGGCTCGGATACCATGCTGGTGGCTCCGGTGAAGATTGGCGACCGCTCACGCAGCGGGGCCGGGGCGGTGATTACACGGGATGTGCCGGAAGACACCCTGGTGGCGGGGGTTCCGGCGCGCGTTTTGCGGAAATTGAAAGAGAAAGACGGTGAATAGCGATACGCTCTGGCTTCTGTTTGCCCTGCTTTTGGCGGTGGATTTGTTGTTTGCGGTGCTGCGCGCCAGCTTTATCCATGCGCGCCTGCCGCACCTGCTGAATCTGCGCGATTCGAACCCCGCGCAGGGGGACCGTGCGTTGAAGATCTTGGAAAAACCTTACACCACGGCCGTGCTGCGCACTTCGGTGGCCGCGGCACATTTTTTGCTGGCGGCGGTGGGGGTGCTGCTGCTGGCCAGCCTGGCGGCGGGGGGCATGAACGCCTGGCTGCTGTTGGGGCTGGTGCTTTTGGGCGGCGTGCTGCTGCTGGGGTTGGAATTTGCCGTGGAGGGCATCATCCTGCGGTCAGCAGAGCGCTGGGCCATGCGCATGAGCGGTTTCGCGGAGGCTATGGATATCCTTCTGCGCCCGTTCACGGCCGTGTACATGCGCCTGTTGGGCCCGCCCGAAAGCTGGCAGCGGGCGCGCAGCGGCGTGACGGATGACGAACTGCGCAACTGGGTAGAGGTCGGCCAGGCGGAGGGCAGCCTGGAACAGGGCGAACGCCGCATGATCTATTCCATCTTTCAATTTGGCGACACGCTCACGCGCGAGATTATGGTGCCGCGCATTGATGTGTTTGCGCTGGATGTGGATATTTCCCCCACTGAGGCCATCGAGGCGGTGATGCGTTCGGGACATTCGCGCCTGCCGGTGTATGAAGAAGCCATTGATAATATTATCGGCCTGCTGTACGCCAAAGACCTGCTGCGGCTGCAATTGGACGGCAACCAGAGCACTTCGCTGCGCTCCTTGCTGCGCCCGGCCTATTTCATCCCCGAAGCCAAAAAGGTGGATGAACTGCTGCGCGAGATGCAGGGCCGCAGCACCCACATGGCCGTGGTGGTGGATGAGTATGGGGGTATGGCCGGGATTGTGACGATGGAAGACATCGTCGAGGAAATTGTGGGTGAAATCCGCGACGAATACGATCAGAGTGAGGAACTGCTGTTCCAAACCATCAGCCCGGAGGAGTATCTGTTCACGGCGCGCATTGACCTGGAAGACGTGAACGAGCTGTTGGGCACGCATTTAACGAAAGATGTGGCCGACACCCTGGGCGGGTTTATCTACGGTGAGGTGGGCCGTGTGCCGGTGGGCGGCGAGGAAGTGCGGGTGGAAAACTGGCTGCTGACGGTGGAACAGGTCAGCGGACGGCGCATCCGCCTGGTGCGGGCGCGCTTGAACCCCCCGGAAGAGAAAAAGGAGAATGGGCAGGATGAAGGCTGAAATACAATTAACCCCAGAACAAAAACAAGATCTGGTTGAGCGAGCCAAACAGGCGCGCCAGTGGGCTTATGTGCCCTATTCTCATTATCCGGTAGGCGCGGCCCTGCTGACCGCCTCGGGCAAGCTGTATGACGGCGTGAACATTGAAAATGCGGCTTACCCCACCACGATCTGCGCAGAGCGCGTGGCGGTCTTTAAGGCGGTCTCGGAAGGGGAACGCGATTTCGTGGCGATTGCCGTGGTGACTGAGGACGGCGGTTCGCCTTGCGGCTCCTGCCGGCAGGTGATGTCTGAATTTGGCCTGGGCCTGCATGTGATGATGGCCAACGCTCAGGGGGAGATCCTTTCGGAATGCAGCCTGGCGGATTTGCTGCCGAGGGCGTTTAATTCCAGCAGTCTGGAATAGGGACTGCAATGAGGCGGGATGGCTGAGCGCGAACGCTCGCTGCGGACCGAAGGGGTGGTACTGCGCCATTCGGATTGGGGCGAGGCCGACCGCCTGGTGATCCTCTTCACCCGCGAACAGGGCAAGCTGCGCGCGGTGGTGAAGGGTGCGCGCAAGCTGCATTCGCGCAAGGCCGGGCACATGGAGCCCTTCACGCGCGTGTCTTTGATGTTGGCGCGCGGGCGCGATTTTTGGATTGTGACCCAGGCCGAGACGGTGGATGCCTATCTGCCGCTGCGCGAAGATCTGGTGCGCACGGCCAGCGCCGCCTATGTGGTGGAGCTGTTGGACCGCTTCACCTATGAAGAGGGGCAAAACCTGGGGCTGTACCAGCTGCTGGTGGAAAGCCTGCACCGCCTGTCCAGCGTAGATGCGCCGCAGACGGTGCTGCGTTTTTATGACCTGCGCTTGTTAGACCTTTTGGGCTTTCGCCCGGAATTATACGAGTGCGTACGCTGCCGCCAGCCTATTCAGGACGAGGATCAGTTCTTTTCACCCCAACAGGGCGGGGCGCTTTGCCCGCGCTGCGGCCGCCTGGAGCCGGGGCTTTGGCCGCTTTCGCGCCGGGCGCTGAAAATGCTGCGGTTTTATCAGCGCAGTACGTATGCCCAGGTGCGCAGCGCGGCTTTTTCGGCGGCTTCGCACGCCGAAATGGAGGGGGTGATGCAGGCGTACTTCACCTATTTATTGGAACGCACGCTGAACACTCCGGGCTTTTTGCGCACGGTGCGGCGCGGGGCTTAAACACAACCAGCGCGCAGGCCGGAAACAGCTCCAACCTGCGCGCCAGCGCGGTTTATCTTAGGGGGCAGCGCTAGCGAATGGCGCGCACCACTTCCATGCCGTTCAGAGCCATGTGATACAAGAACACTGCGTGCAGCAGATCGGCAGGGTGCGCCCAGCCGCCCTGGGCGCGCGCGTCTTCCAGGGGTCGGTCGTAGGTGTCTACACATTCGGCAGGGATGATCACTCGCCAGGGACGCTGGTAGGCGTTGGCGCTCAGGCGGATGTGCATGGCCAACTGGTAGGTGCACAAATCGGTGCAGTCGCCCACCACAATGAAGGTATCCAGTTCCGGCCGCTCGGCCAGCCAGGCATCCAGGCCGGTATTGAGGGCGGGATGGATGGAATTTTTGGGCAGGACGGTCATGTGCGGGTAGAAGGGCAGGCGGCGCAGGGCTTCCACCGTTTCGGATTCGTGCGAACCGCGCACGCAGTGGGCCGGCCAGGCGCCAAATTCCACCGCGTTCTCTTCGTGCGTATCCTGCAGCAGGGCGATGTGGCGCAGTCCGGCATCCCAGACGGCGCTCATCAACTGGGCGATGGGGGGCACAATGCGGCCCACGCGCGGGCTGGCCAGGCTGCCGCTTTCGCAGAAGCCGCTGATCACATCCACCGAAAGGACGGCAGCGCGTTGGGGGTGGGGCAGGGCCTCGTTCACCGGTAGGTTGGGGAGGGATTCGAGCCAGGTTTGCAGGTCATCCAGAAAGGGCTGGGCGCCGGCGGCAAGGGACGAGTTGGTCATGGGGGTCTCCTATGTGTAAAAAATACACAAATTGATGGGTGAAAGAAAAGCGGTTGCCCGCTTTTGTGTAAATCTTACACTATTATATCTATTCCGCATCGGCCTGTCAAGGGGTTGGGGAAAATCCAATCCATTCGATATCTGGCACATGCGCAAAACGCCGCGCCATCGTTTCCAGGGCCTGGGGGTTGTTATCCACCAGCCAGAACTGCCGGCCCAACTGCAAACAGCTTTCGCCCAGGGTGCCGCTGCCCGCGAAGAAATCCATGACCACGTCGCCGGGGTTGGATGAGGCGCGCACAATGCGGTTGAGGACGCCCAGGGGCTTCTGGGTGGGGTAGCCGTTGCGCTCTTTGCTGTTGGTTCCCACGATGGTGTACCACCAGGTATCCGTGGGGAGCTTGCCGCGCGCGGCTTTTTCTGGCCCCACCAAGCCGGGGGCCATATAGGGTTCGCGGTCAATATCTGCAACGTTGAAGGTATAATGCTGCGGGTCTTTGACGTAGAAGAGGATGTTGTCGTGCTTGGCGGGCCAGCGGTTTTTCGGCTTGCCGCCGTAATCGTAGGCCCAGATGATCTCGTTCAGAAAACAGTCGCGCCCAAAGAGCGCATCCAGCCAGATTTTGCAGTAATGCACTTCGCGGTAGTCAATGTGAAAATACAGGCTGCCGTGGGGGGCCAGCAGGCGGTACGCCTCTTCCAGGCGCGGGCGGATGAAACTTTCGTAATCCTCAAACCAATCGGCGTATTGGCGGGTGGCCAGGGTTTCGGTGCGGTAGGTGCTGCCCTGAAAGCCGGTACGGTCGCCCTGGGGGTCGCGCACGGTGCGAATTTGGGTGCGGGCCTGCTGTTTGCCGGAATTAAAGGGAGGGTCTATGTAGATCAGGTCCACGCAGCCCGCCGGAAGGGAGCGCAGGATGGGTAAATTATCGCCGAAGTAGATGCGGTTGGGCATGCCCTGATTTTAACATGCTTTTGGCAGGCCGTTGACTCTGTTGGGGTTTTCGCTATACTCATGGGTAGACACGGTTATTTTCCATCTGGGAGGTTTTCATGTTTACACAGGTGATAGCCCGCCTGCCGGGAGCAGATTTTGCCAAGGGGTTAACGACAGCCGCTTTGGGCGCGCCGGATTACAACTTGATCATGCAGCAGCATGCGGATTATCTGCACACCTTTGAGCGGCTGGGCATCGCCGTTACCCTGCTGCCGGCCCTGCCGGGGTATCCGGATGCCTATTTTGTGGAAGATACCGCTGTGGTCACGCCCGAACTGGCGGTGATCGCGCGTCCAGGGGCGGCGGCCCGGCAGGGGGAAGAAGACAGCATAGAGCCGGTGTTGGCTCGCTTTCGTCCCACGGTGCGCATTGAGTCGCCGGGAACGTTGGACGGCGGAGATGTGTTGATGGTGGAGCGCCATTTCTTTATCGGCGTGTCGGAGCGCACCAACGCTGAGGGCGCGGCTCAGTTGGGTGCTTTTTTGGAGCCGCACGGCTACACCTGGCAGGCGGTTCCGGTGGCGGCGGGCTTACACCTGAAATCATCGGTGACGTATGTGGGCCAGAACACGCTGCTGATCACGCCCACCTTTGCAGACCGCCCTGAATTCGCAAATTATGCCCGGCTGGTGGTGCCCGCGGAGGAAGAATATGCGGCCAATACCTTGCTGGTCAATGAACACCTCATCACCCCGGCGGGGTTCCCGCGCACGCGCCACCTGCTGGAAACGCTGGGGTATCCCGTGATTGAACAGGCGGTGAGCGAGCCGCGCAAGATGGACGGCGGGCTGAGCTGTATGACGCTGCGGTTTTAAGGCGCGCCAAAATTTGCTTACATGATTTGGCTTGCGGCGCGGCATTACTCTCCTTATAATTATTTAATGTGACTGCTGTGAATGGGCAGACTCCTCTATGCGAATTAGCGTTGGTACGGGGTGTGCGGTTACGGCGGGGATTACGTCAGGCGAGCTCCGGTACTTATTCGCTCGAAAAACCCCCTGGCGATCAAAGAAAGGTCACTCCTTAATTTCGACTTGTGCAAAGGAAGGAATTCTATGAAAAAGACTCGCGTTGTTCATCTGCTCATCGCGCTGCTTCTGGCGCTCAGCCTGCTGCCCGCGGCTGCCCCAGCGCAGGCGCAGGCAGCACCTGCTGTCCCGGAGGGCGAATTTGTGCCGGGTGAGCTGGTGATTGGTTTTGATGCATCGGTAAAGGTTGTCATGGGCCAGGCAACGGCCCTGGCAGGTTCGGTGGACGCGCAGGTGGTCAAGGTGTTTGACCAGACGGCTGTGATCAGCTTTGACCCTGCGGCGGATGTGACGGCGGTGGCGGCCCGTTTGGCGGGTCAGCCGGGCGTGCGCTTTGTGGAGCCGAACTACGTGCGCCGTTTGCCGGAACAACTGCTGACCTCTGCGGAACCCTTCCAACTCAAAGAGGTGGACCGCAAACTGCCCAACAAACAGAAGCTGACGGTGGAAGAGCTGCTGTCCATGCGCACAGTCAAGCGCACCGGCGGCAAAGTGCAGGTCATCCCCACCTACCCCAACGATGAATTTGAGAACTGGGGCAACTCCTGGATCGGTCACGACATCATCTGGCCGGAGAAGAAAATGTCCCCTGTGGTGTGCGTGATTGACACCGGCGTGGACATTAACCACCCCGACCTCAAGGGCCGCGCGATCAACGGCTATGATTTCGTCAACGATGACAAGATCGCGGATGATCATTACGGTCACGGCACGCATGTGGCCGGAACGATTGCCGCTAAGGCCAATAACGGCATGGGCCCGGCGGGCATTTCCAACGGCAAGGTTCTGGCGGTGAAAGTGCTTTCCGACCAGGGCTGGGGCACCAGCGCCGATATCGCCGCTGGCATTCGCTACTGCGCCAACAACAAGGCCGTGAAGGTTCTGAACCTCAGCCTGGGCGGAAGTGAAGGCTCGGCGGTGGAATACGACGCCTTGCATCTGGCCGTCAACCAGGGTAAGTTCGTGGCCATGGCCGCGGGCAACGCCAGCACCAGTGAAATGCACTACCCGGCGGCGTTTGCCTCCCCCTTGTCGGTTCCGCCGGTGGGTTCGGTGGATGACGGCGGCGCCAATACCATTCACGAAGGCATGGTCTCTGTGGGTGCGATTGCCTCCGAAGAGACCTGGGTGGATATGGACGGCAACGGAATTGATGATGACGGCGAATATTTTGAAGGCTGCGCTGCCTACTTCTCCAATTACGGCGCCTGGGTTGAGATCGTTGCGCCGGGTGAAGATATTTTCTCCACGATCCCGGTCAGCTATCCTTCGGTACTGGGCCAATATATGATGGGCAGTGATGCTGCGTATCTCAACGGCACCTCGATGGCCACCCCGCATGTGGCGGCGGCGGCAGCGCGAGTCTGGTCGCTGGATAAAAAATTGACGAACGCGGATGTGGAGGGCATTCTGATGGATTCGGGCCGCCCGGTGATCTTGGCGGTGGATCCAAATGTGGTTGATCCCACGGTGGGCTCCAGCGACAGCGGTTATCTGGGCGAAATGCCATTCTGCTGGCCGTTCGCTGATGTCCCCTTCACCGCAGCCGAGGATATGGAAAACGCGGTGGAATTGGACCTGGCTGCTGCTATGGGCCGCGGCGCTTTGACCGTGTTCCCCTATGATGCGGTGACCGGCCTGCCGCTGGCTGGCGCGCAGGTTGCGGCTGTGGATGCTGTCACCAACAAGGTGATGGATATCGCGGCTGTGGAGCCCCCGTTCTATACCTTCCCGGCGGTGGATCTGATCAACCTGCCCGTGGGGCCGTACAATGCCCGTGTTAAAGCCAAAGGCTACACCGCGGGCTGGCAGCCGGCGGCGATGGATCTGTTCGCCACCCCGGGCGTCTTTGAAAGCAACTCCGCTGAACACTTCCTGGTGATCCCGCCCGCGGGCGACTTCCAGGTGGTTTCGCAGTGGGATTGGTGGAATTTCTTTGACGAATTGGATTCCTACCTGTGGCTGCCGGATGCTACGCCGTTCATCGTTGGCCCGGAGAAATATGACGGCATTATGTATCCCAACAACCCCTATTCCGAAGTCGGCGCCATGTGGGAGTTCCCCTTTGCTCGCTACCAGCGCTTTGACGAAGAGGACCTGCAGACCTGGGAAGTGCTGAGCATCAAACGCGCTGGCGCCAAGGTGAAACTGCCGGGCGACTATCAGGTTCTGTTCACCGACAACGGCGACGGCACCCTGCTTAACCAGTGGATCAAAGTGACCGCCTGGTTCAATGGCAAGGTGATCGGCGGCGTGGTGCGCGATTTCACGGCGGATGCTTGCGATCCCTTGCTGACCGAAGCCTGGTGGCACGCTGGCACGGTGAACGGCAAGACCTTCACCGCTGTGGACGCCTGCGGTACGGACGCAATCTGGCCGTATATCATCCCGTAGCCGCTGAACGCTGCGAACCATCCAAACCATACTGCTCCGCCGGTGAAAACCGGCGGAGTTCTTTTAATCGACGTCCGGCAGGCCCTGGGCATGGTAAAATCAAACGATCTTCATTTTTCACGAACAGGAACCAATTTTGGACCCGCATGAACTCTCTCTTGACCCCGCGTATGAACGTTATCAATCTGAACGTCGCACCCATTGGGAACAGGTGGCCGAACGGCTGAAGACCTGGAAAGGCTGGGGCGGCGCGTATCAACGCCGTTTAGCCAAAATTTACCGCTACTTGATCCCTGAAGGCCAGCGTGTGTTGGAAATTGGCTGCGGCGCGGGCCATCTGCTGGCCGCGCTGAAACCCGCGTACGGCGTGGGGGTAGATTTTTCAGCGGGGATGCTGGAACGCGCCCGCAGTGCACACCCGCAGCTGCACTTTGTTCAGGCCGACGCCCACGAGCTGGATGTGCAGGGGCCGTTTGATGTGATCGTGCTGTCGGACCTGGTGAACGATTTATGGGATGTGCAGACGGCTTTTGACCGCCTGAAGCCGCTGTGTACGCCCGCGACCCGCATTTTGGTCAATTATTACAGCCGGTTGTGGGAACTGCCCCTGCGCGCGGCGCGGGCTTTGGGCCTGGCAGCCCCCAATCTGTATCAGAACTGGCTGACTCCATCGGATGTGGAAAATTTGCTGGCGTTGGCTAATTTTGAGCCGATTCGCACCTGGGAAGAGGTGATTCTGCCGCTGGATATCCCCTTGCTGGCGCCGTTTTTCAACCGTTTTCTGGTGCGCCTCTGGCCGTTCAACCATCTGGCCCTCACCCACTTCACCCTGGCCCGCCCGGCCCCGGTGCGGCGGGATGTGCCGGAAAAGCCGGTGGTGTCGGTGCTGGTTCCGGCGCGCAACGAAGCGGGCAACGTCCCGGCCATTTTTGCGCGGGTTCCCGAAATGGGTGCAGGCACGGAGCTGATCTTTGTGGAAGGCAATTCCACCGACAACACCTACGAGGCCATTCAGCAGGCCATCGCCGCCAACCCTCAGCGCCGCTCGGTGCTGCTGCGCCAGCCGGGGGTAGGCAAAGGGGATGCCGTGCGCGCGGGCTTTGATGTGGCCCAAGGGGACATTCTGATGATTTTGGACGCCGACCTGACGGTTCCGCCGGAAGATCTGCCGCGCTTTTATGAGGCGCTGGTAGCGGGCAAGGGCGATTTCATCAACGGGGTGCGCCTGGTGTACCCGATGGAAAAAGACGCCATGCGCTTTTTCAACTTCCTGGGCAACAAGTTCTTTTCGATGGTATTTTCGTGGCTGCTGGGTCAGCCGGTGAAAGACACCCTGTGCGGCACGAAGGTGCTGTGGAAGCAGGATTACCGCACCATCGCCGCCAACCGCTCCTATTTTGGCGATTTCGACCCCTTTGGCGACTTTGATCTGCTGTTTGGGGCGGCCCGCCTGAATTTTAAGATCATGGATCTGCCCATCCGCTACCGCGAACGCACCTACGGCACCACCAACATTCAGCGCTGGAAACACGGCTGGCTGCTGCTGCGCATGGTGTCGTTTGCCTCGCGGCGCATGAAATTTATCTAACGCGAACCGAGGAAGGCTATGCGACAGCCCGCTTTGTTTGGACCCGCCGCCTGGAGCGTTGCTGAGCTGACGCGCTACATCCGCCAACGCCTGGAAGGCGATGAGCTTTTGCAAGATGTGTGGGTGAGCGGTGAGATCAGCAATTTTAAGCGGGCCACCAGCGGCCACCTGTATTTCACGCTGAAAGACTCGGCGGCGGCGCTGCAGTGCGTTATCTGGCGCAGCACCGCCCAGCGCATCCGCCTGGAGCTGCAAAATGGGCTGGCGGTGGACGCCCATGGGGCGATCACCCTGTATGAGCGCGACGGCTCATACCAGCTGATCGTCTCCAGCTTGCGCCTGGCGGGTGAGGGGCAGCTGTATCTGGAATTTATGCGTCTGAAGGCGGAATTGGAAGCCGAAGGGCTGTTTGACCCATCCCGCAAGCGCCCCATCCCAGAGCGACCGCGGCGCATTGGCATCGTCACCTCGGCCACGGGGGCGGCCTTACAGGACATGCTCAATACCCTGGCCAACCGCTACCGCCTGGCAGAGGTGGTGGTGGCTCCTGCGGCGGTGCAAGGGGTAGAGGCCCCGCCGCAGATTACAGCGGCCCTGGGCGCGCTGCAGCGGCTCTCTCCGCTGCCGGATGTGATTCTGGTGGCGCGCGGGGGAGGGTCGTTGGAAGATTTGTGGGCGTTCAACGATGAACGCGTGGTGCGAGCTGTGGCCAATTGCGCCGTGCCGGTGATCAGCGGGGTGGGGCATGAGACGGATTTCACCCTGACGGATTTTGCCGCGGATCTGCGCGCCCCCACGCCCACCGGGGCGGCGGTGGCGGCGGTTCCCCCGCAAAGCGACATGCAATATGAACTGGCCGGGCTGTGGCAACGGGCCGAGATAGCGCTGTTGACGCGCATGCAGGGGGAGCGCGCGGCGCTGGATGAAGCAGCTCAGCGCATGAGCTGGGCTTCGCCCCTGCGGCGGGTGCAGATGGAGCGGCAGGCATTGGACCGGCTGGTGGAGCGGCGCGAGCGCGCCGCCCAACAAACCCTGGCTTTACGCCGGGTGCATGTGCAGGGCCTGGAAAAACGCCTGGCGGGGGTGAACCCGCTGGCGGTTTTGCAGCGCGGCTACGCCTGGGTATCGGACGCACATGGACACTTGGTGCGCAGTGTGGGGCAGGTACAGGCGGGTGAGCGGGTGGAGGTGCGCGTAGCCGACGGCACCTTCGGCGCGCAGGTCAGCACCCCGCCGCGCCCCGCGCAAGGCAGCCCAAAGGAGACGGAATGAAAAAGAACCCTGTGGACATTGAAAGCATGACCTACGAACAGGCCTACGCGGAGCTGGAACAGGTGGTGGCCGCTCTGGAAGGGGACCAAAGCGCGTTGGAAGAGTCCCTGGCCTTGTTTGAACGCGGTCAGGCCCTGGCGCGGCGCTGCGCCCTGCTGTTGGATCAGGCGGAACTGCGCGTGCGGCAGCTTCGCGTGGAGTTGGGCACGCTGGAGACGGGCGAGGAGGACTGATGTTCTGGGAAACCCTGGCGCCTTATCGAATATTGATCTCCGGCTTGTCGGCCTGGTGGCTGGCGCAGGTGCTAAAGCCGCTGTTTTATTACTGGACATCGCGGCGGTGGAATTGGGGGATGTGGATCAGCGCGGGGGGCATGCCCAGTTCGCACTCCTCCCTGGTGGTCTCAACGGCGGTAGCCATTGGCTTGTTTTCCGGCTTTGAAACACCCGCCTTTGCGGTCAGCCTGGCGGTGGCCATGATTGTGGTCTATGACGCGGCCGGGGTGCGGCGGCAGGCCGGCATTCACGCTCAAAAGCTAAATCTGATGATTAATGAACTCTTCAGCGGACATCCGATTTCGCAGGAATCGCTGAAGGAGGTGCTGGGGCATACGCCGCGGCAGGTGATTGCGGGTATTTTCCTGGGCATCCTTGTTCCGGTGCTGATTTACTTCCTTTGGCCGTGAGGTATAGAGAAGATAAAACAGCCCCCCGTCTGTGCTTTCACAGCGGGGGGCTTTGCATTGAAGGGGAGTCGGCCGGTTACGGCGCCAGCACGGTGAAATTGCCGGAGGCGCTCCAGGGGCCGGTGTAACCCAGCCAGTTGACGGCGCGCACGCGCCAGTAGTGTTTGCCGTTGACCAGATTGGGCGTTACCCAACTCAGCTCGCCCGCGCTCAGGGTGACATCAACCAGCGGGCTGGAGAAGTTGCTGGTGTCATCCACCTGCACCTGATACACCGGCGGCAGGTAACCTCCCCAGGAGGCTTCCTGCCAGACCAGTTCCACGGTGCGGGTCGGCTGGATACTATTGTTGGCCGGGCTGGTCAGTTTGGGCCGTCCCAGACCGGGGGTGACGGCGAAGCTCTCGGTCGGCATCCAGGGTGTGGTCACCCCGTCCACCACGGCGGCCATGCGCCAGTAGTACCAGCCGTGCGAAAGCGGCCCCAGAACCCAGCGCGTTTCGTTACCGGGCACGGTTAAGAACAGCACCTGGTTGCCGGGGGTGAAGTAGGGGCTGCGGCTGACTTCCAGATAGTAATGCGAGGCGGTTTTCAGCCGTGTCCAGCGCAGGGTGGGGTTGGTCTGGGTGGTGTAGGTGCCGTCCTGGGGGCTGCGCAGCAAGCTGACATCAAAGGTGAAGAAGCCGCTCCAGGGCGAAAGGTTGCCGGCGGCGTCCACGGCCTGCACCTGCCAGTAGTAGCGCCCGTAAGGCAGCGCATCGGCGGTGGGCAGCACATAGCTGGTTTTGAGGGTGGTCGTATCCACCAGGATGCGCGAGAAGCTGGGTTCGTTCGAGAGGCGCAAGCGGTAGCTCTGTGCGCCGGGGGAACGCATCCAGGCCAACAATGGGGTGGTATCGGTGGTGTTGGTGTTTTGCTTGGGCGTGCGCAGCAGCGGGGCAGCCGGGGCGCTGGTATCCACGATGAAATTCCACACCTGGCTCCACTTGCCGGGCAGGTCGAAGGGGTTGACGGCATACACACGCCAGAAGTAGCGTCCCTCCGCCAGCGCATCCTCTGCGGGCAGGGTGAAGGTGGAACCCGCAACAGCATAGGTTCCCACCAGGCTCTGGAAGGCCGAGTCGTGGGCGATTTGCAGGATATAAGATTTATCGGTGGGGCCGGGCATCCACTCAAAGGCGGGGGTGGTGTCGTTGAGGAAAGTACGCGAAAGAGGCGCCACCAGCTTGGGGGCCGAGGGGATATTGCTGAGGGTGAAATCCAGGGTGTACGCTCCGCCGGGGATGCCGTCGCCGTCGCCGTCGAAGAGGTTGCGCTGGCTGTCATCCAACCAGCCGTCCAAAATTTCGAGGGTGTAGCTCCCTGATTCCAGGGCCTTGCCGCCGTTGAGCAGCAGCTTGGCCGCGCGGTTGGCGGCGTCGTAGACCACCAGGTTGACCGTCACCGGCTGGCCGGAGACGGTCAGTCGGTAGGCGTTGGGGTTGGTCACATCCCGCGGGTAGAGCAGGTCGCCGCTGGGGTTGTACATGGGCTCGCTGAAATGCACCCACAGCTGGGTGATGGGCAGATTGGTGATGACCTCGCCGGGGGTGATCTGCTGGTCCGCGGTGGGGCGGAAGGAATTGACCTTCAGGACGGTGGGGGGCACCGCTTCCTGGAAGTTGGCCGTCACCAGGGTGTCGGGGTTCACCTGCACCTGGAATTGCGGGTCGGAGGTGGTATAGCCCGCAACGCTCCAATGGTCAAATTTGAAGCCCGGGTTAGCGGCGGCTTCCAACTGCACGATGGTGCCTTGCAGATAACCGTTGGGGCAGTTGGGGGCGGGGGTCGCGTTCACCGTGCCAGCAGAGGCCGGGGAGACGGCGGTTTGCAGCGGAATGCAGGGGATTTGCTGGGCGTAGGTCACGTCCCCGTCGGCGTCGTAGACGCGGGCGCTGACGCGGGTGTCGGGCAGGAGCAGCAGGCTTTCGGTGGGCTCAGCCCATTCGCCAAACCAGTCGTGCAGCCAGTCGTCGTTTTGGGTATCCCAACTGCCGCCGCCGTCGGCCACGACCTGCACGCGGTCATATTGGCTTAAATTATCCGCTAGTACCTGCACCAAAGCGCCGGGCTGGGCCGTGCCCGTCACCTGCTGAGCGGGCAGGTTGACTTGATTCACAGCGACCGTTTCCAGGGTGAGCTGTTTGACGGTGACGCCGTCGCTGACCTCCACGGTCATGCCGGGGGCCAGGGCAACCTGATGATCGCCGCTGCTTAAGAAGGCATAACCCATGCTGTTGGTCTGTGTGGTGGTCTGATAGAGCAGGGCGTTGCCGCTGTCTCGGATAGAGACGCTCAGGTCGGTGTTGACGGGGAAATTCCACACGGAGATGCCCAGGTCGTTCAGGCTGACCTGGAGCATGGGCACGCGCTGGCTGCTGACCCAACTGGGGTTCTTCCAGGCCAGGAACAGGCGCAGATACCAGTCCGGTGCAATCAGGCGGTTGCCGTCCAGCCGCAGCTGGCGCAGGTACGGGAACATGCTGAACAGCCAGGGGATCTCGCCGCTGAGCTGGTTGTTGGCCAGTTCCAGGACTTCCAAACTCTGTGTGTTTTCGCTGAAGAGTTCGGGCGGGATGGGCCCGCTGAGGCGGTTGTTGGAAAGCTGAAGCACCTGGAGGGGCAGATTGCCCAGGACGGCCGGCAGCGGCCCGCTGAGCAGGTTGCTTTGCAGATCCAGGTAAGCCAGATGACCCATTGTGCCGATTTCTTGTGGGATGGGGCCGCTGAGCTGGTTGTGATGGGCTTCCAAGCGTTCCAGCCAGAACATCTGATTAAGATCGGTGGGGATGGGGCCGGTGAGGCGGTTGTAGGAGAGGTCCAGGCTGTTGAGATACCAGAAATGATCCCGCAGGGCGCTGGGAATGCCGCCGCTGAACTGGTTTCCGGCCAGGTTGAGGCTGCGCAGGGCGGGCCAGTTGGCGCCGTCCAGCGGCAGGGGGCCGCCGAGCTGGTTGTAGCTCAGGTCCAGGGTGCGCAGGTTGGGCAGGGTCTTCATGCCGGCGGGCAGTGTGCCGCTGAACTGATTATGATCCAGGCGCAGGGTCTTGAGCTGGGGCATTTTGGAGAAGCTGTCGGAAAGCGAAGGGCCTAACTGGTTCTCGCCCAGATCGATGTGAGGGAAGCCGCTCAGCGTATAGAATTTGGCGGGCAGGCTGCCTTTGAGCTTGTTGCCGCGCAGATACAGACTGTAGTCTTTGCCGCAGTACACGCCATACCAGCCGCAAACATAAGGATCGTACAGCCAGCCCTCACTGTTTTTCCAGTTTTTGCCGTCCACGGCGTTGAACAGGCTCACCAGGGCTTCGCAATCGCTGACGCTGACGCCCTCAGCATTGGCGCAGGAGAAGGGCGGGCCGCTTAAGGTCATCAGCGCTCGGATGCGCTGAGTGCGGTCCATACGCACGGTTGCCGGATTGGCACTTCCGCTCAGGTCGCCGTTCCAGCGCACGAATTTATAATCTGTCCCCTGGTAATCTTTTCCTGCGACGGCCTGCAGGCGCACCTGGGTGCCGGCCTGGTACACGCGCGGGCCTTTGCCGCAGTTGCCAGCGGGCTCCGTGAGGATGGCATTTCCGTCCTCGCTGTATTGGGCTTCGGTGAACAAACCCTTGCACAACGTGGATAGGTGCAAGGTGTACTCGATCGGGAACTCGCTCATCCAGGAATAAACATGGATGTAGTAGCGCCCGCTTTGCTGGGGTGTGAAGGCGTAACTCATGTATTCACGCCCATTTTCGCTGAACAGATAAATCCCATTGGACCACAGCCACCAGGAATCCACGGCCGTGTCTCCGTTTGCGTCCAAGATTTCAAACATGGGCCAGGGGTAGGGCGTATCGTATTCGAGGGTAACCACCAGTTCCTGCCCGGCGGTCAGATCCACGGCGTAATAGTCGTTTTCACTGCCTGGGCACAACTGGGCGTGGATGCTGTCGTTGGCGTCCACCCGCGGGGCCTGTTCCAGGGTGTCGTTGGGCTCCAACACGTCTGGGAATGGATGGCAGCCGCCCCCGCCCTGGGGCGCGGCAGGCGGGTCTTCGGCCTGGGCCTGCGCCGGGCTGGCCCCCACCCACGAGACAAGAAGAATGAAAACCGCGATCGCATTGAAAATGCTTTTCCACAATTGGCCCCGCTGATTCATGGTTGACCTCACTGGTTCATTTGGAATGTAGATGAAATTAAAGCTGTGGGTGAACAAAAAAAGCCCGCCTGAGATGATTATACAAGCGGATGCGGACGGAAAAACCGGCCCGGATGGGATGTAAAGTGATTGTAAACCGGCCAGACCGGGGAGTCGAAAAAAAGCCCCCTGCTGTTCGTCCACAGCAAGGGGGATGATTCTTGGAAGAGAATTTCGCGGGTTTTCCGCAGGGATTGGCTTAAGAGATCCCCAGTTCTTTGAGCAGGTCGCTTTGCGAACGGGCGCTGCCAGCTTTGCCGCCCAACAGTTCCTGCCAGAAACGGTCATCGTAACGGCGCGAGCGCACCAGCATGGGCATGGGCATGCCCCAGCCCAGCAGCAGGACTTCTTCTTTGGGCTGCAGGCGCGCCAACATGCCGCGCAGGGCGTCGCGCCCGGCCAGCCCGGAAAGCACAGCCTGAATATCGCTTTCGTCGCCCAGCCAGCCGGTGACGCGCGTGCCGAGCTGCGACATGACCTCGTCATAAATCTGCGACGGGCGCTGGTCAATGATCAGCAGGGTGACGTAGTATTTGCGCATTTCGCGGGCGATGGTGCTGAAGGCGGTTTGGGCGGCCATTTCGCGGTTGAGCAGCTTGTGGGCCTCTTCCACCACAATCACCAGGGGACGGGGTTCTTTTTCACCGTGGGCGCGGAAGGCGTTGGTGCGCCGTTCCCAGGCGGTGCGGATGTGACGGGTGAGGATGTTGGCTACCAGCAGATAGTCCAGGTCTCGTTCATATTCACCGAAGGACAGCACCACATGTTTGCCCTCCTCCAGCGAGTGAATCACCTCCTGCAGGCTGTCGGAGGTGGGTTTTTCCACGATGTAGGGTAGGTTGTACACCCGCTCCAATTTGCTGCGCAGGCCTTCGGCGGCAGCCACGTTGACCCCCGCTTCCAGCGCCCAGGCGGCCACGCTGTCGGGCGCGGGGATTTTCTTTCCGTTGTCATCCTCGATGACGGCCCCCACCTTGAGCCCGCGGAAGCGCGAGAACCAGTGGCTGCCAAAGGAATGGTAGAGGGCGTCCAGGGTGGTGGGGGTGGTCTCTTTCAGGTTCAGCTCGCGGGTGAGCATCTCGATATCCGCGGCGGTGATGTCGCTTTCGGCCAGCTCCAGATGAAAATCGGGGGCTTGCCCGCGGATCATGGTGCCGCGGCCCACGCCGACCACACGCACGCGGCTGCGGCCAAATTTGCTCTGTAGGCCGGTGACGCGCTGCCCGGTGTCGCTGGCGGTGTCATCCAGGCCGTATTCGTTGTGCATATCGAGCACGAGGATGGAGGCCTTGTTGTGGTGCATCAGCCCGGCCAGCAGGATGCGGGTGAGGAAGGATTTGCCGGTTCCGGTAGCGCCGAAGATGCCAGAGGAGCGCTGCACGAACTTATCCAGATTGAGGCTGATGGGGTGGCCCTGTTCGCGGGTGCTGCCGATTTCGAAATTGCCGCCCTCGCCGGGCACGCCGAAGATCTCGGCCACGTCGCCCGCGTCGGCCATGCGCACGGGGGCGTGGTGCGAGGGGATGGTTTTCACCGGCAGCAGGCGCAGTTCGCGGTCGTCGGGGTGTTCGGCGCGCCAGGCCGGGTAACGCGGGTCGCCCAGGTCGGGGCCGATTTCGCGCATCAACTGCGGCAGGACCTCCAGATTGGTGTACAGGGTTTGCCCGTGCAGCAGCCCGGCCAGGGCAGGGGGTAGGCGCTGTTCGGACTGCTCATCGGCAAAGCGCGGGTCGGTGGCGCCCAGCTCCAGGTCGGTGACCAGGCCGTAGAACTGCCAATCGCCGCTGTTGACCACCACAAAGGCCCCTTCCTGCACGCTTTGGGGTGAGACGTTGAGGCGCACGCGCAGGCTGTTCTTCAGCCCGCCGCCGACGACGTAGCCGATGACCGGGTTGGAAAGCGGTTTTTCAGGCATTTTGCCCTCCGATGGAACCCATTTGGGCGTCGGCCAGCGCGCCTAAGACGCCCATCAGGGTGGGGTAATCATCGCGCAGCAGGGTGATCAGCTCGGCAGCGGCCTGCTGTGCCCACTCGCGGCTGCCCGCCGCACTTTGGGCCGCGGCGGCCTGCTGCACATGGGCGGCCAGCAGCTCTTCCACGGGCAGGTCGCGGGCGCGCAGGACATGGCGGAAATAACCAAAGCGCCCGGCGGCAGTGAAGCGCGCCAGCTCGGCCGGGCTGCACAGGTAAATCACATCCAGGGTCAGGGGCGGGCGCGGCGGCAGCAGATGGCAGATCTGGCCGTTTTGTTCGTAGCCGGTAAACAGCACCGAAATTTCAACAGGCACGTTGCGGTTCAGGCGGTTATCCAGGATGACGCTGGGGTGCACCTGATCGGCGGTGATCAGCTGGCGCACCAGGCCGTCGTCATCCACGTGGATATCGTAAATCAGCCCGTACACCTGGGTGTGGGCGGGGTCTTCCAGGGGGATGCGCACCATGCCCCCCAGGGCGGGCACATCAATATCCGACAGCCGGCAGCCGATGACACAGCCGGTGGTGCTGGAGCGCAGCAGGCGTCCAATTTCAATCGTGCTCATCGTCCATACCTCGTTCGTTTGTGGCTCATCTGTTTATGATACAGCTTGTTCGACAGGCTGCCGGGGTCTAACCCGCGAGAAAGCAGCTCACGCTGGAGCATGAGCAGCACCTGTTCAGCTTCTTCAAAACGCACCACGGCCACCTCATGCGCGCGCTGGAGGATGTAGGGGTAGGGGCGGCTGCCCAACAGAGAACATTGGGCCAGCAGGGCGGCGTGCAGCAGGTCCACGCTGGCGGGTTCCTGGGCCACCCAGGCGGGAATTTCCACCCGGGCCAGGTAGGGCTGGTGGGGGCGGCCGACATTCAGATAGAAAAAGTGCAGGGCCAATTCATCTTTGTAACTTTGGGCGCGGTTGGATTGCAGGGCGAAGACCGCCGAGCGCTCGCCCACATCCAGCAGGCCGCGAAAGAGGTCGCCGTCATCCACGCCAAAGAGGGGGCGAAGCTGCGCGGCGCGGCTCAGCTCGTCTTCCGCCAGAATCAGCAGCTCCAGGGCGCGCACCACTAGCTGGGCTTTGAGGATTTCCACATAACCGGCGGTGATGACGCTCAGGCGCGCCAGGGAGCGCAGTTCGTCCAGATACTGGCGCAGTTCCGGCTGCCCGGTTTCGCGGAAAAGCTCCAGCGGCCCGTCGGTGAGGGCCACCACCGGCCCCGGAAGCTGGGCGGCGCGCCGTGCCAGCACCTGCCGTTCCAGGATGTCGCGCCGGTTTTCCACGGCCTCTTCGGTCAGAGGGGCGCCGGTTGGATGATCCTCGTCATCGGCCAGCAGCAGCGTGGTGATGTGCTCCTGGGGGGCGGCGGCCTCCTGGGGGTGCATTTCGATCAGGCCGACGTTGAGCAGGGCAAATTCCACCGCAGCGTGGCGGTCGGGGGGGATCTGGGAGCCGTCCGCGGCCAGCAGGGTGCGCGGCTGGTCTGAATGGGGGGGCGGGCGGTGCAGGGTCAGGCCTTCGGCGGCGGGGGCCGCACAGCGCAGGCGCGGATCCTGAAGCGCGGCCAGTTCGATACGTTCGCGCAGGCGCTGCGGTTGGGCGGCGGCCTGCTGCAAGAGCCGCAGGACCTGTTCGCGGCGCTCGCGCAGGCTGTGTTCGCGCTGTACGGCGTGCTCACCGAGGGTGTGGATTTGGGGCTGCAGTTCCTGATAATTAATGGGCATGTTGTCCCCTGACAGGTTCCTAGAACAATTGTTAATGAAATTATACCCGCTTCAAAGCGCTTTGCAAGCGCTTTGCGCTTAAAAAATGGGCAGGGTTCGGCCCTTTGGCGAGAACCGAACCCTGCGCCGGGTTGGAAAAGCTAACGCATCTTCTAGGGCTGAACGGTCTGCACGCGTTCCACTTCCATGATCACGCTGCCGTCGCTGAAGGACATGCCGCCCACGCCGGTGGTGCCGCTGGTGAGGACGTTGTCAATGATGGCCTTCTTGTTGGGGGTGAACTGTTCCATGCCGTTGATGAACAGGCGAATTTCATTGCCCACACAGGACATACCCAGAGTGTTGGTGTTGAAGCCGGTCTTGATGGCGTTGGTGTACACGCGGTCAATGCCAGGAACCAACTGCACGTAGGGGTTCTGCCCGCGGGACTTCAGGTTGTAATCGTAGCG
Organism: Levilinea saccharolytica; assembly: GCF_001306035.1. Lineage (GTDB taxonomy): Bacteria > Chloroflexota > Anaerolineae > Anaerolineales > Anaerolineaceae > Levilinea > Levilinea saccharolytica. Next base: position 96,561 of record NZ_LGCM01000038.1, read on the forward strand.
GTACAGTTCAAAGGAGCCGGTGTACTGGCCGCGGGTGCTGATGCGAGCTTCGATCCAGCCTTGATCGGAGGCGCGGCAGATGACAGCAAAACCGTTGCGCCCGCCGCTGATGGTTTTATACTCGGCTTCAACATACACATCCGAATATACAAAATCGGTGTTGTGGACATAGGCGTAGGTTTCGGAAGAAGGCAGCTCAAAGCGCAGCACGCCCGCTCCGGCGGTGGCAAATTTCTTGTTGGCGTCGCCCGCCGCCACCCAGGTCTTCCAGGGGGTCACATCGCCGTTGAATTCTTCGGTGTAGTAATCGCCGCTGGCCTGGCTGGTGGACCCGCCGCTGGAGCCTGGGTCGGGGGCGCTGCCCGCCGCGGTGACTTCCAGTTTGCGGCCGTTGATCTGGCCTTCCAGAATTTCACCGGTTTTGTAGCGCAGGATCTTGACGCCCATCACAGCGGTTTCTGCTTTACCGCGCAGAATGCCGCAGTATTCGGACATGGTGCCTTGCTTGGCCAGGGAGATGCCTTCCATCTCCAGGAGGATATCACCCGCTTTGATGCCGGTGATGTCGGCGGGGGAGCCGGAAGCCACTGAGTAGATCCAGATGCCGGAGAAGCCGTCATCGGTGAGGAAGGCCTCGCCGTTGATGCCGATGGAGAGGAAATCCTGATCGGCTTTGAGTTTGTCCAAAATGGGCAGGGCTTCTTTGTAGGTGATGGCGTAGTATTGATTGGCCGAGCCGATGGAGGCGTAGTTAATGCCCACCACCTGCCCATCGCTGGTGACCAGCGGGCCGCCGGAGCTGCCGGGGTTGATGAGCGCATCGTGCTCCACCACATTGGAAACATCCGCCCAATTGGTGGGGGTGTTGGCGTTTTTCTTAGAGATGTTGCCCTGGTGCTGGGAATATTCGGGGTCGCCCAGCGGGTAGCCCAGGGAATAGACCTCCAGGCCCAGGTCAATGTCATTGGTGAACCAGTCAAAGTAGGGGAAGCCGTCGCCGTCAATATCAATGATGGCCAGGTCGGAACATTCCGAATGGCCCAACAGGCGCGCCTGGCGCGGTTTGGGATCGCCGGAGAAGTAGACTTCCACCAGGGCGGCGCCGGTGACCACGTGGTTGTTGGTGACGGCGATGCCGCTGGGGTCAATGATGAAGCCCGTGCCGGTGAAGGACTGTTCATAAGAACCGTAGCCGGCAAACTCATAGGCGCCCTGGGTGACGATGCGCACCACGGCTTTTTCAGCGTCCCGCAGGTTGGAGACTGCGCCGCCGCCGCTGACCGGCTCTGCGGTGGGTTCTTCTTCCACCGGCGCAGCGGTCGGTTCCGTCATAGGGGTTGGCATTTCTGGCTCTGGGGTGGGGGTTTCCTTATCTTTTCCAAACGGTAAGGAACAGGCGACAGAGACAAACACGATAAGAACCATCAGGTAGAGGATACGCTTCATCTTCCAACTCCTTCCTTATTGTCAAAAGCCGGGTCAATGGACAGCGCTGGGCGGAAATCGCTTCTTGACCTATTTTACACGTTTTTTGTCAGTATTGTGAATGGATTTTGTCAAGGACAAAAAATGCCGCTGAGACCCTTCTCGAAAACCATCCAGCCCCGCGGAGGGGAACGCGGGGCTGGGCAGCGGCACGAGGCAGGCTGAGAGGATTTAGGGTTGAGTCACGTGGAAATAGTCAAACCAGACGGTGACGGGGGTTAAACTGCCCGACATAGCCCCCACCCCAGCCATACCGCCTTCAGAGAGGGTGGTATCCTGCACGTTGGCAATCTGCACCTGGTTGGCTTCCAGGATCAGGCTGGTTCCGTCGCAGACCGCCCGCAGTTCATTCTCTTTGGTGGGGGCCAGGGTCTCCACCGCCACCACACCCTGCTTGAGGCTGACGTAGGGGTTCTTACCCGAATCCCGCAGGCTCTGATCAAAGAGGTAGATGGCATACTTGCTCTCGCTGGAAACGCGGAACTCGTACCATTGGGTCATGTCGCTGTTGGCGCGGCACACCAGGGCGATGCCGTTGAACAGGTAGCCGCCTGCCTGGTACTTGGCGTCAATGATCACGTCCGCGGGGAAGGGGTTTTTGTAGAATTTGTACTGGTAGGTTTCTTTGTCCTTCAGGGCGAAGGTCAGTTTGCCGTCTTCCAACTTGACCGTAGAGAACATCTTACCGTTCAGCGCCTGGGTGGTGACAGTGAAGACGTCCGACCAGTCGGTATTGATCACGTCAAATTCATCTTCAAACCCTTCCACCTCGTCGCGCGGGGCTTCGGTGGGGGTGGCTTCGGGCTGGGTGGGCTGATATTTGGGCGCCTGGGTGGCGGCAGGTGGGTTTCCCTCCTGCTGAGACGCGGCGGGCTGGTCTCCGCCGGTTAAACCGCCCAAACTGCAGGCCACGCTGGCCAAAATTAAGACAATCAAGGGAATTAATACAGTGCGTTTCATGATTCTCCTTTCTGTACTGCGCAGGTTTTTGTGCCTGTCCTCCCCCTGAGGATAGGGTATCCGAACCGGCAAGTCAAGAATGCTCCCGTTGACAGCCTTGAAAGGCGGATCGTAGGGTTTAAGAGCGCACCGCCTCTGCTAAAAGCAGAGGCGGTGCGCCAGTCTTTGATTAAAGGGTCAGTGAAGAGGCGGCTTCAGTCGCTTTCGATGAAGGGGTCATACCCGGGGTTGCCGCCCGACCAGACGCAGGCGCCTTTATTGGTGATCAGGCAGCGCATCCCGTGCGAACAGCGGTGGGCGACGACGCGCGCGGGTTGATCCGGCATAAACTCGGCAGGATAGATTTTTTGCACTTCTAAACGAACTTTGCCGCCTGCGTGTTTGCAGTGGCGCACTTTTAAGGTTTCCCAATTGATTTCAGCCATGCGAACCTCCTAAAAAATCCACTTATGCTGTCTGAATTGTACTATAAACGCACGCGGCCGGTTTTCATAGTGCGTTCCGTCATCAATTATCGTTGACAAAGCGCGTAACTATTTTACCGCACCCGCTCCAGCCGCAGCACCCGCCCAGTGCGGTGATCCAGCAGATACAATTCACCCTGGGTGTCCAGGCCAAAAGCGCTGATATTGGCGTCGGTGTCAAACATCTGCTGCACCTGCCAGCCGCCCTCCGCCTGGCGCAGGCCCCAAATCAGGCCGGAGCAGTAATCGCCAAAGATGTACACCCCCTGCCATTCCGTCAGGGCCTGGCCGCGGTAAACGTACCCGCCGGTGACCGAGCAGCCCCGGCTGTGATTGTACTCCCAGACGGGGTCGGTGAGCTGGAGGCCGGCGGGCACGGAGCCTTCAAAGGGGTGGCTGGCTTCGCGCAGATCCCAGCCGAAGTTGGCGTTGGGCGGGCTGCCGGCAGGCCAGTAGTTGATCTCTTCATATTTGTTTTGGCCGACGTCGGCGATGTACACATCGCCCGTCAGGCGGTCAAAGGAGAAACGCCAGGGGTTGCGCAGTCCCCAGGCCCAAATTTCGGCGCGCCCGCCGCCCGCGGCAAAGGGGTTGTCGGCGGGGATGGTGTAGCCCTGCCCGGTGTTGACATCCACCCGCAAAATCTTGCCCAGCAGGGTGTCCGTGGACTGCCCTGCGCCGAGGGGATCGTTGGCCGAGCCGCCGTCGCCGAAGCTCAGGTATAAGAACCCGTCCGGGCCAAAGACCACCCCGCCGCCGTTGTGATTGCCGTAGGGCTGTTCTACCCGCAGCAGGACGGCTTCAGATTGGGGGTCGGCCTGGGCGGCTGCGGCGCTGCGTGTGAAGCGCGCCACGAGGGAATTCCCCTGTCGGTCGGTGTAATTGACATACAGCCAGCCGTTTTGGGCGTATTGGGGATGAAAGGCCAGCCCCAACAGGCCCTGTTCGCTGCCCTGCGAACCGACGCGGCTGCGCAGATCCAGGAAAGGTTCAGCCAGCAAGGCCCCATTTTCGATGATGCGAATGACCCCGGCCTGTTCCACCACATAGACGCGCTGCTCTTCGCCAGGGGCGTAGGTCAAATCCACGGGCTTATTCAGGCCGCTGACCACCTCGCGCCAGGTGAGGGCGGCGGGGTCGGCGGGCGGTGCAGGTTGGGTGGGCTCAGGCTGTGTGGGTTCGGGGGCAGCCTGGGTGGGGTCGAGTGGGGGTGGGGTGGGCTGCGCGGGCGCGGTGGTGGGCACAGGGGTGTTGACCGCCGGGGTCACCGCCGCAGGCAGGGCGGTGGGGGCGGGCTGACAGGCGCTGAGGGCCAAAATAAACATCAGACCCAGGAGGAGCGGGCGTACCGGTAAATGGGCGCTCATGGGAATTTCCTCTTCGAATGGTTATTGATCTTTGGGCAGTTCGCTGTACTCCCCGTCAATGATGTCTTCTTCCGCGTTGGGCGCCGGGTCGGCAGCGGATGGGGGCGGGTTTTCGCCGCGCAGGCTGCGCATGTGCTCGTTGACCACTTCCGGCGGACACAGCTCTGTGAACAGCATGGCCGCCCCGGCCAGCACGGTGGCGTCGTCAAAGGGGCCGATCAGCAAATCGGGGACCAGGCAGTAGGCCACACCAGCGACGGGGATGGCTTTGAGCAGCAGGTTCACGCGCCGGTCGCCGAGCAGGCGAAAGACCAGCCGGGCGCGCAGGCCCACTTCGCCCAGGAAGCCCAGCGGCTGAATTTCTTTGGAAGGCTCAGGGGACATAAGAACTACCTCCTGATTTGATTATACCCGCCCGCCGGGCAGAACCCAAGTCCGTTGTACACCTGCCCCGCTTATTCGTAAGCCAGCACTTCGCGGATGGTCATGCGCGAGGCGTTGCGCGCGGGGATGAGGCTGGCGCCCACCGACAGGAGGATGACCACACCCAGCCAGATGACGAAGCCCTGCAGGGTGAAGGCGGTTTGGGCCGGGGCGCTGAAGATGGCCATGCTGATCACATCTGCCAGCACGTGGGTGATGGGGAAGGACAGAAGTGCCCCCAGCACGAAGCTGATCAAACCGATGAGCAGGCCCTCCACCAGCACCAGGCGCAGAATCATGGTGTCGTAGGCGCCGATGGCGCGCAGCACACCGATTTCACGGGTGCGCTCCATGACGTTCATGCTCAGGGTGCCGGCCATGCCGATGCTGCCCACCGAGGCGGTCAGCAGGGCCATGACCACCAGGAAGGCCGTCAGCACGCCGATGTATTCGGTGACCGAGTTGGTGATCGTGGCACCCGCTTCGACTGAGTTGATGTCGTAGCCGCGGGCGCGAAAACGGGCGTCAATTTGTTGAGCCAGGCGCGTTTGCCCCTCCAGGCTGTGATCCAGAGTGGTGATGCGGTAGGCGGCGGCGCTGGCGGTGTAGTTGAGGGTGCGCGCCAGATGGTCGTAGTGGCTGTAGGCGATCAAGTCATTGATGCCGGTGAATTGAAAAATGCCCACCACGGTCCAATCCGCTTTGCGCGTGCCCACTTTCAGGCGGATGGTGTCGCCCACTTTCAGACCGGGAACCTTGCGCATGAAGGCCTCGTTGACGGTCAAGGCGTTTTTATCGTCCGCCTGAATCCAGCGTCCTTCGGTGATGATGGGCGTGACCAGGGGGCTGTTGGCGGGCGGTCCCAGCAGGGTGAGGGAATCGACCACCTCATCTTTCTCGTTGAGCACGTTGGCCTGCCCAATGGCCCAGGGTTCCACGCTGACGACCTCATCCACGCCGCGCACCAGGGCGGTGACTTGATGAATGGGGTAGGGGCGGTTGAAATCCAGGTTGACATCCGCCGAGAAATATTTGGTGATCTGCTCGATCTTGTGGTTCAGCGAGACCTGCACGTTGAAAACCGAGATGAAGATAGCCCCACCGAGGGTGAGGGTCAGCAGGGTGAGCACCAGGCGGCCTTTGCGCCGGAAGGTGTTGCGCACCGAGATGAGCAAGGGGCGCGAAAGCGAGCGCAGCCGCCCCAGCCCCTGATCCACCAGCGACTTTTGGGCGGGAGCTTCCTGCATGTGGCTGCCGCCGCTGATGGCTGAGTCCACCGTCACCCCGGCTCCGCGCACCACCGGCCAAATGCCCGCCAGCAGGGGCACAAACAAACCGATGGCAATTTGAATCAAGATGGCCTGCGGGACGATGCGGAAGCCTCTGAGAGGGAAGTTGATCAGCCCCGCGGCGAAATCGGAAAGGGCGTAAGCGGCCCAGCTCCCCAAAGGGATGGCGATGACCAGCGAGAGCAGGCCGAAGGACAAGATGAGGGCCAGGTACAGGCGGATGATCTGGCGGCGCTGCGCTCCCACCAACTTCATCACCCCAATTTGGGGCAGGTGCTGGTTCAGCAGGGCGGTGAGGGTGTTGGAGATGAGTGACCCGCTCAGGAAGACGATGAGCACCCCCAGATAGAGCAGCACCTGGATGATGGCCTGTAAGATCGATTCCATCGGGTGCACATTGGTAGGGTTCTTCTGAATCTGGTAAATCTCGTAGCCGTCTTTGGCCAGAGTGTCCTTCACGTTGTCGGCCACAGCTTGAATGGCAGCGGGGTCATTATCCCCTTCGGCCACGCGCACCAGCAGGCGCGAGAAGTAATACGGCTCGTGCAGCCACTCGATGCTCTCGTCGGAGATGTAGCCCTTGGTGTTGTTAAACATGCCGCCGATGCCGGAGGTCAGGTCCTGGGCGGTTCCGGCGATTTTCATGCGCCGGATGGAGTCATCCTCCAGCTTCAGCTCCAAAACATCCCCTGGGCCGAGGCTGTACTTTTCGGCGGTGCGCTTTTCCAGGATCAGCTCGTTTTTTCCGGGTTCCACCGCCCCGCTGAGGGGCTTCACCAGGTCAATGCGTTCGGCAAAGGGCTGGGTGCGGGCGATGAGACTCAGGCTGACCCAATCGCCGTCGGGGGTCTTCATGCGCACCGAGACGGTGCGCTCGCCGTCGGCGCTGGACACGCCGCGGGTGCGCTCCACCGCGCGGATGAGGTTCTCATCAAAGGGGCGGGTTTGAATTTGAATGTTGGCGGGGTTGGCGCTGCTGTAGCTGTCATTCATGTCGCTGGGGATGATGTAATACGACCCGGCGATCATGCCTACGGCAAACACGCCCACGGCGATGGAGGCCACCACCAAGAGGGTGCGCGTGCGGTTGCCGATCAGATCAGAAAGAACCTTACGCCAGCTGGGTCTTAAATAGGACTGCCAGGGTTTCACAGCCAATCCTCGCCCGTTTTGGCCAGCTCGGCGCGCAGGCTGCTGTGGGCGGCCAGGTCTTGATAGACGGCACCGTCCAGCAGGAGCACTTCGCTGGGTTCCACCGCCGCGACTTCGGCGCGGGCGGGGCGGCCCATCAGGAAGGCGTTGTGCCCGAGGATGCGGTTGGCTCCCAGGCGCAGGGGCTCGCCGCTGTCGGCATGGGTCTGTTCCAGGGTTCCGCTGACGATCACAAACACGCCTTCCAGGGTTTCACCGGTTTTTGCCAGGCTCTGGCCCGCGTCCAAATGAATGGGGCGGCTGTGGTGGGTGGCGCGCAGCATCTGCGGATGGCTCAGCCAGGGCAGGGCAGCGGCCACGGCAGGGTGAATGACCTCGCCGTCGCACAGCAGCAGGGTGCGGCTGGTGCGTTGGGCCAACTGGGGGTCGTGGGTGACCACCAGGATGGTTTTGCCCTGGGCAGCCAGCCCTTCGAAGATGCCAAAGATGGATTCCGCCGTGCGCGAATCCAGGTTGCCGGTGGGTTCGTCGGCGATGATGAAAGGCGGGTCGTTGGCCAGGGCGCGGGCGATGGCGGCAGCTTGCTGCTGACCGCCGGAAACGGCGGCGGGGAGCTTGTGCACATCGTGCTCCAGCCCCACCTGACGCAGCAGGTCCAGAGCGCGGCTTTCGCGCTCGGTGGGGGGAATCTTCCCGGCGATATCCATGGGCAGCATGGTGTTTTCCAACAGGGACAGCACCGGCAGAAGCTGGTAAAACTGGAAGACGATCCCCAAATTTAAACCGCGCCAGCGGGAACGATCGCTTTCGCTGAGCTTGTGCACCAGGGTGTCGCCAATCTGCACTTCACCCGAAGTGGGTTTATCAATGCCGGTGAGCATGTTGACCAGGGTGGATTTTCCAGAGCCGGATTTCCCCACTACGCCCACAAATTCGCCGGGGTGAAATTCCGCATCCACCCCTTTGAGGACGGTCACATCCCCGGCCACGGTTTTAAACTTCTTTACGATCTTGCGCATCCGGATGGATTCCCCCATGTGGGGAACCTGCGGAAGCGCGCTGGTGACTGCCATACGAGGGACTCCTTACAACTCAGCGCAGGCTGCGCATTTCCGATAATTCACCATCGGTGATGGTCAGCAGGCGCGAAACGCGATCTTCCAGGCTGCGGTCGTGACTGACGATCAAAATGGTTGTGCCCCGCTCGGCCAGAGTCTCAAACAAACTGAAAATCGTTTCAGCGGTGGCTGTATCCAGATTGCCGGTGGGCTCGTCAGCCACGATGAGGGGCGGGTCGTTGGCCAGGGCGCGGGCAATGGCGGCGCGCTGCTGCTGGCCGCCGGAGATGGCCGAGGGCTTTTTGAAGGCGTGGTCTTCCAATTCCACCGCGCGCAGCAGTTCCAGGGCGCGCTCTTCGCTTTTGCCGCGCTGATAGGTGCCGCAAAATTCCATCGGCAGCAAAATGTTATCCAAAAGGGACAGACTGGGCATGAGCTGAAAGGTCTGATAGACCACACCCACATGCCGCCCGCGCCACAAGGCTTTTTGATCCTCACTGAGGGTGTGCACGGGGGTGTCTTCAAACCACACTTCGCCGGAGGTGACCTGATCCACGCCGCTGATCATGTGGGTGAGGGTGGATTTCCCCGCGCCCGATTTGCCGACAATGCCGACAAATTCACCGCGGTAAAATTCGGCGTCAATGCCTTTCAGGGCGGTGATATCGCCGGAGCGGGTGGGGTACACCTTGACCACCTGGCGCAGACTCAGCAGGGGTTTGGGGTTGTGCAGCGCGGTGAGAGCGGCGACAGGGGTCGAAGCATCTACCGGTAGGGGTAATTTCGTGGGTTCAAACATCATACCGTCATTTTCCAAAGGTTTACACATATTTTTACCAAGGTTCAATCGAGGCAATTGTAAACCGGATTTGTCCAAAAATTCCTTAGAATCAGATTACAGTTTTGACAGATAAACATACCGACTGGTTGGTTTTATTATAGGGGAGTGCAGAAACCCTGCCCTGGGTGCGCAGGCACATTCCAGTCACACTTTCAGGCACATTGTGCCCGGAGCGGCGAGTTTTGCGGCTGGTGTTGGCGTGAGGACGGGTTAATCGGCAGGGATCATGCCCAGTTCTTCGGGGCGCACCCCCAGCCCGCCCACTTCGGCAAAGCTGAGGTGCTGCAGCGGCAGCCCACGGGCCTTCTTGAGCCGGTCGAACAGCTCCAGGTAACCGGCGGCTCCGCGCGCTTCCCAGTTCAGCCCCAGGCGGTGGGCGGCTTCCTGAACGGCCTCCACAGAGGGGCCTTCCAGTTCGGTGAACAGGCCGAAGGGCATTTCATCCACGGTGATGAGGACTTCCCCCAGGAAGTAATCTTCGCGGTATTTCTCGTACATCACCACCACCTGATACCCCAGGGCTTCCAACAGGCCGCGGGCGGCGTCGAAATCGCTGACCTCAAACTGAATTTCGGTGCGCACGGCTACCCCTTGCTGAGGACGGGTGGGGCCTTTGAAAGTGAGCAGGGCAGCGCGGTCTTGGCGCAGGCGCAGCACATTTTTCTGCGCCATCAGGCTGCCGTCCGGCAGGTCGAAGCGCAGGTTTTGTTCCAACATGCGGGGGTGTTCCAACACCGCCCCCGCGGCTTGCAAACGCGCGATATAGGCCGGGCGGTCGCGCAGGTAAAACTTGGCTTCGATTTCATCTTTATTCATCGGATTTTCCTTCTCGGGGTGGCTTTGATTGCACGGCAGCGATGACGAATACGAGCAGGCACAGGCTGAAAAAGGCAGCAAAGGGCGTGTTGGCGCGCGCCGCGCTGGACTGCGAAAAGAGCAGCCGGTCGGCCCAATAGGTGACGGCCATGCCCCCTGCCGTCCAATAGGCGATGCGCCGGGCGTGCCAGCCTGACCATACGCTGAAACTGGCCAGCAGCCCCGCCAGGCCCCACAGCAGGCCGGTGACGACCCCATACGGCGGGGCGGGCTGGGCGCGGTAGGCGGCCAGCAGGTCGCTGTAGAGCAGGCTTTGGTAGGCGCGCGAAAAACCGAAGAAGGCCGCCAGCGCAAACAGGGCGGCAGCCAGCCAGACCTGCCAGGTGCGCGCCCGGCGCGGCTTCATTCCTGCCACCGCACTTCCCATAGGTGCACATGGGCGGGTTCGCCGTCGTGCAGGCTGCGCACATCCAGCCACAGGGCGGCGGGGGTGTAGGCCTGGTTAAAGCGCAGGCTGACCCAGCGCGGGTTGGGGTCGTCGGCGGCGGAGATCTGCTGCTGGGCCAATACCTGCCCGGCGGCGTCCACCAGGGTGGCGGTCACTTCGGTGGCGGTTCCGCCGATGCGCGCTTCAACGCCGGAGAGGCGGATTTGCTCATTCATGGTAATTTGCAGGCGCAGGGGGTTGGCTTCCAGGGTGCGCACCAGGGTGTTCTCGTCGCCGTCGAAAAGCTGGCCGATTTCGCCCATATCCAGATAGGAATAGCGCACAGGCAGGGTCAGGCCGCCCAGGCGGATTTCACCTTCGCGCAGGGCCTGGCGCGCCTGGCGTTCCGATTCCAAAATCTCTTGGATATTGTCGGCGTAGCGCAGGCGCACAAAGTAGAAGCCAGTCAACCCGTCGGGGGTGGGTACGGTTTTCTCCACGCGCACATCGGTGAACTTGGGGTTGGCGTTCACCATTTTAAACTCCTGCGGGATCATCACAAACACAGTCTGCTCGTCCAGCGGCTGAATTTCATATAAATAGCCCTCAATGCTGCCCATCTGGTAGGGCAGATCCTCTGGGTAGAAGAAGCGCAGAATGGTGTCGGTACCGTTGGCCCAGGAGGGTGAAACGATCAGGCGCGCGCCGGGGTTTTGGTTCTGATATTCGTCAATGGCGGCTACCAATTGCTTGGCTCCATACTGCATACCGCCCAGGCCGTAATCACGGAACCACAGCGGGCCGTTGACCAATGCGTCGCGCAGCATGTACACGTTAACCCCCGCCAGGAGGGCAAAAGTCAGGACGGCCAGAGCGGTGCGCGGCACGCGCCAGCGCTTCTCGATCCATTGGAGCAGCAGGCACAGGCCCAGGCCGCTGAGCAAGGCGGCCGGAATGACCATCACCAGGGCGCGGGTAATGCCCAGCGCCACCAGGGCGGCCCCGCTGGGCGCGGCCAGCAGCACCAGCAGCAGCGCGCGGTGGGGGGCTGAGCGGATCTTCCACAGGGCGGCGCCCAGACCCACCAGCAGGAAGGGCAGGGTAAAGCGCAGCAGGTGGCCGTAGCCTTTCATGGTGTGCCGCTCCAAATCAACTGTGTTGGGCAGATACCAGTACATGGGGTTCAGGCCGCGGGCGTATTCGCTGAAGAACTGCCCCAGCTTGGCGCTGAGCGAGATGGGCTGGATCCAGTAGGAATTGAGCACGCGCAGATGGTTGAGATTCTCGGTGGGGTGAGCCAGCTGAAAACGCAGCAGCGGCAGGGCCAGCAGCAGGGTGAGCAGAAAAGCCCAGCCCACCCATTTGCGCTGCTGCCAATGATAGGCGGCGTCGCTGAGCAGCAGGAACACGGCGGCCAGCCCAATGGCCAGGCGGGTGGGGGCGTAGCTGTAAAAGGTCAGCGCGCCCATCAGCGCCGCCAGCAGCAGGGCGCGGGGATGGCCGGTGCGGTAGCGCAGATAGTAATAGACGAAGCCCGCCAGGAAGGTGACCGCCAGGCTGGTTTCGAAGGCGGTGCGGGAATGCAGGAACCAGGCGGGGGTGATGGACAGCAGCAGCGCGCCCGCCCAGGCGTGCGGCAGGTGGAACACCCGCCGCAGCGTCAGCGCCACCCACAGGCAGGCCAGCACCGAAAGCAGGGCGGGAACGCCGCGGGTGATCCAGATGGCTTTGCCCAGCAGGAGATAGGGCAGCACCTGCACGTACACCGACAGGCTGAGGTTGTACTGGTAGCTGTTGAGGAAATAGGTGGGCAGCAGGATCTTATCGGAGCCGCGCAGGCCGTCGCGCAGGAAATCCTGCGCCAGCACGGTTTGCACGGCCTCATCGGTGAAGAAATAGATGGGGTATTGCTCCAGGCCGATGAAGCGGGTCAGCAGATAAACCGCCAGGGTCAGGCCGAGCAGACCGAATTCCAGGTGTTTTTCGGCCCCGGCGCGCTGCACCCAGGCAGACACGCGCTGCACCCCGGCCGCCAGGGCCTCCCAGGCGGCGCTGAACACATGCGGCCTGTCGGGCTCGGCCTGGGCCTGCACGGCCAGCCCATCGGGGGTGTCTTCGGCCTCCAGGGTCACGCGCACCCGCGTGCCGGGGGGGGCTTGAATGAGCAGGCGCACGCGCGCACGCCCCGCGGCCAGCTCCACAGCTTCGGGTTCGGTTGAGTCTTGGGAAGGCGGCTTGGGGTTCATGGGCGTCACCCCATGATTATAGCATGAGCAGGCAGACGCGGCCTTTTAGGGCAGGGGGTCGGGATATTCGTAACCGATTTTGGCCTGGCGGGCGGCAAAATCTTTCACCAGGTGGCCGGGCTCCACCCACAGCCCATATTCCGCGCCGGTGGCCTGATTGGGCACATTGGGACGCGCCACATTGACGGTGACAAAATTGCTGATGAGCACCAGGGCGGCCAGCCCCAGCAGCCAGCGGCGCTTGTGGGGCAGGGTGACGCCCAGCAGCAGCATCCAAAAGGGCAGGGTCGGTAGCAGGTAAGAGATTTCAGTGGGGATTTGGTAGAAAAAGGCCTCGTAAGCCAAAACGCCCGCCAGCCCCAGCCAGCCCAGGGCGGCGTTTGGCAGGCTTTTGCCGCGGCGCACCAGCCGGAGAAGGGCGGCAGCGCCCACAAAGACCAGGGCCAGGAAGCCGGGCAGGCTCCAGAAGATGACATTTTTGTAGCCAAAGCGCCCCAGGCGCAGCGGCAGCGACCAGAAGGTCTCGTCGCCGACGGTGGGTTTGAGGAAACGCCAGCTCCATTCTACAAAATCGGCGGTGGGCAGGTAGCACAGCACCGCCACCAGCGCGGCGGCAGCCCCTGCGCCCACGGCCTGTTTGCGTTGGCTGCGTTGGGTAATGAACACGAACAGCAGCACCGCGGCGATGACCAGACCGGTGGAAATGCGCGACCCCACCGCCAGCCCCAGGGCAATGCCCGCGAAGAGTGGGCGCTGATCCAAGAGCAGGTAGAAGCCCAGGAAGGCGAAACCCAGCGCCCAGAAGTAGTCAATGGTGCTGGCGGCGCTGACCCAGGTGTAAGGATGGACGGCCATGATCAGGGTGAGCAGCTCGGCCTGTTCCAACTGGAAGCGGCGGGCGACGGCCAAAAAGCTGCCCAGGAACACCAGAGCCATGCACAGACTGCCCAAATTGGTCAGCAGGCTGCCGCCCAGGGTGTTGAGGATCAGCGTCATGGTTTCATGCACCAGGAAGCCGGGGCTGCGAGAGGGGACGTAATCGAGAGTTTTGACGAAATGCTTACCGGCCCATACCACACCGTGGGCGTCGTAATCGCTGCCGTAGCCAAAAAAGATGAGGGGGAAGTACAGCACCGCGGCCAAAACCAACACGCGGTAGCGTTTGAGCCAGATCATCCAGGGGCTTGCCGTCATGACTTTCCTTCGAGTACCCAAAGCGGCAGGGCTGCTTGGGGGCATGGTTTGATGGGGGTGATTATAGCACAGCCCAAAAGCAGACGCCCCGCGGGAGGGGACGTCTGTGCTGGGGTCGTGTGGATGAAGGGCTAGTGGGCGAATTCTTCGGGGAAGCTGGATTCGAGATATTTCAGCCCCGTGCCGGTGTTGAGCAGCAGCACGCGCTCGTCGGGGCGCACCCATTGGCGGCGCTGGAGGATTTGCAGGGCGGCCAGGGTGGCGGCGCCTTCGGGGGCCACAAACAGCCCTTCGGCGGTAGCTAAATGGCGCTGGGCGGCGAGGATGTCGCTGTCGGAGACGGCCACGGCCGTTCCGCCGCTTTCGCGCAGGGTTTCCAGAATCAGCCGGTCAGCGAAGCTCTTGGGCACGCGCAGGCCGGAAGCCAGAGTCTGCGCACCCTGCCACATTTGGCAGGTGTCGGCGTTTTCTTCAAAGGCTTTCACCACTGGCGCGCAGCCGTCAGCCTGCACGGCCACCATGCGCGGGAAGGATTTGGTTTCCAGCCAGCCCAGGGCTTCCAGCTCCTTGAGGGCTTTCCAAATGCCCACCAGGCCCGTGCCGCCGCCGGTGGGGTAAAGGATCACGTCCGGAAGCTGCCAGCCCAGGCTTTCGGCAATTTCCAGGCCCATGACCTTTTTGCCTTCCAGGCGGTACGGCTCTTTAAAGGTAGAAACGTCGAACCAGCCTTCGTCGCGGGCGCGCGCCCCGGCCAAAGCGGCGGCGTCGCTGATCAGGCCGTCCACCAGGTGCACTTCGGCGCCGGTGATGCGCGTTTCCAGCATGTTGGCCTGGGGGGTATCTTTGGGCATATACACGGCGGCCTGCATGCCCGCCCGGCTGGCATAGGCAGCCATGGCCCCGCCGGCGTTTCCGGCGGTGGGGATAATCACGCGCTCCACGCCCAGCTCATGCGCTTTCGAGATGGCCCCGGCCAAACCGCGCGCCTTGAAGCTGCCGGTGGGGTTGAGACTTTCATCTTTTAAGAGCAGGTGCGGCATGCCAATGTGGGCTCCCAGGCGGGGCAGACACAGCAGGGGGGAATCGCCTTCGCCCAGGCTGACAATTTTGGCGGGGTCAAACACCGGCAGCAGCTCGGCCCAGCGCCACATGCCCCGCGGGCGGGCAGCCAGGGCGTCGCGGTCGGTGTGACGGCGCACACTTTCCAGGTCGTAATACGAGACCAGAGGGCCGCGGCAGTCGGGACAGAAGGTTTGCAGTTGGTGGGGGTCGAAGACCCGCTTACACTGGGGACATTCCAGACGCAGAAGGTAGGAGCGGTGGGTGGGATGGGCCATCTTTTTTCCTTATTTAAAGTCGGATAAAAAGCTTTGGACACGCGTCCACAACTCGCGAATGTGAATGGGTTTGCTCATATAAACATCACAACCAGCCTGCAGGGCCTTTTCCACCGCGCCGCGCAGGGTGTCGGCGCTGATGGCAATGACGGGCACATCCCGCAGTTTGGGGTTGGAACTGGCTCGCAGCTGGCGGACGACCTCATAGCCTAACACATCGGGGAGATGAATATCCAGCAAGATCAGGTTGGGGAGGGTCTCTTGGGCGGCGGCAATGCCTTCCATGCCGGTTTCCGCGCCCACGAAATTATAGCCAATGGCTTCCAGGGCCTGCTGCACCAGTAGGCGGTGTTCGGCTTCATCTTCAATGTAGAGGACGGTTGGGTTCAAATCGGCTTTCCTTTTGCGTCTGACATGGGCCCCTACCCAATTTGATCATATCAAGGTTATCAAAATCTGACAACCTCAAAAGCGCCCGCGCGCCTTTGCTTGACACTACGCGAAAGTCGGATATACTGGCAGAAGACAGATTGTATGTCCATTTTTGGGTGCAGCAGATCTGGCGTAGATCTTGCACAGGTTCTGATCATTGTAGACGAATGCGGCGGCGCGACCGGTGCAAATTAGCCAGGAGGGAAAGCCATGAAGATAACCATCTGGGACATTCTCACCATTCTGACCTTGTTTGTGCTGGTTGGGGTGGTGGTTGTTGTGCTTCAGATCATGGTCAATCCATACACAGCCATCAACCCGTTTAAGCCGCCCACGCTGCCGCCCACGATTGCCATCCCCACTTCCACGGCCACGCTGCGCGCGCTGCCGCCCACCTGGACCCCCGAAGGCTTCACCGGCGAGCAGCCGGCGGTGGCTGGCCCGGGCGTCACCCTGGCGCCCAGCTCCACCCTTCCGGCCACGGCGACTGGCTTCACCCTGCCCACCTTCACCCCCACGTTCACGGTGACCAACACGCCCACCAACACGCCTACCATCACCCAGACTCCGACGGTCACCAATACCCCCACGCGCACGCGCACGCCGCGCCCCACCAAAACTCGGACGCCCAAGCCGCCCACCAATACACCGGTAACCCCCACGGATGCGCCGCCCGGCCCCTAAGGCTGGAGCGCGTCCGCTGGCTGTGCTGGCTGTCCTCTTGCATCCCTGATATCCCGTATCCATCCTCCCCTGGGACGCCTGTCCTGGGGGAACCATTCAAAATTGAGACCTGCGTATGCCTGAACAGATCACCCAAGAGATTTTTGAACACCTGGTGGCCCTGGCCGCCCTGGAACTGAACCCCGACGAGGCCGAATATCTGCGGGGAGAGCTGAACCACCAGCTGGCCGCCATTCAGGAACTGAGCGCCATCCCGCTGGACGCTGACATCCCTGCCAGCTTACATGGGGTGCCCTTCCCGGTGGAGGTGCGCCAGGGCCTGCGCCAGGACGAATGGCAGCCCTACCCCGAACCTCAGACCATTTTAAAACAGGCGCCTGAGACCAGCGACGGCTACATCGTTGTGCCCGACATCCCCCACACCACTCTGGAATAATCCCTTATGGAACTTTGTGATTTATCAGCCTATGAAATTGCGCAGCATGTGCGCAGCCAAAAAGCCACGGCGGTTCAGGTTCTAGAATCCTGCCTGGAGCGCATCCAGAAAGTGGACGGCCGCCCCGGCGCCCTGGATGCGGGGGAACTGACCGCGGAAGATCGGCTCCGCGTGCACGCCTTCATCACCCTGACAGAGGAGCGCGCCCGCGCCCAGGCCGAAGAAGTGGACCGCAAGGTGGCGGCGGGTGAAGATCCCGGCCTTTTGGCGGGCGTGCCGGTGAGCATTAAGGACATTTTCTGCGTGCAGGGCACGCCCTCCACGGCGGCCTCACGCATTTTGGCCAACTTCGTGTCCCCCTACACGGCCACTTCGGTGGCGCGCATGGAGGAACAAGGCGCTTTGGTTTTGGGTAAGGTCAATCTGGATGAGTTCACTTACGGCTCGTCCAACGAATCCAGCGCGTTTCAGCCCTGCCCGCGCAACCCTTGGAACCTGAATCACGTGGTGGGCGGCTCCTCGGGCGGCAGCGCGGCTTCGGTGGCGGCTGGCGAGGTGGCCCTGTCTTTGGGCACGGATACGGCCGGCTCCATCCGCCAACCGGCGGCCTTTTGCGGGGTGGTGGGCCTCAAACCCACCTACGGGCGCGTTTCGCGTTACGGCCTGATCGCTTTTGGCTCCTCGCTGGATTGCCCCGGCCCCATGGCGCGGGACGTGACCGACGCGGCCATGATGCTGCAAACCATCGCCGGGCCAGACCCCAAAGACGCCACATCTGCCACCGTGCCGGTTCCGGATTACATAGAAGCGTTAGAAGAGGGCGTGCAGGGGCTGCGCATTGGCCTTTCGCCGGATTACTTCCGCATTGCCATTCCCGACGCGCGCACGGGCAAATATCACACCGAGCCGGTTCCGGCGGAGTTTGAACAGGCTGTGCTGCGGGCGGCACAGGTGTTGGCGGAGATGGGCGCGGAGATCATCGAAGATGTGCCCATGCCCAACGCGCGCTACGGCATTCCGGCTTACTTCGTCATCAGCCGCGTGGAAGCGGCTTCAAACCTGCACCGCTTTGACGGGGTCAAATACGGCTACCGCACCCAGCGCACCCCTGCCGATCTGCGCGACCTGTACCGCAAGACCCGCGCCGAGGGCTTCGGCTTGCAGCCCAAGCTGCGCATTCTGATGGGTATGTACGTTTCAGCGGCGCAGTATTCCGAGCAGTATTACCAGCGCGCGCTGCGTGTGCGCACCCTCATCCGCCGCGACTTTGATCAGGCCTTTGACCCTGACGGCGCGGTCTACGTGGACGCGCTGCTGACCCCCACCACGCCCACCCCGGCTTTCCCGTTGGAAGCGGTGTACGGCGATTCGGTGATGATGCAGTACGCCGACCAACTGACCGTGCCCGCCAACCACGCCGGCATTCCGGGCGTTTCGCTGCCCGGCGGGCTGACCGCCGAGGGTCTGCCGATTGGTATTCAGCTTTTGGGGCCGGATTTCCGCGAGGATACCCTGCTGCGCATTGGCCGTGCGTATGAAGTGGCCACGCAGGACGACCCCTGGCGGCAGGAAGAGCCGCAGAGCGCGCACCTGTAGGCCGGGCTTTGGACGCGACCCCGCAGGTTCCAACCTCCCAGGAACGGGCTGCCGCAGCCGTTTCGCACCTGGCTGTCCTTTTCACGGGGCCAGGCCTGCTGGCGCCGCTGTTGGTGTGGAACGGCATGCGGGGAAAGTCGCGTTTTGCCAGTTTTCAGGCGCTGCAAGCTCTGGGCTTTCAGACCCTTCAGGGGCTGGTGACGGCCCTGGTGCTGCTGGTTTTTGTAGCGGTCGGCGGGGTATGGTTCGCCGTGATCACCCTGACCGCGCCGGAGCAAATTTCCACCACCGGCCTGTACGCCCTGGGGATCCCGTTGGGGCTGGCGGGCGTGCTGATGTTGGCCTACACGCTGCTGGGGGTGGCGGCCGGGGCGGCCTGCGCCCTGGGCAAGGAATTTCGTTACCCCTGGCTGGGGGCGCGCCTGACGGCGTTTTTGCGCCCGGCCGAGGGCTGGGATGAGGATCATGAAGACCGCTGGGTGGCGGCCAACGCTCACCTGAGCGTGATGGTTCCCTTTTACGGCCTGCTGGTGCCGCTGCTGGCCTGGGCCTTTCAGAAAGAGCGGCGCTGGCTGCGCTTTCACGCCCTGCAGGCCCTGATCTATCAACTGGCGGGTCTGGTGATTTCGGCGGCGCTGCTGGCGGCGCAGATCGCGGCGGTGGCGTTTCCACTGCTGCTGATTTTGCCCGAAAGCGGTGTGCTCAGCGACCTGTCCGCGGCAACCTACCGAATGGCGCTGATCCCCTTTTTCATCGTGGTGGGATTGGTAGCCCTGGCCATTCTGGTGTATCCCATTTACGGCACGCTGCCGCTGGTGGCAGCCTACCGGCTGGTGCGGGGGGGTGATTATCATTACCCCTGGATTGGCAAACGCATTCATGCACGCATTCTTTCGTCTGACCCAAATTCGGATGAGTGAGGACTTTCTATGACCGATTATGAAATCGTCATTGGGCTGGAGACCCACATCCAGCTGAACACCACCACCAAGATCTTCTGCTCGTGCAAGGCGGATTCGTGGTTTGACCCGCCCAACACCAATATCTGCCCGGTGTGCACCGGCCTGCCGGGGGTGCTGCCGGTTTTGAACCAGGCGGTGGTGGAAAAAGGCATGCTTTTGGCGGCGGCCATGCACGCTGAGATTCAGCCGGTGTCGTATTTTGACCGCAAGAATTATTTCTACCCCGATCTGCCCAAAGGCTTCCAAATTTCGCAGTACGACCGTTCCTTGGCGCGCGGGGGTTATTTAGACCTGCCCATGCCGTCGGGTTATGTCCGCCGCGTCAGCATCCACAAGCTGCACATGGAAGAGGACGCGGGCAAGACCAAAAACGCCGGACGCGAACGGCTGATTGACTTTAACCGCTGCGGCGTGCCGCTGGTGGAAATGGTCACCGGCCCGGATTTGCGCTCGGCGGATGAGGCCGCCCAATACCTGATCCGCCTGCGCCAACTGCTGCGCTGGATCGGCGTTTCGGAAGCGGACATGGAAAAAGGCCACCTGCGCTGCGACGCCAACGTCTCCATTCGTCCCCGGGGTGCGGACTACCTGAACCCAAAAACCGAGATCAAGAACGTCAACTCGATTGAGGCCGTGCGCGACGCTATTGAGCACGAAGCTGCCCGCCAGATTCGTGAGGTGGAGGCGGGCAACCGCATTGAAGCCTGGACGCTGGAATGGGATGAGGATGCGGGTGTGCTGCGCAAGATGCGCTCCAAAGAGACCGAGGCGGATTACCGCTATTTCCGCGAACCGGATTTGCTTTCACTGCCGATCACAGACGAATGGAAAGAGCGCGTGCTGGCTGGCCTGCCGGAACTGCCGCTGGAACGGCGCGCCCGCTTTATGCAGGCCTACGGTCTGCCGGAGTACGACGCGGATATTTTAACCGGTGAGCGCAACCTGTCGGATTACTTTGAGGCGGCGGTTCAGGCCTACGGCGGCGACCCCAAGCGCGTTTCCAACTGGCTGATGAACGACCTGCTGCGCATGCTCAACGACACCGGCCGCACCGCCGATCAGCTGAAGGTCACGCCGCAGTACCTGGCGGAAATCCTCAAGTTGGTGGACGCCAACACGGTCAACACCTCCACCGGCAAAGCCCTGCTGGCGAAGGTGGACCAAAGCGGCAAAGCCCCGCGTGCGATTGTGGAAGAAGAGGGCCTGGCCCAGGTCAGCGATGACAGCGCCATCCGCGCGGTGGTGCAGGAAGTGCTGAATGAAAGCCCCAAAGAGGTAGAAAGTTACCGCGCCGGCAAAGTGACCCTGATGGGTTGGTTTGTGGGGCAGGTGATGAAGAAGATGCGCGGCAAGGCCGATCCCAGCCTGGCGCGCGGCATTTTGGAAGAACTGCTGGGCGGCGGATAGCTCCCCCTGTATGGCCTTGTTTGACCCTTTCCCTCCGCTGGGTTCCGCCGCTGAACGGCAGATTTCGGCGGAGGGTTTTGTTTTGCCCCCGGGCTACCATCTGCGACCGGCCCAGGCTGCGGATGCAGGCGCCATTCGCCGCCTGGTGTGGCGGTCGCGGATTAACCCGCTGGGGCTGGATTGGCGCCGCTTTTGGCTGGTGACTTATGAAGAGCGTCTGGCCGCGATGGGACAGGTGAAGCCTCACGCCGGCGGCCTGCGCGAGCTAGCTTCCATCGCCACCGAGCCGGCTCACCGCGGCAAGGGGCTGGCCAGGGGGTTGATTTTGACCCTGATGGCGCAGCACGCACCGCCGCTGTATTTGACCTGCCGGGCGGAACTGCGCGCCTTTTACCGGCCGTTTGGGTTTGCGGAGCTGGACCCGGAGGAAATGCCGCCCTATTACCGCCGCCTGTGGGGGCTGGCGCGGCTGCTGCGTCCCGCGGGGCGCGCGGGGGGCATGGCGGTGATGTGCTGGTTGGGCGTGCCCGCAAATAAAACGCCCGCTGCTGCGGGCGAGGACGGGCCAGAACCGGGGGGATTTAGACGGCGGTGATCACCAGCGCCGGGCCGGATTGGATCACCAGGGTGTGTTCATATTGAGCAGGCAGCCGCCGGTCGGCGGTGCGCAAAGTCCATCCGTCGGGCTCTTCCACAATTTTTCCCGTTCCCAGAGTCATAAAGGGTTCAATCGCTACCACCTGGCCTTCGTGTAAAACACGCTTGTCATGGGGGTTGTAAAAGTTGTGGATGGCTTCCGGCTCTTCGTGCAGGCTGCGCCCCACGCCGTGGCCGGTGAGCACGCGGATGGGCCGCAGGCCGCTGCGGCGGGCCTCTTCTTCCACAATGCGCCCCACCGTGTTCAGCGGCATGCCCGCGCGCAGGGTGTCGATCACCCGCCACAGGGCGGTGTACACAGCGTCGCACAGCTTTTGGGTGGGTTCGGCCACCGGCGGCACGGCCACGCTGGCGCCGGTATCGGCAAAATACCCGTCCAACTCGGCGGATACGTCAATATTGACGATATCCCCTGCATGGATAACGCGCGGCCCAGGGATGCCGTGGGCGGCCTCTTCGTTGACGCTGATGCAGGTGGCACCGGGGAACTGGTACACCAGGCGCGGGGCGGAGCGCGCCCCGTGGGCTTGCAGGGTTCGCAGCCCCAGCGCGTCCAGCTCGGCGGTGGTGATGCCGGGGCGCACCGCCCGCGACATGGTTTTGAGGGTCAGACCGACAATCTGGCCGATGCGCTGGAGTTTTTCCAATTCTTCGGGGCCGTCAACGGTCATGAGGGGCCTTCAGGGGAGGTTGAGGAAGGGGTTCCAGGGGTGAACGCCAGGCGGCGCGCAGCCTTTGGTAGGTGTCTTCCAGGCTTTCCGGCAGCACGCGCGCATCCCCGACGGCGGTCATGAAATTGGTGTCGCCTTCCCAGCGCGGCACGACATGGAAATGGATGTGCCCCACCACGCCCGCGCCCGCAGCAGCCCCCAGGTTCAGGCCCAGGTTCAGCCCGTCGGGGTGGTAGACCTGACGTAAGACGTGTTCTGCCCACTGCAGCAGGGCCATCAGCTCGGCGCTGGTGGCGGCGTCTATGCGGGTGAGAGAGGCTTCGTGCGCGTTGGGAACCACCATCAGGTGGCCGCTGGTGTAGGGGTAGCGGTTGAGGATCACAAAGGCTTTTTTACCGCGAAAAACAACCAGGTTCAAGGCGTCGTTGGAGGGATCTTCCAGCGCGTGACAAAAGATGCACTCGGGAGAGCGCTCATGCGATAAGATGTATTTCATTCGCCAGGGCGACCAAATCTGCTTCATAGGCACCATCCTGTGGATTCCCCCTGCAAACACAAGCGGCTTGTCAGGGTTGGAGGTCTGAAGACTGGCGGAGTTGTCAGCCGCGCTGCGTCAGCGAGCTTTAAAGGCACAGCGTTGCTGTATTGTAACGCAAAAGCAGCCCTGCGGTTCTAAATCACGAGGGGGTTTTTTGCCCCTGAACCGCCGATGGTCTATAATGAAATCATGACCCGCGACTGGTATTCGCATTTGATGGTGCTGGAAAATGATGTGCGCGTAGACCAGGCGGCTGCCCCTGGCGAAGCTGAAATCGGCTACCAGCCGGGCAGGCTGCCTGTGCTGCTTTCGGCGCCGCACGCCGCACGCCACATCCGCGCAGGGCAGCTCAAACACGGCGAGCCAATGACGGCGGGGCTGGCGCGTTGGGTGGCCGAAGAAACCGGCGCGCATGTGCTCTATTTGCGCCGGCGTACCAACGGGGATCCCAACTCGGATTTTTACTCCCCCTACAAGCAGGCGCTGCGCGCGGCGCATACCCAGACACCGTTTTGCTTCATGGTGGATGTGCACGGCGCATCCGACCGCCACAACTTTGGGCTGGCGCTGGGCTCGATGGGCGGACAAAGCTGCGCAAGGCTGCTGCCGGAGATCCTGGCGGCGCTGGCAGAGCAGGGGTTTTCACCGCGGGGCCGCGGGCTGCTGCGGGTGGATTTGGACGAGAAATTCAAAGGGCTGGGTTCCCCTGTGCGCGAAACGCTGACCCGTTTTGCCTGGCATGAACTGCATTTGCCGTGCTTGCAGGTGGAAATTCACGCCCAACTGCGGGACGTTCAGGCGCAAAGCGAATTAAAAAGAACCGCCGCCGCGCTGCGTGCCCTGGTCTTAGCGGCGGCTGCGGCGGCGGCAGATTGCTGCTCAAAATCTCACGGAACGACTTTGAAGTGATTGGTGAGGGCGTAGGTCATGTAATTTTCCCACAGCGGCACTACCTGTGACTGGCGGTAGTCGTGCGTGGAGAAAGTTTGGAAGACCACGCGCCCGCCCAGGCAGGTGGCGATGACGCCGTGGGTGGATTTTTCTTTGGGGTGCAGCCCGGCCAGCAGTTTTGCGTCGCCGCCCGGCCCAATTTTCATCAAATCTCCGGCGTCGCCCATCCAATAGATATTGGGGGTGTAAAGGGGGGCGACCACGTTGGGCGATGAGAAGAGCTCATGCTGCGGGTCCAGCCAATAGAGCGAGTAATCCAGATCATTGTATTTGTTGGGGTCGCGCGCCCAATCGCGGAACAAATCCACCCCGCATTTGCCCAGCAGGGAGGAGATGCGCCCGTTGGCGATTTGGTCCAGATACCAGACTTCAGCCACCAGGGCCACATCGTTATTGACCTGATCGGTGAGCACATCCCAAAATTCACCGCGCACGCCCTGGCGAGCTTCGGCGGAGACCACAATCAGATCCCACTTGACGGGTGAGTTGAGGGCCTGCATGAAGTTGCCGACCGCATCGCCCACGTTCATGACCTTGCCGCCGGAAAAGCCCATGTTATCCACCGCACGGCTGACGTAAGGCAGCAAGGCGGGGTAGCCTTTGATGTCCTCAAAAACGAGCACATTGGCGGCTTTGATTTTGGCCTTCATATCCACTGCGGTGGGCGCGGGCGGCTCGGTGGGCTGCTCGGGCGGGGCGGTGTAGGTGGGGTAGGGGGTGTAGGTGGCCTGTTCTGCAGGGGCGCTGGTGGGCGCAGCCGCGGGCGGGGCCGGGGGTGGTTCGGTGGGCTGGTTGGCCGCCTGGGTGATCTGCACCGATAGAGCCGTCTGTTCAAATTCCAGGGCCATTTTGGTGCTTTCCAATTGCAATGCGCCGCGGGTGGCTTCCAGGTCAGTACCGCCGCCGGTGCTGCTGCCAGGCATGTTGCAGGCCAGCATCACCGCGAGGATGATCAGCAAAGCCGCCCATCGTTTGACTGCCATTTGCTTTTGCATATTACCCTCCCTGCTTTGAAAAAAGGTATAGATGAGTCGAATAACTTGCCGTTCTCCGGCGAAATACCCCCATTATTTTTGACTCAAGCGGTAACTGCTGAAGAAAATGAGAATCTATTAATATTATACATCGCCCCTCTCAATTTCAATGGTGTGGTTTTGCAATGCTTCTGAATGTATCAGCTTTGTCGAAGGTTCTCTTGGGTTTAGGCTGCCAGGCCGGTATAATAAAAACAAAACTCACGGAGGCAGTATTATGACGGATCTCAGCTCGTTTCGCGGACAGCCTTATCTCAATTTAGAAACCTACAAGCGCAGCGGGCAGGCCATGCCCACGCCGGTGTGGTTTGTGGAGGATGAAAACCGCCTGTATGTGCGCACAGCAGCCTATTCGGGCAAGGTCAAGCGCGTGCGCAACAACCCGCAGGTGCGGGTGGCGCCTTGCGATGCGCGCGGCGAGCTGCTGGGCGAATGGAGCGCAGGGCAGGCGCATGTGGTTTCGCCAGAGAAAAGCGCAGCGGTGAACCAACTCCTGCTGAGGAAATACGGCTTGCGCAAGCGCTTCTTTGACCTGATGAACACCCTGCGCCGCACACCCTGGGCGGTGATTGAAATTGAACTAAACTGACCGGTCTGAAGGATAAGGGGCAGGCTCCGGGCGGCGGTTCCTTGCAAAAAATTGGTGTGAATATGTTAAAATGAATCCAGGGTGTCCAGAATTTTGTGACGCCCATTCGCGCCTTTGGGTTTGAGACAGGTTCCCCGATGAAATCCCTTCCCCCGATTCGCCCTTCGCCAATTGCCGGCACCTGGTACAGTGCAGACCCGCGCCGCCTTCAGGCGCAGGTGGATGAGTATCTTGCCCAAGCCGACTTACCCAAACTGGATGGGAAGGTGGTGGGCGTGATTGCACCCCACGCTGGACACCGCTATTCGGGTGCTACGGCGGGATATGCTTTTCGGGCAGTGCAGGGACTTTCGCCGCAGGTGGTGGTGATCCTCTCCCCCTACCACCGCTACCACCCAGGCGCAGTGCTCAGCACTGCGCACCATGCTTACCAGACCCCTTTGGGGGATGTGTGGGTGCAGGAGGGTCTCTTGCAGACTCTTCAGCAGGAACTGGCCGCGGACGGTCTGGAGATCACGCGCATTGCGCACGACGGCGAACACGCGCTGGAAATTGAGCTGCCTTTTTTGCAGCGCGCCCTGGCCGGGCCGTTTGAACTGCTGCCGCTGATGGTGCGCTGCCAGGACCGGGCGGCGGCGCAGATTCTAGGAGCAGCCCTGGGCAAGGTGTTGGCTGGAAAACAGGCTTTGCTGGTGGCCAGCACCGATTTGTCCCACTTTTACCCGTTGGAGATCGCCAACGCTTTGGATCAAGAGATGCTGCGGCGCATGGCTGCCTTTTCGCCTGAGGCGGTGCTGGAGGCCGAAGAAACCGGCACAGGCTTTGCCTGCGGGGCCTATGCGGCGGCGGCGGCCATGTGGGCGGCGCGGGCGTTGGGCGCCCAGCGGGTGCAGGTGCTGCATCACAGCACCTCCGCCGAACAAACCGGCGACGCCAGCTCTGTGGTGGGGTACGGCGCGGCGGTAATCCTGCAACCTTCATGACCCTCGTCAATTTTCTGCTCATTCTGATCCTGATCGCCCTCAACGGTTTCTTCGTCTCCGTTGAATTTGCGGCTGTTGCCAGCCGCCGCGCGCGTCTGGATCTGCTGCCCCAATCTAACAGCCGCGCCGCACAGATGGTGCGGGCCTGGCTGGATGAGCGCACCGCTCGCGACCGTTTGATCGCCGCGGCGCAGTTGGGCATCACGGTGGTCAGCCTGGCGTTGGGCGCGGTGGGCGAAAATACCTTTGCCAGTCTGCTGGAACCCCTTTTCGCTGATGCGCACATGCCCCCCTGGCTGAGCTTTTTGGAATTCATCCTGCCAGCTCTGCCTTTGACCCTTTCGCTGATCGTGGTCACGGCCCTGCACGTGGTTTTGGGCGAACAGGTTCCCAAAGTGGCGGTGCTGCGCAGCCCAGAGCGTTTTGCGGTGGCCGCGGCGCCGGTGATGTACGGATTCAGCCGGGTGTTCAAAGGCTTTATCAGTTTGTTGGATGGGGCCACCCGCCTGGTATTGGAGCTGGTGGGTCTGCCGCGGGGGGATACGCATTCCTCTGTATATTCTCTGGAAGAATTCAAGCAAATTGTGTCCGGCCCCGACCTGCCCACCATGATTGAGCAGCCGGAGCGGGAGATGCTTTCCGCGGTGATTGATTTCGGCGCGCTGGTGGTGCGGCAGGTGAGCATTTCGCGCACAGAAATTGTGGCCGTGGAGGGGGAGGCACCCCTGGATGAGGTCATTCAAGCGGCATTGGAACACGGCCTGACCAAAATCCCGGTGTACGAAAACGATATAGACCATATCACTGGCATTGTGCATCTGCGCGATCTGGTGTTGGCCTGGCGGCGCGGTGAACCTCATAAAACCGCTCGCGATTTGGCGCGCGAAGCTTTGTTTGTTCCGGAGACCAGCTCGGTCAATGACCTGTTGGTGCAGTTCCGCGCACGGCACACGCACATCGCCATAGTGCTGGATGAGTTTGGGGGCACTTTTGGGCTGGTGACGCTGGAGGATCTGCTGGAAGAGATCATCGGCGAGATTCAAGACCCCTTCGACGCCACCCCGCCGCCCATTCAGCCCCTGGCGGACGGCACAGCCTTGATTGATGGGCGCACCTTTATCGAGGAGATCAACGAGCATTTTGCCTTGAATCTGGTGGAGGCGTTTTACGATACGATTGCGGGCTATATGCTCTCCAATTTGGGACGCATTCCGCAGGTGGGGGATGTTGTGGAAGACGCCGACAACCGCATCCGCCTGCGGGTGGAAGCGATGGACCGCCTGCGCGTGGCGCAGGTGCGGCTGGAACGGATGTGAACCCCATGTACGTGCGCGTGTGCGTTCTACTTCCCCAAATGAGCGGCGAGTATGATTATCACCTGTCTGCCGAGTTGGAAGGGCTGGTGCGCGTCGGCTGCCTGGTGGTGGTGCCTTTTGGCCGCCGCATGGTGCAGGCGGTGGTCTTATCCCTGTTGGAGAAGCCCTCGGTGGCCGAAACCAAACCGGTTTCTCATTTGGTGGATCCCTTACCGGCGGTCACGGCGGCGCAGATGGCGCTGGCGCAGCGCATGGCGTATCAATATCTGACCCCGCTGTCGGTGTGCATTCAATGGATTCTGCCGGCGGGGCTATCTCAAAACGCGGATACCGCTTACCGCCTGAATCCGCACCCGCCGGTGGACGACCACCCGCTTTCACCGCTGCAAGAGCGGCTGGTTCGCCATCTGGTGCTGCATGAGGGCGAACAGCGCGGGCGGCAGCTGGAATCTTCCTTCTCACGTACGGGATGGCGCACGGCGATAGCGGCCTTGGTGAAGCGCGGGCGGGTTTTGGCCCAGCCGGTGCTGCCGCCGCCGCAGGCCCGACCCAAGCAGGCGCGCTTTGCCGAGTTGGCGGTGGAGGATGAGGCCTTGCCCGCGGATGGAAGCGCCTTGGGGCGCGGCGCGGTGGGGGAACGGCGCCTGGCGATCTTAAATTTTCTCAAAAACGAGGGCCAGCCGGTTCAGGCTGCCTGGCTGTACGCTGTTTCGGGCGGCAACCTGGCTGATTTGCAGCGCCTGGAGGCACAGGGTTGGATCCATCTGGTGGAAAAAGAGGTGATGCGCGACCCTTTGGAGGCCGCCCAGGCGGGCATTTCACAGCCAAAGGCGCTGACCGCCCAGCAGCAGGCCGTCTGGCAGCCGCTGCAGGCGGCGCTGCGCGCGGCGGCGCAAGAGGGGCGCACCCCGCCGCCGTTTGTGCTGCACGGGGTGACCGGCTCCGGCAAGACGGAGGTGTATCTGTACGCGGTGGCGGAATGTCTGCGGCTGGGGAGGCAGGCGATTGTGATGGTTCCCGAAATTGCCCTCACGCCGCAGACTGTGCAGCGCTTCCTATCGCGTTTTCCGCAGCAGGTGGGCATTTTGCATTCGCGCCTATCGGTGGGCGAGCGCTACGATACCTGGCGGCGGGCGCGGGCGGGGCAGCTTTCGGTCATTGTCGGCCCGCGCAGCGCCTTGTTTGCGCCCCTGCCGGATGTGGGCTTGATTGTGGTGGATGAATGCCATGAGGACAGCTATTACCAGGCCGAAAGCCCGCCCTATTATCACACTGTGGAGGCGGCGCAGTTTTACGCTCAGGCCGCCCGCGCGGTGGTGGTATTGGGCAGCGCTACGCCGGATGTGGCTATGTTGTATCAGGCCCAAAAATCGGGCTGGCCGGTGCTGGCGCTGACAGAGCGCATCCACGACCAGGAAGACGCGGCAGCCCCGCTGTCTTTGCCGCCGGTGGACATTGTGGACATGCGCTCGGAGCTTAAACACGGCAACCGTTCCATTTTCTCACAGGCCTTGCAGCAGGCGCTGGCGCACACCCTGGAGGCCGGGGAGCAGGCGATTTTGTACCTCAATCGGCGCGGGGCAGCCACTTACGTATTCTGCCGGGACTGCGGCCATGTGCTGCGCTGTCCGCGCTGCGACCTGCCCCTGACTTACCATTTGGGCAGCGGCGGTTTGCACTGCCACACCTGCAATTACCGCCGCCGTCTGCCGTCCCAATGCCCGCAGTGCGGCAGCCCCAATATTCGCCATTACGGCTCCGGCACCGAGCGGGTGGAGGCGGAGGTGAACGCGCTCTTTCCGCAGGCGCGCACTTTGCGCTGGGACGCAGAAACGGCCCGGGGTAAGCAGGGCCACCAGACTCTGATGGAAAAATTTTCCGCGCACCAGGCGGATATTCTGATCGGTACGCAAATGCTGGCCAAGGGGCTGGACCTACCGTTGGTGACGCTGGTGGGGGTAGTTTTGGCGGATGTGGGCCTGAGTTTCCCGGATTACCGCGCGGGGGAACGGGCCTTTCAATTGCTGACGCAGGTGGCTGGCCGTGCGGGCCGCAGCCATTTGGGCGGCAGGGTGATTTTTCAGACCTTTATGCCGGAGCACTATGTCATTCAGGCCGCGGCCGGGCATGATTACGCTGCCTTTTATGCGCAGGAGTTGGCGCGGCGGCGCGAGATGGGTTACCCACCCTTTGCCCATCTGGCGCGGGTAGAAGTGCGCGGCCAAAATGCGCAGAGCACAGAGCGCGCAGCGCAGCAGGCTGCCGTGCAGCTGGGGCGCTGGGCTGAAGAGGCGGGTATGGTAGAATTGATTGGGCCTTCGCCGTGCTTTTTTCACAAGGTGAACGGCATGTACCGCTGGCAGATTTTGCTGCGCGGGCAAAATGTGGGTGAGGTTTTACGAGGTAAGCCGCTGGGAGAGTGGCGGGTGCAGTTGGATCCGCCCAATGTGCTGTAAGGTTTGTGGTTTGCCTGGGGGCAAGGTTGGGACTGCGAGGATTTGTTATTGCGGAGTTGGCCGAATTTCCCCAAATCAGCCCCTGAAATAGACCGTTGTTGCGTTAGATGCACACGCGCTGCGCTATACTGACATCGAAAGGGTTATTCAATCTACATGACCGCCGCGAATAATAAAGCAGAACGTTTGGCACAAATTGAAGCATTGTTGTTAGCAAACCCTCAAGGGTTGACTCAGGCGGAACTGGCGCGCCGCTTGGGCGTGAATCGTTCCACCATCCACCGTAATTTGCAGAGCATGACCGCGCCGGTGTACGAAGAGGGGGGACGGCTGTTTATAGACCGCGAAGCCTCGTTGGTGAATGTGCGCTTTTCGCTGCACGAGGCGGTGTCTGTTCACCTGGCGGCGCGTTTGCTGGCCAACTGTTCTGACCGGCAAAACCCGCACGCGGCTTCAGCGCTGCGTAAGCTGGGGCTTTCCCTGCGGACTCTGGCGCCCACGATTGCTAAATTCGTGCAGGCTTCGGCCAATGAGATGGATAACCCTTCGGGCCGCAGGGCGGATCCGCGCTATTTGCAGGTGATGGAGAAGCTGACCCTGGCCTGGGCGGAACGGCGGCGGGTGCACATTTGGTATGAAAATCGCGAGCAAATCAAGCAGTATGATTTTGCTCCTTATTACCTGGAGCCGTACGCGACCGGTCAAACCACGTATGTGATTGGGACGATTGCCCCGCAGAATTTACGGCGCACGTTCAAGGTAGAGCGCATTCAACGCATCGAGCTGCTGCGCCAGGAGTACCAAATTCTTGAAGATTTGGACCCCGAGACGCTCTTTATGGACGCCTGGGGCATTTGGACCAGCGAGCGTCAGCCGGTGAAAGTGGTGTTGAAATTTGGGCCGCGAGTGGCAAGCAGGGTGAGGGAAACTCGCTGGCATCGCTCAGAGCAGGTGACCGTTCTTCCAGACGGCAGCCTGCTCTGGAGTGCTTGGGTGGCCGAACCGCGCGAGATGATGAACTGGATCCGCGGGTGGGGGGCGCAGGTGGAAGTTTTGGAGCCGGAAGAGGTGCGCAGCGAGATAGCTCAGGAAGCACGGGATATGGCGCGCCTATATGAAGGAGATGGGAAGCCGTCTGGGGAGGGGTAAGTATGAGCGGCGACAGAGGAGGGTAAAGGATGGCTTATGATCCGCGCATTCACCATCGGCGGTCCATCCGCCTGCAGGGGTATGACTATACCCAGGCGGGGGCGTACTTCATCACCCTGGCCGCCCACGGGCGGGAGCCGTTGTTTGGCAGGGTGCAGGATGGGCAGATGCATGTGAATACGCTGGGGAAAATGATTGCTGAAGAGTGGGAGCGGTTGGAGCGGCGTTTTCCAAGCGTGGAATTGGACGCTTTTTGTGTGATGCCGGATCATTTGCACGCGATTCTGGTGCTTGCCGACCGGGGGGTGGGGGGCCGCCGCGCTGCGGCGTGTGAAGAATTTGGCGCGCCGGTGGTAAGGTCGATTCCTACCATCGTCCGATCGTATAAATCGAGCGTGACGCAGCGGTATCAGATTTTGTGCGGGCGAGATGCGCCGCAGATTTGGCAGCGCAATTATTATGAGCATGTCATCCGCAATGCGGCGGCGTTGGAGCGCATCCGCCGGTATATTATTGAGAATCCGGCGCGGTGGAAGGGGTAGGGGCACGGGGGATGTGTAACGGATTAAGTCTGGGGTTAAACCCCCGTGCCCCAACGGGGGATCCGTAAAGAATCGGTAGGGGCACGGGGGATGTGTAGCGGATTAAGCCTTGGGTTAAACCCCCGTGCCCCGACGAGGGATCCGTAAAGAATCGGTAGGGGCACGGGGGATTTGTGACGGAATGAGCCCGAGGTTAAACCCCCGTGCCCCAACGGGGGATCCGCAAAGAATCAACGTAGGGGCACGGGGGATTTGTGATGGACCGAGTCCAAGGTTAAACCCCCGTGCCCCAACGAGGGATCCGTAAAGAATCGGTAGGGGCACGGGGGATTTGTGACGGAATGAGTCTGAGGTTAAACCCCCGTGCCCCGACACGTGCCCCAACGGGGGATCGGCAACGAATTGGGGTAGGGGCACGGGGGATTTGTGACGGACCGAGTCCAAGGTTAAACCCCCGTGCCCCAACGGGAGATTTGTAACGGAATGAGGCCAAGGTTAATCCCCCGTGCCCCGACACGTGCCCCAACGAGGGATCCGTAAAGAATCAGCGTAGGGGCACGGGGGATGTGTAACAGATTAAGCCTGGGGTTAAACCCCCGTGCCCCAACACGTGCCCCAACGGGGGATCCGCAAAGAATCAACGTAGGGGCACGGGGGATTTGTGACGGACCGAGTCCAAGGTTAAACCCCCGTGCCCCAACGGGAGATTTGTAACGGAATGAGGCCAAGGTTAATCCCCCGTGCCCCGACACGTGCCCCAACGGGGGATCCGTAAAGAATCAACGTAGGGGCACGGGGGATTTGTGATGGACCGAGTCCAAGGTTAAACCCCCGTGCCCCAACGGGGGATTTGTGACGGAATGAGTCCGAGGTTAAACCCCCGTGCCCCGACACGTGCCCCAACGAGGGATCCGTAAAGAATCAACGTAGGGGCACGGGGGATTTGTGACGGAATGGGGTCGAGGTTAAACCCCCGTGCCCCAACGGGGGATTTGTGACGGAATGAGTCCGAGGTTAAACCCCCGTGCCCCGACACGTGCCCCAACGGGGGATCCGTAAAGAATCAACGTAGGGGCACGGGGGATGTGTAACAGATTAAGCCTGGGGTTAAACCCCCGTGCCCCGACACGTGCCCTAGGAATAAAAAAAACCGCCAGATATTGAATCTGACGGAAAGTGACTCACCAGGGACTTGAACCCTGAACCCACTGATTAAGAGTCAGTTGCTCTGCCATTGAGCTAGTGAGCCGAATTACGTGGCTATTATACCGCGTTCTGCCCGGCTGTCAATGCGAGGGTTAGCGCAGCTCTTTGCCAAAGGGGAACAAGGCCAGCGGGATCAACTTCAGATGCTGGCTGGCAAAGGGCAGCCCCACGATGGTGAGGGCCAGAATGGCGGCATGCACCAGGTGGGCGACGGCAATTTCCCAGCCGAACAGCACCGCCCACAGGATATTAAACAGTGCCTCCAAAAAGCCCCCTGACTCTGGCCGAACAACAATCTCGCGGCCAAAGGGGGTCAACGTGGCGATGCCCAGCTTGATGGACTGAATCCCAAAGGGGATGCCCACGATAGTCAGGCAGGTGGCCAGACCGCCCAAAATATACCCCATACCGGCGACAAAACCGCCAAACAGCAGCCAGATGACATTACCCAGAAAGCTCATCGTACACTCCTTTCACTCTACTTCTATGTACGCAATTTTCTGGGAAAAGTTGCGCCCCGCTCAGGCTGGCCCCAGGGCTGCGGCGTTGGCGCAGAAGCGCAGCGGCTGACCGGCCAGCCCCAGGAGCAAATTCTCCACCGCGATCTGGGCCATGTTCAGCCGCACCTGCCCCGCGGCGCTGGCGATGTGGGGGGTGATGATCACGTTGGGCATGGCCAGCAGTGGGCTGTCGGCGGGGATGGGCTCGGGATCAAAGACATCCAGCGCGGCGGCAGCCAGACGGCCGGATTCCAGGGCCGCCTGCAGGGCCTGCGGTTCTACAATGGGGCCGCGCGCAGTGTTCACAAGCACCGCCCCGGGCTTCATTTGCCCCAGGGTCTCGGCGTTGAACATCCCGCGGGTTTGCGGGGAGAGATACACATGAATGGAGACGAAATCGCTCTGGCGCAGCAGCTCTGGCAGAGACACAAACTGGATACCGAAACATTTCTCCAAGTGCGTATCGGGATTGAGGTCGTGCACCAGCAAGCGCATGCCAAAGCCCTGGGCGCGGCGCGCCACGGCCTGGCCGATGCGGCCGAAGCCGACGATCCCCAGTGTGCCGCCGTACAGGTCTTTGCCCACCAGGATATCTGGCCCCCAGGGGCGCCAGATGCCGGCGCGCACCTCACGGTCGCCCTCCACCACGCGGCGGGCGGCGGCCAACAGGAGGGCCATGGCAAAATCGGCGCAGGCTTCGGTGAGCACGCCGGGGGTATGCCCCACGGGGATGCGGCGGGCGGAGGCGGCGGCAAGGTCAATGTTATCGGTGCCGACGGCCATTTGCGACAGCACACGGAAATTGGGCCCGGCCAGCGCGATCATCTCAGCATTCAGCGGATCCGTCAGCAGGGAGAGCAGACCGTCCAGGTGGGGCAGGCGCGCTTCCAGTTCGGCGCGCGGGGGCGGCCCGCTGCCTTCCCATACCTCCATCTGCACGCGGCCTTCCAACTGTTTTAGGGCCTGGGCGGCAATACGCCGGGTGACAAATATCCGCGGGCTATCCATCTTCACCTCCTGGGGCGGGTTGAGATGCTATGTTGATATAATAAATGAAAGGGCCAGGGCGCTCACGGTGCGCCCTGGTTTTGTTCGCAGAAGGTGCGCAGAGCGGCCAGGGTCTCGTCAATATCTGCGTCGGTGGTGGTGGGGGACATGTGGCCGATGCGGATGATTTGATCTTTGAGCGCACCCAACCCGCCGGAGATTTTGATTCCGGCTTCGCGTTCCAAATAAGAAACGATTTTGCCCGTGGGCACGCCCGCGGGGCCGTAGGCAGCGGTGAGCACGGGGGCCAGCATTTCATCCGGCGTATAGGGGCGCAGCCCAATCTGGCGCAGACCCTGACGCAGGCGCAAGGCCAACCCGCGGTAACGCTCCAAGCGGGTGGCAATGCCTTCGGCCAGCAGCTGCTTTAAACTGGCGTTAAGCGCCATGACGTTGTTGGTGGCCATGGTGATGGGGAAGGGATGCCAGTCGGCCCAATCTTCGGCGTAGTGGCGCCACACGCGCAAGTTGGTGTACCAGCCGTGATTTGAAGACGGCACCCGGTCGATCGATTCCCAGGCGCGCGGCCCCACCGCCACAGGCGCCAGGCCAGGAGGGGCCCCCAGGCATTTCTGGGTGGCTGAAGCCATCAGGTCAATGCCCCAGTCGTCCATCTGAAAGGGCAGGCCGCCCAGAGAGGAAACCGCATCCACGAAGAAGAGCACGCCGCGCTGGCGGCAGAGCGCACCAATTTCGGCGATGGGGTTGGCGATGGTGGTGGAGGTTTCCAGATGAACCACAGCCACGGCGCGCGCGTCGGGGTGGGCATCCAACGCGGCGGCGAAATCGGCACTGCGCAGGGGCTGACCCCATTCAGCCGTCACCGGCACCGTCACCAGGCCGCTGCTTTCAGCGATGGCCACCAGGCGCTGGCCGAAAAAGCCGTTGATCCCCACTAGCAATTTTTCGCCGGTCAGCAGCGCCGATCCCAGGCAGGCGTCGATCCCCGCCGAGCCAGACCCTGGCATGAGGAAAATATCGCCGGAGGTCTGGATGACCTGGCGCAGCAAGGAGAGGGTTTCGTTGTAAAAATCGGTGAAGGCCGGGCCGTAATGCGGCGGGACGGGGCTGCCCATAGCCTCCAAGACCGCCGGATCGGGCTGGATGGGGCCGGGGATCATCAGCTTGAGCGATTGTTTGAGCATGGGGAGGAGGTCCTTTCCAAAACGAATTTGGGACGACGGGGTTCTGATTAAACAATAGCGAAAAAATAAACGTAATTCAACCCGTGTGATCGGCTGGTGACAAATGTCACGCAAATAAGTGTGATTAAGAGGTATCTTGTCTCATCGAATCGGATTCTGTATATTAAAGACGTACCTGCAAATCTATTGACAAAAATTTGAAAAATAGTGTAAGATGTCATGTATCTTGCCATGTAAACCGCAGAGAAAGACACTGCACGAGGATCAAAGCCCTTGCCCATTCTTTCAGATGCCGCAGGTACTGGCTTTTTCCCAATTACCTTGAGCAAATTCTCCCTTTCGCGCTGAAAAGCGTCCGGGAATTAACGGCAGAACGTTAACGCCCTACATTATGACTACCTGTCGTACCCTCACACTGAAGGAGGTGCATCTCGCGCAGATATTCTGAGCGAATTTCAGAGGATGAACCAGGCAATCTACAGCCACATTTCGAACACGAAGTGATCACTAAGGAGGATCAGAAGATGTCGAAGCGTATTTTGGTATCTGTGTTTTTGCTGGCGGCGGTTTTGTTGGCTTCCTGCCAACCCGCGGCCGCCCCGGCAGCCCCTGCGGCAGACACCGGCCCGATCAAAGTGGCGGTGTTGGCCCCGTTGAGCGGCCCTGTGCCGACCTTTGGTGTTTCCACCCGCGACGGCGCGTTGATGGCCATCGAGGAATGGAATGCCAAGGGCGGCGTTTTGGGCCGCAAGATTGAAGCGGTCGTGGAAGACAGCCAGTGCACGCCTGACCCGGCTGTGAACGCGGCCAACAAGGTCATCGATCAGGATAAGGTGCACTACATCATCGGCGAAGTGTGCTCCAAGGCTTCCATTCCGATTTCGGAAATTGCCGAGGCCAAGGGTGTGGTGCAGATCAGCCCCACCTCCACCAACCCGGATGTGACCCTCAAGGCGGACGGCTCGACCAAGAAGTACATCTTCCGCGCTTGCTTCATTGACCCCTTCCAGGGTCTGGTGATGGCCAAGTTCGCCCAGGGTAAGGGCTACAAGACCGCCTTCATCATGTTCGATCAGGGCAATGACTACGTGCGCGGCCTGGCCGAAGCGTTTGAAAAGTCCTGGACCGAAGCCGGCGGTACCGTGGTCGGTAAGGAAACCTACACCAGCCAGGACACCGACTTCTCGGCGATTTTGGCCAAGGTGGCTGAGAGCAAAGCCGAAGTGCTCTTCCTGCCCGATTACTACAACATTGTCAACCTGGTGGCTGCTCAGGCGAAGGAAAAGGGCGTGACCTCTGTGATGATGGGCGGCGATGGTTGGGATTCGCCTGATCTGGATGCGAAAGCCTCCGACGGCGGCTTCTTCTCGAACCACTACTCGCCGGAAGATACCCGCGCCAAAGTGGTTGACTTCGTGAAGGCATACAGCACGAAGTACGGCGCGACCCCCGACGCCCTGGCCGCTCTGGCCTATGACGCGACCTACCTGCTCCTGACGGCCATTGAAAAGGCCGGCTCGGACGACCCGGCCAAGGTTGCCGAAGCATTGGCTGCCATTGAACTGGAAGTTGTTTCTGGTAAGGTCAGCTTTGATAAATCGCACAACCCGATTAAGGCTGCGGCTGTGCTCCAGGTGAAAGACGGAAAGGTATCCTTCGTCGAGTCGGTAGCTCCGTAAGACGAACGACGATCCACGAGGGGCGGCCGCTGAGGCCGCCCCTCGCTACAACTGCTTCCCCAGGTGAAACCCTATGAGCGTTTCCTCCACCACAGCAAATCGCCCTTCATTGTATGATCTGATTATCAAAAGGGGATGGTTAGGCAAAGGGCTGTTGATTGTTGTTGGGCTGCTGGCGTTATGGAAAATTGTTGTTTCGCTGCTGGCCAATCCAACCCTTTTCCTCCAGCAAGTCATTAACGGCTTGCAATTGGGGTTTGTGTACGCCCTGATTGCTTTGGGCTATACGATGGTCTACGGCATTGTGCGCCTGATCAACTTTGCGCACGGTGACGTTTTTATGGTTGGGGCCTTTGTCAGCTTTTACGGCATCGCTCGTTTTCAGCTGCATAATTGGCTTTCGAACCTGGCCCCCAACCTGCCGCCGATTTTGACCCAGGCGGTGGGCACGTTGTCGGTGATGGCTGTGGCGATGGCGATCTGCGCGCTGTTGGCCTTTACCATTGAGCGCATTGCCTATAAACCCCTGCGCAATGCCCCGCGAATTTCGGCCCTGATCACTGCCATTGGCGTTTCCTTCTTTCTGGAATATTTTGGCGCGTTGAAGTTCGTTTTCACCCCTAATTTCATCACCTATAAGCGCCCGTTTGAAATTACCACCTGGTTTGTCAACACGAAGGGCATTGGCCAACTGATCCAAGGGGATACGATCCCAGAAGGCAGCGTTATTTTCTCGAACATCTTCATCATCATCGTGATTGCCTCTGTGGCTCTGTTGATGGCGTTGAATTACATTGTGCAAAAAACCCGGGTCGGCAAGGCCATGCGCGCGGTGGCATATGACAAGCAGACCGCTCGCCTGATGGGTATTAATACTGACTGGATTATTTCCTTCACCTTCATGATCGGCGCGGCCCTGGCTGGCGCAGCCGGTATGTTATATGCGGTAGCTTTCCCGCAGGTATTCTTCTGGATGGGGATCATCCCCGGCCTGAAAGCCTTCGTCGCGGCCGTCTTGGGCGGCATCGGCAGCATTCCTGGCGCGGTGATTGGCGCCTTGATTATGGGCCAGGCGGAGGTGCTCAGCGCTGCCTACATCTCGACCCCCATGCGCGATGCCATCGCTTTCAGTATCCTGATCATCGTGCTGCTTATCCGCCCCACCGGTATCTTCGGTGAACCCAGCCGAGAAAAAGCCTGAGGCCGCTATGAAAAAAATTCCACGAAGCTCTCTCATTTTCTACGGCGGCGCATTAGTGTTTTTCATCGTCGTCCAATTGTTGATCAGCTTTGGGCTGCTCAACGCCTTCTGGAACACCATCTTGCGCCTGGGCGCGGTGATGGCCATCGTCAGCCTGGGCCTGAACCTGATTTACGGTTTCAACGGCCAGTTCTCCCTGGGACAATGGGCCTTTTACGCCATTGGCGCTTACTGCGCGGCGGATATCACCTACCGCTGGGCCAATTTGGGCAGCGCAGGCGGGTTGATGGTGGTGCTGATGATTGTGCTGTTCACCGGCGCGGCGATTTTATTCCTGCGCACGCAGTTGAGCAAGATCCGCCGCCTGGACGCGCTTTCAGCCTTCTCCATCTACTTGCTCACCACTCTGATTTTGGGGTATGTGGCGCTGCAAATTGGCAAGGCCTTAGACGCGCCCGTAGCGGCTGCTTTGAAGGCTTTGCCGCCCGCGGTAGCGCTGCAAGTGGTCTTCTTCTTCGCGGTCATCCTGGCGGGTATGCTGGCGGCGGAAATTAGCTTCCTGTTCGGCCTGCCGATTTTGACCCTGGGTTCCGACTACTTTGGCATTGCCACTCTGGGCCTGACCATCATCACCAAAGTGCTGCTGGACAATTCCGACACCCTGCTGGGCTTTGCAGAGATGAAGGGTGCGCGCGGTATGATCGGCATTCCCAAGATCACCACCTGGTTCTGGGTGTTTCTGTTCCTGATCATCACCATCGTGGTCACGCGCAACCTGTTGAATTCCAGCTACGGGCGGGCCATCCTGTCGGTGCGCGAAGATGAAATCGCCGCCAAGGCGATGGGCATTGACGTAGCCAACTACAAAATTTTGACCTTCGTCATTGGCTCCTTCTTTGCGGGCCTGGCAGGCGGGTTATACGCCCATATCAACGGCTTCCTGCACCCAGATACCTTCAACTTCATCAAATCCTTTGACCCCATGATCGTGATCGTGTTTGGCGGCCTGGGGAGCGTGACGGGGACCATCGCGGGAGCGTTTGCGTGGGCTTTGGTGCTGGAAGGCTTTTTACGCCTGTTCCTGCCCGAAGGGTTTGAAACCTGGCGCTTTGTGGTCTACCCACTGCTGCTGTTGATTATGATGCTGCTGAAACCCAGCGGGATTTTCGGCGGTTATGAAATCCCCTTCATTCGGGCCGTCTTGCCGCCCAATCAGCCCAAACGAGCTGAGGATTTGCGGTCTGAGGACGCTATTCAAAGCCAGGAGGCCGGTTTATGAGCGCCGCCAACCAACCCACCCCCAAGGCTGCCGAAACGGCAGCGCCCGAAAACACCCTGGAAATCCGCAAGCTGAGCAAGGTCTTTGGCGGCTTGCGCGCGGTCAACAACATGGAGTTCAGCATCCCCAAAGGCGCGCTCTTCGGGCTGATCGGCCCCAACGGCGCGGGCAAGACGACCGTGTTCAACATGATTACCGGCGTTTATGAGCCCACCTCAGGGGATGTGATCTTCAACGGCACCAACATCACCGGCTTGGAGCCGCACCTGATTAACCAAATGGGCATCGCCCGCACCTTCCAAAACATCCGCCTGTTCCAAAGCCTGTCTGTGCTGGATAATGTGCGCATCGCGTACCATCCGCACGCCGGTTACAGCATGAGTGATTCGATTTTCCACAACCATAAGTATGAGGTGAAGGAAAAAGAGCTGACGGAGCGGGCGGTGGA
Source organism: Levilinea saccharolytica (assembly GCF_001306035.1). GTDB lineage: Bacteria > Chloroflexota > Anaerolineae > Anaerolineales > Anaerolineaceae > Levilinea > Levilinea saccharolytica. Next base: position 136,528 of record NZ_LGCM01000038.1, read on the forward strand.
ATTTTTGTCGGTCTTCAACCTGCAGGACCGCCTGCGCGAGACGGCTAAAAACCTGCCTTATGGTGAGCAGCGCCGCCTGGAAATTGCCCGTGCGTTGGCGGCCAACCCCAGCCTGCTGCTGCTGGATGAACCTGCGGCGGGCATGAACCCCAATGAGTCTGTGGCCTTAATGGATCTGATCCATTTTATCCGCGAGCGCTTTAACCTCACCATTCTGCTGATCGAACATCAAATGCGCGTGGTGATGGGCATTTGCGAGACGATCGCGGTGATGGATTTTGGGGAACGCATCGCTCTGGGAACCCCGCAAGAGATCCAGAACGATCAGCGTGTGATTGAGGCCTACCTGGGCCCGGGTTCGGCGGCCTTATCCGAAAAATTCAAACGGAAGAAGAACTGATGATGCTCAACGTTCAAAATCTTCACGTATACTATGGTGCCATTCACGCGCTGAAAGGGTTGAATTTCCACCTGGAACAGGGGGAAATCGTGACCCTGATCGGTGCGAACGGCGCGGGCAAATCCACCACGCTCAACGCGCTGTCTGGTTTGTTGGCCGCGCGCGAGGGCAAGCTGGAGTTCGAGGGTGAGGATATCACCCGCACACCGGCGCAAGATATCGTCCGCCGCGGCGTCATCCAGGTCCCTGAGGGGCGAAAAATCTTCGCGACCCTGACGGTGATGGAAAATCTGGAAGTGGGCGCGTACCTGCATCCCGATAAGGCGCAGATCGAGAAAGACATCGAAAGCGTCTTCAAGCGCTTTCCGCGCCTGAAAGAGCGCCGTAACCAGCTGGGCGGGACGCTTTCGGGCGGTGAACAGCAGATGCTGGCCATTGCCCGCGGGCTGATGTCGCACCCGAAGCTGCTGCTGTTGGACGAGCCTTCGATGGGTCTGGCTCCTATCCTGGTGGAGCAGATTTTTGAGATTATTCGCGACATCAACGATCAAGGAACCAGCATCCTCCTGGTGGAACAGAATGCGCAGATGGCGCTTTCGATTGCGGATCGGGCGTATGTGTTGGAAACAGGCCAGGTGGTGCTGGAAGGCGACGCACAGGAAATCCTGCATAACCCTATGGTGATGGAAGCCTACCTGGGCGGCCATTAAAGGAGATCAGAATGACTTCATTAAAACGCATCCTGCTCTTCTTCGTTCTGCCGATCGTGGCGATCTTACTGTACCCGCCTGAAACGTTGATCGGCGGTTGGGCGGTCATCCTGGTGTTGATTGCCTTCATGGTGGTGATGGGCTGGCTGGTGAACCGCGGGCGCGGCCTGGCATTGACCTTCTTGATCTTCCTGCAAGGCATGAACGTGATCATCCGGTTGATGATGTTCGCTTCCAATTCCGTCCCTGCCGACGGGGTGTTTAACTACCCTTATATGATCACTTCTGTGCTGGGGCTGGCCCTGTCCTTCTGGCTGATGCTGCGGCTCGACCGGGTGGACGTGCGCGCCACGATGACCAGCTAATTTTTTTACTCTCTTGCATGAGCGCAGCCCCCGATCGCCGATCGGGGGCTGTTGATTTTTTGGGCGTGTTATAATTTGGGGTATGAAAAAATGGCAAAAAATTCTACTGGTGATATTGGTGGTGCTGTTTTGCGGCGGTGTGACCTTGAGTTTGCCGGTGGTGCGCAATTCACTTTCCTGGCGGCTGGATCAGCTGCGCATTCGGGTGGTGTACGCCCTCTTCCCGCCGGAGAAAGAAGTCTTTGTGCCGGAAGCCTCTCCGCAAACCCCTGCCGCTCTGCCCGGCTCGACCGGGTGGACGTGCGCGCCACGATGACCAGCTAATTTTTTTACTCTCTTGCATGAGCGCAGCCCCCGATCGCCGATCGGGGGCTGTTGATTTTTTGGGCGTGTTATAATTTGGGGTATG
>NZ_LGCM01000042.1 GCF_001306035.1 Levilinea saccharolytica
CAAGCACCTTTTTACCGACCGCGGGTCAGGGGAGCGGCTGGTGCTGTTTGAGGCTGCGGACGACCACTCGGAAGCCACTTATGTGGTGGACCTCATCGGTCAGAACATGGCCGGAGACCGCAAGGCGCGCAGCCCTTCGCGTTCACCGGGGAAGGTCAGGCTGAGGTGGTTGACCTTGAGCACGGCGCAGTCCCGCGGCCCCCACCGCGGCGGCATCCGGCGGTCTGGTGATTGACCTGCCCGACCCCACCAGCGACGAAGCCCGCGCCGAGCCGGGCATTGACCGCCCGCTGGACGCCGAGGGCCTAACTGCCCTGATGAACGCCACCACCGCCCGCATCGGCGTGGGGCGCGCCGGGCCGCGCGTGCGCACCCGCTCGCTGGTGCTCTTTCAAGCCGATCTGGCCGTGACTCAGGACGCTCTGCTGCGCGACGTGGACCCGCAGCTCTTGGACGAGTTCAAACTCCTGCGCGTGCAGACCCGCGTCACCGGCGGCAAAGCCGAATACCTGCTGCGCCCCGATCTGGGCCGCCAGCTCAGCGACGAGGCCCGCGCCCAGATCAGCCAGCACTGTGTCAAGAACCCCAACGTGCAGATCTGCGTCGGCGACGGCCTCAGCGCCGCGGCCGTGGAGGCCAATTTGCGCAAGATCATGCCCGTGCTGGAGGCTGGGTTTCGCCAGGCAGGGCTCAGCCTGGGCACGCCTTTCTTCATCCAGTTCTGCCGCGTGGGCGTGATGAACGACATCGGCGACCTGCTGCACCCCGACGTGCTCATCCTGCTCATCGGCGAGCGTCCCGGCCTGGGGCGGGCTGAATCGATGAGCGCCTACATGGCCTACCGCCCGCAGTCCGGACACACCGATGCCGAGCGGGACGTCATCTGCAATATCTACGACGGCGGCGGCACCAACCCCCTCGAAGCCGGGGCCTTCGCCGTGCAGATGGCGCAGAAAATGATCCAACACCAGGCAGCCGGCGTCAAGCTCAAGCTGCTGGAACAGTGAGGAAGGTGCGCATGGCCATTTTAGACCCCATCCCCGCCAACGCTCTGGCAGTCCGCCTGATCCCCAGCGTGGCCCCCGAATACGCCCGCCAGTTGGGGCTGCGGCCCGATCAGCGCAGCCTGGGGCTGCTGACCGCCGATAACGACGACGCCACCTACGTCTCCATTGACGAGGCCACCAAAATGGCCGATGTGGAAGTCGTCTACGCCCATTCGTTTTACGCGGGCGCGCGCCACGCCTCCGGCCCGCTTTCGGGCGAGATCATCGCCCTGCTCGCCGGGCCCAACCCCGCCGAGGTGCGCGCCGGTTTAGACGCCGCCCTGCGCTATCTCAGCACCCGCGCCCTGTGGTACAGCGCCAACGCCGAGGGCACCATCGCCTTCTTCCCCCACGTCATCTCACAGACCGGCCGCTACCTGTCGCAGCTGTGCGGCGTGCCTGTCGGCTCGCCCATCGCCTATCTGATCGCCCCCCCGCTGGAGGGCGTCTACGGGCTGGATGCGGCCCTCAAAGCCGCGGATGTGCAGTTGGCGTCGTACACCCCCCCGCCCTCCGAAACCAACTTCATGGGCGCAGTGCTCACCGGCACACAGTCGGCCTGTCAGGCTGCTGCCCTGGCCTTTCAGGATGCCGTCCTCGAAGTCGCGCGGCGCCCCATCGAATACTGATCCGCTGCCGGAACATCACCAGAAAAAAAGAACGCGCCCCTGAAATCACTCAGGGGTGCGTTCTTGTCCGTGCAGACTGCCGCGCTAGCCGCTTACACCACCAGGCAGGCCTCGCGCGGGAAATACACGGTCAATTTTTCTCCCACCTGAGGGGGAACCAGGTGCGGATTGTTGAACATATCAAAGAACAGCTTGCTCTTTTCCAGCCGCACCTGCACGCGCACGATCGAGCCCAAGAAGGTCACCGTGTCCACCGTGCCGCTCAGCTCGTTGGTGCCGCCGCTGCCGCTGTTGGCGGTCATGCGCAGCATTTCGGGCCGCACGGCGATGCGCACCGTCTGGCCTGCGGAAACCGACAGCGGCTGGGCGGTTTGGATCTCCTGCCCGTCCACGGTCAGTGCCCCGCTCTGCGGATCGCGCACCACGGCGTCCACCACGTTCAGCGTGCCCACGAAAGAGGCCACAAAGGGCGTTTCGGGGAAGTTGTAAATCTGGAAGGGCGACCCCACCTGCTCGATGTGCCCGTCTTTCATCACCACGATGCGGTCCGAGAGCGACAGAGCTTCTTCCTGATCGTGGGTGACGTAAATGGTGGTGATGCCCAGCTTTTGCTGAATGGCGCGGATTTCCGTGCGCAGCTCCACGCGGATTTTGGCGTCCAGCGCAGACAACGGCTCATCCAGCAGCAGCACCTGCGGGTGAATGGCCAGGGCGCGGGCCAAGGCCACGCGCTGCTGCTGCCCGCCCGACATCTGGTAGGGGTAGCGCTGGCGGAAGGATTCCATGTGGATCAGCGCCAGCATTTCATCCACCACTTTGGCGATCTCATCTTTACCCTTACGCGCCACCTTCAGCCCAAAACCGATGTTATCCGCCACCGTCATGTTGGGGAACAGGGCGTAGCTTTGGAACACCATACCCACATTGCGCTGGTTCGGCGGCTTATGGGTCACGTCTGCGCCGCTGATCAAAATCTCGCCTTCCGTCGGCATTTCAAACCCGGCCACCATGCGCAGCGTGGTGGTCTTGCCGCAGCCGCTGGGACCCAGGAAAGAGACAAATTCCCCCCGCTCCACCTTGAGGTTAAAATCTTCGACAGCGACGAACTGGCCAAAGCGTTTGTTGACGTTGTTAATCTCTAAAAATGCCATGAGGGACCTCGTTGTGCTATTTCATACCGCCCAGGGCCGTCCCAGACGTTCCGCGGGTAAAGACCTGGATCAGGCCAATCATGCCCCAGGTGAGGGCAAAGGACATAATTGCCAGCGCCGCTGGTTCATAGGCGCGGTTTTGTCCTAATAAGGCCATGTACGGCCCCAGCGCAGGCCAGGCCAACAGCGAAGCCAGAGTCAGCTCGCCGATGACAATGGCAAAGGTCAGGAACGTGCCGCTCAGCAAAGCCACCTTCAGGTTGGGGAAGATCACCTTCAGCAGAATGGTCCCCCACCCCGCCCCCAGAGACTGGGCTGCCTCAGTGAGTGAGCGCACGTCCATGGCACGCAGGCCGTTATCCACCGCTCGATACATGTAGGGAAAAGACAGCACCACATAACCTGCCACCAACAACGCCGGACTGGCGGTCAACACAAACGGAGGGCGGCTGAAAATACGGATCAGGCCGAAGACCAACACGATCGCGGGGATAACGAAGGGCAGTAAGGTGATAAACTCCACAATCGGCTTGGCCTGCGGCAGCCGCAGATGCACCCAATAGGCCGTGGGGACGATCAGGATCATGCTGGCCAAAATAGTGAAAAAGGCCATCTCCGCCGAAAAGGTGAATGATTTGACAAACCCAGGGTCAGCCAGCACCTTTTCATACGCCATCAGGCTGATTACGTCTTTCTTCATACGCAGCGAGAAGTTGAGCGTGGCCAGCAGCGGGATGAAAAAGTACAGGATGCCCAGGCCAATCCACAACCAGGACCAAAAGCGAGAGCGTTTCATCGCAGCCACCTCGACGCACGGTTTTGCAGAACAGTGTAGCCCAAAATGCTGGCGCCCATGATCACCACCATGCCCAGGGCCAAAGCATAGCCCAGGCCGGTGTCGTGCAGCACATCGCCGCGAATCTGCGCACCGATGATGATGGGCACCAGGTTCAAGGAGCCGCCCGTCAGGGCATAGGCGGTGGCGTAGGCACCAAAGCTGTTGCCAAACAGCAGAATCGTGGTGGAAATGAGCGCCGGGGTCAGGATGGGCAAAGCCACATGCCGCCAGTAATGCCACGAAGAGCCGCCCAAATTCTCACAGGCTTCCCGCCACTCGCGCCGCAGCCCATCCAACGACGGGCTGATGATCAGCACCATAAGCGGGAATTGGAAGTACATGTAGGTGAGGCATAAGCCCCAAAAGGAGTACAGATTGAAGCCTTGCTGGTAAATATTGATCCCTAAGGATTTCAGGATCACCGTCACCAGACCCACACGCCCCAGGGTGGAAATGAAGGCGAAGGCCAGGGGCACGCCCGCGAAGTTGCTGGCAACCCCAGAAAAGGTGGTCAGAGCGGTGCGCAGCCAGCGCGGCAGCCCGCCCAGGGTGACGGCATACGCCATCAGGAAGCCAAATAAGGCTCCGCCGACCGCCGTCACCAGGCTGACCTGAATGGTCAGTTTGTAAGAATTCAGAATATAGGGTGTGAACAGGTTCTTGATGTTGTTAAACGTAAACTGGCCCTGATTATCCTGAAAACTACCGACAAAAAGGGAACTGGCGGGCAGAATGAGGAACAGCAGCGCGAAGAGAAAAAACGGCATAACCCCCAGCCAGTTCCAGTTGATTTTGGGAAGGGAGGGACGCGCCAGAGGCGCGTCCCCTTGCTGCTTTGATTTCATTCCGGATCCCATTTACGGGGCGGCTTTGACTTCGACGCCCACAACCTTGTCCCAACCTTCGGCAACAGCAGCCTTCAGCGCATCCTGCTGTTCCAGGGTGGGGAACACGGCCGTGGCGTAGTATTCCGCCGGAGGCAGTTTGGCGGCCAGTTCAGCCGGGACCACATTGCGCGCAACCATGTCGTTGTAGCGAATGGGGTGCACATAGCCCTTCAGCCAAATATTCTGACCTTCATCCGAGTAGAGGAATTCCATCCACAACTTGGCCGCATTCGGGTGCGGGGCATAGGCGCTGATGGCCTGAACGTACACGCCCGCAACCACACCGCTCTTGGGGATGACCACTTCGATTTCCGGGTTGGCCGCAAAGCTGTCGCGGTCGGCCAGGGCCAGGTAGTCCCACATCATGGCGATGGGGGTTTCGCCGGAAGCAATCGTGCCGGGTTTGGCGATGACCGGGACGAAATTGCCGGCTTTGTTCATCTTGTCAAAGTAATCCAGGCCAGCCTGGGGTTCTTCGATCTTGCCGCCGTTGGCCAGCGCCGCAGCCGCGATGGACAGGATCGCCATGTTGGAGGTGCGGGGGTCGCCGCCCAGGGCTACCTGACCGTTGTACTTGGGATCCAGCAGGTCAGCCCAGTCTTTGGGCAGATCGGTGACAGCGCTCTTGTTGATTTCGAACGCCAGCACGCCGTAATAATCGCCGTACCAGTAGCCTTCAGCGTCTTTCAAATTCTCGGGGATCGAATCCCAGGTGGCCACTTTGTAGGGGGTGATCAGCCCTTCGTCTTTGGCGATGGGGCCAAAGGACAGACCCACGTCAATCACGTCCGGAGCCTGGGGGCCTTTGTTGTCTTTGTTGGCGCGAATGGCCTGGAGTTCATCGCCGGAGCCGGCGTTGGGGTCCAGTTCATTAACCTTGATCCCGTATTTCGCGGAGAAGGTGTCAATCATTTCGCCATAGTTCGCCCAGTCGCGGGGCAGAGCGATGACGGTCAGCTCGCCTTCGGCTTTGGCCGCAGCGATCAGAGCATCCATGCCGGTGGCTTCAGCAGCCGGAGCAGCCGGTTCGGCGGGAGCAGCCGGTTCGGCGGGGGCAGCGGGTTCAGCCGGGGCAGCCGGGGCGGCAGGTTCAGCCGGGGCAGGGGTTGCAGCGGGGGTGCAGGCGGCCAAAACCATCGCCACCATCACCAGCAAACTCAGCGTGACCAACAAGTTCTTTTTCATAAGGTTCTCTTCTCTTTCCGAACGAATCTAAAGGTTGAACATTGAAGGCGCAGCCTCAGCGGGCTGCTAGAACGGAATACGTTTGATTTTTCGGCTTCGGGGGATCACCTCCTTGAATGTTTCAAGGGTATCACCAGGGGATAGGGTTCATCCGTTTGTACGGACCTCCCTTTAAAACACCCACATCCCGCAGAGAGGATACCCTAATATTAACCCCAAAATGCCCATTATGCAACCGATATATGAGGATGATCATACTCCGATCCGGAAATTCTGCCCCGCCTCGGTGGAGGCGAGGCAGAATTCCAGTATCACACCCTAATCAAGAACTAGGATTCGCTGGTCAGCGCGCTCAACTCAGCGTAAGCTGCCGCCAGCTTTTGCAGCCGCTCCCAGCGGAAGCGCGCATCCTCATTGGCCGCCTGCATCAGCTCTTCGGCGCGGGCCTCGTTGCTGATGGTCAGCATGCGGTAGCGCGTTTCGCGGTAGGCATAATCTTCCACCGGAATAGTCGGCGCCTTGGAATCAATCGCCAGCGGCGGTTTGCCCTCGCGCGCCAGAGCCGGGTTGAAGCGGTACAGCGGCCAAACCCCGGCCTGTACGGCCAGTTTTTGCTGCTGGAGGCCCTCTTTCATGTCAATGCCGTGGGCGATGCAGTGCGAATAGGCGATGATCAAAGACGGGCCGTCATAGGCATCCGCTTCCAGGAAAGCCCGCAGCGCCTGCGCGTCGTTGGCCCCCAGCGCCACCCGCGCCACATAGATATGCCCGTAAGACATGGCGATCATGCCCAGGTCTTTCTTGCCCATGCCTTTGCCGCTGGCGGCAAATTTGGCCACCGCCGCGCGCGGCGTAGCTTTAGAAGCCTGCCCGCCGGTGTTGGAATACACTTCGGTGTCCAGCACCAGAGCGTTGATGTTGTAGGGGCTGGCCAGCACGTGGTCCAAACCGCCGTAGCCGATGTCGTAGGCCCAACCGTCGCCGCCGATGAGCCACACACTCTTGCGGATCAGCGCATCCGCCACGCCCATCAGCATGCCTGCCCGCGGGTCTTTCATCATCACCAGCCGATCTTTCAAGGCCGCCACGCGTTCCCGTTGGGCGCGCAGGCCGCTTTCCGTGCTCTGCTCCGCTCCCAAAAGTCCGTCGGCCAGCACCGTGCCAATTTCACCGGCCAGCTGTTTCACCAGTTCGCGGGCAAAGCCGTTCTGCTTTTCCACCGAAAGGCGCATGCCCAGGCCAAATTCGGCGTTATCCTCAAACAACGAGTTCGACCAGGCCGGGCCGCGTCCGTCGCGGTTGGCCGACCACGGCGTGGTGGGCAGGCTGCCGCCGTACACCGAGGAGCAGCCCGTGGCGTTGGCGATGATGGCGCGGTCGCCGAAGAGCTGCGAGACCAGCTTGACATACGGCGTTTCGCCGCAGCCCGCGCAAGCCCCCGAGAACTCAAACAGCGGCTGGAGCAGCTGAGAATTTTTCACCGTGGTGGGTTGGAAGGCCGTGCGGTCCGCCTCCGGCAGCTGCAGGAAGAACTCCCAGTTCGCCCGCTCCGTCTCGCGCAGGGGCGGCTGCGGGGCCATGTTCAGGGCCTTGCGCCCCGTCTGTGCCTTATCTTTGGCCGGGCAGACTTCCACGCACAGGCCGCAGCCTGTGCAGTCTTCGGGCGCCACCTGAATGGTGAAGCGCATCCCCGGGAATTCTTTGAAATTGGCGTCCATCGAGCGGAAGGTCTCTGGCGCGCCCGCCAAAGCCTCCGGCGCATACACCTTCATGCGGATGCTGGCGTGCGGGCACACCAAAGCGCACTTGCCGCATTGAATGCACAGTTCCGAAGCCCAGGTGGGAATTTCCAGCGCGATATTGCGCTTTTCATACTGGGCCGTACCGGAGGGGTAGGTGCCGTCCGCCGACATCCTGCTCACCGGCAGGGCGTCGCCGTTGTTGATCAAAATTTCGCCCAACACCTCGCGCACATAGGCCGGGGCCGATTCAGACATGGCCGCGCGCATGCCAAACGCGCTGCTCACCTGCGCCGGAACAGCCACTTCCTTCAGGTTCGAAAGGGTGTTGTCCACCGCCTCAAAGTTCTGCCGCACCACCGTTTCGCCGCGCTTGCCGTAGGTCTTCTTGATGGATTTCTTGATCTGGGCGATGGCCTCCTCCCGCGGCAGCACGCCGCTGATGGCGAAGAAGCAGGTCTGCATGATGGTGTTGATGCGGCTGCCCATGCCCGACGCCTCGGCCACATGGTGCGCGTCAATCACGTAGAATTTCAGTTTCTTTTCCACCAACGCCTGCTGCACCTCGCGCGGCAGGTGATCCCACACCGCTTCCGGCCCGTACAGGCTGTTCAGCAGGAACACGCTGCCCGGGCGGGAATACTTGAGCATGTCAAAGCGCTCCAGGAAGGAGAAGTTATGGCAGGCCACAAAATTGGCGTCGCCTTCCCCGATCAGATAGGGGGCGCGAATGGGCTTGGGGCCAAAGCGCAGATGCGAAACGGTCACCGAGCCGGACTTCTTGGAATCGTACACAAAGTAGCCCTGACCAAAATTGCCGCCCTCTTCGCTGATGATCTTGATGGAGTTCTTGTTGGCGCCCACCGTGCCGTCCGCGCCCAGGCCAAAGAACACGCAGCGCACCGTCTCGTCCCCCTCAATGGAGAAGGTGGGGTCATAGCTCAGGCTGGTGTGGCTGACGTCGTCGTGAATGCCCACAGTGAAATGGTTCTTGGGTTTGGCTTTGGCCATCTCGGCAAAAATGCCCTGCACCATGCCCGGCGTAAATTCTTTCGAGGCCAGGCCGTAGCGCCCGCCCAAAATCCGCGGAGGATTAACAAAGGGGCTCGTGCCTTCGGCCGCGGCTTCCTGCACTGCCGCCACCACATCCAGGTAGAGCGGCTCGCCGCTGGAACCGGCCTCTTTGGTGCGGTCCAACACCGCCAGGGTGCGCACCGTGGACGGCAGAGCCTGGATGAAATGCGCGATGGAGAAGGGCCGGAACAAATGCACCGTCAACACGCCCACCTTCTCGCCCCGCGCCGCCAGAACGCGCGCCGTCTCTTCGGCCGTCTCGGCACCCGAACCCATGATCACAATCACCCGCTCCGCATCCGGCGCACCGGCGTAATCAAACAGGTGATAGGCGCGGCCCGTGAGCGCCGCAAATTGATCCATGGCCGCCTGCACATGCTCTGGGCAAGCCGCGTAAAACGGGTTGACCGACTCGCGTCCCTGGAAATACACGTCCTGGTTTTGCAGTGTGCCGCGGATGAAGGCCCGCTCCGGGTTTAAGGCCCGCGTGCGGTGGGCCGCCACCAAAGCCGGATCCATCATTGTGCGCATCACATCTTCGGGGATCAGGGTGATTTTGTTGACCTCATGCGAGGTGCGGAAGCCGTCAAAGAAGTGCAGGAAGGGAACCCGCGCCCGCAGCGTGGCTGCCTGGCAGATCAGCGCCATATCGTGGGCTTCCTGCACCGAGCGCGAAGCCATCAGGGCAAAACCCGTGGCCCGCGTGGCCATCACATCCGAATGATCGCCGTAGATGGAAATGGCCTGATACGAAAGCGCCCGCGCCGAAACGTGAAAGACCGTCGAGGTCAATTCACCGGCGATCTTATACATGTTGGGGATCATCAACAGCAGGCCCTGCGAGGCGGTGAAGGTGGTGGTCAGCGCACCGGTCTGCAGCGAGCCGTGCACCGCGCCCGCCGCCCCACCTTCGGCCTGCATTTCAGCCACCAGGGGCACGCTGCCCCACACATTGGGGATGTTCGCCGCCGCCCACTCATCCGAAAGCTCGCCCATCCCGGAGGAGGGCGTAATGGGATAAATGGCGATGACCTCGTTCGTGCGGTAGGCAACATAAGCAGTTGCCTCATTGGCATCAACGGTTACTGTCTTTTCAGTTGTCATGGATCCTCCGGGGAGAAAGGGGAATACAAAAAATCAGGCCGGGTCAAAGATATATGGTATACGATACATCCATTATATCATGACCCAGCCCGGATTGTTCCCCGCAATTTTGCCAGCTTAAGGCAGAGTCACCCCCAAGAGCGCCATCACCGCCACCGCCAACGGGGCCACGATCAGCGACGGCAGCATGTTGCCGGTGCGCACCGGCCGCAGCTCCAAAATCCCGCTCACCGCCACCGCCACCAGCAGCACGCCCCCCACCGCCGTCATCTCGGTCATCATCGGCGCCGTCACCAGCGTTTGGGCCTGGGCCGCCAGCAGGCTCAGCCCGCCCTGATAGGCCAGAATGATCAACGCGGAGAAAGCCACACCCACCCCCAGCGAAGCCGAAAAGGCCAGCGCCATCACCAGGTCCAGGGCCGATTTGATCGCCAGCAGGCTGATATCGCCGGTTAGGCCGTCTTGAATCGAGCCTAAAATGGCCACCGGCCCCACGCAGAAGACCAGCGAGGCCGTCATGAACCCGCGCAAAAAGCGCGACTGCCCCGATACCGCGCCGGAGCCGTCCTCGGCGGGCATAAAGCGCCGCTCCAGGGCCTTGCCGATCCATTCCAGCCCTTTTTCAATCTGCCACCACTCGCCCAACACCGCCCCCACCAGCACGCTGGCGAGCACCAGCATCGAATTTTGTGTCTTCAGGAACATCTGCACGCCGTATAACAGCGTAAAAAGGCCCAAACCCGAAATCACCGTTTGCCGAAAACGCACAGGAAGCCGGTCGCCCAAGACTGTACCCAAAACACCCCCCAACACCACCGCAGCCGTATTTAATAAAGTACCTGTCATACCATCCTTAATCTTTGGCCAGCGTCGGGCCAGCGCGGCCCGCCGCCTGAGATTCGTATAACTCCAACACAAAACATAATGAAGACAAGCGGTTCAAATAGCGCAGCAGCTCGGGGTTTTGCAGTTCCCCGGCTTCCACCAGCACGGCCACGCGCCGTTCAGCCCGGCGCACCACCGTGCGCGCCAAAGCCAAAAAAGCTCCAGGGCGCGTATCCCCCGGCACAATAAATTCGCGCGGCAGACTCACCTGCGCGCTGAGCGCATCAATCTGCGCCTCCAGCCAGGCCACCCGCTGGGGGGTGATGGCCCGGAAGGTCTCGGCGTTTTCAGGGGTGGCGGCCACCTCACCCATCAGCCCATACAGGTCGCGCTGCGCCTGCATCACCAGCGCGGCGGTGTCTTGCCCCAGGGCAAAACTGCGCACCATGCCCAGGGCCGCCGAAGCCTCGTCCACGCTGCCCAGGGCTTCCATGCGCGCATCCGTCTTGGAAACCCGCCCCGGGCCCAAAACGCCCGTGGTGCCGTCATCGCCTTTGCGTGTGTAAAAACGGGTCATGAGGGTGTTGCCGCCTGATGCACTTGAAAGTAGAGATACCAAAAACGCTGCGGGTCAAAGGCCGGCTGCAGGACCGCAGCCCAAACGAAGCTGCCGGGCTGGCCCGCCAACCGCAGCCGGTGATCCAACCCCGTCAGCACCGTCAGGTTGGGCGTATCCGCGGGGATCTCGTCTGCCAGCAGATCCAACAAGCAGCGCCACTGCACCGCAAAGGCATACGTCTGGGGTGAACGCGGCGGTTCGGCCAACAGCTCCTGCAGCTCTGCCTGCCACAGCCGCAGGCGGGCCGCAAATTCCTGGGTGGATTTCTGAATCCAATGGCTTTTCCAGGCCTCGCGCGTGGCAGCCACCGTCTCGTTCCAGGCATCTGCCTGGGCCTGTTCCGCCGCGGGTAAGGGCGCCGCCAGCAAACGCCGCTGGCTATACATCAGCGTGCCGGGGGTCAGCCGTTGGATGCGGCTGGGCAAGCCGTCGTGGGCTTTTGCGCCGTACAGCGGCCAATACAAGGTGCGCCCGAGCAAATATTCTTTCAGCTCATACGCCGCCGCGCGCACCACGAGCAAGTCTTGATCCCACCAAGCCGCCATGCTTCCCCTCCCATCTCACCCGCTGAAGATTATTGCCCGCCCACCGTAGCCTGCATGAACCACTTCGCGGCCGTGGCAAAGCGGTCGCTGCTGTCAAACAGCGGCCCCATCTGCACCCCCTGTACCCCGCGGTCCACCGCGTAGGTGTACACCGGGTAATACAGGGTCAGCGCGGGGGTTTCATCGCTGAACACTACCTGAAAATTGCGGTACAGCCGGGCGCGCTCGCCCAAATCGGCGGTCACGCGCGCCTGTTCCAGGTACTCGCTGGCGTTGCGGTTATCCCACTGGGAATAATTCTGCCCGCCGGTGGCCTGCGCCTGATCCCAGAAGGGATAGGGGTCAGGGTCGGGCGAGCGGGTCAGGTTCAAATCCACCAGGGCCGCCTGAAATTCACGGTTGGCCAGGCGCTCATTCACCAGCTGGTCGTAGGCCACCGCCTCCAGCTTCACGTCCACCTGCAAATCGCCCCAGTTCTTCTGAATCACCTCGGCAATTTGACGGTGCAATTCGGTATCGGGGTACAGCAGGGTAAAGCTGAGCGCGCGGCCGTCCTTCTGGCGGATGGGGTCGCCTTCCGCCGGTTCCACATACCCGGCCCGCTTCAGCTGGGCGCGCGCCGCTTCCACGTCGAAATCAATGTGCGGCAAATTATCGTAATAGGCCCAGGTTCCCGGCATAATCGGCCCATCGGCCACGATGGCCTGCGAGCCCAACAGGCGGTCCACCAGCCATTGGCGGTTGGTGCCTTTCAGCAGGGCCTGGCGCACTTCCTTATCCTCAAAAAAGGCCACTTCAGGGTCTTTGTGGTTGAACAGCACCATCGAAAGCTGCGGCTGACGGCCGGAATACACCGCCAAATCCGGCTCGGCCAACACCTGCGGCAGCACATCCGGCGAAACGTAGCCGATCCCCTGCACCACCTCGTTGCGGTAAGCCTGCAAAGCCGCCGCGGAATCGGGGTAGTAGCGGAAGATAAACTGTTCAATGAAGGGAGGCTGTTCGTAATACAGCTCGTTGGCCTTCAGCATCACACCCGTGATCTTGCCGTCCTCCACCACCAGTTGGTCAAAGCGGTAGGGGCCGGTGCCCACCGGCTGCAAATTGAAGGGTTCGTTCACCACCTGCTCCAGCGTTTTGCCGCCCAAAATGTGCTGGGGCAAGATGCCAAAGGCCAGGTAGTCCAGGAAGGGCGCAAACGGCTCCGGCAGGCGGAACTGCAAATCCGTGTCGCTGAGCACAATGACGTCAATCTCTTCCCAGAAGCTGCGGATGTCCTCCGGAACCCATTCGCCGCCGGTGCGGATCAGATCAATGGTGAAAACCACGTCGTCCGCGGTGACCGGCTCGCCGTCGTGCCAGCGCAGGTTCGGCTTGAGGGCAAAGTTGTACACCGTGCCGTCTTTGGCGATGCCGTAGGTCTCCGCCAGGTCCGGCACAGGCACACCGCGCGCATCAAAGCGCACCAGCCCGCTGAAGATCAGGCGGTTCACCTCGCGATCCACCGGGTTAGCATAATCCAGCACCGGGTTCAGGCGCTGCAGCGAACCGATCAGCGCCTCGGTATACACACCGCCGCGGGCAGGCTGCGGGGTCAGACTGGTGACCGGACCGCCGGGCTGGTCTGCCAACAGCAAAATACCGACCAGCAGGCCGGTCAGGAATATGATGATCAGTTGCCAGCGTAGCTTTTTCATAGCGGAATACGAAAGAGGGCTGTCCCCCCTGCGGGTGAGAAGCCCTCGTCGAGTCTCCCTGTGTGATTCAATCGGACGATCAAGTTATTTACTGAGGATCACCGTGACCAGCGTCAGAATGAAGAACAGCGCGCTCAAGCCAATGGTGATGTAGAAGAGCGTCTTTTCAATCCCGCGCCGAGCCGTGAACACTGTGCCCGAATCGCCGCCCGCCAACGAGCCCAGACCCACACCCTTGTTCTGCAAGATCACGCTGACGATCAGGGCGATTGACGTTATAATCAATGCGATATCAAAGTATCCCGAAATATTCACAGATAGCCTCCTGAGGTTCTACAAGCAGGCCTGATTATACTGTCTTTATATGGGAATCGTCAACCGCGTATGCACGAACTCACCCTCAACCTCCACATGCACACCACCTATTCTGACGGCTCCGGCAGCCATGAGGATATCGCCCAGGCGGCCTTACGCGCCGGCATTGACGCCGTCATCGTCACCGATCACAATGTATGGGTCAACGGCGTAGACGGCTACCGCTCGGCTAACGGGCGGCGCATGCTGCTCATCGCCGGAGAAGAGGTGCACGACCGCACCCGCCAGCCCCAAAAGAACCACCTGCTGGTGTTTGGCGCCAACCGCGAGATGACCACCTTTGCTCCCGACCCCCAGAACCTGATTCGTCAGGTGGAACAAGCCGGGGGGCTGTCTTTCATCGCTCACCCCTGGGATCCAGCCATGCCGGCGTTTGGCGAGGATGATATCTCCTGGGTGGCCTGGGATGTGGAAGGCTACACCGGTTTTGAGCTGTGGAATGGACTGAGCGAGCTGAAAAGCGTGGCGCATTCGCGTCTGCAAGCCGTTTTTTATGCCCTGTTCCCTCAATACCTGGCGCATGCCCCCCTGCCCCAAACCCTGGCCAAATATGATGAACTGCTCAGCCAGGGACGCCGGCTGACCGCCGTGGGCGGCTCGGACGCGCACGCCCTGCACATGCACATGGGCCCCCTGCACCGCGTCATCTACCCCTACGAGTTTCACTTCCGCGCCATCAACAACCACCTGCTCACCCCCCGCCCCCTGGGCGAGAACCTGCTCGAAGACCGGCGCATGATCTACGACGCCCTGCGCGCTGGGCGTTCCTTCATTGGTTACGACCTGCCCCACCCCACCCACGGCTTCCGCTTCACCGCTCAGGGGCTCAACGCCGTTGCCACGCTGGGCGAAGAAATCCCCCTGCATGGCAGCATCACCTTCCAAATTCGCCTGCCAGCCCCGGCCTACTGCCGTTTGCTGTGCAACGGCAAGCCGGTCAAAGCCTGGCGCGGGCAGGAGATTTGCTCCTTCATCGCCAGCCAGCCGGGGGCCTACCGCGTGGAAGCCTATCTGGATTTTCTGGGCAAACGCCGCGGCTGGATCTTCAGCAACCCCATCTACGTGCGCGCCCCGCACCCCCGCGCGAGGGTCT
The DNA here is from genome assembly GCF_001306035.1 of Levilinea saccharolytica. GTDB lineage: Bacteria > Chloroflexota > Anaerolineae > Anaerolineales > Anaerolineaceae > Levilinea > Levilinea saccharolytica. The sequence goes on from NZ_LGCM01000042.1 coordinate 14,808, forward strand.
CATGATCACCAACAATGTCACCCGCCTGCTCGACAGCCGCAAGATCGCTTACACCGCCTTTGAACTGCCCCCCGAAAAGATCGGCGCGCTGGAAACCGCCGCCCTGCTGGGCGTCCCCCCGCAAATTGTGTTTAAGACCATTGTGGTGGTGCGGGCCAAACCCGCCAAACCCATCCTGGCGGTCATCCCTGGGGATGCCGAAGCCGATCTGAAAGCCATCGCCGCCCTGGTGGGCGAGAAAAAGGTGCACATCCCCACCCAGCGCGAGGCCGAGCAGATCACCGGCCTGCAGGCGGGCGGAATCTCTCCCCTGGCCCTGCTCCAAAAAGGTTTCACCGTGCTCCTGGACGAATCCGCCCAGACCCACGGCCAGATTCACATCTCCGGCGGGCAGCGCGGGCTGAATCTGCGCCTGCCGGTGGACGCCCTGGTCAGCCTGACCCGCGCCCGCCTGGCCCCCATCAGCACCCGCCCCCCCGCAGACTAGCCTTTGACTACCGCCACAGGCCGCAGCCGCGCCACCTTGCGCGTGATGCCGGCGCCGCACACCGTGCGCACCACCTCATCCACATCCTTATAGGCCTGGGGGGCTTCTTCGGCCAGTCCGCCCATCGAACCCGCCCGCACCTGAATGCCCTGCTTTTCCAGGGCGCGCAGCAGGGCCTCGCCGCGAATTTCGCGCTTGGCCTGGCTGCGGCTGAAGACCCGCCCAGCCCCGTGGCAGCTGGACGCGTACGAACGCTCCATGCTCTCCGCCGTGCCCGCCAGCACCCAGGAGCCCGTTCCCATGCTGCCCGGAACCAGAACCGGCTGGCCGGTGTGGGCGTATTCCGGCGGCAGATCTGGGCTGCCGGGGCCAAAGGCGCGCGTGGCCCCTTTGCGGTGCACGCACACGCGCTGCGCCCGCCCATTCAGGGTGTGCGTTTCCAGCTTGGCGATGTTGTGGGTGATGTCGTACACCAGGTGCAGGTGAAAATTGCGCACCACCCCCGCCAAAGCCGCTTCAAAGGCCAGCCGCGCCTGATGCGCCAGGATCTGGCGGTTGGCAAAGGCGTAATTGGCCGCGGAACGCATCGCCCCCAAATAGGCGCGGCCCTCGGGTGAATCCAACGGAGCGCACACCAGTTCCCGGTCAGGGATGGAAATGCCGTAGCGGCGCACCGCCCCTTGCAGGCTCTGCACCGCATCCGTGCAGATCTGGTGGCCAAAACCGCGCGAACCGCAGTGGATCATCAGCGTCAGGCAGCCCGGCTCCAGGCCCATCGCCTGGGCGGCTTCCAGATCGTACACATCTTCCACCACCCCCACCTCGATGAAATGGTTGCCCGCCCCCAGCGTGCCCAGTTGCGTGCGGCCCCTTTCACGTGCCCGCGGGCTGACAGACGCAGGGTCGGCCTCCGGCAAACAGCCGCCGTCCTCACAGCGCCGCAGGTCCATCTCGGTGGCCCAGCCGCGCTGCTGCGCCCAGCCCGCCCCCAAACGGCACACCTTTTCCAGATCGGCATCGCTCAGCCGCAAACTGCCCGCGGTGCCCACCCCGCTGGGGCAGTGCTGATCCAGGGCCGTGACCAGCCGCTCCAGGTAGGGCTGCGCCGCCTCCAGCGGCACCGCTGAGGCCATCAGCCGCACCCCGCAGTTGATGTCGTAGCCAATGCCCCCCGGCGAGATGACCCCGTCCGGCAGGGCGGTGGCAGCCACCCCACCGATGGGGAAGCCGTAGCCCTGGTGCATGTCGGGCATCACCACCACCGGCCCGGCCAGCCCGGGCAAAGAGGCCGCGTTAACGGCCTGCTGCACGGCGTTATCTTTCAGCACGGCCTCCAGCAGGCGCCGCGTGGCGAACAGGCGCACCCCCACGCGCATGCCCTTACGCGCATCCGCCGGAATCTCCCATTCGAATTCGCTGACCGGCGTCAAATCATGAATTGTGACCACGGCCGCCTCCTTTTTTAACTCAAACGTCCAGCACCAGGGTCGCCTCCAGCCCGCGCGGGGTGGGGCGCACCTCCAGAGCGTGGTACGTCACCGCTTTAACCCTCCTGCCCACCGCAGCCGCCGGGCTGCCGCGCAGCACCGCCCGCAGCGTGCCGCCCTCCACGGTCAGCGTCAGGTCGTCAAACACCGTGCTTTCCACCTCACAACGGTAGAGCAGCTCGGCCAGAAACTGCACCAGCAGGCTTTCGGCGTCCTCCGCCTGCAAAACCAGTTCCGCTTCCTGGCGCGGGCCCGCCGCCCAGCGCACCCCCATCAGCGCGTATAGGCCCCGCGCCGCGGCGCGCAGAAGACCCCCCAAATCTGCCCCCCAAACGTGCAGGCTCAGGTCGGCCGTGTGTGCAATTTCTTCAAAACCCTCAGCGATCGTGTTCATCTTCAGTATAATTATACGCCGCGCGCCTTCCCTCCGCGGGAGCGCGCCCACCTCACCCGCAAAGAGAGTCGCCTGCCGTGCCGGATTTAACCCTTTCCAAACAATTGAGCGCCCTCCTGCGCGGGTACCAGCGGACGCCCGACTCCCGCGGCCAGTCTCCCGCCCGCGTGTATGCCCTCACCGGCCGCCAGCCGACTCTGTACCTCAAAACCTCCGACCGGCGCTGCCAGGGCACCTCCTACGATGTGGAGCGCGAGAAAGACCTGCTGCTGTGGTTACAGGACCGGCTGCCCGTGCCGGAGGTGCTGCATTACGAGGAATACGCCGGCGTCCGGTTCCTGCTGATGAGCGCGGCAGAAGGCACCGCGGTTTGCGAAGATCAGCGTCAGCAGCCTGACCCAGAACGGTTGGCGCGGCACTACGCCGAGGCCGTCCAGCTTTTGCGCTCTGTCAGCATCGCGGACTGCCCCTACCCGTACGGCCTGGATCAGCGCCTGCAGGAGCTGGAAGTTTTGTTGGCGCGCCAACTGACGGACGTGGAGCGCACCGACTGGGAAGCCGACACCCCCTTTGCCGATGCCGAGTCCCTGGCTGCGCACCTGCAAACCCACCGGCCGCCGGAAGAATGGGGCTTCACCCACGGCGACCTGGGTAGAGAAAATCTATTGGTCCGCGGCGGGCGTATCAGCGGCTTTATTGATGTCGGCAGGAGCGGGGTGGCCGACCCCTGGTTGGATATTGCCCTGTGCGTGCGTTCCCTTCAGCACACCTGCGGCGGCCGCCGGGAACCCCTGGATCTGTTTTTTAAATGGCTTGAAATCGAACCAGATTGGGATAAAATAAGGTATTACATTTGGTTAGACGAGCTGTTCTGAGCCTCATCACCGCCGAACCATGCGCGCCCCGGGTGTTGGGGATTTCTCCGGCGTTTTCAGAGCCTTTCTGCGTCCGAATTTTTCCTGGTTCCCGCCCCAGCAGGTAGCACAAGCCGGTATGAAAACATCCTTGGATCTCATCGAAAGTCGTTTGCGCGAGTTCATCGAAGGCAGCAGCGCCGTGCTTCTGCCGGGGAACCGCCGTGACATCTCGCTGGCCAACCGCCTGGCCGAGGCCATTCAGGGCGCCATGCAGGCTTCTGAATCCCAGCCGGAGGCCGCCCCCAACCTTTTCACCCTGCACCTGCCCCCCGAAGACCTGCCCTACTGGCAGGAGCGCCAGGGAATGTTGGACGCCCTCAGCGGTGCGCTGCAAGAGGCCGTCAGCCAGACCGATTTATACTTTCCAGCAGCCCCCAACCTGCGCCTGCAAGCCGACCCGCAGCTGACCAGCGGCGATTTCCGCGTGGAAGCCGCCTATCCGCAAGAGGCCACCGGCTCTACCGCGGTCATTTCCATCGCCCCTGCTGCCGCCGAGCCCGAAACCCAGGATCCCCGCCCCGCCAATGCCTTCCTGATCATTGACGGAACGCGCACCTTCCCATTGCGCCTGCCGGTGATCAACATCGGCCGCCGCCTGGATAACCATCTGGTGATTGACGACCCGCGCGTCTCGCGCAGCCACGCTCAACTGCGCGCCGTGCGCGGCCACTATGTGCTCTTTGACCTCAACTCCACCGGCGGCACCTACGTCAACAGCAACCGCATCACCCAATACACCCTCAAGCCGGGGGATGTCATCTCGCTGGCGGGCGTACCGGTGATTTACGGCGAAGACGTGCCCCAGCACAAGGGCGATACCGGGCAGCTGCCTGTGCTGCCCCGCCCGATCACGGAGTAAAAAATCATGGCGGCTGTGGTGGTCTTAGTCCTGCGCGTTCTGTTGGCCCTGGCCTTATATGCCTTCCTGGGCTGGGCCTTCATCACCCTGTGGCGCGAACTGCGCCTCACCAGCCAGATCGTCTCTGTGCGCAAAATCCCCGAGCTGACCCTGCAGGAGCAGTTTGGTGAAGCCAAAACCTACACCTTCGCCGTCATGGAAATCACCCTGGGGCGCGACCCCACCTGCGATGTGCCCCTGCTGGATGACACCATCTCCGCCCACCACCTGCGCCTCAGCTACCACCACAATCAATGGTGGGCCGAGGACCTCAATTCTACCAACGGCTCTTTCCTCAACGATGAAAAAATCACCACCCCCACGGTGATGATCTCTGGCGACGAGCTGCGGGCCGGTCAACTGCGCTTGCTGGTCACCATTGCCCCCCATTAACCGCCGGAAAAGCTGGCCTCATTTCCCCGTAATCTCACTATAATAGAATCATCGTACCCATACAGGCTCAGGAGGTTTCCTATGCTGTTCTTTTGGTTGGGTTTGCTGGTCCTCATCCTGGTTTTCCTGTGGTGGTTTTTCCGCGATAAGCAGCAGCCCCCCGCGGAACCACCCACCCTGCCGGCTTTGCCCACGCGCAGCGCCGCCCCCCTCAGCGTAGAAGCCGAAGCCGCCCCCGTCGAAGATGACTTAACCCTCATCGAAGGCATCGGTCCCAAGATCAACCAGCTCTGCCACGCCGCCGGCATTCACACCTTTGCCGACCTGGCCCAGGCGGATGTCAGCCGCCTGCAGGCCATATTGGACGAGGCCAAACTGCGCATTGCCGACCCGACCACCTGGCCTGAACAGGCCCGCCTGGCCGCCGCGGGCGACCTGGAAGCCCTGAAAACCTACCAGGACAGTCTGAAAGGCGGGCGCGTAGTCTGATCTGCCCCCCTCTCGCCGTCCGATCCGGTTCCGGCTGAAGGAAAACCGCCCGCGAAATTCACGCTCTGGCGGATCGTTTTCCTCTGTGCTATGATTCGCGCATCTTGACCAAAGGAGAACCTGCATGTCTGAAAACAGCCCAGTCTTAGGCATTATTGGCGGTTCCGGTTTATATCAGTTCCCCGGCCTCACCGACACCGCCCAGGTGGAGGTCGAAACCCCCTTTGGCGCGCCCAGCGCGCCCGTCATCACCGGAACCCTGGCGGGCAAGCGCGTGGCCTTTTTGGCCCGCCACGGCCTGGGGCACACCCTCACCCCCACCGAGGTCAACTACCGCGCCAATATCTACGCCCTCAAATCCCTGGGCGTGCGCCGCGTCCTGGGCGTCAGCGCTGTCGGCTCGCTGCGCGAAGATTACGCCCCCGGCCACCTCATCGTCCCCAACCAGCTGATTGATTTCACCCGTAAACGCGCCAGCAGCTTCTTCGGCGAGGGTTTGGTGGCCCATGTGGGCGTGCCGGATCCCTTCTGCCCCGACTTTTCCGAGCTGACCTACCAGGCCATCTCCAGCACCGATGCCATGACCCACCAGGGCGGCACCCTGGTCACGATCGAAGGCCCGCGTTTTTCTACCCGCGCCGAATCGCATCTGTTCCGCTCGTGGGGCGTATCTCTCATCGGCATGACCGCCTGCCCCGAAGCCTTCTTGGCGCGCGAAGCCGGGCTGTGCTATGCCACCATCGCCCACGTCACCGATTACGATGTCTGGCATCAAAGCGAAGAGCCCGTTTCGGTGGAAATGGTCATCCAGACCCTGCACCGCAGCCTGCACATCGTTCAGGAAGCCATCCTCTCCCTGCTGGAGTCCTTAGACGCCGAACCGACCTGCGGGTGTGAAAGCAGCCTGGAGAAAGCCCTCATCACCAACCCCAGTCACATCCCGCCGGAAACGCGCCAGCGCCTGGCCCTGCTGGTGGGCAAATACCTGGAGCCGTGAACCACCTCTTCCCGCAAAGCGTCTCGCCGCGAGACCAAACCCAAAGCCGCCTGATGCTGCTGGCGGCCGGGTTTGTGTTCCTCTACGCCGCCGCCCTCACCCTGGCCCCCGCCGTGCGCCTGCACACCTGGCAGGCTGAGCTGCGTTGGGCGCACTGGCTGGGGGTGGCCGTGTGGGTGTCCACCTTTGCCCTGCTCCACCGCCTGCTGCTGCGTCAGCTCCCTGACCGCGACCCCTACCTGCTGCCGGCCGCCGCCCTGCTGACGGGCTGGGGACTGATGACCATCTGGCGCCTGGAACCCCAGTTTGGTCTGCGCCAGACCCTTTGGCTGGCCATTTCTGGCGGGGTGTTTGCCCTCGGCCTGCGCATCCCCGAACCGCTGCGCCTGCTGCGCCGCTATAAATACCTGTGGCTGACCAGCGGACTGCTGCTCACCGCGCTGACCTTCTTCATCGGCGTCTATCCTGCCGGGGCCGGGCCGGAATTATGGCTGGGCTGCTGCGGGGTGTATTTGCAGCCTTCCGAGCCGCTCAAGCTGCTGCTGGTGGTGTACCTTTCGGCCTATCTGGCCGACGCCCTGTGGCTCAAGTTCAATTGGGTGTCGCTGCTTTCCCCCACCCTGGTGCTCACCGGCGCCGCGCTGGCCCTGCTGCTGGCTCAGCGCGACCTGGGCACCGCGCTGATCTTCCTGACCCTGTATTTCCTGATCCTGTATCTGGCCTCCGGCCGTGCGCGGGTGATGGCCGCCGCGGTGGGGGTGGTGTTGGCGGCGGCGGTGTTGGGCTCGCTGCTGTTTGATGTCATCCAGACGCGCATGGCCGCCTGGTTAAATCCCTGGGCCGACCCCTCCGGGCGCTCCTTCCAAATTGTGCAGTCCATTATGGCCGTCGCCGCGGGCAGCCTGATGGGCAGCGGCCCCGGCCTGGGCAGCCCAGGTCTGGTTCCAGTGGCCCATTCCGATTTTATCTTCGCCGCTATCGCCGAAGAAATGGGGTTGGCGGGCAGCCTGGGTCTGCTGGCGGTGGTGGGTCTGTTCGTCTCCCGCGGCCTGCGCGCCGCGCTGCACGCCCCGTCCAATTACCAGCGTTATCTGGCCGCCGGTCTCAGCGCCTACATCGGCGTACAGTCCATCCTCATCATCGGCGGCAACCTGCGCGCCCTGCCCCTCACCGGCGTTACCCTGCCGTATGTCTCCTACGGCGGCTCTTCCCTGTTAACTTCGTTCATCATCCTGCTGATTCTCATTCTCATCAGCAGCCCCGCCGAGCTTGAACCGGCGCCGCTGCCCAAGCCCGCCCCCTACCGCCTGTTGGCCCTGGGCATGGTGGGCGCGCTGACCGTGCTGGCCCTGGGGGCAGGCTGGTGGGCGCTGGTGCGCGCCGCTCCCCTCAGCACCCGCGCCGATAACCCCCGCCAGGCCATTTTGGACCGCTTTGTGGGACGCGGACGGCTCTTAGACCGTTCGGGGCAGGCGCTGGTGGCCGATGTGGGCAGCCCCGGCAGCTACCGCCGCCAGATCAACGTACCCTCCCTGAGTCTCGTCACCGGCTATGCGCACCCCCTCTATGGCCTCTCCGGGCTGGAAGCCGCCCTCAACCCCTATCTGCGCGGCTTACAGGGCGTTCCCACCTCCGAGATTCAAACCAACCAGATGCTCTACGCTCAGCGTCCCCCGGGTCTGGATGTGCGCCTGAGCCTAGATCGAGCCTTGCAGGCCGAAGCGGACCGCCTGCTGGGCGAACACCGCGGCGCGCTGGTGTTGATGAACGCGCAGACCGGTGAAATCCTGGCGATGGCCTCACACCCCTACGCCGATTTCAACCGCCTGGACAGCGATTGGGACACCTGGCGGCAGGACCCCTCTGCCCCCCTCTTCAACCGCGCCGTGCAGGGAACCTATCCCCTCGGAGCCGCCGTCAACCCCTTCCTGCTCACCGCCGCCGCGGGGCGCGGGCCGCTGCCCGCCCTGCCGGGGGCCTTCGCCAACCGCTCCAATTCGGCAATTTTGGAATGTGCCCTGCCCCCCACAGGGGATCTCAACTGGGAACACGTGGTCTCGGCGGGCTGCCCCGAAGCCGCCGCTGCCCTGGAAGAGCTGCTCGCCCCCACCGCGGTCAGCAATCTGTACCGTGATCTGGGTTGGGCCGAAGCCCCCGATCTGCCGTTGAATGTGGCCGTCCCGCCGGTGCAGGATGCGGCACAGCCGCTGCAAACCGCATCCCTACGCGTTTCTCCCCTGCAAATGGCCCTGGCGGCAGCCAGCCTGAGCGCCGACGGGCGCACCCCCGCCCCGCGTCTGACGGTGGCGGTGAACACCCCCGCCGAAGGCTGGGTGATTTTACCCAGCGGCCCCACCCGCGAAGCCCTGCCGTCGCAGCCCGTTCAGGATATCTCCGCCCGGCTGGCCCTCACCGATCTGCCCCTGTGGATGAGCGTGGCCCGTGCCGCCAGCCCAGAGCAAACCGTCACCTGGGGCCTGGGCGGAACCGTGGCCCGCTGGCAGGGTTCACCCCTGGCCCTGGCCGTGGTGATTGAAGAAGACAACCCCGCCGCCGCCGCGCACATCGTGCGCGAAATGCTCCAGGCCACGTTGAACCCCACCACCCTCAGCAGCAGCCCAACTCAGCCGTAGTTTTTACCTGCGAATTTCAGCGCGACCAGGCGGGCAGGCGTTCCACCAGGGCTGTCAGCGTCATTTCGCGCAGGCTGGCAGAGCGCAGCCACACCTCGCGCAGCGCCGCCCCCAGGCCGGTCAGCCCCAGCCATTCCGCCCAGCGCAGGGCCGACCCGCGCGTGATCACGTCCCCATACCCGGCGTAGAAATCCAGATAGGCGTTGAAATCCCAAATGGGAAATTGGAACAGCAGACGGTTGAAGATCACCAGCGCGCCCCACAGATAGAGCACCTCATACACATGCACCGGCTGTTCGCGGTCCTGCAAAATCAGGCTGATAAAAAACGCCTGCGGGATGAAGAAGAAGGTCGCGTAGCGCATCATATCCGTGCCGCCGTACATCATCCCCAGCAAATTGACCCCCAGGTAAATCCAGATCCACGGGCGGTAGGCCCCCAGCCCCTGCCAGGCGCGCCGCAGCCGCCCCGGGGTGGCCAGAATCAGCAGCGGCATCCAATACGCCGCCAGGTTGAAGACGTAGTTATAGTTGCGTTTCCAGTTCAGCGGCATGCCGAAGAGGGTCTTTAGAAATTGGGGATCGTTGAAGGGGTCCAAAATTTGCTGGGTCATGGTGATGGGGATCAGCCAGCGCGGCAGCGCCAGCACCAAAAGCGTCCCCGCCGCCGTCAGGCCCATCCACACCAGGGGGCGCACATCCTTGCGGTTCGCCCACCATTCCCGCGCCCACAAAAACAGGGCGATGGCGATGGGGATGATCAAATACTCGCGGATGAGCAGGCCAAGCACGCCCAAAGACACGGCCAGCGTCGGTTTGCGGTACATCAGCGCCAAAATGGCGAACACCAACAGCGGGTAGGCCAGCTGGTCGGGGCGGTAAAAATCAAACAGCAGGAATTTGACGTTAAACAAGGCCCCCGCCGGGATGGACATGACCACCAGAGCCGCCCAAAAGCCAGCCCCCAGCTTGCGCGCCACAAAATACACCCCCCACAGGGCCGTCAGCAGCCCGCCGTAAGCCAGCAGCTTAAAGCCCACAAAGGTGGGCGTCCCCAAAAGCTGATTCAGCCCGCGAGCCAGCAGCGGGGTAATAAAGCGGTAAGCGTAAGGCGCGGCCAGGTTGGGGTTGCCCCACACGCCGTTCTCAGCCATATCAATGTAATACACAAAATCCCAGGCGTGGCCTTCCACCACATCCAATCGGTTGGTCAGGCGGTCTAAGGCCAGAAGAATCAACAGCGCCAAAGCCAGCGCGGTCAGCGCCTGTACGGTCGTTTTTTTCATGCGGGTCGTCCCTTTCGGTTAAAAATCATCCGGCCCAATTGTACCTTAACCGTACAGGCTTGGGCCGGAAGTAGAGCCGAAAAAGGGGGGATCAGCCCAGGGCTTCGCGCAGGGCCGCACTCAAATCGGGCTGGCGGAAGGTGTAGCCCAATTGCAGCAGCCGCGCCGGAACCGCTCGCTGCCCATCCAGCACCAGGGTGCTCATCTCACCCAGCAGCAGGCGCAAGGCAAAGGCAGGCACAGGCAGCCAATAGGGCCGCCCTAACACGCGTGCCAGGGTGCGGCCAAAATCACTCATGGTCACCGGCTGCGGGGCGGTCAGGTTAAACGGCCCGCTGGCCTGGGGATGATCCAGCAAGAAGAGCATGGCTTCCACCTGATCGCGCAGCGAGATCCACGGCCACCACTGCTGGCCGCTGCCCAGCGGGCCGCCGATGAACAGGCGGAAGGGCAGCAGCAGCCGTTCCAGCGCCCCGCCGGTAGCCGTCAGCACCAGCCCGGTGCGCAGCAGCACCCGCCGCACGCCCAAAGCCTCAGCCGCCTGGGTGGAATGCTCCCAATCCACGCACACCGAGGAGAGATAATCCTCCCCCGCGGGGGCTTCCTCGGTCAGCACGTCCTGGCTTTTCACGCCGTAGTAGCCCACCGCCGAGGCTTGCAGCAGCAGCCCAGGGCGTTTTTGGGCCTGTTCCAGCGCGCGCACCAGCGCCTGGCCGCTGTCCACGCGGCTTTGGCGGATGCGCGCTTTGCGCTCGGCGTTCCACCGGCCCGCGCCGATATTCTCGCCCGCCAGGTTCACCAGCGCATCGGCCTCTTCCAGCCAATGCACCCAGCCCTGGGGCGTGTGCCCATCCCAGGCGGCGGCCTGCGCCCCCGCCGGAAGCCGCACCCGCTCCGGATTGCGGCTGAGCACCGTCACCGCATCGCCGCGCTCCACCAGCCGCCGCACAAAGGCCTGCCCAATCAGGCCGCTCCCGCCCAGGATCAATACGCGCATGTTCATACCCTCCGCTTTTCAGACTCATTCAGCCGCTTTAAGGCGGTTGACCTGCCTTGATTGTATCCCCAAAGGCAGAAACGGCTCAACGCTTTGTGTAAGGTTGCCGCAGGGGGCAAATTGCTGCCGCCTCAAGTCGTGCTATAATCCTTCCAAGGGTGCTGCGATGGATGAAGCGGTATTGGTACTCAACGCCAATTACGAACCGATCAACGTCTGCGATATGCGGCGTGCGGTCGGGCTTCTCCTGGCCGAAAAAGCCTCACTGGTGGTAAACGGTCGCGGGAGTATTAAAACTGCGCGCAACGCCTTCCCCCGCCCCTCCATTATCCGCCTGGATAAGATGATCCACCGCCCCCGCCCCACCGTCAAGCTGACGCGGCGCGAAGTCTTCCGGCGCGACGCCCACACCTGCCAATACTGCGGTCGCACCGGCGGTGAGATGACCATTGATCACATCTTCCCGCGCCGTTTGGGAGGCCGCCAGACGTGGACCAACGTGGTCACGGCCTGCGCCGCCTGCAACCACCGCAAGGGGGGCCGCACCCTGGAGGAATCGGGCATGACCCTGCTGCGCCCGCCCAAGGAGCCGCCGGCCTCTGCCCTGTATATTTTTGGTAGGCATTTAAAAGAATATTTCGAGTGGGAACCCTACTTGAACGGCTGGTAACCGCCCCCCAAATTACAGCTCAAACTCCATAAAGTCTTTCGCCAGCTGCACCGGCTTGCCGAACGTCTCAGCCGCCGCCGCGGTCAGCTCGGCTTCTTCCAGGGTGGTATCGTAATGGATCAAATACAGCGCCTCCACCCCGGCCTGGCGCGCGGTTTCGCCTGCCTGCGCGGGGGAGGAATGGCCGGTTTGCTGGCCCGCCGATTCGTGCAGCAGTAACTGCGCCCCGCTGGCCAGGCCCACCACCGCCGGGCAAGGCTCGGTGTCGCAGGAATAGGCTGCCGCCTTGCCGCTGGCATGGAACAGTACGCGCAGCCCCACCGTGGGGATGAGATGGCGCACCGGCGACGCCCACACCGACAGGGCCGCGTCAGCCACCACCGGCGTCATTTCCTCGGCCGGCAAGACGTGGAACACCACCGGGTAAAAATCTGGCCAGCGCTTCCAGTTGTACAGATCCATCATGGCCTGCAGGCGGTCGGTCACATCCGCTAACCCGTACACATGCAGCGGTTCGCGGCGCCCCAGCAGCCACAGATCCATCAAGAGCAGCGGCGCACCCGCCACATGATCGGGGTGGAAATGGGTCAAAATCAAATCGGTCAGCCGCAGCGGGTCTACCCCCAGCCGGCGCAGGCGCGGAATAGGACTGCTGCCGCAATCCACCAGCACCACGCGTTCGCCCGCAGTGAACAGCAGGTGCGTGTTTTCTTGCTCCAACCCCGCCACCGCATTTGCGGATCCCAGGACAATGATCTTACCCATACCCTCTCCTCTTAGCGGAAGAATAAGAGCGCCAGGCGCGGGGTAAGCCAGGATTCAATTCCCGCGGCGATGATCAGCAGCGGAATGACCACCCCTACCATGATCTTACACCAGTTTGCAAAAGCCGCCAAACCCACCTCGCCCACAGTTTTGGATGAATCCGGCGTGGCCAGGCGTGCCCCCGCGTGGATCACCGCCGCCGTGGCCAGCACCGCCGCGGGGATTTCCAGCACGGCGTGCGGCAGGATCAGCATCACAAAGGTCAGCGGCGGAAAGCCGTTGGAGACCAGCAGCCCGTACAGATACCCCACCGCCGCGGTGGAAGCCATGAGGGGTAAAACCCCCAGAATACCCAGGGTAAAAGCCCCCACCACCGAGGCCAACAGCAGCACGCGCATATTCTGCCAGAAAATGGCCATCACCGGCGCCGCCCCCGCCAAAGACCACAGGTCCAACAGGTCTTGCAGGCGGCCGCCCATCTGGTCCATATCCGCAACGTTCAGCGTCAGGAAAAAGCGCGGCACAATGCTCAGGCCGATGGCCACCCCGGCAACTGCCAGCCCCGCCGCCACCCAGATGCCCACGCGCATATCGCGCAACGCGCGCGGCAGGCTGCGCGTCAGCCACATGCCAAAATGCGCCGCCCCGCCGGTAAATTCCCGCCGGAAGACGCGCCACATCCATTTCACATTGAGCACATCAATTTCGCGGCCCAAAAGCTCCTCGCGCTGAAAATGGGCCGTGCCCACCCGCACCAGCAGCACCGTCAGCACCAACAGCCCCCCCACCGCCCACCACAGGGTGGTGTAATCGCCCCAAAACATCACCACCGACTCGCCCTGAATGAGCAGCGCCACCGGGATGATGATGAAGCTGGAGAGCAAATTGGCCGAGCGCACCGAGGTGGCCTGGGAGGAAACCACCACCGCCCCCGCCACCATCATCACCGCCTGCACCACCGTCAGCGAGAAGATCTGGAACAGCACTTGCAGCGGCGGCAGGGGCACCCCCCCAATCACCAGACCCGCCAGGTACACCGACATGCCCAAAAAGCTGGACAAGAGGGGCGGGATGGTGGCCGCCAGCAGCTTGCCCAAATACAGCTGCCAGTCTTCCAGGGGCGTATTGAGCAGGGGCTCAATGCTGCCGCGCTCTTTCTCGCCCACAAAGGTTTCCAGGGCGATCACCAGCGATACCGAGATGGGGAAGAAGCCCACGATCATCAGCAAGAAGGGCACCAGGCGCTCACCGATGATGGTGGCCCCGTAGCGGTTGACAAAGCCCAACATCTGCTGGGCGGTGAAGTTCATCAGGAAGGGGAAAAAGACCGTCAGGCCCAACACCGGGAAGATGATGCGCCAGTCGCGCAGCTGGTCGCGCACTTCGCGGCGGGTGATCACCAGAGCAGGGTATAAACGCTTAAACACGGGCGGCCTCCTGGCGGTTTTCTTGGGCAACGGCCTCCAAGTAGGCTTGTTCCAGGCTGCGCGGCACTTCGGAGAAGGCCACCACCGCCAGACGTTCCTCCAACAGGCGGCGCAGCAGCCTGGGGTTGGCCGCATCCGGCGCTTCCACGCCAAAGCGCAGCCAGTTTTCGCCCTGCCCGGTCAAATGCACGCCCTCCGGCAGCCCATCCGGCGTCCAACCATTCAGGCTGCTGCCCAGGCGCGCCTCAAATTCCGGCGCCCCCAGCAGTTCGCGCTTCAGGTTTTCCGGCGTGCCGGTGCGGATGATGCGCCCGGCGCGGATGATGGCCACCTGATCGGCCAGCTCTTCGGCTTCCAGCAGGTTGTGGGTACACAGCAAAATGGTGCGCTCGCTGGAGCGCAGGGTGTGAATGGCGTCGCGCACCATGCGCGCGCTTTCGGGGTCCATGGCTGAGGTGGGTTCATCCAGCAGCAGAACGGGCGGCTCGTGCAGCAGGGCGCGCACCAGGGCCAGCTTTTGGCGCATGCCTTTGGAATATTCCCCCAGGCGCTTCTTGCCTGCCGAAGCCAGGCCAAACTGCTCCAGGAGTGCATCGCTGCGGCGGCGCGCCTCGCGGCTGCTCAGGCCGTATAAATTGCCGTAAAACTCCAGGTATTCATGCGCGTTCATGCGCCCATACAGGCCGTGATGTTCGGTCAGCACCCCCACCACCCGCCGCACCTCATGGGCCTGCCGCACCACATCAAACCCCGCCACCAGCGCTCTTCCGCGGGTGGGCGTCAGGATGCTGGTCAACATGCGCACGGTGGTGGTTTTTCCAGCCCCATTCGGGCCTAAAACCACCATCACCCGCCCGGTAGGCACGTCTAAAGAGATACCATTAACGGCCACAAAATCGTCAAAATGCTTGGTAAGATCCTCTGCCAGGATCATCCGGCAACCCTCTTTCTTGGGCCGCCCCACAGGGCAAACGGTCTAGGCGTCTGCCTCCGCGGCCGGCTCCAATGGTTCGTCGTCGCCCGCCTCGTCCTGAACTTCTTCCGGTTCCACCGGAAACAGCTGCCGACGCAGCAGGATGAATGCCAGCGAAGACAGAGCCGTGATGGCCATCAGGGTTTGGTTAGCGTTTAAGCCAGCGACCGGAGAAGGATCCAGCCGCAAATACTCCAGGAAAAAGCGTCCCACAGGGTAGATAATCAAGTAAAGGAAGAAAATCTCACCCTTACGCAGGCGCTGTGCAAAACGCGCACCCACCCACAGCAGCACGCCCATATTCAGCAAATTCCACAGCATTTCATAGAAAAACAGCGGGTGGTAATATTCCACATTGGCAAAGTCTGGCAGGCGGTAGCGCGGCTCAATGAAAATCGCCCAGGGCAGGTTGGAAGGCCCGCCGTACAATTCCTGATTGACATAATTTCCCCAGCGTCCCACGGCCTGCGCCAGGGCCAGCCCCGGGGCGATAAAATCGGTCCACTGCAAAAAGCTCAGCTTGTTGCGGCGGCAGAAAATGTACACCGCGATGGCCCCGCCGATGACTGCGCCGGGGATCCCCAGGCCGCCGTTCCAGATCATGAGCATATCCAGCGGGTGGGTCAGATAATACCAGGTGGTGTAGCCGCGTTCCACCATCGAGGCCGGGGGGGTTAAAATGTGCCAGATGCGCGCCCCCAAAACGCCGCCCAGCAGCGCCCAGGGGAGCATATCCCACACTTTTTCCGAATCCACGCCAGCTTTCTTGGCGCGCCAGGCGGTCAACCAGGCTGCCGCCAACGCCCCCAGCATGATGATCACACCGTAAAAATGGATGAACAACGGGCCGATAGAAAAACCTTCACGAGTCACAGGGCTACCCTCAGAAATAAAGAATTAATTCGTGCGCGCGGCATGCGCCTGACGGCGGACATGCAGGATGCGTTGGACAGCGGTCACATTTGACAGCACCGCGATGACCCACAAAGCCGCCACCGGAATATTAAAGACCAGACCCGGGATGAGAACGATGTAGCGCTCCAGGCGGGAAAGGATGCCGATCTTGGCGTCATAGCCCAGGGCCTCGGCTCGCCCGCGAATATACGAAACCAACAGCGACCCCGCCGCCGCCAAATAAACCAGCATGGCCCCTTCGCGGTTGGCATGCTCCAGGAAATACACCAGCAGGCCGCCCAGGATAAAGAATTCTGAATAGCGGTCGGTCACCGAGTCAACAAAGGCGCCAAAGTTGGAGGATTCTCCGCGCAGGCGCGCCATAGTGCCGTCTAAGAAATCAAAAGGCGCCATCACCAACAGCAGCAAGCCCGCCCAGGTCATGTACCCCAGGGCTGCCAAAACCGCCCCGCCCACATGCCCCACCAGGCCCAAAATCGTGATGGTATTCGGTTTGATTCCCAGGCGGTTCAAAAACACCGCGATCGGCAGAAATGCCCCCTTAAAAATCGCCCGCGCATAGTCTGTAACAGTCTTCGGCTCTTCTTTCTTCACTGCCTGTTCCAAGTCTAGCTCCGTCGCAAAAAGGGTAAACGCCGGCCAAAGCCAGCCTTCTTATGCTATCTTACCCCAGGCAAACTGTCAAGCGAGAGGCTCAACCTTGCCCGGCTCAATCCTCGTCCTCGCCGTCATACCCATCCCGCGCTGAGCCGTCCAGGTCAATTTCATCATCGGGACTCATCAAGACCTCGCGCTCGCGCCCGCCGGGTTGGGCCGGCCCCACCACCCCCAAAGCCTCCAACTCTTCCATCAGCCGCGCCGCGCGCGGATAGCCGATGCGCAGGCGGCGCTGAAGCATGGAGGTGCTGGCGTGCTGCGAGCGGCGAATGACCTCGATGGCCTGTTTCACCAGGGCGTCGCCCCCCTCTTCTTCGGCCTCCTGCAGCAGTTCTTCCCAGGGGGCAGCTTCCTCCGAAGGCGGAATGCTGCGCTGCCAGAAGGCAATCACCTGATCCATCTCCGCGTCGGTCAAAATGACCCCCTGAGCGCGGGTGGGCGTGCCCACTTCCGGGTTTAGGAAGAGCATATCACCGTGCCCCAGCAGCGTCTCGGCGCCGTTCACGTCCAAAATCACGCGGGAATCCACCGCCGAGGCCACCGTGAAGGCGATGCGCGCCGGGAAATTGGCCTTAATCAGCCCCGTCACCACATCCGTGCTGGGGCGCTGCGTGGCCACCACCAGGTGAATGCCCACCGCGCGGGCCAGCTGCGCCAGGCGCACAATGGCCCCTTCGGTCTGCTCTGGAGCCGACATCATCAAATCCGCCAGCTCGTCAATCAAAATTACAATGCGCGGCAGGGTGGGTTCCTTGTGGCGCAAAGCGCGCTGGTTGTACCCCTCCAGGTCGCGCACGCGGTTGGCTTCCAACAGGCGGTAGCGCGCGTCCATCTCCTGCAGCGCCCAACGCAGCACCCCCAACATGCGCTCCGTCTCGGTTTCCACCGTCCCCAGCAGGTGCGGCAGGCCCTTAAAGCGGATCAGCTCCACCATCTTGGGGTCCAACATGGCCAAACGCAGCTGCTCCGGCGAGTTGTTCATCACCAAACAGGTGGCGATGGCGGCGATGCACACCGATTTGCCCGAACCGGTCGTCCCCGCCACCAGCATGTGCGGCATGCGCGAGAGATCCGCCAGCACCGGCTGCCCCGAGACATCCCGCCCCAGGGCCAAAGCCAACG
Source organism: Levilinea saccharolytica (assembly GCF_001306035.1). GTDB lineage: Bacteria > Chloroflexota > Anaerolineae > Anaerolineales > Anaerolineaceae > Levilinea > Levilinea saccharolytica. Next base: position 32,314 of record NZ_LGCM01000042.1, read on the forward strand.
GGGCGGTCATGCGCTGCATGGCGGGCGTTTCCAGCAGGGAACGCAGGCGCACCATGGCGCTGTGGGCATTGGGCACTTCCACCCCCACGAAAGACTGCCCCGGCACCGGCGCCTCAATGCGCAGCCGTTCCGCCGAAAGGCGCAAAGCCAGGTCTTTGGCCAGCCCAGAAATCTGCGAAACGCGCACCTTCTGGCGCTGAGGGGCGCCGTCGGGGCCGATCTTATCCACAAACCCGGGTTCCACCGCGTATTGGGTCACGGTGGGCCCCACGCGAAAACCCACCACCCGCGCCGGAATACCAAATTCGGCCAGGGTCTGCTCAATCAACTGGGCCGAATGATGAATCTGGCCCTCATCCGGCCGTGAATCTTGATCGGGGATCAGCAAATCCAGCGGGGGCAAATTGGGGCTGCGCTCCACCCGCGCCACCGGCTTCACCATCACCGGTTTCGGCCCGCTGCGTTTGCCGCGCTGCGGTTTGTCCGGTGCATCCGGCACAGGCTCCAGGGTTGGGGAAGCCTGGGCGGGTTCTTCGGCCGCCAGGAATTCTTCCGGCGCGTCCTGAGCCAGCCAGCTTTCAATGCGGCGGCTCAGCCAGGCCAGCCCTCCCAGGGCGTGCGCCGCAAACAGCAGCGCCAGCAGCACCAGCACCACCGCGTCCAGCGGCCCCGGCAGCGCCAGGCGCGCCAGCTCCGCCAGCCCCCAGCCCACCAGGCCGCCGTCCAGCCCCAAATCCGCGCGCTCTAAAGAACGCCCCCCCACCAGCGCAGCCAGCGCCAGCAGGGTGAAAACCAACCCTTCCAGCGAAAGCACGCGCCCCAAAGGCAGCCGCCGCAGGGGCGGGTCTCCGCGCCACAACAGCAAAACGCCGCCGAAACCGGCGGCCAAAATGACCAGGAAAGCGCCCCAGCCCAGCCAGCGGCGCAGCAGCCCGATCCAAAAATCAATCACCACCCCGTGGGTCAGGCTCACCAGGCCCAAAAGGGTCAGCAAAGCCAGCAGCAGCAGCCCCACCCCCGCCAGGTCGCTGCCAAAGCGGTCCAGGCGCAGCCAAAAGCCCGCGGCTTTATCCAGCCAGCGGTCTTGCGGTTCAGGCACTGCGGCAGGTTCGCCGCCGCGCTTTTTCCGCGGCGAACGGGGTTCCTCCGGCACGGGTGCTCTCATTCCAAAAGGCTCACCAATCCCAGCCCCAGGCGGCGGCGGTTGGCATCCACATGCAAAATGCGCACTTGCACCGGCTGGCCGACGTGCAGGTAGTATTCCAGATTTTTGATCCCTTCGGGGAGCGTGATCGAAGAAATGTGGATGAGACCCTCCACGCCTTCAGGCAGGCGCGCAAAGGCCCCAAAGCGCATGATGGCGGTCACCTCCGCCGGAACAACCTCACCGGGGTGGTGAACTTCGGTCATGTGTTCCCACGGGTTAGCGGTGAGCTGCTTCAGGCTGAGCGCCACGCGCGAAGTCTCCTCGCACACCTGCAGAACCAGGGTCTCCACCGGATCGCCGATGACGCAGATATCCCCAGGGTGCTGCACGCGGCCCCAGGAAAGCTCCGACACATGGATCAGGCCTTCCACCCCGCCCAAATCCACGAATACGCCGAAATCGGTCACGTTGGTCACATGCCCCTGAACGCGTTGGCCCACCCGCAGCGATTGGAACAGCTGCTTGCGGCGGCCTTCTCCGGCCAAAGCGGCCCGCTCCGAAAGCACAATCCGCTCCAGCGACGGCTCACACTCGATCACTTTCAGATCCAGGGTGCGGCCCACATAGCCCGCCAGACGGTTTTGACGCTCGTCTTCCGACAGCGTGGTCGGCACATCAATCAGGTGCGATACGGGCACGAAGCCCTGCATCAATTCTCCCTGAACCAATAGGCCGCCGCGGTTGTAACCCGTCACCTGAAGGGTGATGATCTCGTCCTGTTCAAAAAGATCTTGAACATGATCCCAATCTACTGAAGCCATCCCATTCGTCTGCGAACGGCTCTGCGCTTCCGCACGGGTTGCTGAAAATGTGTCCTCATCCGCTAATACTGACGCCCACCAACCTTCATCTAAGTCTGGTGCTTGATCTTCAGCGCGGACATCGGTGCGCTTAAACAACATGTATTCACCTCCCCTGGGAAGGCCTGCAAAGATCTCTAAGGATGGGAAGAAACAAATCGCCTATCATTTATTTTATAACAATTTTACAATGAAACGCTAGTGGATTTTGTAACTACTCTGAATCTGGGGGGTTTTGGGGGGTCAGATTTTCTGTTTCGGGCATTTCCACCCGCGCCAGGGCTTCCATTTCGGTCACCGCCCGCGCCACAGCCTCAATGGCCACGCGCTGCTTGCGGTACAAATCAGCCTCCGACATGGCCAGACGCATGGCCACCTCGCGCACCTTACGGCCCTCCAGGAATTTCATCTCCAGGATATTATACAGGATCCATTCACCCGTAAAGCGCCGCTCCCCTTCAGGGCGCACGCGCTCAATCGCCTCGCGCAGCACCCCCCGCACGGCGTTGGCGCGGTTGCCGTCGTAGGTATCCAGCGAATCCTGCACCACTTTCAGGTTCACCAGTGCGCTTTCGGTCAGCTTCGGCCCGCCCCAATAATGCGTCAGGGCTTCTTTCACAGACTGAGCCAGGTCGGGCGACACCTCCGGCACATCCAATTGCAGCAGCACCGAGCCGTCATAGCGCCCCACCGCGCGCATGCGCTGGATCATGTCCATATCCGAAGACAGGGTCTGCAAACCGCCCAAAATCTGCTGCAAACTGCGCCGGTCGTGCAGGGCCAAAGCCGCGCGCTCCACCAGCAGGTTCAGCCCAAAGACCTCTTCCCGATCCAAACTGGCACGGTCGGTGTTGGCCACCACCATCAGACCCATCAGCGAATCATTCTCCAGGGGCACAATCAAATGGGGCCCCCATTGAAAGGTTTCCAGGGACACCCCGTTTTGACCCCAACGCTCCTGTAAAGCCTCAGCCGGCGGCGTAGCCATATCCTGAGCGTTGCCCACCCGCACCAGCCAATCCAGTTCGCCCCCTTCCATCACCGCCAGCATGGCCCCGCTGGCCTGCAGCCGGTCGCAGACCGCCGCCAGGATCATTTCTAAGAACTGGGTCAGGTCGTTTTGGGTCATAAAGTGGTCTTCCAGCCGCCGCAGCACGCTCAGGTCTTCGCGCTCCTGGCCCGAAAAAAGCACCCGCTCCCACCACGGGCTGAACACCGTGATCAAATACTGGAAGACCAAAATGGTGACCACCATCAGGATGGGCACCAAGGGGGTGTAATTCTGCCCAAACAACTCCCCGGCCCGCCGCACCACCGTGGTGATGCCCAGGGTCAGGCTGGCGCTCACCGGCCCGCGCAGAATCCATTTGAACAGACGGCTTTTCACCGCCCGATCCGGCCACGACACCCCAAAGAAGGCCACCGAGTACGCCATCACCACCACCAGCCCGCCCAACACCAGGTTGCTGAGGGCCGAAAAAGACCAGAAGAACAGCGGGTGCTGGGCCACCAGTTCGGAGCCAAACAGCAGAAACGGGAAGGAGCCCACCGTGGGCGCCACCGCGCCCAACAGCAGGTAACCCATGCGCCGCTGGCTGGTGGGGGTCGTGGTGCGGCGGTAGGCACGGATGAAATTGATCCATGACAGGGCGGTGATGCCCAGGTAATACAGGGTGAAGACGTCCGTCCAAAAGGTGCGCTGCAAATGGGGCGCGGGCTGGTCGGTATTGACCACCGGGCCTAACAGTACGCCGATCACCAGGAAAAAAAGGAAACCTGCCGAGATCAGGTACGAAATGCGAACCGCCCAAAAACGCCGCCAACGGCTGGGTTTGCCAGTGGTGGCCAACAGCGCATCTGAAAAATACAGATAAGCAGGCGGGAGGAAGATGATTCCTACCCATTGGAAGTGCAGCCAAAAGCTCAGCCAGGAGGTCTGTCCGGTGGTAGAGCCGATGGCCTCACCAGTGAAAACCACAATGACGCACACCAGAATCGCCGCAAAAGAGCGCGCCACCCGGTCGCGTAAGTTGAACGCCAGGGCATACAGCAGCAGCGCAAAGGCGGTGATGGCAATGCCAGCGGTGAGAATTTGGCTGGTGGTACGAAAAAAGGCAAGTAGCCAGGCGGTTAAGTTCAAAAGCAAAGCCCTGCCCTCGCTCCCTGTTAGCGCAGGAAGCGGCTGAAGAATAAGGCGATATCCTGGTTGGCGTAAAAATGATCGTGGTAACCAGAGAACTCAAAGCGCAATTTTCGCGCCAGGCAAATAGCCGGGTAATTCTTTGACTGCATCTCAAGCATAAAGCGCCGCAGACCGCGCTGGGCTGACCAATCTTGCCCGGCCAGAATCAGCCCGCTGGCAATCCCCTGACGGCGGAGCTGCGGTTTCACCACCAAATCCGTCACCCAGGCGGTATTGGGGATCAAACGGTCTTTAATCCGCAAATACCCCACGGCTTCCGAGCCAATCACCGCCACCATCACCACGGCCTGCTGGCCCCATTCATCCGCCAAAACCGTGCGCGCGTAGGGGTAATCCACCTTCACCGAACGCGGCAGACGCACTTCGCGGAAATTCACCAACGTTTGCCCATCTTCCACATTTCGATCCATCTGCCATACATATTGGGTCTCGTAGCTGTGGCCCAGACCAGCCAACACCGGCAAATCGGCAGGAACCGCAGGGCGAATTTCAATTTCGGGCATAGCGCTCCTCTAATCTTCCTCCGGGGCTACCACCCGGATGGTGATCTGGCAAATCGGGAAAGGTTGGTTTTGGTTATCCGTCACCACCAGCCGCAGCAGGTAATCGCCAGGGATCAAATCGGCGGTATTCCACACCCCGCCCAGGGGCTGATCTTGCAGGGGCTGATTGCCCGCCGCAATCGTCACCCAGCTGTCGCTGCCCGGCTGAGAGAACTCATACTTGTAAAAGCCCAGGTTGCCCACCGTGATGGTGCCGCGCAGCTCCACCAGACCCGAGATCTCATCCCCGTTTTGCGGCAAGGTCCATTCCAACTGCCCAGGGATGCAGCCCTCAGCGGGGGGCGCCGCCGTGGCAGCCGGGGCAGCCGGGGCCGCGGGCGCGCCTGCCAGGGCTTCGGCGGTGGGGCCTGCGGCCGCCGCGGATTCAGGCGTTGTCAGCAAATCCAACGTGGGCGTGGCCAGCATCACTGGCTTGGGACGCGCCGGAATCACAAATGACGCCAGGAAAAACTCGGCCGCAATCAGCAGCGAAAGCAAAAAAAACATCGCCAGCGAAGCGGTGATGCGCCGCTGGGCCAGTTCCCGCTCCAGGCCAAACTGGGCCGCGCGGTACTCCTGCCACACCAGGTAAGCCCGGCGCAGCGGAAATAACGCCGCCAAACCCAGCACGACGTAAATGACCACCTCGTAATTTTCGAGGAGATTGAAAATATCATCCATAAGGCAGCGCGAGATGACCTGCCCCACCCACAGAATGGGCGGGGCCCTGGATTACATGCGTTCCAAAACGCCCAAAACCACCGCCTTCAAGCGCGGCACCAGCACCCGCCCGGCCTCCAACACCTCTTCGTGGGTGGTCTCGGTCGAACCGTCCAAATTGGCTTTGTTGCTGATGCCCGAAATGCCCAGCACGCGCATACGGTTGTGACGCGCCACAATCACTTCCGGCACGGTGGACATGCCCACAGCGTGCGCGCCGATGATGTGCAGGAAGCGCAGATCCGCAGGGGTCTCGAAGGACGGCCCCGACAGCGAGGCATACACGCCCTCGTGCATCGGCACGCCGCTCTCTTTGGCCACTTCCAGGGCAATTTTGCGCAAGGCCGGGTCGTAAGGCTGGCTCATATCCGGGAAGCGCTCGCCCAGCTCGGGCAAATTGGGGCCGCGCAGCGGGTTGGGGCCGGTCATGGCAATCAAAGACAGATGATCTTTGATCAGCATCAGATCCCCCGGCAAATAGCTGGGGTCAATCGCCCCGGCGGCGTTGGTGACAAACAGGGTCTGCACGCCCAGGCGCTGCATCACGCGCACGCACAGCGTCACCTGCGACATGGAATAGCCTTCGTAATAGTGCGCCCGCCCCTGCAAAACCATCACTTGCTTGCCCGCCAGGCGGCCAATCACCAGGCGGCCTTTGTGTCCCTGCACGGTGCTGGTCGGCCAATGCGGAATCTCAGGATAAGGCACATATACCGCATCCTCCACCGCATCCCCCAATTCACCCAGGCCGGTTCCCAAAATCATACCCACCTGGGGAAGTTCTTTTAAACGGCTGCGCACGGCCTGTGCCGCTTCGTCAATTTGTTCCAGAGTCAAAAATAGTTCCATCTGCGCGGTTCCTCCAATCTTCTCAAACTGAAACACGGTAAAGAAAGCTGTTTGTGCAAATAAGAGCATAGGAATTATAACAGATATGCGCACACCCCGCCCCGCGCAGGCCCGATCCAACAGGTTGTGGCACGATCGTTGCAATCCTCTGTGTGCAGAAGGACGGCTGTTTCAACCATTCCGCGGGCAATTTTTTCGCACTTTGCAATATTGTTTGCACATTTCCCCACCAAAAAGGTTAAAATTTGGTTATGAATGGAAATATTCCCCAAAAGGCTGAGCAATCATCCCTTCCAGGGCTAAAAAACAGCGGTGATCCTTTCCGATTGAGCACAGATGAACTGCGGCTGCTGATCTTGCCCGTCATCCTCATTTCGGAAGGGCTGCTCATCCTATGCCTGATGACGGGCTTCGATCCGTCGCTCAACGCCCAGCAGCGCATCTTTAATGTGCTTTTGGGGGTGTTGGGGTCCATTTACAGCCTGGTGTTTTATTTCTGGATTATCCCCGTTACTCCCTATTTTAAGAGTCTGCGCTGGCTGCTGCCCATCTTCAACGGCGTGGCGGTTTCCACCACCGTCCTGCTGGGGCCGGTCTATATCCAGGAGTTCGCCCTGCTGGTGCTCATCACCTTCACCCTGGGCACCACCATCCTGTTTGGCCGCCTGCCTGGCTACACCTTTATCCTCACCTCCACCCTGCTGCTGTCCATCTTTTCTGGCCATCTCACCCAGTTGGGGGGGCTGACGGTGTGGGGTTGGGTCCTTTCCGTGCCCATCCTGGGCATCATCATTATTGAAACCGTCTCGCGCATGGTGAACATCATCAACCACCACCTGCGCCGCATGCGTACCCTCAACGATGTGGCCAGCAGCTTGTCTTCATCCATCGAAATTTCCGAAGTGTTCGAGATGATGTCCACCGCCATCCAAAGCGCGCTGCAGGCCGATACCTACTACATCGGCGTGAAGCAAAACGATGACATTCGCCTGGAACTGCTCTACGACGGCGGCGAATTCTTCCCGCCCACGCATGTCCCCATCCACGACAGCCTGTCCGGCTATGTGGTGCGCAATAACCGCTCCATCCTGCTCCGGCATGGGGCCGCGGACGCCAAAAAGATTGGGATCGAATTGAAAACCGTGGGGAAGGCGCGCCTCAGTCAAAGCTGGATGGGCGCACCCATGGAGCACGACGGCGAAGCCTTTGGGGTGGTGGCCGTGGCCTCCTACACCGACAGCGCCTTCACGCAGAGAGATTTGGAGCTGCTGGAAAACATCGCCCAACAGGCCTCCATGGCCATTGATAACGCCCGCCACCATTCTCAGGTGGAACAGCAGTCCCGCCTTGATTCGCTCACCGGCACCTTAAACCATTACACCTTCCTGTCCGAGCTGGGCGGCCTGCTGCAAACCGCCTGCAGCCTGCGACAGCCGGTGAGCATCATCATGCTGGATATTGACCATTTCAAGCAGTACAACGACCAGTTCGGTCATCTGGTCGGCGATCGTGTGCTTACCTCGCTGGCCCAATGCATCCTCTCCAACATCAAGTCCACCGATCTGGTCGGCCGCTGGGGCGGCGAGGAATTCATCATCGCCCTGCCCAACGCCCACGGATCTCAGGCCAATGCGGTAGCCCACCGCCTGCGCAATTCGCTGCGCGCCGTCCAGGTGCTGGACCGCACCGGTCAACCGGTGGCTCCACCCACCATCAGCCAGGGCATCTCCACCTTCCCCGAAGAGACCCAGGAAATGTACGCGCTGATTGATCTGGCGGATAAACGCCTGTACCATGCCAAAGAAAATGGGCGAGACCAGGTTGCGGCCCCGCCCCATGCTCATATTCATACGACTGAAATCGCGCCCAAACAGCGCCCGTCCCACTAAAGCGCGCTGCCGAAGGCCTTCACCGCCCGTTCCACCCCCTCATCGGTAATCCAATAATGCGTCACCATGCGGAAGCGCCGCGCGCCCACCGCCCCCACCTTCACGCCCTGCTGCCGCAGGCGTTCCACCACCTGCGCCGCGTTGTCGGTGACCCCCGCGGCCAGATTGGCAAACACCATGTTGCTGGCGGGGTGCTCTGTGTCCAACACCAGGCCGGGGATACGGCCGAGCCCAGCGGCCAAAGCCTGCGCCCGGCGGTGATCTTCGCTCAAGCGTTCCGTCATCTGCTCCAGGGCCACCAGCCCCGCTGCGCCCAAAACGCCCGCCTGGCGCATGCCGCCGCCCAACTGCTTGCGAATGCGGCGCGCCGCGCGGATGAACTCCGCCGAGCCGCACAGCACCGAACCCACCGGCGCGCACAGGCCCTTGCTCAGGCAAAAGGTCACCGAATCCGCAGGAGCGGCCAGATCCGAAGCGGGAACGCCCAGGGCCGCCGCCGCGTTGAACAGGCGCGCCCCGTCCAAATGCAGCTTCATGCCGTTGGCATGGGCCAGCTCAGCCGCCTGCCGCGTATATTCCGCCGAAAGCACCGCCCCGCCGCAGCGGTTTTGAGTGTTTTCCAGAATCACCAGGCGCGAAATCGGGTGGTGGGGGTCATCCGGCCGCACCGCCGCCTGAATATCCTCCAGGCGCAGCGTGCCGTCCGGCTGGTTTGGCAGGGTATGGGCAAACACGCCCCCCAGGGCCGAAATGCCGCCCGCCTCAAACAAAAAGGTGTGCGCCAAATGGCCCATCACGGCCTCATCCCCGCGCTGACAGTGTGCCAGCACCGCCGCTAGATTGCCCATCGTCCCCGAAGGCACGAACAGGCCCGCCTCGTGACCCACGCGCTGCGCCGCCAGGGCTTCCAGACGGTTCAGGGTGGGGTCTTCGCCAAAAACGTCGTCGCCCACTTCAGCTTTGGCCATGGCTTCGCGCATGGCCGGGGTAGGTTGGGTGACGGTATCCGAACGCAGGTCAACGATTTCCATAGCAGCTCCTGATGCAGTTGGGGGTAGGGGGTTCAGGCGCGCCGCAGGGATTGTAAAACCGTCTCCAATTCGGGCGGCAGCGCGGCCTCAAAAATTCGCGGGCTTCGTTCGCCGGGCAGCACCACCGACAAACGGTAGGCATGCAGAAAATGTCGTTCCAGGGGCAGGGTGGGGTGGCGGTGGCCGTACACTGTATCGCCCACAATGGGGCAGCCCAAAAAGGCCAGGTGCAGGCGGATCTGATGGGTGCGGCCGGTCAGCGGGTGCGCTTCCACCAGGCAGTACCCCCCCAGGGTTTCACGCACAAAATATTCCGTCACGGCCTCGCGCCCCTTGCCCGGGGCCACCACCGCCATGCGCTTGCGGTGGCTGGGGTCGCGTCCGATGGGCGCATCTACCCGCCCGCTGGGGGTCGGCGGCGCGCCGTCGGTCAGCGCCAGATAAGTCTTGTGCACCTTGCGGCTGCGAAACTGGTTTTGCAGCCATTGATGGGTGCGGTCATTTTTGGCCATCAAGATCAAACCGGAGGTGTCCTTATCCAGGCGGTGAACCACCCCCGGGCGCACCTCGCCGCCGATGCCTTCCATGCCCGGGGCGTGCGCCAGGGCCGCGTGCACCAGCGTGCCGGAGCTGTGCCCGGCCGCCGGGTGCACCACCATGCCCGCGGGCTTGTTGATCACCATCAAATCATCGTTTTCAAACACCACATCCAAAGGGATATCTTCGGGGGTCAGGCCGCTCGGCTCCGCCGCAGGCACGTACATCCCCACGGTTTGCCCCGCTTCCAGCACCAGGCCGGGTTTGCTCACCGCGGCCTCATCCACGCTCACCAGCCCTTCGCGGATCAACGCCTGAATGCGCGAGCGGCTCAATTCCGGCATCCGTTCGGCCAAAAATTTATCCAGGCGGGTTTCCTGGCCTGAAAGGCAGGTGAAGGTATGCAGTCCCATATTTACACCACCGGGCCTTGCTCAATCGAATTTTGCGAATTTTGCTCAGCCAAAGCCGCTTCCGCGGCGCTTTGTTCCGCGGCCAGCCGCTGCTTTTCCAGCCGGCGCGCCCGGCGGTCATCCGCCCACACCCCAAGGATCAGCACCACCACCCCCACGGTGATGCTGGAATCAGCCACGTTGAACACCGGGAAGTTGCCCACCGAGAGAAAATCGGTCACATGCCCCACCGTCAGGCGGTCAATCATGTTCCCAGCCGCCCCGCCCGCCATCAGCCCCAGCGCCAGGCGCAAAGGCCAATCTTTGGCCGGAATTTGCGGAAAGTAATAAATGATGCCGATGATCACCAGCGCCGCTAAAGCGGCAAACAGCGGGTTCTGATCCTGGAACATGCCCAGGGCCACACCGGTGTTATACCAATGCACAATGCGCGCATACGGTGAAAGCGCGCTCCACGGCATCCAAATTTCACCCATCTCCAGGTTGCTGCGCACCAACCATTTGGTCCACTGATCCAGAGCGATCACCACCCCTGCCAGCCCAAACAAAAAACCATAATCCCGTAAATATCGTTTCAAACCCAGCCTCCGCGGTCAGCATGTGCCCCTGATTGTACTCGATTTTTAAAGGCGCGGGAATCTGCCCGGCTCACAGCGTCAAAAAAAGCGGAGGCATCCTCCCCCGCCGCATCCCCCGCCAGCCGTCTCGCCCCTGAACCTGGCCCGCTCAGCGCACGCGCCGCTTCCACTCTTCTTTCAATTGCAGCTGCCGCGGGCTTTCCCCCGAATTCAAGGTCAAAAAGTCCACCATCAGGCGGTTAAATTTGTTGCTCTCATCCAACATGGGGAAATGGCCCGATTCATCAAACAACACCGTGTGGGTTTTCTCTGGCAAGGCTGCCAGCTGCTCCAGGGATGGGGCTGTCACCGCCGCGTCGTTATTGCCGTGCACCAGCAAACAGGCCGTGGTAGATTGCCCCCACAGCGCTTTGAAATTGACAGAAGCCAGCGCATTGAACGAGGCGGTCAGCGCCTGAGGGTCGGTTTTGGGGGCATCCGCGCGGGCGGGTTCCGTTTCGGGAGTGCGTCCCAAAAGCCACTCAGCCAACACTGGCGGGGGACTGGTGCGCAGGCGCGGGTTGATGCTGGCCTCATCCATCGGGTAGCTCACCGCCATGACCCGATCCACCACCTCTGGGAAACGCGCTGCGTATAAAAGGGCCACAAAAGCCCCCAACCCGTGCCCCACCAAGGCCACGCGGCCAATGCCCAGCTCCAATAAGAAATTGTCCAGCAGCGAAACCTGACCTTCCAGCGTGTAGCGGCTGGCGGATTTGGCCGAATCCCCAAAACCCCATAGATCCAAAGCATAGGCGCGGTATTGAATGGCCGCCGCCTGCATCACCGGGATCCAATAGCGCCAGGAGCCGACCCAACCGTGCAAAAAGATCAGAGGCCGGCCCCTGCCCAGCACCTCGTAATGCACGATCTCGCGGTCCACCACAATAACGCTCATGCCGCTCCCGTTTACTTGCCGTACATGGATAACAGTTCGCTCACGCGCTGGGTCAATTCATCCGGCGCAAAGGGCTTAAGCAAATATTCCGAAGCGCCCGCTTCCAGGCCGTTTTGAATTTCCGCATCCTGCCCCTTGGCCGATAAAAACACCACCGGAATGTGCTTGATGCGCTCGTCCAGTTTCATGGCCGCGCAGGCTTCGTAACCGGTCATGCGCGGCATGCGCACATCCATCAAAATCAAATCCGGCATCACGCCGGGGGCCGCTTCCAGGGCCTCGGCCCCGTTACCCACCGCCACCACGTCATGCCCGGCAAACTGCAAGGTAAAAGAGATCAAATCGCGAATATCGGGTTCATCTTCTGCAATTAATATTTTTGCCATTCGTTATTCCTCTTGCGTAAACACCGGCAGCAGAAAGCTGAAGGTGCTGCCATTTCCAGGCTGGCTGGAAAACCAAATGCGTCCATGATGCATCTCGATGATCGTCTTGGAAAGCGACAGCCCCAGCCCCGTTCCGGCTGTGGCCAAAACCAGCGGGTCTTCGCCGCGGTAGAACCGTTCAAAAATCCGCCCCTGATCTTTGGGGGCAATCCCAATGCCGTTGTCGGTCACATCCACCTGCACCCCTTGATCCACTGGGCGCATCTGCACCGTCACCAAACCGCCCGCGGGGGTGTAGTTATAGCCGTTGGTCACCAGGTTGCCCAACACCTGGCGCACGCGTTCCAAATCGCCCCGCACCAGCGGCAGATCGTCTGGGATCTCGTACACAAATTCCATCGCCTTATTTTCTTCGCGCGACCGGCGGCGAATATCCGCGTCCACGTCCTCTGCCACCTCGCGCAAGTTCACCGCCCGGAAATTCAGCGTCACCCGGCCCGATTCAATGCGCGAGATATCCAATAAATCGTTGACCAGCACGCTCAGCCGCTCGGTGTTGCTGCGCACAATTTCCAGGAAATGGCGCTGCTTATCGTTCACCGCGCCCGCCGCGCCCATCAGCATGATGTCCACATAGCCCTTGATCGAGGTCATGGGCGTGCGCAGTTCATGGCTGACATTGGCCACAAATTCCGATTTCAGGCGGTCTACCTGCACTTCGTGGGTGATGTCGCGGAAAATGGACACCGTACCCAGGAATTCTTCGCGGTAAATGACCGCCGCCAAGTGCACCGCCACCACGCGCCCATCGTCCAGCTCGATCTGCTCGGCGAACATTTCGTTCTGGTATTGATAGGGGTGATCCGACCAGGCGCGGATGGTTTGCATCCAGCTCTGGGCTGCCTTGCCAAACAGGCCGGTAAACTGATCCAGGCTCTTTCCCACCACCTGCGCGCTGTCCATGCCCAAAATGCGCTGAGCCGAAAGGTTGAAGAGCGATATCTTGCCGCTTTCGTCCGTCACCAGCACACCGTCGGCCACCGCTTCCAAAATGGCGCGGGAACGCGTGGCGGCGATTTGCTGGTCGCGCAGCATGGAGCCCATGTTTTCGGCCTGATCGCGAATGAGGTTAAACAGCTCGGCGTTGCCCAGGGTCACGCCCACCTGGCGGGCCACCGCTTCTACCAGCGATACCTGCTCCACCATAAAGAAGGCTTCCTGGCGGTGCAGCATGAGCAGTGTGCCGGAAATTTCTTCACCTAAAATCAGCGGAACGGCCACCACGCTGCGGTAAGGGGCCTGCGGGCCGCCTGTGCTGCTCCAGCGGGCGTCGTTGGGCAAATCGTCCACCAGGGCAGGCGCACGGTGGCGCATCACCCAGCGGGACAATTCTTTCTCCAGCAAACCGTCAGCGGAGCTGATCCCGTCCGCCCCGGCGCGGTAAATGGTGGGGCTGGTGGTCAGCAGAATCAGGCTTTGTTCGGCGCCCAGCGAGTCGTTTAGAACGCCCAGGGTGCGCGTGAGCACATGGCGCAGGTCCAGGCTGGCGGAAAGCTCGGTGATAATGCTCAACAGGGTTTGCGTGTTCTGGTGCTCGCGCATCATCTCGGCGGTGCGCTCTTCCACACGCCGTTCCAAATCTTCGGTCAACCGCCGGGTTTCAGCGAACAGGCGCGCGTTTTGCATGGCCAGGGCCGCCTGGTTGGTGACGGTGCGTCCCAGGTCAATTTCTGGCAGGCTGAAGCGGTACACTTCCTGCTTTTGCACCCACATCCACCCGTACAGATTACTGCCCGCCAGCAGCGGCAGGGCCATGAGGGCCTTCAGGCCGCGCGGCTCAAAGTGTCTGGCGGTCAGCGGCTGCAAATCGCGCTCCGTGTGCACATCTGCGCAGGTGAAAATCCCGCGCGAATCCGCCAGACGTTCAAACAAGGGCAGGCGCGGCAGAGCCAGCGGCAGCGCGCCCACCCCGCCGGGCAGCTCCATGCTCAGGCTCAATTCGCCCTTGGCCCCCAGCAGAACCGCCGAAACCCACTCGGCGCCCAAAGCGTCCTGCAGTTGGCGGGCCGTCACCTCCAGCACCGTATCCAAATCCAGAGCGCCTCCCAGGTCAAAGGAGAAGCGGTTCAGCATGGCCAGGCGCCGCGAGCGCTGATCCAGCTCGCCCGCGCGCCGTTCGCTTTCCTCAAACAGGCGCGCATTTTCCAGCGAAATGGCCGCCTGGCTGGCGAAGGTGGTGGCCGCTCGCACCTGATCGGCGCTGTAATAATCCGCTTCGGCTTTTTCCAGGGCAATCGCCCCCACCAGTTGGCCTTTGGCCACCAGGGGGATGCCCACCCACGAAAGGTAATCCGGCTCAATCAAGCTGGGGAAACGCTCATCCAGGCGCACATCCGGCACGCACAAAGCCTGCCCGGTGGCGATCATCTCCTGGAAGAGGCGGCTGTCCTGAATATCCACCGAAAGGCCCACCTGACGGGCGTCATCTGCAAAACCCTGCGCCGCCGCCACCGAAAGCTGCTCCCCATTGCGCAGCCATAGGGTGGCCGTGTCAAAGGGCAGCACCTTGCGCAGATGCCCTAGCAGGGTGGTGATGAGGTCTTCGCTTTGCAGGTTGGAAGCCAGCGCGCCCGAAACCTGATTCAAGGCCATCAGTTGCGCCGCGCGTTCTTCTGCCGAAACGAACAGGCGTGCGTTTTCTAACGCCAGGGCAGCCTGTTGGCCCAATGACTCGGTAAAGACCTGATCGTCCGCGCTGAAGGCCTCAGAGCGGGTGAAATTGTCAATCACCAGCACCCCCAGGGCCTGATCACCCCGCAGCAGCGGCACCACCAGGCTGGAAAGCGGCAGCCGTTCGCCAATGGCCTTGCGGTAGGTCAGCAGATCTTCCGGCCCCAGGTTGTAATCTTGGGCCAGCCGCATTTCTGCCGCGCGCTGGGTTTGGCGCGAGAGGAAGGCGCGCACCGGCAACGGGGCGTTTTCGCGCTGCTCCGCATCCACCGTAAAGCGCAGCGTCTTCAAGCGGCCAGAGTCCGCATAGCCCTGAGCCGCACGCACATTCAACGTTTGATCCTTCGCGTCCCACAGCCCCACCCAGGCGGCGTTGGCGCTGGGCAGCACGCGCAAAATCGTCTCGGCCAGCACGTCCAAAATGGAATTGGGGTCCAAACTGCCCAGGCGGCGGCTGAAATCGAGCAGACGGTCCAGCTCATCCACACGCCGCCGTGTGTCGGCCAGATACTGCAAATTCTGTAAAGCGATTTCGACCTGACTGGTGAGCTGCGAGAACAGCTGGTGATCTTCCGGCCCAAAAGGCGGCAGCGGCTGGGTTCCCACCGCCAGCAGCGCCGCCTGGCGGCCTTCGCCCACGCGAATGGGCAGGCCAATCAGGCTGCGAGCTTCCAACGCGTTCAGCAGCGGGGCGTTTTTCCAGGTGTTGTGGGTGCTGCGGTCGGACACCAGCAAAATGCTGCCGTCTTCCAAAATCTGGCGCAGCGGGTTGCGCTGCCCAAAAAGCGCGTCGGGGTTGACCCCTGCCGGAACCGTGCCGATCACCTCGGCCAGGCGCGGGCCGCCAGCAGCCGCCTCGGCGATCAAGACGGTTTGCAGGTTGAAGCGCGCCAAAATCTCGCGGGCCATGGTCTTGAGCACGGCCTGAGCGTTGGGCTGGCGGCTGGACATCACCGCCAATTCCATACCCGTGCGCGTCTGATGGATCTGACGCTCCAGGTTCTGAATGGACAGGGTTTGCGAAAGCTGGCGGCGCAGCAGCATGGGCAAATTGGCGCGCGCGGCCTGGGCGGCCTGCGCCGCGCGGCTGCGGGCGATCTCCAGGGCGCTGGCTTCGCTTTGCAGCTTCTCCACGCCGTAATATGACTCCAGGGTCAGCGCCACCTGCAAAGCGAAAAGCTCCAGAGCCTGCAAAGTGGGCTGGTCGGGCTGCAAACCGTCGCGCGGAGAATCCAGGCTGATCAAGCCCAGCGGCTGGCCCTGGTTGTCGTACATGGGCAGCAGCAAAAAGTCTTCTGGGTTCCACAGGCCCTTTTGGCGCTGCCCCACGGCCGGGGTAACCCGCAGCACGTGCACATCCTCAGGAATCACCGGACGCTGATCCGAGGGGATGTAATAAGCGTTGCCAATTTTGTAGCTTGGGTCTAAAAGCACGCTCAACCCCTCCCAGGGCTGCTGCTGCGCGGTCAGGTCCTGCCAGGCGGCATCGGTGAAGCCCACCCCGCTCACCCGCCGCAGGGCGTGGGCGGCGGCGTCGTACACACTGATTAACACCACCTCGAAGGGCGTGGTTTCGGTGATGGCCGCGGCGATCACCCGCAAATTTTCTTCCAACGAGCCGTTGGTGCGCAGCGCCTGGAACACCTGGAAGAGCTTGTTCAGGGTGTCCACTTCGCGTTTCAGCAGTTCACCGCGCCGCAGTTGGGATTCAAATTGGAAAGCATTGCTCAGGGCGATGGAGGCCTGCGCGGCCAGCGACTGCACAATTTCCACCGCGGAGGGGTCAAAGAACCCCACCCGCTCGGCAAACAGGGCAATCACCCCCGACTGCTGTTGGTTCACGCGCAGCGGCACGGCCAGGGCTGATGCGCTGCCCTCGCGCGCCGGGGGCAATTCCGCTGCATCCCAATCGGCCACCACCACCGGCTGCTCGCTGGCCAAGGCCCGCCGCACCAGGGGGTCATCTGCCCGCGGGGGTTCTCCCACGGCGTACAGCACGGTATCCGTCTCGGGGCCGCGCTCCAGATCAAAGAGCAGCACCCCGCCTGCATTGGCGTGCGCGGTGCGCAGGGCTTCTTCCAACACCAGCCGTAAAATCGATTCCAGGTCCAGCGAGGTGCTCAATTCGCGGCTGATGCGCATCAGCGCCGTCAGCTGCTCCACCCGGTGGCGCAGGCTTTCATCGGTCTGCGTCACCAAATAGCTCTGTTCCACCACCCCGGCCAACTGCCCCGCCGCGGTGGAAACCACCTGCATATCGCCGCGGTCAAAGAAATTGGCCGCGGTGCTGCCCAGCCACAGCTCGCCAATGCCTTCATCGCGCACCACTAAAGGCACCACCACCGCGGAGACAATATCCAGGGTCTGGAAGAACTGGCGGTAGAAGGGGATGATGGGCTTTTGGCCGATTTCCAGCAGCTCCAACAGGGTGGGGTGCAGGCTGGCCGAAACGGTGAAGGGGAACTGCGGATCGTCCGCCGTCAGGCTGATGCTGCGCTCCTGGAGGCGTTTTTGGGTTCCGTAGGCTGAATCTTTGTGCAGCAGCAGGCTGGTGCGGTCCGCGTTGAGCAGGAACACCGCGCCTACCTGTGCATGCAGGAGATGTGCAAGCTCCTGCAAGGAGAACTTGAGGATTTCATCCAACGTGGCCGCCGAAGAGGTCAGGCTGGCGATGCGCCGCAGCCCCTCGGCGCGCTGGGCGCGCTGGCGCGACAGGTGCATCAGGCCGGCATTTTCCAAAATCGGCGCCACCTGATTGGCGATGATGGTCAGCAAGTGCATTTCATCCTGCGAGAACACCGCCTGCCCGCCGCTGTGGTTGGATGCCTGCAAATAACCCAACATGCGCCCGCCGGTCACCAGCGGAACCAGGGCCGTCTCGCGCAGGCTGGCCCCCTGCGAAAGGCGTTCCAGTTCCAGCCGCGCCCAGTTGGGGTCTTCGGCTGCGTTTTCGCTCAGAATGATATCCTGGGCCAGCAAGGCCGCTTCCAGCGGGCTGCCAGGGTTCACCCTCACCTTGTACAGCTCCAGGAACTGCGGCGGCAGGCCGTAGAAGGGAACCTGCCCCTCCAGGCTGCGCTGACTTTCGTTGTAGAGCAAAAAGCCGAGGATATCCACCGCCACCAGCGGGGCAATGCTTTGCACCAGGTTGGTGAACAGCGTCTGCGAATCGCGCGCCGAGGAAAACGCCTGGGCCAGTTGGGCCAGGCCGTTCAGCTCGTTAGCGCGATGCTGCTCCATCCGATAGAGCAAAGCGTTGTGCACGGCCACCGCCGCCTGATCCCCCAGCAAGCGCAGCAGATCCAGATCATCCTTCTGATACTCGCCTTCGTTCAGACTGGCCAGGGTCAGCGTGCCCAAGAATTCCTGTCCCACAATCAGCGGCACGCTCATCCACGCCCGCGCCAAAAGTCCCCCGACTTCCATCATCGAAGGACGGCCTTCGGCGGCGTCCATCTCAGGGCCGACCACCGCCTGCATGGTGCGCGCCACCTGCCCGGCCAGGCCTTCGCCCACCGCGATGCAGTCGTCCATCCGTTCCAGCTGAAATTCCTGCGGCACAATCCCGGTCAGGCGGTAGGGGCGCAAGGCCTCCATCTCCGCCTCCCATACCGCCACTTCCGAAAAATCGGCGGGCAGCACGCGGCGAATCTCCACCAGCACGGCCCGCAGGGTTTCCTGCAAATCCAAGCTGGAGGCCATCGCGCGGGTCAGATCAATATAGGTTTGCAGGGTCTCTGAGGTGAGATTGGGTGAGGCGTCAGCCAGGGCTGCGCCGCTTTCAGGCGCGCGCAGCGTCACCACCACGGCTGCCTCGGGCGCAAGGGGCAGGCGGTACGATGTGCCCACCATAGGGCGCCCGTTCACCACCAGGGGCGATTGTCCCTCGGCCCCGCACAGGCTGAGAAAAGCGTCCTGCGGGCGTATGGCGCGCGCCACCCGTTCCAGGCTGGGCGTTTCCCCCTCCGAAAGCTGCAAGGCCTCGCGCGCCGCGCTGTTGAAGGAAGCCAGCCGCCCCCCCGGCAGCACCACAAATACCAGATCTGTGTGAGAAGAAAGGGTCTCATCCACCGTTGGGGCGGCGTCAGAAGGAGGCATGGGGCGCAGACGGGGAATAGAACGCGCAGTCAGGCGCGTTAATACCCAGAAGGCAAGACCCAAAAGACCGACGACGATCCCCAGGCTGAATGGATCGAAACCAGGCATGAGCGATCCTTAGCCGTTGGAAGCAGCCGCATCCAGGCGGCGTTCCTCCGCGGCAATTTCGGTGATTTCGCGAATGTCGGCAAAGGTGTGGGTGGAAGGACTCACCAGCCCCACCGCCAGACTCATCAGTGGGCTTTTTTCCATTTTGCCGCTGTCATCAGGGGCCATCATGAAGCCCTGTTGGCGATCCATAAAGTTGTAATGCGACTGCACTTCCTCGTTGAAGCGGGTCTTGAGCTGTTGGCGAATTTCGCCCGCCGTGGTCTCGGAAGTCATGATCACAAAATTGTCCCCGCCCGCGTGACCGATAAAATCGTTGGCCGTGCCCAGGGTGTCCACCACCTCGCCCAGAAGCATACCCGCAAACCGCAGCACGTCGTTGGCGGCGATGAATCCGTACACATCCTTAAACGCATCGAAATAATTGATGCGCAGATCCATAAAAGCCCAGCCCTTTTGGCGAATCAGGCGGCGCAGTTGATCTTCGATCAGGCGCCCCGCGGGCAAACCCGATTGCGGGTCCGTCAGGCTTTCGCGCTCGGCGCGGGCAATGGCGTTTTGCACGCGCAGTTTCAGCTCTTCAATATCAAAGGGCTTGGTGATGTAATCGTCCGCGCCCAGTTCCAGGCCCTGCAGTTTATCGCTGCGCTCATCTTTTTGGGTCAAAAAGATGACCGGGATATGGCTGGTGCGCGTGTTGGTGCGCAGGGTGCGGCACACCTCATAACCGTCAATATCCGGGAGCATGATATCCAGGACGATCAGGTGCGGCATCACCTGTCGGGTTTTCTCCAACGCTTCCGAGCCGCGCTGGGCAAGGTCCACATCGTAGCCCTGGCCGTTGAAGTAAATTCGAAGCATGTTTGAAATATCAGGGTCGTCTTCCACGATCATTAGGCGGGCTTTACTCATCAAGGCCTCCCTCAAAAACGGATGTGCATATGATTCCAACCGCCGCAGGCCAGCTCCCAGGCGGCCTTTGGCCAGGCCGCGGATAGACAGCGGCCCGTTAATATTATATCGTCATAATGAAATCTTACCTATTGGAGACGAGGGCAAATGGGTTTACAACTTTGTTATGAAGCGCCCCAATCACCAGGATTCCATGCTCTTTTCGCCGGGGCGCGGGTATAAACGCGGATGATTCACCGACCCGCGCATGGTATGGTGATCGCTG
Organism: Levilinea saccharolytica; assembly: GCF_001306035.1. Lineage (GTDB taxonomy): Bacteria > Chloroflexota > Anaerolineae > Anaerolineales > Anaerolineaceae > Levilinea > Levilinea saccharolytica. The sequence goes on from NZ_LGCM01000042.1 coordinate 52,519, forward strand.
TCTTCGTAATGCACATCGCGGTCAATCACCCGGCGCTGTGCCGAGGCCGCCAGCACCACATCCGATTCAATCGTGCGCGCGGGGTAGATGATCATGCCCGCCCCGATGCGGCAATTATGCCCCACACAGCCGCCCAACACGGGCCGGTTGGCGTCTTTCAAGACCCCATTCCCATCCCGAGCCTTGATCCCCGCCGACAGCAGGTTGAAATCGGTGAAGGTGCTGCCCGCCCCAATGAAGGAATTGCGCCCCACCACGCACATTTGCAGACAGGTATTTTGCGCCACCATGCTGTTGTCCATAATGGAAGTCATAAACAGCGCCGCGCGGAAGGGCAAAAACGTCCCGTCGCCCACCACCGAAAGCATCAGCTGGCAGCCCTGCGAAACGTTGACGTTATCGCCGATGATGCAGTTCTCAATCACCGCCCCCGCCCCCACCGTGACGTTGTTGCCGATGGTGGTGGGCCCGTGGATCACCGCCGATGGGTCAATCACACAGTTTTTTCCGATTTGGACCACCTTAGAACATTCCAGCAGCTGCTTACCCTCATACAGCGCCGCCGCCAACACGCCCAGCTTAAAGCCCAGGTCGGTGTTCAGGCGGTTTTCAAAACGCGCCCCGCGGCCAAACAGACCGAATACGGTGTCAATGATGAAAATATGCACCCACGAATCAATCGCCATCAAACTGCGCAGGGGAACCTGATACACCAGGTCGCCCTGACCGGTGGCCATGTAGGTGGGCACGTGATAATAGCCGATCTCACGCGCCTGCAAATCAATCACCAAAGGCGCCGCGTCGGCTTCGGGGCCGTTGGGGTAATACCACATATCCGCCAGATACAGGCCGCCCACCGGCGTGTACGACAGCGACAGCGGCAGGCAGTGTTCGCGAAAGGCGGGGTCATCCAACGAAAAAGCCGCCCGCGAAGGGCGCTTGCGCTTGCGAGCTTCTTCTAAAAAGGCCTGGATATAAAATTCGTCAAAAAACAGGTTGTCGCGGTAAACCAGGCAAGCGTCTTTCACCTGCGGCAGCGGCGAGCCTTCGGGCAGCTCCACCTCGCGGGTCACATACGGATAAAGCACGTCGCGCTGCAGCAGCCATAAGGGCTTGTTTTGAATGCGCAGATCGCGCGCGGGTTCGTTGAATGGGCGGATGGAACGTTTGCTTTGTAGGATGATTTTCAGCATCCGCAGCCTCAATCCAGGGGATGTTTGGAGATATGGAAGACGCACGCCTCGGCGCCGGTGCCCTTGCAGGCGGTCTCTTCCACATGGTACACCTTGCCGCTGGCCCAATTGAGATACTCTTGCAGCAGCCCTACCGCGAACTGACACACCGGCTCCTGGCTTTCTGACGGGTGGCACCACCAGCAGCCGCGCTGCGTCCACACCCAGGCGTCAGGGGTTTCCGTAAAATCCAGCGGACTGCTGCCCACCTGCGACAACACGCCTGTGATCGCCTCCAGGCCGGCCTGAATGCGCACCGGCGCTGGCTGCAGGCGAAATTCCGTCTGGGTTAAATGCAGTTCCTCGCCAAAATGGTCTAAGAAGGGACGAAAAGCCGCCCGCCCAGAGCGCAGCAGCACCCCCCGCCCGCCGCGGCGGCCGTACAAATCTTCCAAAGCGCGCCGCAGCGCGCGCAAATCGGTGCCTTTCAAGGCAGCCGCCGGGTCAGAGAGATGGCTCAGGTTTGCCAGGTTTAAGACCGCCACCAGCCCAACCCGCCCCACAATCTCCTGCACTCCGTCCAGCACCATCCGTCCAACTGGCTGTAAACAACCCGATGTGCAGGCATCTCGGCTCATAGCGTGTTCACCGGGGTATCTAAAAAGTCCTTCAGTTTGGTGCGGCAGGACTCAGGTTCATCCATCATAATGAAATGACCAGCCTTCTTGAAGCGCTCAATGCGCGCGTAGGGAACCCCCGCCTGCAGCGCCATCCACTGCTTGGGGCTGACGATGTTGTCGCGGTCCCCAAACATGCCCATCACCGGGATGCGCAGCCGTTTGAGGTCGGGGCGCAGATCGGTGCGGCGCAGCGAGGCGATACTGAGCAGGAAGGATTCCAACGAAGTCCTCGAAAGATCGCGGTCCATCATCTCTGGGAAATTGGGCGCGCTGCAAATGTACGGAGAGGCAAAGCGCATGGCCAGCCGGAAGGCCGGGAAAAAGGTGAAGAGCAGAAAAGCAATTGGCCGGCGCCCCGCCAGCTTCAGCGGGAAGGCCAGCGAGGACCCCACAATCGGCGAGCCGATGATGGTCACCTTCTGCACGCGGTTGGGATGCTGCAAGGCCACCGACAGGCTCACCGTGCCGCCCATGCTGTGCCCCACCAACGGCGCAGACAGAATTCCCATCTGCTCCATAAATTGATCCACCAGGCTGACAAAGTCTTTCACGCGGTAAGTGCTGCGCTTGTTGTCCGATTCGCCAAACCCCCAAAAATCCAGCGCATAGGTGCGGTAGTACTGACCCAGGTAGGTCATGGTTTCATGCCACAACGACCAGGAACCCAGCCATCCGTGCAGCAGGATGACGGGGCGCCCCCGTCCAAATACTTCGTAATGCAGAATGCCTTGATCTGTCGTTATGGATGACACTCAGTCACCATCCCCTCAACCTCAGGCTCCCCCCGCGTCCATTTCCGCCAGGATCGAATAGAGCAGCTCCAACAGAACCTTCTTGACCGATTCTTTGTCGGTGGCCACGCAGGGCAAGAATTTGACCTTGGAATCCAGACGCAGCGCCACGCGCATATCATCCACTTCCCAGGCGTCTTTGCAATCCTGCTTGTTAGCCGCCACCACATAGGGGGTGGGCGCATAGGCGCGGAAGGTCTCCAAAATGCTGCGGGCTTCGCGGAAGGTTTCGGGGCGGGTGCTGTCCACCATCACGATGAACCCCAACATCCCTTCCGAAAGGATCTCCCACATAAAATCGAAGCGCTTCTGCCCCGGCGTGCCAAACAGGTACAGCACCAGGTCGTCATCCACCGTGATGCGGCCGAAGTCCATCGCAACAGTGGTCGAATCTTTAATTTTTTCCGCCTCAGCCGTAATCTTGCGCTCTGTGGAAACCACATCAATTTCACTGACACAGCGAATAAATTCTGTCTTACCAGAACTAAAGGGGCCAGTGACCACGATTTTTACCGTTTGCATGGGCAGAATCCTTCTGAAGCGGGTAATTTACATCGAACGAATACGGGTAATCAAACGGTTGACCAGCGACTTTTGCTCTTCGCGGTCCTGGGTGGGGAACATGCGCCCCGAAATGGTCACGCTGGGCGCACCCACGCGCACCACCTCGACCAGACCAGCCTGCAGCAGGCTGTACACCACCCGGCGGATTTCCAAATCGTTCAGTTTTGAGGCTTTCGCAATCTGGCGCATACTGTTTTGCGGGTTCACATACTGCACCACCCGCCACTCTTCTACGCTCAGGTTCACGTTGCGAATGTTGGTCCCCGGCCGATCGGTGAACTTCAAGGCCATGTCCAGACTGGGGATTTCTTCCTGAAGCTGTTCCCACTCGCGCATCTGGCGCGAGCCTTCAATGATCAAATTTTCCAGGTCAATGCGCAGGGCAATTTTGTCGTCCGGCGGGCGCGCGTCCTGCTCAAAATGAAAGATGCCTTCCACCCAGGTGAACAGACGGCGCAGCACACTGATGAAATACTGCTGCAGGCTGGCGATGATATCTTCCTGGGTCACATAGCCCGCGTTGATCAGCAGAATGCCCAGCTCCTTATCGGTCATGCGCGCCGCACGCTCTTTGAGCAGCTTGTACTGGCTGACCGAAATCTTGCTGTTGCGCTGCAAAATGGCCGCCAGGCTGCTGTCCTCATGCGCAAGCTGCGCAAAGGCCAGTTTGCCGTCGCGAAAATTAATCTGAGCCACTTCGCCTGGGCCTTCAACCACCAGGTTGCCGGTTTTCTTGGCTAAATTGACAAGATTCAAAAGCTGGGTGATGGTAAAATCGCGCAGATTGCCTTTAAGCGCCATAGCCGCCTCTGGAGTGGACGAGATACAACTATGGCAGATTATACCCGACCCCTGGGGTCAAGTCAATTAATCTGACTTATCAATTAGCTAATCGGTTAGTTTTTTTCCACTTTTCAACCGACAAAGTTGCAAGAAGTGAGATCAGCCCCTCCGCAGACGCATTGGTATAATCAATACGGTATGCCAGACCTGGAACACGCCCTGCAAGGGCACGACTTAGGCTTTCTGAAAATGGTGGCGCAGGGCTGGGGCATCGAGTTAGAAGCCCCCGATGCGCCCACCGCTTTGCCGCGCCTGATGCGCGCCATGCTCGACCGCTCCGCCATCCGCGAGGTGATCGAGACTCTGCCACCCGAGGCCTACCGCGCCCTCTACGCCCTGCTGGAATCCGAAGGTTCGCAGCCCTGGGCGCTCTTCACCCGCCGCTTTGGCGAGCTGCGCATCATGGGCGCCGGCCGCCGCGACCGTGAACGGCCCGATCTGAACCCCCAATCCCCCACCGAGATTCTCTGGTACCGCGGGTTGGTGGCCAAAGGCTTCTTCAACCGCCCGCCCGAACCCCAAGAATACGCCTACATCCCCGACGACCTGCTGGAGCTGCTGCCCCGCCTGACCCCCAAGGAAAGCCCCCCGCTGGGCCGCCCTGCCTCGCCGGGCGAAAGCGCCTTCGCCCGCCCCGCCAAAGATAAAATCCTGGACGACGCCACCACCTTTTTGGCCGCGCGGCGCAGGGGCCAAAAATACAGCGACCGCCCCGACCGCGTCTCCGCGGCCTTTCTTCAGGCGCTGCTCAACACCGCCGGCCTGTTGGATGCGCACGGCCAGCCCCTGCCGGAGCCCACTCGCGCCTTCCTGGAAGCCGGCCGCGGCGAAGCGCTGGCCATGCTGGTGCGGGCCTGGATGCAAAGCGACACCCTCAATGAACTGCGCCTGACGCCGGGGTTGGTGTTTGAAGGCGAATGGCAGAACCACCCCCGCCAGACCCGCCAGACCCTGCTCAACCTGCTCAGCCGCCTGCCGCAGGGTACCTGGTGGTCGCTGCCGGCCTTCATCAGCGCCGTGCGCGAACAACATCCCGATTTCCAGCGCCCCGCCGGGGATTACGACTCGTGGTTTGTGCGCCTGAACAACAGCAGCGAATATCTGCGCGGCTTTGCCTCGTGGGAAAAGGTGGACGGGGCCATGCTGCGCCATTTCATCCACGCCGTCCTGCATTGGTTGGGCATGGTAGATCTGGCGGCCGCCAACGCCCACGAGATCAACACCGCTTTTCGCCCCTCTCCCTGGGCCGCGGCCCTGTGGCACGGACAGCCGCCGGAAGGGCTTCCCGCTGAGAACCAGCCCCTCATCGTCAGCAAGGACGGCCAGGTGGTGATTCAGGCCCTCACCCCGCGGGCCGCTCGCTACCAGGTGGCGCGCTTCTGCACCCTGGAAGATGAAAAAGCCGATCGGTACATCTACCGCCTGACCCCTGAATCCCTCCAGCAAGCCCAAAGCCAGGGCCTGCGCGTGACGCATGTGCTCAGCGTGCTCAAACGCCACAGCGCCGCGCCGCTGCCGCCCAGTCTGATCGAAGCCCTGGAGCGCTGGGAAAAGCTGGGCGTGCAGGCCTCCCTCAGCCGCCCCACCCTGCTCACCGTGGGCGCGCCGGAGATCCTCACCGCCCTGCGCAGCACGCGCGCCGCCCGCCACCTGGGGCCGGCCCTCAGCCCCACCGTGGTGGTGGTCAAACCTGGGGGCGAGTCCGCTGTGCGCGCTGCCCTGACCGAAATTGGCTATCTAGCCGATGCTCATTTGGATGTATAATTTTTTTAGGCGCGGGCCTCGCCCTGCGCATTCCCAACCCATTCCCCCGGAGTAGCCCCACATGTCCGAAAGACTTACCTGGATCCACCAAGAGCTGGACAGCCTGAAAGAGGCCGGCCTCTATAACCGCATCCGCACGCTGGGTTCGCCGCAAGGCGCCTGGCTGATGGTGGACGGCAAACGTGTTCTCAACTTCTGCTCCAACAACTATCTGGGACTGGCCAACGAACCCGTTCTGGTCAAGACCGCCCAGGAATACACCCAAAAATTCGGCGTCGGCCCGGCTGCCGTGCGCTCCATCGCCGGTACCATGGACATTCACCTGGAACTGGAACGCCGCCTGGCCGCCTTTAAGGGCGTTGAGGCCGCCATCACCTTCCAATCCGGCTTCACCGCCAATCTGGCCACCCTGCCCGCCCTGGTGGGCAAGGAAGACGTCATCTTCTCCGACGAGCTGAACCACGCCAGCATCATTGACGGCAGCCGCCTGTCGGGCGCGCGCATCGCGCGCTACGGCCACGCCGACCCCGCCTCGCTGGAAAAGGTCATTCAGGAAAACGCCGGCAGCTACCGCCGCGGGCTGATCGTGACCGACGGCGTGTTCAGCATGGACGGCGATATTGCCCCGCTGGATAAAATCTATGAGATCGCCGAAAAGTACGATATCCTCCTGATGGTGGATGACGCCCACGGCGAAGGTGTGTTGGGCACCGGCGGGCGCGGCATTGTGGATCATTTCCACCTGCACGGCAAAGTGGACGTAGAAGTCGGCACGCTCTCGAAGGCCTTTGGCGTGGTGGGCGGCGTGGTGGCCGGCAGCGCGGTGATTGTGGAATGGCTGCGCCAGCGCGGGCGGCCTTTCCTGTTCTCCTCGGCTGTCACCCCCGCCGATGTGGGCGCCTGCATCGCCGCGGTGGACATCCTCGAATCCTCCACCGAACGCGTGGACCGGCTGTGGGCCAACGCGCGCTACTTTAAAGAAGAAATGAAGAAACTGGGCTTCGACACGGGCGTTTCCACCACCCCCATCACCCCGGTGATGTTGGGCGAGGCCCCCCTCGCCCAGCAGTTCAGCCGCGAGCTGTTTGAGGAAGGCGTCTTTGCCATGTCCATCGGCTTCCCCACCGTACCGCGCGGCAAGGCGCGCATCCGCGTGATGATCTCCGCGGCGCACCAAAAAGAGGATCTGGATCAGGGCCTGGCGGCTTTCGCCAAGGTAGGCCGCAAGCTGGGCGTCATCGCCTAGGTTCGCTGTTCATTCTGCTGTTGTAGACGAGCCGCCTCTCACCGGGGCGGCTCGTTTTAGGGGGCCGCACGTCATTGCGAGCCGCGCAGCGGCGAAGCAATCTGCACGCCGATTGGCCGCGGTAGGGTGGGTGCAGCTTCTTCGCCCGTGCCCACCCCCGAACCAGCTCCCGTAGCGGCAGCCCGCCGCCTGTTGGCCAGCCAGCGCCGCGTCCAGCCGGAGCAGATCCGCGTGATCTCGGCCCAGGCGGTGGATTGGCCCAACTCCTGCCTGGGGGTGGAATGGCCGGATCTGGCCTGCGCCGAGGTGATCACCCCCGGCTGGCGGGTGATTTTAGAGCTGGAGGGGCAGCAGTACACCTACCACACCGATGCGGCCGGCGCTCAAGTGGTTTTGGCCAGCGCGCCCCCGCCCCAAATCGGCGCGGTGCGCATGAACTGGCGCGAGGCCGGCAGTCAGCCCTGCTCCCAGGCGCAGATTGGGGCTGACGGGGTGGCTTTTGGGGCTTGCGGCGGGGTGCTGATGGGAGCGGCTTTTGCCCACCCGCAGCGCGCGGCGGAGCTGGCCCATTTCTATCAAACCTACGCCCCCTTCGAAGTGGATTCAGGGGTGATCCAGTTTGCCTTTTTGGGCGGCGGCACGCAGACGGCCTCGGCGGTGGAACAGCGCGCCTTGGCAGAATGGGTGCGGGGCACCATCTGGGAGCTGCAAGCCGGGCCGGAAGACCCCTTTGGGCTCGCCCTGGAATGGCGGCGGCAGGGCGGCATCGCCGGTTTTTGCGACCATCTGCGCGTGTACCTGAGCGGCATCGCCTACGCGGATTCCTGCAGCACGGGGACGGTGGAACCCGCGGGCAGCTATTTCCTGACCCTGGACGAACTCAAGCAGCTCTATCAATGGGTGGATCAATACGCACCCGTGGAACGGGAAATTTCCGATTCGGCCACGGCCGACAGTATGCAGATTCAGCTGAAATTCCTGGGCAGCGGCACGCAAAGCGCCGATGCATCGGATGAGGACGACTGGCTCAACTTTGCCCAGCACCTGTACGGCTTGATGCCGTAAGCCAATCGGAACCGCCAGCAAGGGGTCAAGACGGCGGCTTGGGTCTATAATGAACCCATGCATACCCTGCGCAAATCACCGCTGCTGGCCGCCCTGGGCTTCCTGTGGGTCTTGGGCATCCTGGGCCTCTATTACGTTTCGCATAAACCTTTCACCCCCGAACTGGCTGTGCAAGTGGTCAGCCGGGCCTGGGAGCTGGCGGCCGTGGGCCTGCTGACGGCCCTGGCGGGCGGGCTGGGCTGGCGCCTGGCCCCGCGGCTGCCGCTGCCCCCCCTGGCCGCCCTCTCCCTGCAGGCGGCCCTGGGCTTTGGACTGCTGGCTTTGGGCGTGCTGGCCGTGGGGCAGATCCCCGGGGTGCTGCGCTGGGCGCTGTGGGCGGCTCTGCCGGTGGGCGGCTGGCTGCTGCGCCGCGACCTGCGCGCCTGGCTGGCACAGGCCGCGGGGGTGAAGGCCCTGTGGCGGCGCAGTGACGGCTGCAGCAGGGCCGTCAGGGCAAGGGTGCGCAGGGTTCGAGAAAGGGTCATGCTTGAGGCTCCTATGAACAACCAAGGGAATTGTACCCTTTTTCCGACGCGGGGCGGATGGGAAACGTTCCCACGGCGAGGAATTTTTTCAAGGTTAGAGGGTTGACGATTTCCGCGAAGGATGCTATACTTTGGCCTGTAAGTAATTCAATAGGTTTTGCGGGCGTGGTTCAGTTGGTAGAATGTCTCCTTGCCAAGGAGAAGGTCGTGGGTTCGAGTCCCATCGCCCGCTCTCTTATTTACAAGCAACGATGAGTTGCTTGTAATTTTCCCAGGCGACGTGGCCAAGTGGCAAGGCAAGGGTCTGCAAAACCCTGATCACGGGTTCAAATCCCGTCGTCGCCTCAGCAGGGTCGCCACAAAAGAGATAAGATCACGGGTTCACCATCGAGGTGCTTGCAAATCCCGTCGTCGCCTCAGCGTCAGACCAAAAACGGGCCAGGAAGGCTCGTTTTTTTGATTCACGTTTTACCGCCAAGGCGCGAAGAACGCCAAGAAAGCGAATAAACGAACCCCTGGCGTTCTGGTGCGTTCGATGAAGCTGAACGCACCTGTCCGGGTTTCATTGCGAGACCAGATGGGTTTTCTGGTCGAAGCAATCTCTATCCCGAAAAGCACAGGTTGCTTTGCGTCCTTGGCGCCTCCGCGGTTCAAAGACACGTCTTTTACCGCCAAGACGCGAAGAACGCCAAGAAAGTCGAAGCAATCTCTACCCTGAGAGAGAGATCGCCACGCCCACCGAAAACCGGCGGCTTAGGCGGTGGTTGTCCGCCCGCGGCGATCTGCACCTTTCGGGTAGAGATTGCTTTGCCCTCAAAAACCGAGGGCTCGCAGTAACATGTTTTTTTTGTCATCGCGCGCCCTCGCAGCCATTCAGTGCGTTCGAAGAAGCTGCACCCACCCTACCGCGGCCAATCGGCGTGCAGATTGCTTCGCCGCTGCGCGGCTCGCAATGACGTGCGGCCCCCTAAAACGAGCCGCCCCGGTGAGAGGCGGCTCGTCTACAACAGCAGAATGAACAGCGAACCTAGGCGATGACGCCCAGCTTGCGGCCTACCTTGGCGAAAGCCGCCAGGCCCTGATCCAGATCCTCTTTTTGGTGCGCCGCGGAGATCATCACGCGGATGCGCGCCTTGCCGCGCGGTACGGTGGGGAAGCCGATGGACATGGCAAAGACGCCTTCCTCAAACAGCTCGCGGCTGAACTGCTGGGCGAGGGGGGCCTCGCCCAACATCACCGGGGTGATGGGGGTGGTGGAAACGCCCGTGTCGAAGCCCAGTTTCTTCATTTCTTCTTTAAAGTAGCGCGCGTTGGCCCACAGCCGGTCCACGCGTTCGGTGGAGGATTCGAGGATGTCCACCGCGGCGATGCAGGCGCCCACATCGGCGGGGGTGACAGCCGAGGAGAACAGGAAAGGCCGCCCGCGCTGGCGCAGCCATTCCACAATCACCGCGCTGCCGGCCACCACGCCGCCCACCACGCCAAAGGCCTTCGAGAGCGTGCCGACTTCTACGTCCACTTTGCCGTGCAGGTGGAAATGATCCACAATGCCGCGCCCGCCGGTGCCCAACACACCTTCGCCGTGGGCGTCATCCACCATCAGGAGGATATCGTACTTTTCGGCGATCTCATAGATTTTATCCAGCGGGGCAATATCGCCGTCCATGCTGAACACGCCGTCGGTCACGATCAGCCCGCGGCGGTAGCTGCCGGCGTTTTCCTGAATGACCTTTTCCAGCGAGGCGGGGTCGGCGTGGCCGTAGCGCGCGATGCGCGCGCCCGACAGGCGGCTGCCGTCAATGATGCTGGCGTGGTTCAGCTCGTCGGAGAAGATGACGTCTTCCTTGCCCACCAGGGCGGGCAGGGTGGCCAGATTGGCGGTGAAGCCGGATTGGAAGGTGATGGCGGCCTCAACGCCCTTAAAGGCGGCCAGGCGGCGTTCCAGTTCCAGGTGAATGTCCATGGTACCGGCGATGGAGCGCACGGCAGCCGGGCCGACGCCGAATTTTTGGGTGTATTCCTGGGCGGTCTTGACCAGAACGGGTTCGTTGGCCAGTCCCAGATAGTTGTTGGAGCAGAAGTTGAGAACACGTTTGCCGTCCACCATCAGCCAGGCGCCTTGCGGCGAACCCAGCGTGCGGATGCGGTTATAGAGGCCGGCCTCTTTCAGGCTGTCCAGCTCTTGGTGGATCCAGGTAAGTCTTTCGGACATGTGGGGCTACTCCGGGGGAATGGGTTGGGAATGCGCAGGGCGAGGCCCGCGCCTAAAAAAATTATACATCCAAATGAGCATCGGCTAGATAGCCAATTTCGGTCAGGGCAGCGCGCACAGCGGACTCGCCCCCAGGTTTGACCACCACCACGGTGGGGCTGAGGGCCGGCCCCAGGTGGCGGGCGGCGCGCGTGCTGCGCAGGGCGGTGAGGATCTCCGGCGCGCCCACGGTGAGCAGGGTGGGGCGGCTGAGGGAGGCCTGCACGCCCAGCTTTTCCCAGCGCTCCAGGGCTTCGATCAGACTGGGCGGCAGCGGCGCGGCGCTGTGGCGTTTGAGCACGCTGAGCACATGCGTCACGCGCAGGCCCTGGCTTTGGGCTTGCTGGAGGGATTCAGGGGTCAGGCGGTAGATGTACCGATCGGCTTTTTCATCTTCCAGGGTGCAGAAGCGCGCCACCTGGTAGCGAGCGGCCCGCGGGGTGAGGGCCTGAATCACCACCTGGCCGTCCTTGCTGACGATGAGGGGCTGGTTCTCAGCGGGAAGCCCTTCCGGCGGCTGTCCGTGCCACAGGGCCGCGGCCCAGGGAGAGGGGCGAAAAGCGGTGTTGATCTCGTGGGCGTTGGCGGCCGCCAGATCTACCATGCCCAACCAATGCAGGACGGCGTGGATGAAATGGCGCAGCATGGCCCCGTCCACCTTTTCCCACGAGGCAAAGCCGCGCAGATATTCGCTGCTGTTGTTCAGGCGCACAAACCACGAGTCGTAATCCCCGGCGGGGCGCTGGAAATCGGGATGTTGTTCGCGCACGGCGCTGATGAAGGCCGGCAGCGACCACCAGGTACCCTGCGGCAGGCGGCTGAGCAGGTTGAGCAGGGTCTGGCGGGTCTGGCGGGGGTGGTTCTGCCATTCGCCTTCAAACACCAACCCCGGCGTCAGGCGCAGTTCATTGAGGGTGTCGCTTTGCATCCAGGCCCGCACCAGCATGGCCAGCGCTTCGCCGCGGCCGGCTTCCAGGAAGGCGCGAGTGGGCTCCGGCAGGGGCTGGCCGTGCGCATCCAACAGGCCGGCGGTGTTGAGCAGCGCCTGAAGAAAGGCCGCGGAGACGCGGTCGGGGCGGTCGCTGTATTTTTGGCCCCTGCGCCGCGCGGCCAAAAAGGTGGTGGCGTCGTCCAGGATTTTATCTTTGGCGGGGCGGGCGAAGGCGCTTTCGCCCGGCGAGGCAGGGCGGCCCAGCGGGGGGCTTTCCTTGGGGGTCAGGCGGGGCAGCAGCTCCAGCAGGTCGTCGGGGATGTAGGCGTATTCTTGGGGTTCGGGCGGGCGGTTGAAGAAGCCTTTGGCCACCAACCCGCGGTACCAGAGAATCTCGGTGGGGGATTGGGGGTTCAGATCGGGCCGTTCACGGTCGCGGCGGCCGGCGCCCATGATGCGCAGCTCGCCAAAGCGGCGGGTGAAGAGCGCCCAGGGCTGCGAACCTTCGGATTCCAGCAGGGCGTAGAGGGCGCGGTAGGCCTCGGGTGGCAGAGTCTCGATCACCTCGCGGATGGCGGAGCGGTCGAGCATGGCGCGCATCAGGCGCGGCAAAGCGGTGGGCGCATCGGGGGCTTCTAACTCGATGCCCCAGCCCTGCGCCACCATTTTCAGAAAGCCTAAGTCGTGCCCTTGCAGGGCGTGTTCCAGGTCTGGCATACCGTATTGATTATACCAATGCGTCTGCGGAGGGGCTGATCTCACTTCTTGCAACTTTGTCGGTTGAAAAGTGGAAAAAAACTAACCGATTAGCTAATTGATAAGTCAGATTAATTGACTTGACCCCAGGGGTCGGGTATAATCTGCCATAGTTGTATCTCGTCCACTCCAGAGGCGGCTATGGCGCTTAAAGGCAATCTGCGCGATTTTACCATCACCCAGCTTTTGAATCTTGTCAATTTAGCCAAGAAAACCGGCAACCTGGTGGTTGAAGGCCCAGGCGAAGTGGCTCAGATTAATTTTCGCGACGGCAAACTGGCCTTTGCGCAGCTTGCGCATGAGGACAGCAGCCTGGCGGCCATTTTGCAGCGCAACAGCAAGATTTCGGTCAGCCAGTACAAGCTGCTCAAAGAGCGTGCGGCGCGCATGACCGATAAGGAGCTGGGCATTCTGCTGATCAACGCGGGCTATGTGACCCAGGAAGATATCATCGCCAGCCTGCAGCAGTATTTCATCAGTGTGCTGCGCCGTCTGTTCACCTGGGTGGAAGGCATCTTTCATTTTGAGCAGGACGCGCGCCCGCCGGACGACAAAATTGCCCTGCGCATTGACCTGGAAAATTTGATCATTGAAGGCTCGCGCCAGATGCGCGAGTGGGAACAGCTTCAGGAAGAAATCCCCAGTCTGGACATGGCCTTGAAGTTCACCGATCGGCCGGGGACCAACATTCGCAACGTGAACCTGAGCGTAGAAGAGTGGCGGGTGGTGCAGTATGTGAACCCGCAAAACAGTATGCGCCAGATTGCGAAAGCCTCAAAACTGAACGATTTGGAAATCCGCCGGGTGGTGTACAGCCTGCTGCAGGCTGGTCTGGTCGAGGTGGTGCGCGTGGGTGCGCCCAGCGTGACCATTTCGGGGCGCATGTTCCCCACCCAGGACCGCGAAGAGCAAAAGTCGCTGGTCAACCGTTTGATTACCCGTATTCGTTCGATGTAAATTACCCGCTTCAGAAGGATTCTGCCCATGCAAACGGTAAAAATCGTGGTCACTGGCCCCTTTAGTTCTGGTAAGACAGAATTTATTCGCTGTGTCAGTGAAATTGATGTGGTTTCCACAGAGCGCAAGATTACGGCTGAGGCGGAAAAAATTAAAGATTCGACCACTGTTGCGATGGACTTCGGCCGCATCACGGTGGATGACGACCTGGTGCTGTACCTGTTTGGCACGCCGGGGCAGAAGCGCTTCGATTTTATGTGGGAGATCCTTTCGGAAGGGATGTTGGGGTTCATCGTGATGGTGGACAGCACCCGCCCCGAAACCTTCCGCGAAGCCCGCAGCATTTTGGAGACCTTCCGCGCCTATGCGCCCACCCCCTATGTGGTGGCGGCTAACAAGCAGGATTGCAAAGACGCCTGGGAAGTGGATGATATGCGCGTGGCGCTGCGTCTGGATTCCAAGGTCAAATTCTTGCCCTGCGTGGCCACCGACAAAGAATCGGTCAAGAAGGTTCTGTTGGAGCTGCTCTATTCGATCCTGGCGGAAATGGACGCGGGGGGAGCCTGAGGTTGAGGGGATGGTGACTGAGTGTCATCCATAACGACAGATCAAGGCATTCTGCATTACGAAGTATTTGGACGGGGGCGCCCCGTCATCCTGCTGCACGGATGGCTGGGTTCCTGGTCGTTGTGGCATGAAACCATGACCTACCTGGGTCAGTACTACCGCACCTATGCGCTGGATTTTTGGGGGTTTGGCGAATCGGACAACAAGCGCAGCACTTACCGCGTGAAAGACTTTGTCAGCCTGGTGGATCAATTTATGGAGCAGATGGGAATTCTGTCTGCGCCGTTGGTGGGGCACAGCATGGGCGGCACGGTGAGCCTGTCGGTGGCCTTGCAGCATCCCAACCGCGTGCAGAAGGTGACCATCATCGGCTCGCCGATTGTGGGGTCCTCGCTGGCCTTCCCGCTGAAGCTGGCGGGGCGCCGGCCAATTGCTTTTCTGCTCTTCACCTTTTTCCCGGCCTTCCGGCTGGCCATGCGCTTTGCCTCTCCGTACATTTGCAGCGCGCCCAATTTCCCAGAGATGATGGACCGCGATCTTTCGAGGACTTCGTTGGAATCCTTCCTGCTCAGTATCGCCTCGCTGCGCCGCACCGATCTGCGCCCCGACCTCAAACGGCTGCGCATCCCGGTGATGGGCATGTTTGGGGACCGCGACAACATCGTCAGCCCCAAGCAGTGGATGGCGCTGCAGGCGGGGGTTCCCTACGCGCGCATTGAGCGCTTCAAGAAGGCTGGTCATTTCATTATGATGGATGAACCTGAGTCCTGCCGCACCAAACTGAAGGACTTTTTAGATACCCCGGTGAACACGCTATGAGCCGAGATGCCTGCACATCGGGTTGTTTACAGCCAGTTGGACGGATGGTGCTGGACGGAGTGCAGGAGATTGTGGGGCGGGTTGGGCTGGTGGCGGTCTTAAACCTGGCAAACCTGAGCCATCTCTCTGACCCGGCGGCTGCCTTGAAAGGCACCGATTTGCGCGCGCTGCGGCGCGCTTTGGAAGATTTGTACGGCCGCCGCGGCGGGCGGGGGGTGCTGCTGCGCTCTGGGCGGGCGGCTTTTCGTCCCTTCTTAGACCATTTTGGCGAGGAACTGCATTTAACCCAGACGGAATTTCGCCTGCAGCCAGCGCCGGTGCGCATTCAGGCCGGCCTGGAGGCGATCACAGGCGTGTTGTCGCAGGTGGGCAGCAGTCCGCTGGATTTTACGGAAACCCCTGACGCCTGGGTGTGGACGCAGCGCGGCTGCTGGTGGTGCCACCCGTCAGAAAGCCAGGAGCCGGTGTGTCAGTTCGCGGTAGGGCTGCTGCAAGAGTATCTCAATTGGGCCAGCGGCAAGGTGTACCATGTGGAAGAGACCGCCTGCAAGGGCACCGGCGCCGAGGCGTGCGTCTTCCATATCTCCAAACATCCCCTGGATTGAGGCTGCGGATGCTGAAAATCATCCTACAAAGCAAACGTTCCATCCGCCCATTCAACGAACCCGCGCGCGATCTGCGCATTCAAAACAAGCCCTTATGGCTGCTGCAGCGCGACGTGCTTTATCCGTATGTGACCCGCGAGGTGGAGCTGCCCGAAGGCTCGCCGCTGCCGCAGGTGAAAGACGCTTGCCTGGTTTACCGCGACAACCTGTTTTTTGACGAATTTTATATCCAGGCCTTTTTAGAAGAAGCTCGCAAGCGCAAGCGCCCTTCGCGGGCGGCTTTTTCGTTGGATGACCCCGCCTTTCGCGAACACTGCCTGCCGCTGTCGCTGTCGTACACGCCGGTGGGCGGCCTGTATCTGGCGGATATGTGGTATTACCCCAACGGCCCCGAAGCCGACGCGGCGCCTTTGGTGATTGATTTGCAGGCGCGTGAGATCGGCTATTATCACGTGCCCACCTACATGGCCACCGGTCAGGGCGACCTGGTGTATCAGGTTCCCCTGCGCAGTTTGATGGCGATTGATTCGTGGGTGCATATTTTCATCATTGACACCGTATTCGGTCTGTTTGGCCGCGGGGCGCGTTTTGAAAACCGCCTGAACACCGACCTGGGCTTTAAGCTGGGCGTGTTGGCGGCGGCGCTGTATGAGGGTAAGCAGCTGCTGGAATGTTCTAAGGTGGTCCAAATCGGAAAAAACTGTGTGATTGACCCATCGGCGGTGATCCACGGGCCCACCACCATCGGCAACAACGTCACGGTGGGGGCGGGGGCGGTGATTGAGAACTGCATCATCGGCGATAACGTCAACGTTTCGCAGGGCTGCCAGCTGATGCTTTCGGTGGTGGGCGACGGGACGTTTTTGCCCTTCCGCGCGGCGCTGTTTATGACTTCCATTATGGACAACAGCATGGTGGCGCAAAATACCTGTCTGCAAATGTGCGTGGTGGGGCGCAATTCCTTCATTGGGGCGGGCAGCACCTTCACCGATTTCAACCTGCTGTCGGCGGGGATCAAGGCTCGGGATGGGAATGGGGTCTTGAAAGACGCCAACCGGCCCGTGTTGGGCGGCTGTGTGGGGCATAATTGCCGCATCGGGGCGGGCATGATCATCTACCCCGCGCGCACGATTGAATCGGATGTGGTGCTGGCGGCCTCGGCACAGCGCCGGGTGATTGACCGCGATGTGCATTACGAAGACAGCGATCACCATACCATGCGCGGGTCGGTGAATCATCCGCGTTTATACCCGCGCCCCGGCGAAAAGAGCATGGAATCCTGGTGATTGGGGCGCTTCATAACAAAGTTGTAAACCCATTTGCCCTCGTCTCCAATAGGTAAGATTTCATTATGACGATATAATATTAACGGGCCGCTGTCTATCCGCGGCCTGGCCAAAGGCCGCCTGGGAGCTGGCCTGCGGCGGTTGGAATCATATGCACATCCGTTTTTGAGGGAGGCCTTGATGAGTAAAGCCCGCCTAATGATCGTGGAAGACGACCCTGATATTTCAAACATGCTTCGAATTTACTTCAACGGCCAGGGCTACGATGTGGACCTTGCCCAGCGCGGCTCGGAAGCGTTGGAGAAAACCCGACAGGTGATGCCGCACCTGATCGTCCTGGATATCATGCTCCCGGATATTGACGGTTATGAGGTGTGCCGCACCCTGCGCACCAACACGCGCACCAGCCATATCCCGGTCATCTTTTTGACCCAAAAAGATGAGCGCAGCGATAAACTGCAGGGCCTGGAACTGGGCGCGGACGATTACATCACCAAGCCCTTTGATATTGAAGAGCTGAAACTGCGCGTGCAAAACGCCATTGCCCGCGCCGAGCGCGAAAGCCTGACGGACCCGCAATCGGGTTTGCCCGCGGGGCGCCTGATCGAAGATCAACTGCGCCGCCTGATTCGCCAAAAGGGCTGGGCTTTTATGGATCTGCGCATCAATTATTTCGATGCGTTTAAGGATGTGTACGGATTCATCGCCGCCAACGACGTGCTGCGGTTTGCGGGTATGCTTCTGGGCGAGGTGGTGGACACCCTGGGCACGGCCAACGATTTTATCGGTCACGCGGGCGGGGACAATTTTGTGATCATGACTTCCGAGACCACGGCGGGCGAAATTCGCCAACAGCTCAAGACCCGCTTCAACGAGGAAGTGCAGTCGCATTACAACTTTATGGATCGCCAACAGGGCTTCATGATGGCCCCTGATGACAGCGGCAAAATGGAAAAAAGCCCACTGATGAGTCTGGCGGTGGGGCTGGTGAGTCCTTCCACCCACACCTTTGCCGACATTCGCGAAATCACCGAAATTGCCGCGGAGGAACGCCGCCTGGATGCGGCTGCTTCCAACGGCTAAGGATCGCTCATGCCTGGTTTCGATCCATTCAGCCTGGGGATCGTCGTCGGTCTTTTGGGTCTTGCCTTCTGGGTATTAACGCGCCTGACTGCGCGTTCTATTCCCCGTCTGCGCCCCATGCCTCCTTCTGACGCCGCCCCAACGGTGGATGAGACCCTTTCTTCTCACACAGATCTGGTATTTGTGGTGCTGCCGGGGGGGCGGCTGGCTTCCTTCAACAGCGCGGCGCGCGAGGCCTTGCAGCTTTCGGAGGGGGAAACGCCCAGCCTGGAACGGGTGGCGCGCGCCATACGCCCGCAGGACGCTTTTCTCAGCCTGTGCGGGGCCGAGGGACAATCGCCCCTGGTGGTGAACGGGCGCCCTATGGTGGGCACATCGTACCGCCTGCCCCTTGCGCCCGAGGCAGCCGTGGTGGTGACGCTGCGCGCGCCTGAAAGCGGCGCAGCCCTGGCTGACGCCTCACCCAATCTCACCTCAGAGACCCTGCAAACCTATATTGATCTGACCCGCGCGATGGCCTCCAGCTTGGATTTGCAGGAAACCCTGCGGGCCGTGCTGGTGGAGATTCGCCGCGTGCTGCCCGCCGATTTTTCGGAAGTGGCGGTATGGGAGGCGGAGATGGAGGCCTTGCGCCCCTACCGCCTGACCGGGATTGTGCCGCAGGAATTTCAGCTGGAACGGATGGACGACTGCATCGCGGTGGGCGAAGGCCTGGCCGGGCAGGTGGCGCGCACCATGCAGGCGGTGGTCGGCCCTGAGATGGACGCCGCCGAAGGCCGTCCTTCGATGATGGAAGTCGGGGGACTTTTGGCGCGGGCGTGGATGAGCGTGCCGCTGATTGTGGGACAGGAATTCTTGGGCACGCTGACCCTGGCCAGTCTGAACGAAGGCGAGTATCAGAAGGATGATCTGGATCTGCTGCGCTTGCTGGGGGATCAGGCGGCGGTGGCCGTGCACAACGCTTTGCTCTATCGGATGGAGCAGCATCGCGCTAACGAGCTGAACGGCCTGGCCCAACTGGCCCAGGCGTTTTCCTCGGCGCGCGATTCGCAGACGCTGTTCACCAACCTGGTGCAAAGCATTGCCCCGCTGGTGGCGGTGGATATCCTCGGCTTTTTGCTCTACAACGAAAGTCAGCGCAGCCTGGAGGGGCAGGTTCCCTTCTACGGCCTGCCGCCGCAGTTCCTGGAGCTGTACAAGGTGAGGGTGAACCCTGGCAGCCCGCTGGAAGCGGCCTTGCTGGCCCAGGATATCATTCTGAGCGAAAACGCAGCCGAAGACCCCAACTGGGCGCGGCTGGAACTGGAACGCCTTTCGCAGGGGGCCAGCCTGCGCGAGACGGCCCTGGTTCCGCTGGTGACCGGCGGGCGCATGTTGGGTTATTTGCAGGCATCCAACCACAGCGGCGGGCAGGCGGTGTTCTCGCAGGATGAAATGCACTTGCTGACCATCATCGCCAATCAGGTGGCGCCGATTTTGGAAAATGCCGGCCTGATGCACCTGTCGCGCCAGCGCGCCCAGCGCGCCGAGGGGCTGCGGCGCATCGCCAGCCTGACCTCTTCGGCGGCCACGTTGGATGAAATCCTCAAGTTCTCCTTGCAGGAGCTTGCACATCTCCTGCATGCACAGGTAGGCGCGGTGTTCCTGCTCAACGCGGACCGCACCAGCCTGCTGCTGCACAAAGATTCAGCCTACGGAACCCAAAAACGCCTCCAGGAGCGCAGCATCAGCCTGACGGCGGACGATCCGCAGTTCCCCTTCACCGTTTCGGCCAGCCTGCACCCCACCCTGTTGGAGCTGCTGGAAATCGGCCAAAAGCCCATCATCCCCTTCTACCGCCAGTTCTTCCAGACCCTGGATATTGTCTCCGCGGTGGTGGTGCCTTTAGTGGTGCGCGATGAAGGCATTGGCGAGCTGTGGCTGGGCAGCACCGCGGCCAATTTCTTTGACCGCGGCGATATGCAGGTGGTTTCCACCGCGGCGGGGCAGTTGGCCGGGGTGGTGGAACAGAGCTATTTGGTGACGCAGACCGATGAAAGCCTGCGCCACCGGGTGGAGCAGCTGACGGCGCTGATGCGCATCAGCCGCGAATTGAGCACCTCGCTGGACCTGGAATCGATTTTACGGCTGGTGTTGGAAGAAGCCCTGCGCACCGCGCACGCCAATGCAGGCGGGGTGCTGCTCTTTGATCTGGAGCGCGGCCCCGAGACGGATACCGTGCTGTACGCCGTGGGAGAACCCCCGCGGGCAGATGACCCCCTGGTGCGGCGGGCCTTGGCCAGCGAGCAGCCGGTGGTGGTGGCCGATTGGGATGCAGCGGAATTGCCCCCGGCGCGCGAGGGCAGCGCATCAGCCCTGGCCGTGCCGCTGCGCGTGAACCAACAGCAGTCGGGGGTGATTGCCCTGTTTGCCGAGCGGGTGGGGTTCTTTGACCCCTCCGCGGTGGAAATTGTGCAGTCGCTGGCCGCGCAGGCCTCCATCGCCCTGAGCAATGCTTTCCAATTTGAATCCCAACTGCGGCGCGGTGAACTGCTGAAACGCGAAGTGGACACCCTGAACAAGCTCTTCCAGGTGTTCCAGGCGCTGCGCACCAACGGCTCGTTGGAAGAAAATTTGCGGGTGATCGCCGCGGCCATCACCGAAACCACGCCCTTCGAGGTGGTGTTAATCAGTGTGTACGACGCCGCCGCCCACGCCCTGCGGCGGGTGAGCGGGGTGGGCTTCACCGATGCCGCCTGGCAGGACCTGACCGCGCAGCAGCAGCCCTGGGAGGGGTTGAGCGTGCTTTTAGACCCAAGCTACAAAATTGGCAACGCTTATTACATCCCCTCGGATCAGCGTCCGGTGATTCCTGAGGATGTGCACGTGCTGCGGGTTACCCCGGCCGTGGGGCAGCGCCAAAAGGGCCTGTGGAACCCAGAAGACTTTTTGCTGCTGCCCATGTACGACAACCAGGGCCAGCCGCTGGGCTTGATCAGCCTGGATTCTCCGCGCGACGGTTTGCAGCCCGACCAGCCCACTTTGCAGGCTCTGGAGCTTTTCGCTTTGCAGGTGGCGCTGACCCTGGAGTCATATTACGGCGTGGAGAAGCTGCAAAGCGAAGCCAGCGCCCTGGAGATCGCCCGCAGCCGCGCGGCGCAGGCCGCCCAGGCCGCGCGCGCCAATTTGCCCATGCTGCTGCGCCGCCAGCTTTCGCAAACCCTGTCCATTCAGAACCTGGAGCGTCAGATCCATCAGACGCGCACGGGTATGGAATTGGCGGTGATGTCCAGCCGCCAGCCCAACGCTCAGGCCGTGCTCAAGACCATGGCCCGCGAGATTTTGGCGCGCTTCAACCTGCAAACCGTCTTGATCGCCGAGGCGGCTGCTGGCGGCCCGCGCCTGGCCGAGGTGATCGGCACGGTTCCGGCAGGGGTCAACCCCGACGCGCTTTTTGGGCAGCGCAACCCGCTGCGCCAGATTTTGGAAGACGGCAGCATTTTGCTGGTGTCCGACCGCAGCACCCACAACACCTGGAAAAACGCCCCGCTGCTGAACGCGTTGGAAGCTCGCAGCCTGATTGGCCTGCCCATTCGCGTGGGCGAAGGCCGCCAGGCGGCGCTGCTGGCGGTGGGAACCCAGCCGCTGCCGCCTTTTGGGCCGGAAGATCACCAGCTGTTCTCGCAGCTCACCAGTCAGGTCGAAATCGCTTTACAGAATTTGCAGTATCTGGCCGACACACGGCGGCGTGTGGATGAGCTGGACCGTCTGCTCGATTTCAGCCGCCGCCTGGGCAGTTTGGACCCCAATTCCATTTTGGACGTGCTGGCCGAGACGATTTTGCGCGTGCTGCCCAGCGCCAACGCCGCCTGGGTGGGGCTGTGGGACGCGAAGGATCAAACGTTGAATGTGCGTGCGGCTCAGGGCTATGCGGACTCTGGCCGCTTGAAGACGCTGCGCTTTACGGTGGATGCGGAGCAGCGCGAAAACGCCCCGTTGCCGGTGCGCGCCTTCCTCTCGCGCCAAACCCAGCGCGCGGCAGAAATGCGGCTGGCCCAAGATTACAACCTGGGGCCGGAAGATCTGCTGACCTACCGCAAGGCCATTGGCGAACGGCTGCCGCTTTCCAGCCTGGTGGTGCCGCTGCTGCGGGGTGATCAGGCCCTGGGGGTGCTGGTGATTGACAATTTCACCCGCTCTGAGGCCTTCAGCGCGGACGATCAGGTCTTTACCGAGTCATTGGGCCAACAGGCTGCCCTGGCGTTAGAAAACGCACGCCTGTTCGTTTCGGCAGAAGAACGCGCGGCGCAACTGATGGCCTTGAATCAGGTTTCGGGCGCGCTGGCTTCCAACCTGCAAAGCGAAGACCTCATCACCACCCTGCTAGGGCATCTGCGCAAGGTGCTGCCCTTTGACACGGCCACCCTATGGCTGCGCAATGGGGAGCAGCTTTCGGTGGCGGCGGCGCAGGGTTTTGCAGATGACGCCCGTCAGGTGGGCCTTTCGGTGGATATTCAGGACAGCCGCCTCTTCCAGGAGATGATCGCCACCGGGCAGGCTTTGTGCGTGCCGGATGTGCGCCTGGATGAGCGTTTCCCCAGCTTGATTGAGCCGGATTACCTTTCGTGGGTGGGCATCCCCCTGGTGGCCAAAGGCCAACTGGTGGGGGCGATTGCCCTGGAAAAAGCCGAAGCGGATTATTACAGCGCCGATCAGGTGCGAGCGGCCACCACCTTCGCCAGCCAGGCGGCCATTTCGCTGGAAAATGCGCGCCTGTTTGAGGAAAGCGAACGGCGCGCGGGCGAGCTGGATCAGCGCTCGCGGCGCCTGGCCATGCTGAACCGCTTCTCCTTTGACCTGGGAGGCGCTCTGGATTTGGATACGGTGCTGGAGGTGACGGCCCGCCAACTGCAGGACGCTTTGGGCGCCGAGTGGGTTTCGGCGGTTCTGCTGGGGGCCAAGGGCGAATTGAGCCTGAGCATGGAGCTGCCCGGCGGGGTGGGCGCGCTGCCGCTGGCTCTGCCGCGCCTGCCCTTGTTTGAACGTCTGGCGGATTCGCGCGGGATTTTCACCTGCGCAGATGTGCACACGGAGCGCGATTTGCAGCCGCTGACCGCCAGACACTTTGAGCCGCGCGGCCTGAAGGCCCTCATGGCCCTGCCGCTGCTGGCGGGCAGTAATCTGTACGGGTGGATGTGGGTGCAAAAGCAGGAAGTGTACCGCTTCAGCCTGCCA
Organism: Levilinea saccharolytica; assembly: GCF_001306035.1. GTDB lineage: Bacteria > Chloroflexota > Anaerolineae > Anaerolineales > Anaerolineaceae > Levilinea > Levilinea saccharolytica. The sequence goes on from NZ_LGCM01000042.1 coordinate 75,637, forward strand.
GAAATTGACCTGGGACGCACCGTCACCAACCAGGCGGCCCTGGCCATGCAAAACGCGCGCCTGTTCGCTGAAACCCGGCGGTTGACCGAAGATTTGGAACGGCGTGTGGAAGAGCGCACCGCCGAGATGATGCGCGAGCACCAGAACACGCAAACCCTGTTGAGCATTATCACCGAGCTTTCCGCCAGCCTGGACCTGCGCCATGTGCTCACGCGCACCCTGGGCGTTCTAAACGACTCGCTGGGCGCCGAACAAAGCCTGATTCTGCTGACCACCAGCCCCACCATTTACCGCGCCGGGGCGGACGGGATCAGCTCCGCTGACGGTTTGCTGGAGAAAGAATTGTCCCGCTGGGTGATGCGCCACCGTGCGCCTGCCCTGGTGGACGATTTGCCCAACGACGCCCGCTGGAGCAGCACAGGCGGCCCGCAGGCCCCTTACCGCAGCGTGGTGGCCGTTCCGCTGATTTTAGGTGAAGAAATTTCCGGCACACTGCTCATGCTGCACCGCCAGGAAGCCTTCTTTATGGTGGAGCAGGTATCGCTGGTAGAAGCGGTGGCCCGCCAGGTGGGCGTGACCCTGGGCAACGCCGAGCTGTTTAACCTCATTCGCGATCAGGCCGAAAACATGGGCTCCATGCTGCGCGACCAGCAAATCGCCGCCACGCGTTCCCGCGCCATTTTGGAAGCGGTGGCCGACGGTGTGCTGGTGACGGACGAAAGCGGCAAGATATCGCTCTTCAACCTTTCGGCTCAGCGCATTTTGGGCATGGACAGCGCGCAGGTGGTGGGAAAGAGCCTGGATCAGTTTACCGGCCTGTTTGGCAAGGCAGCCCAGAGCTGGATGCAAACCATCCGCGCCTGGTCGGATCACCCCTATCAATACCAGAACGAAATGTTCGCCGAGCAGATCGAGCTGGACGATGGGCGCGTGGTGGCGGTGCACTTGGCGGCGGTCATTTACCGCGAAGAATTCCTGGGTACGGTGTCCATTTTCCGCGACATCACCCACGAAGTGCAGGTAGACCGCCTGAAATCGGAATTTGTGGCCAATGTCAGCCATGAACTGCGCACGCCCATGACCTCGATCAAGGGCTATGTGGACATCATGCTGATGGGCGCGGCGGGCGCGGTGAACGATAAGCAGCGCCATTTCCTGGAAATTGTGCGCAGCAACACCGAGCGGCTGAGCGTGCTGGTCAACGATTTATTGGATATCTCGCGCATTGAATCGGGCCGGGTGACGCTGAATTTCCGGGCGGTGAACTTGCGCGAGGTGGCAGAGGACGTGGACGCGGATATTCGCCGCCGGTCGCGCGAAGAAAATAAGGCGATGGAATTTGTGTACGAGATCCCAGACGATCTGCCGCTGGTGCGGGGCGATTTGGAACGCGTGCGCCAGGTGTTGGGCAACCTGGTGACCAACGGCTATAACTACACCCCCGCGGGCGGTTTGGTGACGGTGCAGATGCGCCCAGTGGATCAAGGGGTGCAGGTGGATGTGACCGACAACGGCATTGGGATTGCCCCCAAAGATCAGGGGCGGATTTTTGAACGGTTCTACCGCGGCGAAGACCCGCTGGTTTTGGCCACAGCCGGAACGGGGCTGGGGCTGTCGCTTTCCAAGACGATCATCGAGATGCATCATGGACGCATTTGGTTTTCCAGCCAGCCTGGAAATGGCAGCACCTTCAGCTTTCTGCTGCCGGTGTTTACGCAAGAGGAATAACGAATGGCAAAAATATTAATTGCAGAAGATGAACCCGATATTCGCGATTTGATCTCTTTTACCTTGCAGTTTGCCGGGCATGACGTGGTGGCGGTGGGTAACGGGGCCGAGGCCCTGGAAGCGGCCCCCGGCGTGATGCCGGATTTGATTTTGATGGATGTGCGCATGCCGCGCATGACCGGTTACGAAGCCTGCGCGGCCATGAAACTGGACGAGCGCATCAAGCACATTCCGGTGGTGTTTTTATCGGCCAAGGGGCAGGATGCGGAAATTCAAAACGGCCTGGAAGCGGGCGCTTCGGAATATTTGCTTAAGCCCTTTGCGCCGGATGAATTGACCCAGCGCGTGAGCGAACTGTTATCCATGTACGGCAAGTAAACGGGAGCGGCATGAGCGTTATTGTGGTGGACCGCGAGATCGTGCATTACGAGGTGCTGGGCAGGGGCCGGCCTCTGATCTTTTTGCACGGTTGGGTCGGCTCCTGGCGCTATTGGATCCCGGTGATGCAGGCGGCGGCCATTCAATACCGCGCCTATGCTTTGGATCTATGGGGTTTTGGGGATTCGGCCAAATCCGCCAGCCGCTACACGCTGGAAGGTCAGGTTTCGCTGCTGGACAATTTCTTATTGGAGCTGGGCATTGGCCGCGTGGCCTTGGTGGGGCACGGGTTGGGGGCTTTTGTGGCCCTTTTATACGCAGCGCGTTTCCCAGAGGTGGTGGATCGGGTCATGGCGGTGAGCTACCCGATGGATGAGGCCAGCATCAACCCGCGCCTGCGCACCAGTCCCCCGCCAGTGTTGGCTGAGTGGCTTTTGGGACGCACTCCCGAAACGGAACCCGCCCGCGCGGATGCCCCCAAAACCGACCCTCAGGCGCTGACCGCCTCGTTCAATGCGCTGGCTTCTGTCAATTTCAAAGCGCTGTGGGGGCAATCTACCACGGCCTGTTTGCTGGTGCACGGCAATAACGACGCGGCGGTGACAGCCCCATCCCTGGAGCAGCTGGCAGCCTTGCCAGAGAAAACCCACACGGTGTTGTTTGATGAATCGGGCCATTTCCCCATGTTGGATGAGAGCAACAAATTTAACCGCCTGATGGTGGACTTTTTGACCTTGAATTCGGGGGAAAGCCCGCGGCAGCTGCAATTGAAAGAAGAGTGGAAGCGGCGCGTGCGCTGAGCGGGCCAGGTTCAGGGGCGAGACGGCTGGCGGGGGATGCGGCGGGGGAGGATGCCTCCGCTTTTTTTGACGCTGTGAGCCGGGCAGATTCCCGCGCCTTTAAAAATCGAGTACAATCAGGGGCACATGCTGACCGCGGAGGCTGGGTTTGAAACGATATTTACGGGATTATGGTTTTTTGTTTGGGCTGGCAGGGGTGGTGATCGCTCTGGATCAGTGGACCAAATGGTTGGTGCGCAGCAACCTGGAGATGGGTGAAATTTGGATGCCGTGGAGCGCGCTTTCACCGTATGCGCGCATTGTGCATTGGTATAACACCGGTGTGGCCCTGGGCATGTTCCAGGATCAGAACCCGCTGTTTGCCGCTTTAGCGGCGCTGGTGATCATCGGCATCATTTATTACTTTCCGCAAATTCCGGCCAAAGATTGGCCTTTGCGCCTGGCGCTGGGGCTGATGGCGGGCGGGGCGGCTGGGAACATGATTGACCGCCTGACGGTGGGGCATGTGACCGATTTTCTCTCGGTGGGCAACTTCCCGGTGTTCAACGTGGCTGATTCCAGCATCACCGTGGGGGTGGTGGTGCTGATCCTTGGGGTGTGGGCGGATGACCGCCGGGCGCGCCGGCTGGAAAAGCAGCGGCTGGCCGCGGAACAAAGCGCCGCGGAAGCGGCTTTGGCTGAGCAAAATTCGCAAAATTCGATTGAGCAAGGCCCGGTGGTGTAAATATGGGACTGCATACCTTCACCTGCCTTTCAGGCCAGGAAACCCGCCTGGATAAATTTTTGGCCGAACGGATGCCGGAATTGAGCCGCTCGCGCATTCAGGCGTTGATCCGCGAAGGGCTGGTGAGCGTGGATGAGGCCGCGGTGAGCAAACCCGGCCTGGTGCTGGAAGCGGGGCAAACCGTGGGGATGTACGTGCCTGCGGCGGAGCCGAGCGGCCTGACCCCCGAAGATATCCCTTTGGATGTGGTGTTTGAAAACGATGATTTGATGGTGATCAACAAGCCCGCGGGCATGGTGGTGCACCCGGCGGCCGGGCACAGCTCCGGCACGCTGGTGCACGCGGCCCTGGCGCACGCCCCGGGCATGGAAGGCATCGGCGGCGAGGTGCGCCCGGGGGTGGTTCACCGCCTGGATAAGGACACCTCCGGTTTGATCTTGATGGCCAAAAATGACCGCACCCATCAATGGCTGCAAAACCAGTTTCGCAGCCGCAAGGTGCACAAGACTTATCTGGCGCTGACCGACGGCGCGCCGCCGACCCCCAGCGGGCGGGTAGATGCGCCCATCGGACGCGACCCCAGCCACCGCAAGCGCATGGCGGTGGTGGCCCCGGGCAAGGGGCGCGAGGCCGTGACGGAATATTTTGTGCGTGAAACCCTGGGGGGGTACTGCCTGGTGGAAGCGCACCCGCTGACCGGCCGCACCCATCAGATCCGCCTGCACCTGGCCTTTTTGGGCTGCCCCATTGTGGGCGATACAGTGTACGGCCACCGCCACCCCACCCTGCCCCTGGAACGACATTTTCTGCATGCCTACCGTTTGTCGGTGGTGCTGCCCGGCGAACGAAGCCCGCGAATTTTTGAGGCCGCGCTGCCGCCCGAATTGGAGACGGTTTTACAATCCCTGCGGCGCGCCTGAACCCCCTACCCCCAACTGCATCAGGAGCTGCTATGGAAATCGTTGACCTGCGTTCGGATACCGTCACCCAACCTACCCCGGCCATGCGCGAAGCCATGGCCAAAGCTGAAGTGGGCGACGACGTTTTTGGCGAAGACCCCACCCTGAACCGTCTGGAAGCCCTGGCGGCGCAGCGCGTGGGTCACGAGGCGGGCCTGTTCGTGCCTTCGGGGACGATGGGCAATCTAGCGGCGGTGCTGGCACACTGTCAGCGCGGGGATGAGGCCGTGATGGGCCATTTGGCGCACACCTTTTTGTTTGAGGCGGGCGGCATTTCGGCCCTGGGGGGCGTGTTTGCCCATACCCTGCCAAACCAGCCGGACGGCACGCTGCGCCTGGAGGATATTCAGGCGGCGGTGCGGCCGGATGACCCCCACCACCCGATTTCGCGCCTGGTGATTCTGGAAAACACTCAAAACCGCTGCGGCGGGGCGGTGCTTTCGGCGGAATATACGCGGCAGGCGGCTGAGCTGGCCCATGCCAACGGCATGAAGCTGCATTTGGACGGGGCGCGCCTGTTCAACGCGGCGGCGGCCCTGGGCGTTCCCGCTTCGGATCTGGCCGCTCCTGCGGATTCGGTGACCTTTTGCCTGAGCAAGGGCCTGTGCGCGCCGGTGGGTTCGGTGCTGTGCGGCTCGGCGGAGTTCATCCGCGCGGCGCGCCGCATTCGCAAGCAGTTGGGCGGCGGCATGCGCCAGGCGGGCGTTTTGGGCGCAGCGGGGCTGGTGGCCCTGGAGCAGATGACGGAACGCTTGAGCGAAGATCACCGCCGGGCGCAGGCTTTGGCCGCTGGGCTCGGCCGTATCCCCGGCCTGGTGTTGGACACAGAGCACCCCGCCAGCAACATGGTGTTTGCCAATCTGGCCGCGGGGGTCACCGACAACGCGGCGCAGGTGGTGGAACGCCTGCGGCAGCAGGGCGTGAAGGTGGGGGCGGTGGGCGCGCGGCGCTTCCGCATGGTGACGCATTATTGGATTACCGATGAGGGGGTGGAACGGGCGGTGAAGGCCTTCGGCAGCGCGCTTTAGTGGGACGGGCGCTGTTTGGGCGCGATTTCAGTCGTATGAATATGAGCATGGGGCGGGGCCGCAACCTGGTCTCGCCCATTTTCTTTGGCATGGTACAGGCGTTTATCCGCCAGATCAATCAGCGCGTACATTTCCTGGGTCTCTTCGGGGAAGGTGGAGATGCCCTGGCTGATGGTGGGTGGAGCCACCGGTTGACCGGTGCGGTCCAGCACCTGGACGGCGCGCAGCGAATTGCGCAGGCGGTGGGCTACCGCATTGGCCTGAGATCCGTGGGCGTTGGGCAGGGCGATGATGAATTCCTCGCCGCCCCAGCGGCCGACCAGATCGGTGGACTTGATGTTGGAGAGGATGCATTGGGCCAGCGAGGTAAGCACACGATCGCCGACCAGATGACCGAACTGGTCGTTGTACTGCTTGAAATGGTCAATATCCAGCATGATGATGCTCACCGGCTGTCGCAGGCTGCAGGCGGTTTGCAGCAGGCCGCCCAGCTCGGACAGGAAGGTGTAATGGTTTAAGGTGCCGGTGAGCGAATCAAGGCGGGACTGCTGTTCCACCTGAGAATGGTGGCGGGCGTTATCAATGGCCATGGAGGCCTGTTGGGCGATGTTTTCCAGCAGCTCCAAATCTCTCTGCGTGAAGGCGCTGTCGGTGTAGGAGGCCACGGCCACCACCCCAAAGGCTTCGCCGTCGTGCTCCATGGGTGCGCCCATCCAGCTTTGACTGAGGCGCGCCTTCCCCACGGTTTTCAATTCGATCCCAATCTTTTTGGCGTCCGCGGCCCCATGCCGGAGCAGGATGGAGCGGTTATTGCGCACCACATAGCCGGACAGGCTGTCGTGGATGGGGACATGCGTGGGCGGGAAGAATTCGCCGCCGTCGTAGAGCAGTTCCAGGCGAATGTCATCGTTTTGCTTCACGCCGATGTAGTAGGTATCGGCCTGCAGCGCGCTTTGGATGGCGGTGGACATCATCTCGAACACTTCGGAAATTTCGATGGATGAAGACAAGCTGCTGGCCACATCGTTGAGGGTACGCATGCGGCGCAGGTGGTGGTTGATGATGTTCACCATGCGCGAGACGGTTTCAATAATGATGATGCCCAGGATGGGCACGGAAAGGACCCAACCCCACACCGTCAGCCCCCCCAACTGGGTGAGATGGCCAGAAAAGATGGACAGCAGCAGGGTGGAGGTGAGGATAAAGGTGTAGCCAGGCAGGCGGCCAAACAGGATGGTGGTGCCCAGGGTGAAGGTGATGAGCACCAGCAGGGCGAACTCCTGGATATAGACCGGCCCCAGCAGGACGGTGGTGGAAACCGCCACGCCGTTGAAGATGGGCAGCAGCCAGCGCAGACTCTTAAAATAGGGAGTAACGGGGATAATCCAGAAATAAAACACCAGGCTGTAAATGGACCCCAACACCCCCAAAAGCACATTAAAGATGCGCTGCTGGGCGTTGAGCGACGGATCGAAGCCCGTCATCAGGCATAGGATGAGCAGCCCTTCCGAAATGAGGATGACGGGCAAGATCAGCAGCCGCAGTTCATCTGTGCTCAATCGGAAAGGATCACCGCTGTTTTTTAGCCCTGGAAGGGATGATTGCTCAGCCTTTTGGGGAATATTTCCATTCATAACCAAATTTTAACCTTTTTGGTGGGGAAATGTGCAAACAATATTGCAAAGTGCGAAAAAATTGCCCGCGGAATGGTTGAAACAGCCGTCCTTCTGCACACAGAGGATTGCAACGATCGTGCCACAACCTGTTGGATCGGGCCTGCGCGGGGCGGGGTGTGCGCATATCTGTTATAATTCCTATGCTCTTATTTGCACAAACAGCTTTCTTTACCGTGTTTCAGTTTGAGAAGATTGGAGGAACCGCGCAGATGGAACTATTTTTGACTCTGGAACAAATTGACGAAGCGGCACAGGCCGTGCGCAGCCGTTTAAAAGAACTTCCCCAGGTGGGTATGATTTTGGGAACCGGCCTGGGTGAATTGGGGGATGCGGTGGAGGATGCGGTATATGTGCCTTATCCTGAGATTCCGCATTGGCCGACCAGCACCGTGCAGGGACACAAAGGCCGCCTGGTGATTGGCCGCCTGGCGGGCAAGCAAGTGATGGTTTTGCAGGGGCGGGCGCACTATTACGAAGGCTATTCCATGTCGCAGGTGACGCTGTGCGTGCGCGTGATGCAGCGCCTGGGCGTGCAGACCCTGTTTGTCACCAACGCCGCCGGGGCGATTGACCCCAGCTATTTGCCGGGGGATCTGATGCTGATCAAAGATCATCTGTCTTTGATTGCCATGACCGGCCCCAACCCGCTGCGCGGCCCCAATTTGCCCGAGCTGGGCGAGCGCTTCCCGGATATGAGCCAGCCTTACGACCCGGCCTTGCGCAAAATTGCCCTGGAAGTGGCCAAAGAGAGCGGCGTGCCGATGCACGAGGGCGTGTATGCCTCGCTGTCGGGGCCGTCCTTCGAGACCCCTGCGGATCTGCGCTTCCTGCACATCATCGGCGCGCACGCTGTGGGCATGTCCACCGTGCCGGAAGTGATTGTGGCGCGTCACAACCGTATGCGCGTGCTGGGCATTTCGGGCATCAGCAACAAAGCCAATTTGGACGGTTCGACCGAGACCACCCACGAAGAGGTGTTGGAGGCCGGGCGGGTGCTGGTGCCGCGCTTGAAGGCGGTGGTTTTGGGCGTTTTGGAACGCATGTAATCCAGGGCCCCGCCCATTCTGTGGGTGGGGCAGGTCATCTCGCGCTGCCTTATGGATGATATTTTCAATCTCCTCGAAAATTACGAGGTGGTCATTTACGTCGTGCTGGGTTTGGCGGCGTTATTTCCGCTGCGCCGGGCTTACCTGGTGTGGCAGGAGTACCGCGCGGCCCAGTTTGGCCTGGAGCGGGAACTGGCCCAGCGGCGCATCACCGCTTCGCTGGCGATGTTTTTTTTGCTTTCGCTGCTGATTGCGGCCGAGTTTTTCCTGGCGTCATTTGTGATTCCGGCGCGTCCCAAGCCAGTGATGCTGGCCACGCCCACGTTGGATTTGCTGACAACGCCTGAATCCGCGGCGGCCGCAGGCCCCACCGCCGAAGCCCTGGCAGGCGCGCCCGCGGCCCCGGCTGCCCCGGCTGCCACGGCGGCGCCCCCCGCTGAGGGCTGCATCCCTGGGCAGTTGGAATGGACCTTGCCGCAAAACGGGGATGAGATCTCGGGTCTGGTGGAGCTGCGCGGCACCATCACGGTGGGCAACCTGGGCTTTTACAAGTATGAGTTCTCTCAGCCGGGCAGCGACAGCTGGGTGACGATTGCGGCGGGCAATCAGCCCCTGCAAGATCAGCCCCTGGGCGGGGTGTGGAATACCGCCGATTTGATCCCTGGCGATTACCTGCTGCGGCTGGTGGTGACGGATAACCAAAACCAACCTTTCCCGATTTGCCAGATCACCATCCGGGTGGTAGCCCCGGAGGAAGATTAGAGGAGCGCTATGCCCGAAATTGAAATTCGCCCTGCGGTTCCTGCCGATTTGCCGGTGTTGGCTGGTCTGGGCCACAGCTACGAGACCCAATATGTATGGCAGATGGATCGAAATGTGGAAGATGGGCAAACGTTGGTGAATTTCCGCGAAGTGCGTCTGCCGCGTTCGGTGAAGGTGGATTACCCCTACGCGCGCACGGTTTTGGCGGATGAATGGGGCCAGCAGGCCGTGGTGATGGTGGCGGTGATTGGCTCGGAAGCCGTGGGGTATTTGCGGATTAAAGACCGTTTGATCCCCAATACCGCCTGGGTGACGGATTTGGTGGTGAAACCGCAGCTCCGCCGTCAGGGGATTGCCAGCGGGCTGATTCTGGCCGGGCAAGATTGGTCAGCCCAGCGCGGTCTGCGGCGCTTTATGCTTGAGATGCAGTCAAAGAATTACCCGGCTATTTGCCTGGCGCGAAAATTGCGCTTTGAGTTCTCTGGTTACCACGATCATTTTTACGCCAACCAGGATATCGCCTTATTCTTCAGCCGCTTCCTGCGCTAACAGGGAGCGAGGGCAGGGCTTTGCTTTTGAACTTAACCGCCTGGCTACTTGCCTTTTTTCGTACCACCAGCCAAATTCTCACCGCTGGCATTGCCATCACCGCCTTTGCGCTGCTGCTGTATGCCCTGGCGTTCAACTTACGCGACCGGGTGGCGCGCTCTTTTGCGGCGATTCTGGTGTGCGTCATTGTGGTTTTCACTGGTGAGGCCATCGGCTCTACCACCGGACAGACCTCCTGGCTGAGCTTTTGGCTGCACTTCCAATGGGTAGGAATCATCTTCCTCCCGCCTGCTTATCTGTATTTTTCAGATGCGCTGTTGGCCACCACTGGCAAACCCAGCCGTTGGCGGCGTTTTTGGGCGGTTCGCATTTCGTACCTGATCTCGGCAGGTTTCCTTTTTTTCCTGGTGATCGGCGTACTGTTAGGCCCGGTGGTCAATACCGACCAGCCCGCGCCCCATTTGCAGCGCACCTTTTGGACGGACGTCTTCACCCTGTATTACCTGGGCATCACCGCCCTGTCATGGATCAATTTCATCCGTGCCTACCGCCGCACCACGACCCCCACCAGCCAGCGGCGCATGGGTTACCTGCTGTTGGGCGCGGTGGCGCCCACGGTGGGCTCCTTCCCGTTTCTGCTGTTTGGCTCCGAACTGGTGGCCCAGCACCCGCTGTTCTTCTGGTCTTTTTCGGCCCTCAGCAACCTGGTGTTGGGCGGGCTGGTGGTGGTGATGGCGTACTCGGTGGCCTTCTTTGGGGTGTCGTGGCCGGATCGGGCGGTGAAAAGCCGTCTGTTCAAATGGATTCTGCGCGGGCCGGTGAGCGCCAGCCTGACCCTGGGCATCACCACGGTGGTGCGGCGGGCCGGGGAGTTGTTTGGGCAGAATTACACCCCCTTGGTGCCCATCCTGATGGTGGTCACCATTTTGGTCTTCCAGTATTTGATCACGGTGTTCAGCCCGTGGTGGGAGCGGGTGCTTTTTTCGGGCCAGGAGCGCGAAGACCTGAGCGTGCTGCGGCGGCTGGAAGACCACTTTATGACCCAAAACGACCTGACCCAGTTCTTAGAAATGATCCTGGCGGCGGTCTGCGACCGGCTGCAGGCCAGCGGGGCCATGCTGGCGGTGATGGAAGGGGGCGAACTGGATTGGCTGGTGCGGGTGGGCAACGCTCAGGATATGGCTACGCCGCCGGCTGAGGCTTTACAGGAGCGTTGGGGTCAAAACGGGGTGTCCCTGGAAACCTTTCAATGGGGGCCCCATTTGATTGTGCCCCTGGAGAATGATTCGCTGATGGGTCTGATGGTGGTGGCCAACACCGACCGTGCCAGTTTGGATCGGGAAGAGGTCTTTGGGCTGAACCTGCTGGTGGAGCGCGCGGCTTTGGCCCTGCACGACCGGCGCAGTTTGCAGCAGATTTTGGGCGGTTTGCAGACCCTGTCTTCGGATATGGACATGATCCAGCGCATGCGCGCGGTGGGGCGCTATGACGGCTCGGTGCTGCTGCAATTGGATGTGCCGGAGGTGTCGCCCGACCTGGCTCAGTCTGTGAAAGAAGCCCTGACGCATTATTGGGGCGGGCCGAAGCTGACCGAAAGCGCACTGGTGAACCTGAAAGTGGTGCAGGATTCGCTGGATACCTACGACGGCAACCGCGCCAACGCCGTGCGGGGGGTGCTGCGCGAGGCGATTGAGCGCGTGCGCCCTGAAGGGGAGCGGCGCTTTACGGGTGAATGGATCCTGTATAATATCCTGGAGATGAAATTCCTGGAGGGCCGTAAGGTGCGCGAGGTGGCCATGCGTCTGGCCATGTCGGAGGCTGATTTGTACCGCAAGCAGCGCGTGGCCATTGAGGCTGTGGCGCGGGCGGTGACCGAAATGGAAGCCCTGGCGCGGGTGGAAATGCCCGAAACAGAAAATCTGACCCCCCAAAACCCCCCAGATTCAGAGTAGTTACAAAATCCACTAGCGTTTCATTGTAAAATTGTTATAAAATAAATGATAGGCGATTTGTTTCTTCCCATCCTTAGAGATCTTTGCAGGCCTTCCCAGGGGAGGTGAATACATGTTGTTTAAGCGCACCGATGTCCGCGCTGAAGATCAAGCACCAGACTTAGATGAAGGTTGGTGGGCGTCAGTATTAGCGGATGAGGACACATTTTCAGCAACCCGTGCGGAAGCGCAGAGCCGTTCGCAGACGAATGGGATGGCTTCAGTAGATTGGGATCATGTTCAAGATCTTTTTGAACAGGACGAGATCATCACCCTTCAGGTGACGGGTTACAACCGCGGCGGCCTATTGGTTCAGGGAGAATTGATGCAGGGCTTCGTGCCCGTATCGCACCTGATTGATGTGCCGACCACGCTGTCGGAAGACGAGCGTCAAAACCGTCTGGCGGGCTATGTGGGCCGCACCCTGGATCTGAAAGTGATCGAGTGTGAGCCGTCGCTGGAGCGGATTGTGCTTTCGGAGCGGGCCGCTTTGGCCGGAGAAGGCCGCCGCAAGCAGCTGTTCCAATCGCTGCGGGTGGGCCAACGCGTTCAGGGGCATGTGACCAACGTGACCGATTTCGGCGTATTCGTGGATTTGGGCGGGGTGGAAGGCCTGATCCATGTGTCGGAGCTTTCCTGGGGCCGCGTGCAGCACCCTGGGGATATCTGCGTCATCGGCGATCCGGTGGAGACCCTGGTTCTGCAGGTGTGCGAGGAGACTTCGCGCGTGGCGCTCAGCCTGAAGCAGCTCACCGCTAACCCGTGGGAACACATGACCGAAGTTCACCACCCCGGTGAGGTTGTTCCGGCGGAGGTGACCGCCATCATGCGCTTTGGGGCCTTTGCGCGCCTGCCTGAAGGCGTGGAGGGTCTCATCCACATTTCTTCGATCACGCTCCCCGAAGGGATCAAAAATCTGGAATACTACCTGCACGTCGGCCAGCCGGTGCAAGTGCGCATTTTGCATGTGGATGCCAACCGCCGCCGCCTGGGGCTGGGATTGGTGAGCCTTTTGGAATGAGAGCACCCGTGCCGGAGGAACCCCGTTCGCCGCGGAAAAAGCGCGGCGGCGAACCTGCCGCAGTGCCTGAACCGCAAGACCGCTGGCTGGATAAAGCCGCGGGCTTTTGGCTGCGCCTGGACCGCTTTGGCAGCGACCTGGCGGGGGTGGGGCTGCTGCTGCTGGCTTTGCTGACCCTTTTGGGCCTGGTGAGCCTGACCCACGGGGTGGTGATTGATTTTTGGATCGGGCTGCTGCGCCGCTGGCTGGGCTGGGGCGCTTTCCTGGTCATTTTGGCCGCCGGTTTCGGCGGCGTTTTGCTGTTGTGGCGCGGAGACCCGCCCCTGCGGCGGCTGCCTTTGGGGCGCGTGCTTTCGCTGGAAGGGTTGGTTTTCACCCTGCTGGCGCTGGCTGCGCTGGTGGGGGGGCGTTCTTTAGAGCGCGCGGATTTGGGGCTGGACGGCGGCCTGGTGGGCTGGGGGCTGGCGGAGCTGGCGCGCCTGGCGCTGCCGGGGCCGCTGGACGCGGTGGTGCTGGTGCTGCTGGCGCTGCTGTTTGCGGCGCACGCCCTGGGAGGGCTGGCCTGGCTGAGCCGCCGCATTGAAAGCTGGCTGGCTCAGGACGCGCCGGAAGAATTCCTGGCGGCCGAAGAACCCGCCCAGGCTTCCCCAACCCTGGAGCCTGTGCCGGATGCACCGGACAAACCGCAGCGCGGCAAACGCAGCGGGCCGAAACCGGTGATGGTGAAGCCGGTGGCGCGGGTGGAGCGCAGCCCCAATTTGCCCCCGCTGGATTTGCTGATCCCCGATCAAGATTCACGGCCGGATGAGGGCCAGATTCATCATTCGGCCCAGTTGATTGAGCAGACCCTGGCCGAATTTGGTATTCCGGCGCGGGTGGTGGGTTTTCGCGTGGGGCCCACCGTGACCCAATACGCGGTGGAACCCGGGTTTGTGGATAAGATCGGCCCCGACGGCGCCCCTCAGCGCCAGAAGGTGCGCGTTTCGCAGATTTCTGGGCTGGCCAAAGACCTGGCTTTGCGCCTTTCGGCGGAACGGCTGCGCATTGAGGCGCCGGTGCCGGGGCAGTCTTTCGTGGGGGTGGAAGTGCCCAATGCCCACAGCGCCATGGTGCGCCTGCGTTCCCTGCTGGAAACGCCCGCCATGCAGCGCATGACCGCCCCGTTGGCTTTGGCCCTGGGGCGGGATGTCTCGGGGCAGCCGGTGCTGGCGGATCTCTCGCGCATGCCGCACATGCTGGTGGCGGGGACGACCGGTTCGGGCAAATCGGTGTGCATCGCCGCCATCGCCACCTGTTTGGTGATGAACAACTCGCCGGAGCAGCTGCGTTTGGCCATGTTGGACCCCAAGATGGTGGAGCTGATCCGCTTTAAGGGCCTGCCGCACCTGCTGGGGACGGTGGAAACCGAGACGGAGCGCATGTTGGGGGTGCTGCGTTGGGCGCTGCAGGAGATGGACGCGCGCTACCGCCTGTTGGAAGCCAACCGCGTGCGCGACCTGGAGGGGTACAACCAGCGCGCTTTGCGCCACAAGGAACCCACCCTGCCGCGCATTGTAATTTTGATTGACGAGCTGGCGGATTTGATGATGTCGGCTCCAGAGCAGACCGAAGGGGCCATTGTGCGCCTGGCGCAGCTGGCCCGCGCGGTGGGCATTCACCTGGTGGTGGCCACGCAGCGCCCCAGCACGGATGTGGTGACGGGGCTGATTAAGGCCAATTTCCCGGCGCGCATCGCCTTCACGGTGGCCTCGGCGGTGGATTCCCGCGTGATTTTGGACGTGAACGGCGCCGAGACGCTGCTGGGGCACGGTGATATGCTCTTCCTAAACCCGGAAGTGGGCACGCCCACCCGCGCTCAGGGGGTCATTTTGACCGACGCGGAGATGGATCAGGTGATTGCCTTCTGGCAGCGCAGCATTCCGCCTTCGGAGGAAGCTGCCCCCTGGGAAGAACTGCTGCAGGAGGCCGAAGAAGAGGGGGGCGACGCCCTGGTGAAACAGGCCATCGAGGTCATTCGCCGCTCGCAGCACGCCAGCACCTCCATGCTTCAGCGCCGCCTGCGCATCGGCTATCCGCGCGCGGCGCGGCTGATGGAAGAGTTGGAGGCTTTGGGGGTGGTGGGGCCGGCCCAACCCGGCGGGCGCGAGCGCGAGGTCTTGATGAGTCCCGATGATGAAATTGACCTGGACGGCTCAGCGCGGGATGGGTATGACGGCGAGGACGAGGATTGAGCCGGGCAAGGTTGAGCCTCTCGCTTGACAGTTTGCCTGGGGTAAGATAGCATAAGAAGGCTGGCTTTGGCCGGCGTTTACCCTTTTTGCGACGGAGCTAGACTTGGAACAGGCAGTGAAGAAAGAAGAGCCGAAGACTGTTACAGACTATGCGCGGGCGATTTTTAAGGGGGCATTTCTGCCGATCGCGGTGTTTTTGAACCGCCTGGGAATCAAACCGAATACCATCACGATTTTGGGCCTGGTGGGGCATGTGGGCGGGGCGGTTTTGGCAGCCCTGGGGTACATGACCTGGGCGGGCTTGCTGCTGTTGGTGATGGCGCCTTTTGATTTCTTAGACGGCACTATGGCGCGCCTGCGCGGAGAATCCTCCAACTTTGGCGCCTTTGTTGACTCGGTGACCGACCGCTATTCAGAATTCTTTATCCTGGGCGGCCTGCTGGTGTATTTCCTGGAGCATGCCAACCGCGAAGGGGCCATGCTGGTTTATTTGGCGGCGGCGGGGTCGCTGTTGGTTTCGTATATTCGCGGGCGAGCCGAGGCCCTGGGCTATGACGCCAAGATCGGCATCCTTTCCCGCCTGGAGCGCTACATCGTTCTCATCCCGGGTCTGGTCTTTAATATTCCGGTGGCGGCTTTGTGGGTCATCGCGGTGCTGTCAAATGTGACCGCTGTCCAACGCATCCTGCATGTCCGCCGTCAGGCGCATGCCGCGCGCACGAATTAATTCTTTATTTCTGAGGGTAGCCCTGTGACTCGTGAAGGTTTTTCTATCGGCCCGTTGTTCATCCATTTTTACGGTGTGATCATCATGCTGGGGGCGTTGGCGGCAGCCTGGTTGACCGCCTGGCGCGCCAAGAAAGCTGGCGTGGATTCGGAAAAAGTGTGGGATATGCTCCCCTGGGCGCTGCTGGGCGGCGTTTTGGGGGCGCGCATCTGGCACATTTTAACCCCCCCGGCCTCGATGGTGGAACGCGGCTACACCACCTGGTATTATCTGACCCACCCGCTGGATATGCTCATGATCTGGAACGGCGGCCTGGGGATCCCCGGCGCAGTCATCGGCGGGGCCATCGCGGTGTACATTTTCTGCCGCCGCAACAAGCTGAGCTTTTTGCAGTGGACCGATTTTATCGCCCCGGGGCTGGCCCTGGCGCAGGCCGTGGGACGCTGGGGAAATTATGTCAATCAGGAATTGTACGGCGGGCCTTCCAACCTGCCCTGGGCGATTTTCATTGAGCCGCGCTACCGCCTGCCAGACTTTGCCAATGTGGAATATTACCACCCGCTGTTTTTCTATGAAATGCTGTGGAATTTGCTGAATATGGGCGTGCTGCTGTGGGTGGGTGCGCGTTTTGCACAGCGCCTGCGTAAGGGTGAGATTTTCTTCCTTTACTTGATTATCTACCCTGTGGGACGCTTTTTCCTGGAGTATTTGCGGCTGGATCCTTCTCCGGTCGCTGGCTTAAACGCTAACCAAACCCTGATGGCCATCACGGCTCTGTCTTCGCTGGCATTCATCCTGCTGCGTCGGCAGCTGTTTCCGGTGGAACCGGAAGAAGTTCAGGACGAGGCGGGCGACGACGAACCATTGGAGCCGGCCGCGGAGGCAGACGCCTAGACCGTTTGCCCTGTGGGGCGGCCCAAGAAAGAGGGTTGCCGGATGATCCTGGCAGAGGATCTTACCAAGCATTTTGACGATTTTGTGGCCGTTAATGGTATCTCTTTAGACGTGCCTACCGGGCGGGTGATGGTGGTTTTAGGCCCGAATGGGGCTGGAAAAACCACCACCGTGCGCATGTTGACCAGCATCCTGACGCCCACCCGCGGAAGAGCGCTGGTGGCGGGGTTTGATGTGGTGCGGCAGGCCCATGAGGTGCGGCGGGTGGTGGGGGTGCTGACCGAACATCACGGCCTGTATGGGCGCATGAACGCGCATGAATACCTGGAGTTTTACGGCAATTTATACGGCCTGAGCAGCCGCGAGGCGCGCCGCCGCAGCGATGCACTCCTGGAGCAGTTTGGCCTGGCTTCGGCAGGCAAGAAGCGCCTGGGGGAATATTCCAAAGGCATGCGCCAAAAGCTGGCCCTGGTGCGCGCCCTGCTGCACGAGCCGCCCGTTCTGCTGCTGGATGAACCCACCTCAGCCATGGACCCCGAAAGCGCGCGCATGGTGCGCGACGCCATTCACACCCTGCGCTCCAGCGAGCGCACCATTTTGCTGTGTACCCACAACCTGCTGGAAGCCGAAGAGCTGGCCGATCAGGTGGCCATCATCCGCGCCGGGCGCATCATCCGCACCGGCACGCCGGAAAACCTGAAGCGCGAACTGCTGGGGGCGCCGGAATTTGAGGCGCGCCTGGGCAGCAGCCTGAATGGTTGGACGCCGGATGGGCTGCCGGAGGGCGTGCATTTGACCGGGCAGGGCGAAAACTGGCTGCGCTTTGGCGTGGAAGCGCCGGATGCGGCCAACCCCAGGCTGCTGCGCCGCCTGTTGGAGGAACGTCTGGCGGTGGTGGCCTTCTCCGAAGTGCCGCGCAGCCTGGAACAAGCCTACTTGGAGGCCGTTGCCCAAGAAAACCGCCAGGAGGCCGCCCGTGTTTAAGCGTTTATACCCTGCTCTGGTGATCACCCGCCGCGAAGTGCGCGACCAGCTGCGCGACTGGCGCATCATCTTCCCGGTGTTGGGCCTGACGGTCTTTTTCCCCTTCCTGATGAACTTCACCGCCCAGCAGATGTTGGGCTTTGTCAACCGCTACGGGGCCACCATCATCGGTGAGCGCCTGGTGCCCTTCTTGCTGATGATCGTGGGCTTCTTCCCCATCTCGGTATCGCTGGTGATCGCCCTGGAAACCTTTGTGGGCGAGAAAGAGCGCGGCAGCATTGAGCCCCTGCTCAATACGCCCCTGGAAGACTGGCAGCTGTATTTGGGCAAGCTGCTGGCGGCCACCATCCCGCCCCTCTTGTCCAGCTTTTTGGGCATGTCGGTGTACCTGGCGGGTCTGGTGATTGGGGGGGTGCCCCTGCCGCCGCTGCAAGTGCTGTTCCAGATCTTCTCGCTGACGGTGGTGCAGGCGGTGATGATGGTGGCGGGGGCGGTGGTGGTTTCCTCCCAGGCCACCTCGGTGCGCTCGGCCAATTTGCTCTCCAGCTTCATCATCATCCCGGTGGCGCTGCTCATTCAGGGCGAGTCGGTGGTGATGTTTTGGGGCGATTACACCACCCTGTGGTGGGCGGTGGGGGGGCTGTTGGTGCTGACGGTGCTGCTGGTGCGGGTGGGCACGGCCCATTTTCAGCGCGAGGAGCTTTTGGGCCGCGAAATTGATGTGCTCAATGTGAAATGGATGTGGCGCGTCTTCCGGCGGGAATTTACCGGCGGGGCGGCGCATTTTGGCATGTGGCTGACGCGCAGCCTGCCGCGCGCGTTGCGCGATATGCGCGTGGGCATCTGGGTGGCGGCGGGGCTGGCAGTTGCCGGGGTGGCCATCGGCCTGAGCATTGTGCCGCGCTTTTTCCTGACGCTGAACGTTGCGGATATGGACCAGATGGGCGGCCGCCTGCAAGACCTGTTGGACCTGTGGTCTTTGGCGGGGGCGGCGCCGGTGATGGCCATTTTCTGGCAGAATATGCGCGTGCTGCTGTTGGCCTCGGTGGTGGGGGCTTTTACCCTGGGTATTCTGGGGGTTTTACCCCTCATGGCTTCCACCGCGGCGGTGGGGTATCTGTACGGGCTGCTGGTCTCCAACGGCTTTCCGCCGCTGACCTTTGTGATGCTGATCCTGCCGCACGCCGTGCTGGAAATCCCCGCGGCGGTGCTGGCCACGGCGGCGGTGATCCACGCGGGGGCACGCCTGGCCACGCCGGATTCATCCAAAACTGTGGGCGAGGTGGGTTTGGCGGCTTTTGCAAACTGGTGTAAGATCATGGTAGGGGTGGTCATTCCGCTGCTGATCATCGCCGCGGGAATTGAATCCTGGCTTACCCCGCGCCTGGCGCTCTTATTCTTCCGCTAAGAGGAGAGGGTATGGGTAAGATCATTGTCCTGGGATCCGCAAATGCGGTGGCGGGGTTGGAGCAAGAAAACACGCACCTGCTGTTCACTGCGGGCGAACGCGTGGTGCTGGTGGATTGCGGCAGCAGTCCTATTCCGCGCCTGCGCCGGCTGGGGGTAGACCCGCTGCGGCTGACCGATTTGATTTTGACCCATTTCCACCCCGATCATGTGGCGGGTGCGCCGCTGCTCTTGATGGATCTGTGGCTGCTGGGGCGCCGCGAACCGCTGCATGTGTACGGGTTAGCGGATGTGACCGACCGCCTGCAGGCCATGATGGATCTGTACAACTGGAAGCGCTGGCCAGATTTTTACCCGGTGGTGTTCCACGTCTTGCCGGCCGAGGAAATGACGCCGGTGGTGGCTGACGCGGCCCTGTCGGTGTGGGCGTCGCCGGTGCGCCATCTCATCCCCACGGTGGGGCTGCGCGTACTGTTCCATGCCAGCGGCAAGGCGGCAGCCTATTCCTGCGACACCGAGCCTTGCCCGGCGGTGGTGGGCCTGGCCAGCGGGGCGCAGTTACTGCTGCACGAATCGGCGGGCCAGCAAACCGGCCATTCCTCCCCCGCGCAGGCAGGCGAAACCGCGCGCCAGGCCGGGGTGGAGGCGCTGTATTTGATCCATTACGATACCACCCTGGAAGAAGCCGAGCTGACCGCGGCGGCGGCTGAGACGTTCGGCAAGCCGGTGCAGCTGGCGAAAGACTTTATGGAGTTTGAGCTGTAATTTGGGGGGCGGTTACCAGCCGTTCAAGTAGGGTTCCCACTCGAAATATTCTTTTAAATGCCTACCAAAAATATACAGGGCAGAGGCCGGCGGCTCCTTGGGCGGGCGCAGCAGGGTCATGCCCGATTCCTCCAGGGTGCGGCCCCCCTTGCGGTGGTTGCAGGCGGCGCAGGCCGTGACCACGTTGGTCCACGTCTGGCGGCCTCCCAAACGGCGCGGGAAGATGTGATCAATGGTCATCTCACCGCCGGTGCGACCGCAGTATTGGCAGGTGTGGGCGTCGCGCCGGAAGACTTCGCGCCGCGTCAGCTTGACGGTGGGGCGGGGGCGGTGGATCATCTTATCCAGGCGGATAATGGAGGGGCGGGGGAAGGCGTTGCGCGCAGTTTTAATACTCCCGCGACCGTTTACCACCAGTGAGGCTTTTTCGGCCAGGAGAAGCCCGACCGCACGCCGCATATCGCAGACGTTGATCGGTTCGTAATTGGCGTTGAGTACCAATACCGCTTCATCCATCGCAGCACCCTTGGAAGGATTATAGCACGACTTGAGGCGGCAGCAATTTGCCCCCTGCGGCAACCTTACACAAAGCGTTGAGCCGTTTCTGCCTTTGGGGATACAATCAAGGCAGGTCAACCGCCTTAAAGCGGCTGAATGAGTCTGAAAAGCGGAGGGTATGAACATGCGCGTATTGATCCTGGGCGGGAGCGGCCTGATTGGGCAGGCCTTTGTGCGGCGGCTGGTGGAGCGCGGCGATGCGGTGACGGTGCTCAGCCGCAATCCGGAGCGGGTGCGGCTTCCGGCGGGGGCGCAGGCCGCCGCCTGGGATGGGCACACGCCCCAGGGCTGGGTGCATTGGCTGGAAGAGGCCGATGCGCTGGTGAACCTGGCGGGCGAGAATATCGGCGCGGGCCGGTGGAACGCCGAGCGCAAAGCGCGCATCCGCCAAAGCCGCGTGGACAGCGGCCAGGCGCTGGTGCGCGCGCTGGAACAGGCCCAAAAACGCCCTGGGCTGCTGCTGCAAGCCTCGGCGGTGGGCTACTACGGCGTGAAAAGCCAGGACGTGCTGACCGAGGAAGCCCCCGCGGGGGAGGATTATCTCTCCTCGGTGTGCGTGGATTGGGAGCATTCCACCCAGGCGGCTGAGGCTTTGGGCGTGCGGCGGGTGCTGCTGCGCACCGGGCTGGTGCTGACGGCTACCGGCGGGGCGCTGGAACGGCTGCTGCTGCCCTTCCGCCTGTTCATCGGCGGCCCGCTGGGCAGCGGCCAGCAGTGGTGGCCGTGGATCTCGCTGCGCGATCAGGTGGAAGCCATGCTCTTCTTGCTGGATCATCCCCAGGCCAGCGGGCCGTTTAACCTGACCGCCCCGCAGCCGGTGACCATGAGTGATTTTGGCCGCACCCTGGCACGCGTGTTAGGGCGGCCCTATTGGCTGCCTGTGCCTGCCTTTGCCTTGCGCCTGCTGCTGGGTGAGATGAGCACCCTGGTGCTGGATGGGCAGCGAGCGGTTCCGGCGCGGCTGCTGCAATTGGGCTACACCTTCCGCCAGCCCGATTTGAGTGCGGCCCTGCGCGAAGCCCTGGGCTGATCCCCCCTTTTTCGGCTCTACTTCCGGCCCAAGCCTGTACGGTTAAGGTACAATTGGGCCGGATGATTTTTAACCGAAAGGGACGACCCGCATGAAAAAAACGACCGTACAGGCGCTGACCGCGCTGGCTTTGGCGCTGTTGATTCTTCTGGCCTTAGACCGCCTGACCAACCGATTGGATGTGGTGGAAGGCCACGCCTGGGATTTTGTGTATTACATTGATATGGCTGAGAACGGCGTGTGGGGCAACCCCAACCTGGCCGCGCCTTACGCTTACCGCTTTATTACCCCGCTGCTGGCTCGCGGGCTGAATCAGCTTTTGGGGACGCCCACCTTTGTGGGCTTTAAGCTGCTGGCTTACGGCGGGCTGCTGACGGCCCTGTGGGGGGTGTATTTTGTGGCGCGCAAGCTGGGGGCTGGCTTTTGGGCGGCTCTGGTGGTCATGTCCATCCCGGCGGGGGCCTTGTTTAACGTCAAATTCCTGCTGTTTGATTTTTACCGCCCCGACCAGCTGGCCTACCCGCTGTTGGTGTTCGCCATTTTGGCGCTGATGTACCGCAAACCGACGCTGGCCGTGTCTTTGGGCGTGCTTGGCCTGCTCATCCGCGAGTATTTGATCATCCCCATCGCCATCGCCCTGTTTTTGTGGGCGCGGGAATGGTGGGCGAACCGCAAGGATGTGCGCCCCCTGGTGTGGATGGGCCTGACGGCGGCGGGGACGCTTTTGGTGCTGGCGCTGCCGCGCTGGCTGATCCCCATCACCATGACCCAGCAAATTTTGGACCCCTTCAACGATCCCCAATTTCTAAAGACCCTCTTCGGCATGCCGCTGAACTGGAAACGCAACTATAACTACGTCTTCAACCTGGCGGCGTATTGGATGCCGCTGCTGATTCTGGCCACCCCGGGGCGGCTGCGGCGCGCCTGGCAGGGGCTGGGGGCCTACCGCCCGTGGATCTGGATTTACCTGGGGGTCAATTTGCTGGGGATGATGTACGGCGGCACGGATATGATGCGCTACGCGACCTTCTTCTTCATCCCGCAGGCGTTTTTTATCAGCCTGATTTTGCAGGACCGCGAACAGCCGGTGCATGTGTATGAGGTGCTCTATCTGTGGGGCGCGCTGGTGATCTTCAACCGTCTGCTGTTCCAATTTCCCATTTGGGATTTCAACGCCTATCTGGATTTCTACGCCGGGTATGGGGACGTGATCACGCGCGGGTCGGCCCTGCGCTGGGCGGAATGGCTGGGGCTGACCGGCCTGGGGGCGGCGCTGCGCGAGGTGTGGCTGCGCTCTGCCAGCCTGCGCGAAATGACGCTGACAGCCCTGGTGGAACGCCTGCCCGCCTGGTCGCGCTGAAATTCGCAGGTAAAAACTACGGCTGAGTTGGGCTGCTGCTGAGGGTGGTGGGGTTCAACGTGGCCTGGAGCATTTCGCGCACGATGTGCGCGGCGGCGGCGGGGTTGTCTTCTTCAATCACCACGGCCAGGGCCAGGGGTGAACCCTGCCAGCGGGCCACGGTTCCGCCCAGGCCCCAGGTGACGGTTTGCTCTGGGCTGGCGGCACGGGCCACGCTCATCCACAGGGGCAGATCGGTGAGGGCCAGCCGGGCGGAGATATCCTGAACGGGCTGCGACGGCAGGGCTTCGCGGGTGGGGCCGCTGGGTAAAATCACCCAGCCTTCGGCGGGGGTGTTCACCGCCACCGTCAGACGCGGGGCGGGGGTGCGCCCGTCGGCGCTCAGGCTGGCTGCCGCCAGGGCCATTTGCAGGGGAGAAACGCGTAGGGATGCGGTTTGCAGCGGCTGTGCCGCATCCTGCACCGGCGGGACGGCCACATTCAACGGCAGATCGGGGGCTTCGGCCCAACCCAGATCACGGTACAGATTGCTGACCGCGGTGGGGGCGAGCAGCTCTTCCAGGGCAGCGGCGGCTTCGGGGCAGCCCGCCGAGACCACGTGTTCCCAGTTGAGATCCCCTGTGGGGGGCAGGGCACATTCCAAAATTGCCGAATTGGAGCGGTTGGCGAAGGCCCCCGGCAGGGCGGGCAGCGGCCCGCGCCCCGCGGCGGCGGTGAGCAGGAAGGGGTTGACGGCGGCTCCGAGGGGATAGGTTCCCTGCACGGCGCGGTTGAAGAGGGGGGCAGAGGGGTCCTGCCGCCAGGTGTCCCAATCGCTGTCCAGGCGGTTGAAATCGGCGTAGGGGTGTGAGGCCATCGCCAGGATTTCACCGGTCTGCGCGTTCATCAACACCAGCGCGCCGCGGTGTTCGCCCAGCAGGCGGTCCGCTTCGGCCTGCAAGGCTCGATCTAGGCTCAGGCGCACATCCAGACCCGGGGGACGCTGAGCGTAGAGCATCTGGTTGGTTTGAATCTCGGAGGTGGGAACGCCCTGTAAGCCGCGCAGATAGGGGTTGAGGGCGGCTTCCAGCCCGGAGAGGCCATAGAGGGGGTGCGCATAGCCGGTGACGAGACTCAGGGAGGGTACGTTGATCTGGCGGCGGTAGCTGCCGGGGCTGCCCACATCGGCCACCAGCGCCTGCCCCGAACGGTCTAAGAGCCGTCCGCGTCCCACAAAGCGGTCCAAAATGGCCTGGCGGGGGTTATCGGCGCGGGTGCTGAGGGGAGCGGCGCGCACCAGCGCCCACCAGCCTGCCCCCAGGGCCAGCACGGTCAGCGCGCCCACCATGCCCAGGGCCAACAGGCGGTAGGGGGCGGGCTTGGGCAGCGGCGCCGGTTCAAGCTCGGCGGGGCTGCTGATGAGAATGAGAATCAGCAGGATGATGAACGAAGTTAACAGGGAAGAGCCGCCGTAGGAGACATACGGCAGGGTAACGCCGGTGAGGGGCAGGGCGCGCAGGTTGCCGCCGATGATGAGGATGGACTGTACGCCGATGTAGGCGCTGAGACCGGCGGCCAGATAACGCTGGTAATTGGACGGGGCGTGCAGCGCGGCGCGCAGGCCGCGGGAGACGAACAGACCCACCACCGCCAGCAGACCCAGGCTGCCCGCCAACCCCATTTCTTCGGCGATAGCGGCGAAGATAAAATCGGAATGGGCCACTGGAACCAGACCTGGGCTGCCCAGGCCGGGGCCGCTGCCCATCAGGCTGCCCGCGGCGACGGCCATAATGGACTGCACAATTTGGAAGGAGCGCCCGGAGGGGTCGGCCCAGGGATTTAACCAGGCGGCCATGCGCGTCTGGATGACATCAAACAGCAGCGAGCCCAACACCGCCGCCGCCAACACCACCCCCACCGCGGCGGCCATCACCCGCGCACGGCCGGAGGCCAGATACAGGATCAGGAAATACAGGGTCAGGAAGATCAGCGCGGTGCCCAGGTCGCGCTGAGCCAGCAGCAGGGCCAGCGCGGCGCCGGTGAGCACCAGGGTGGGGGAAAGCAGCGACACCCAATTGAACTTGAGCCACAGGGCGTCGGCCAGATAGGCCGAAAGGTACACCACCAGCAGCAGCTTGAGCGGCTCGGAAGGCTGCAAATACACCCCGCAGCAGCCCAGCCATAATTCCGGCCCGGCCCCGGCAGGATAGACGCCGATGAAGAAGGTCAGCGCGGTGAGCAGCAGTCCGCTGGTCAGCCACAGGTATTTATAGCGGCGCAGCAGGCGCAGCGGTTCGGGGATGCGCAGGCCGAGGGCAAACACCCCGCCAGAAATGGCCAGCCAAAGGGTCTGGCGCAGACCAAACTGGGGTTCCAGGCGCCAGATGGTCATCAGTCCCCAGCCCGTCAGCAGGGCGGCGGCCGGCAGCAGGTAGGGGTCGCGGTCAGGGAGCTGACGCAGCAGCAGGCGGTGGAGCAGGGCAAAGGTGGACACCCACACGGCCACCCCCAGCCAGTGCGCCCAACGCAGCTCAGCCTGCCAGGTGTGCAGGCGCACGGCGGGGGCCAGGGTGAGGGCGGCGGCGTAGAGGAACACAAACCCGGCCGCCAGCAGCATCAGGCGGCTTTGGGTTTGGTCTCGCGGCGAGACGCTTTGCGGGAAGAGGTGGTTCACGGCTCCAGGTATTTGCCCACCAGCAGGGCCAGGCGCTGGCGCGTTTCCGGCGGGATGTGACTGGGGTTGGTGATGAGGGCTTTCTCCAGGCTGCTTTCACACCCGCAGGTCGGTTCGGCGTCTAAGGACTCCAGCAGGGAGAGGATGGCTTCCTGAACGATGTGCAGGCTGCGGTGCAGGGTCTGGATGACCATTTCCACCGAAACGGGCTCTTCGCTTTGATGCCAGACATCGTAATCGGTGACGTGGGCGATGGTGGCATAGCACAGCCCGGCTTCGCGCGCCAAGAAGGCTTCGGGGCAGGCGGTCATGCCGATGAGAGATACGCCCCACGAGCGGAACAGATGCGATTCGGCGCGGGTAGAAAAACGCGGGCCTTCGATCGTGACCAGGGTGCCGCCCTGGTGGGTCATGGCATCGGTGCTGGAGATGGCCTGGTAGGTCAGCTCGGAAAAGTCGGGGCAGAAGGGATCCGGCACGCCCACATGGGCCACCAAACCCTCGCCGAAGAAGCTGCTGGCGCGTTTACGGGTGAAATCAATCAGCTGGTTGGGGACGATGAGGTGGCCGGGGGCGTAATCTTCGCGCAGCGAGCCGACAGCGCTGACGCCCAGGACGCGGCGCACGCCCAGGGATTTGAGGGCGTAGATATTGGCGCGGTAGTTGACCTCGGTGGGGGTGAGGGTGTGCCCCAGGCCGTGGCGGGCCAAAAAGGCCACGCGCTTGCCCGCCAGGGTTCCGGTGATGACGGGCGCGCTGGGCGCGCCAAAGGGGGTTTCGACCTCCACCTGGGCGGTGTCGGTGAGGCCGGGGAACTGATATAAACCGGAACCGCCAATAATGCCTAAGACTGGGCTGTTTTCAGACATGCAGGTTCTCCTTTGGTCAAGATGCGCGAATCATAGCACAGAGGAAAACGATCCGCCAGAGCGTGAATTTCGCGGGCGGTTTTCCTTCAGCCGGAACCGGATCGGACGGCGAGAGGGGGGCAGATCAGACTACGCGCCCGCCTTTCAGACTGTCCTGGTAGGTTTTCAGGGCTTCCAGGTCGCCCGCGGCGGCCAGGCGGGCCTGTTCAGGCCAGGTGGTCGGGTCGGCAATGCGCAGTTTGGCCTCGTCCAATATGGCCTGCAGGCGGCTGACATCCGCCTGGGCCAGGTCGGCAAAGGTGTGAATGCCGGCGGCGTGGCAGAGCTGGTTGATCTTGGGACCGATGCCTTCGATGAGGGTTAAGTCATCTTCGACGGGGGCGGCTTCGGCTTCTACGCTGAGGGGGGCGGCGCTGCGCGTGGGCAAAGCCGGCAGGGTGGGTGGTTCCGCGGGGGGCTGCTGCTTATCGCGGAAAAACCACCACAGGAAAACCAGGATGAGGACCAGCAAACCCAACCAAAAGAACAGCATAGGAAACCTCCTGAGCCTGTATGGGTACGATGATTCTATTATAGTGAGATTACGGGGAAATGAGGCCAGCTTTTCCGGCGGTTAATGGGGGGCAATGGTGACCAGCAAGCGCAGTTGACCGGCCCGCAGCTCGTCGCCAGAGATCATCACCGTGGGGGTGGTGATTTTTTCATCGTTGAGGAAAGAGCCGTTGGTAGAATTGAGGTCCTCGGCCCACCATTGATTGTGGTGGTAGCTGAGGCGCAGGTGGTGGGCGGAGATGGTGTCATCCAGCAGGGGCACATCGCAGGTGGGGTCGCGCCCCAGGGTGATTTCCATGACGGCGAAGGTGTAGGTTTTGGCTTCACCAAACTGCTCCTGCAGGGTCAGCTCGGGGATTTTGCGCACAGAGACGATCTGGCTGGTGAGGCGCAGTTCGCGCCACAGGGTGATGAAGGCCCAGCCCAGGAAGGCATATAAGGCCAGGGCCAACAGAACGCGCAGGACTAAGACCACCACAGCCGCCATGATTTTTTACTCCGTGATCGGGCGGGGCAGCACAGGCAGCTGCCCGGTATCGCCCTTGTGCTGGGGCACGTCTTCGCCGTAAATCACCGGTACGCCCGCCAGCGAGATGACATCCCCCGGCTTGAGGGTGTATTGGGTGATGCGGTTGCTGTTGACGTAGGTGCCGCCGGTGGAGTTGAGGTCAAAGAGCACATAGTGGCCGCGCACGGCGCGCAGTTGAGCGTGGCTGCGCGAGACGCGCGGGTCGTCAATCACCAGATGGTTATCCAGGCGGCGGCCGATGTTGATCACCGGCAGGCGCAATGGGAAGGTGCGCGTTCCGTCAATGATCAGGAAGGCATTGGCGGGGCGGGGATCCTGGGTTTCGGGCTCGGCGGCAGCAGGGGCGATGGAAATGACCGCGGTAGAGCCGGTGGCCTCTTGCGGATAGGCGGCTTCCACGCGGAAATCGCCGCTGGTCAGCTGCGGGTCGGCTTGCAGGCGCAGGTTGGGGGCTGCTGGAAAGTATAAATCGGTCTGGCTGACGGCCTCTTGCAGCGCACCGCTGAGGGCGTCCAACATTCCCTGGCGCTCCTGCCAGTAGGGCAGGTCTTCGGGGGGCAGGTGCAGGGTGAAAAGGTTGGGGGCGGCCTCCGGCTGGGATTCAGAAGCCTGCATGGCGCCCTGAATGGCCTCGGCCAGGCGGTTGGCCAGCGAGATGTCACGGCGGTTCCCCGGCAGAAGCACGGCGCTGCTGCCTTCGATGAACTCGCGCAAACGACTTTCGATGAGATCCAAGGATGTTTTCATACCGGCTTGTGCTACCTGCTGGGGCGGGAACCAGGAAAAATTCGGACGCAGAAAGGCTCTGAAAACGCCGGAGAAATCCCCAACACCCGGGGCGCGCATGGTTCGGCGGTGATGAGGCTCAGAACAGCTCGTCTAACCAAATGTAATACCTTATTTTATCCCAATCTGGTTCGATTTCAAGCCATTTAAAAAACAGATCCAGGGGTTCCCGGCGGCCGCCGCAGGTGTGCTGAAGGGAACGCACGCACAGGGCAATATCCAACCAGGGGTCGGCCACCCCGCTCCTGCCGACATCAATAAAGCCGCTGATACGCCCGCCGCGGACCAATAGATTTTCTCTACCCAGGTCGCCGTGGGTGAAGCCCCATTCTTCCGGCGGCCGGTGGGTTTGCAGGTGCGCAGCCAGGGACTCGGCATCGGCAAAGGGGGTGTCGGCTTCCCAGTCGGTGCGCTCCACGTCCGTCAGTTGGCGCGCCAACAAAACTTCCAGCTCCTGCAGGCGCTGATCCAGGCCGTACGGGTAGGGGCAGTCCGCGATGCTGACAGAGCGCAAAAGCTGGACGGCCTCGGCGTAGTGCCGCGCCAACCGTTCTGGGTCAGGCTGCTGACGCTGATCTTCGCAAACCGCGGTGCCTTCTGCCGCGCTCATCAGCAGGAACCGGACGCCGGCGTATTCCTCGTAATGCAGCACCTCCGGCACGGGCAGCCGGTCCTGTAACCACAGCAGCAGGTCTTTCTCGCGCTCCACATCGTAGGAGGTGCCCTGGCAGCGCCGGTCGGAGGTTTTGAGGTACAGAGTCGGCTGGCGGCCGGTGAGGGCATACACGCGGGCGGGAGACTGGCCGCGGGAGTCGGGCGTCCGCTGGTACCCGCGCAGGAGGGCGCTCAATTGTTTGGAAAGGGTTAAATCCGGCACGGCAGGCGACTCTCTTTGCGGGTGAGGTGGGCGCGCTCCCGCGGAGGGAAGGCGCGCGGCGTATAATTATACTGAAGATGAACACGATCGCTGAGGGTTTTGAAGAAATTGCACACACGGCCGACCTGAGCCTGCACGTTTGGGGGGCAGATTTGGGGGGTCTTCTGCGCGCCGCGGCGCGGGGCCTATACGCGCTGATGGGGGTGCGCTGGGCGGCGGGCCCGCGCCAGGAAGCGGAACTGGTTTTGCAGGCGGAGGACGCCGAAAGCCTGCTGGTGCAGTTTCTGGCCGAGCTGCTCTACCGTTGTGAGGTGGAAAGCACGGTGTTTGACGACCTGACGCTGACCGTGGAGGGCGGCACGCTGCGGGCGGTGCTGCGCGGCAGCCCGGCGGCTGCGGTGGGCAGGAGGGTTAAAGCGGTGACGTACCACGCTCTGGAGGTGCGCCCCACCCCGCGCGGGCTGGAGGCGACCCTGGTGCTGGACGTTTGAGTTAAAAAAGGAGGCGGCCGTGGTCACAATTCATGATTTGACGCCGGTCAGCGAATTCGAATGGGAGATTCCGGCGGATGCGCGTAAGGGCATGCGCGTGGGGGTGCGCCTGTTCGCCACGCGGCGCCTGCTGGAGGCCGTGCTGAAAGATAACGCCGTGCAGCAGGCCGTTAACGCGGCCTCTTTGCCCGGGCTGGCCGGGCCGGTGGTGGTGATGCCCGACATGCACCAGGGCTACGGCTTCCCCATCGGTGGGGTGGCTGCCACCGCCCTGCCGGACGGGGTCATCTCGCCGGGGGGCATTGGCTACGACATCAACTGCGGGGTGCGGCTGATGGCCTCAGCGGTGCCGCTGGAGGCGGCGCAGCCCTACCTGGAGCGGCTGGTCACGGCCCTGGATCAGCACTGCCCCAGCGGGGTGGGCACCGCGGGCAGTTTGCGGCTGAGCGATGCCGATCTGGAAAAGGTGTGCCGTTTGGGGGCGGGCTGGGCGCAGCAGCGCGGCTGGGCCACCGAGATGGACCTGCGGCGCTGTGAGGACGGCGGCTGTTTGCCGGAGGCCGACCCTGCGTCTGTCAGCCCGCGGGCACGTGAAAGGGGCCGCACGCAACTGGGCACGC
Organism: Levilinea saccharolytica; assembly: GCF_001306035.1. Classification (GTDB taxonomy): domain Bacteria; phylum Chloroflexota; class Anaerolineae; order Anaerolineales; family Anaerolineaceae; genus Levilinea; species Levilinea saccharolytica. The sequence goes on from NZ_LGCM01000042.1 coordinate 105,632, forward strand.
TGGGGGCGGGCAACCATTTCATCGAGGTGGGGGTGGTGGAAGATGTGTACGATCTGGAAGCCGCCCAGGCGATGGGCCTGGAGCCGGGCTGCCTGACGCTGATGATCCACTGCGGTTCGCGCGGTTTTGGCCACCAGATCTGCACGGATGCGGTGCAGAGCCTGCAAGGGGCGGTGCGCCGCTACGGCATTTCCATCCCTGACCGGGAACTGGTGTGCGCTCCGTTGGATTCACCCGAGGGCCGCGCCTATTTGGGGGCGATGCGTTCCGCGGCCAATTACGCCTTTGCCAACCGCCAGATCCTGGCGCATCAGGCGCGGCTGGCCTTTGAAGCGGCTTTGGCGGGGGTGGTGCGCAATTTTCACCTGCACCTGGTGTACGACATCACCCACAACATCGCCAAGCTGGAAACGCACACCCTGAATGGGCGGGCGCAGCGCGTGTGCGTGCACCGCAAAGGGGCCACGCGCGCCTTTGGCCCCGGCAGCCCAGATCTGCCGCCGGAATACGCCCACACCGGCCAGCCGGTTCTGGTTCCGGGCAGCATGGGAACGGGCTCCTGGGTGCTGGCGGGCACGGCGGAGAGCATGGAGCGTTCGTACGCGTCCAGCTGCCACGGGGCTGGGCGGGTCTTCAGCCGCAGCCAGGCCAAGCGCGAAATTCGCGGCGAGGCCCTGCTGCGCGCCCTGGAAAAGCAGGGCATTCAGGTGCGGGCGGGTTCGATGGGCGGACTGGCCGAAGAAGCCCCCCAGGCCTATAAGGATGTGGATGAGGTGGTGCGCACGGTGTGCGGCGCCGGCATCACGCGCAAGGTGGCGCGGCTGCGGCCTGTGGCGGTAGTCAAAGGCTAGTCTGCGGGGGGGCGGGTGCTGATGGGGGCCAGGCGGGCGCGGGTCAGGCTGACCAGGGCGTCCACCGGCAGGCGCAGATTCAGCCCGCGCTGCCCGCCGGAGATGTGAATCTGGCCGTGGGTCTGGGCGGATTCGTCCAGGAGCACGGTGAAACCTTTTTGGAGCAGGGCCAGGGGAGAGATTCCGCCCGCCTGCAGGCCGGTGATCTGCTCGGCCTCGCGCTGGGTGGGGATGTGCACCTTTTTCTCGCCCACCAGGGCGGCGATGGCTTTCAGATCGGCTTCGGCATCCCCAGGGATGACCGCCAGGATGGGTTTGGCGGGTTTGGCCCGCACCACCACAATGGTCTTAAACACAATTTGCGGGGGGACGCCCAGCAGGGCGGCGGTTTCCAGCGCGCCGATCTTTTCGGGGGGCAGTTCAAAGGCGGTGTAAGCGATCTTGCGGCTGTCGAGCAGGCGGGTGACATTGTTGGTGATCATGAGACCCTCGCGCGGGGGTGCGGGGCGCGCACGTAGATGGGGTTGCTGAAGATCCAGCCGCGGCGTTTGCCCAGAAAATCCAGATAGGCTTCCACGCGGTAGGCCCCCGGCTGGCTGGCGATGAAGGAGCAAATCTCCTGCCCGCGCCAGGCTTTGACCGGCTTGCCGTTGCACAGCAAACGGCAGTAGGCCGGGGCTGGCAGGCGAATTTGGAAGGTGATGCTGCCATGCAGGGGGATTTCTTCGCCCAGCGTGGCAACGGCGTTGAGCCCCTGAGCGGTGAAGCGGAAGCCGTGGGTGGGGTGGGGCAGGTCGTAACCAATGAAGGAACGCCCAGCGCGCAGGGCGTCGTAGATCATGCGCCGGTCTTCGAGCAGGTTCTCGCCCAGGGGGCGGGGGGTGAGCAGGTGGTTGTTGATGGCGCGGAAGTGAAACTCGTAGGGGTAGATGACGCGGTGCAGGGGGCCCATGTGCATGTGCAGGGCGTGCGCGTCCGAGCCGCCCACGGCGGTCAGCCGGCGTCCCTGGCTGAGCAGTTCATCATATTTGGCCAGGGTTTGGGGCAGGGGGGCATGCGCCAGGTATTGAGGGAACAGGGCATAAAAAACGGCTTGCAGACGCGAATGCGCCACGCTTTTCAGCTCGCTCAGTCCATTCCACAGCTCAAAACCGGTGTAGCCTTCCACATCCCAGGCCACCCAGGAGATATCATCCTCGCCAAACGCCGGCATGGCTGGATCCCAGGGGTGAGCGATGAAAGACAGCCCCCCGGCTTGTTCCACCTGACGAATCAGGTTCTGGGGGTCGGGAGCAAAGGTGGTCATCTCGCGGTTGGCGCCAAACACCAGCAGGTGGTTCTTTTGGGGCTGGCGGGTGCGGTCGTGCACCTCTTCTCCGGCGATGAGCAGCATGCGCCGCCCGTTAGCCGAGCGGTAGCCGTCTACGCCGTTGACCCATACATTGTGATCGGTGACGATGACGGCGTCAATGCCGGCGCGTAAGGCCGCCTGGGCGATATCCTCATGGCTGCCGGAGCCGTCAGAATAGGTGGTGTGCATGTGGAGGTTGAGGGTGAGTTCGTGCATACGCGGTTGACGATTCCCATATAAAGACAGTATAATCAGGCCTGCTTGTAGAACCTCAGGAGGCTATCTGTGAATATTTCGGGATACTTTGATATCGCATTGATTATAACGTCAATCGCCCTGATCGTCAGCGTGATCTTGCAGAACAAGGGTGTGGGTCTGGGCTCGTTGGCGGGCGGCGATTCGGGCACAGTGTTCACGGCTCGGCGCGGGATTGAAAAGACGCTCTTCTACATCACCATTGGCTTGAGCGCGCTGTTCTTCATTCTGACGCTGGTCACGGTGATCCTCAGTAAATAACTTGATCGTCCGATTGAATCACACAGGGAGACTCGACGAGGGCTTCTCACCCGCAGGGGGGACAGCCCTCTTTCGTATTCCGCTATGAAAAAGCTACGCTGGCAACTGATCATCATATTCCTGACCGGCCTGCTGGTCGGTATTTTGCTGTTGGCAGACCAGCCCGGCGGTCCGGTCACCAGTCTGACCCCGCAGCCTGCCCGCGGCGGTGTGTATACCGAGGCGCTGATCGGTTCGCTGCAGCGCCTGAACCCGGTGCTGGATTATGCTAACCCGGTGGATCGCGAGGTGAACCGCCTGATCTTCAGCGGGCTGGTGCGCTTTGATGCGCGCGGTGTGCCTGTGCCGGACCTGGCGGAGACCTACGGCATCGCCAAAGACGGCACGGTGTACAACTTTGCCCTCAAGCCGAACCTGCGCTGGCACGACGGCGAGCCGGTCACCGCGGACGACGTGGTTTTCACCATTGATCTGATCCGCACCGGCGGCGAATGGGTTCCGGAGGACATCCGCAGCTTCTGGGAAGAGATTGACGTCATTGTGCTCAGCGACACGGATTTGCAGTTCCGCCTGCCGGAGCCGTTTGCGCCCTTCCTGGACTACCTGGCCTTTGGCATCTTGCCCCAGCACATTTTGGGCGGCAAAACGCTGGAGCAGGTGGTGAACGAACCCTTCAATTTGCAGCCGGTGGGCACCGGCCCCTACCGCTTTGACCAACTGGTGGTGGAGGACGGCAAGATCACGGGTGTGATGCTGAAGGCCAACGAGCTGTATTACGAACAGCCTCCCTTCATTGAACAGTTTATCTTCCGCTACTACCCCGATTCCGCGGCGGCTTTGCAGGCTTACCGCAACGAGGTGGTGCAGGGGATCGGCTACGTTTCGCCGGATGTGCTGCCGCAGGTGTTGGCCGAGCCGGATTTGGCGGTGTATTCCGGCCGTCAGCCGCAGCTTTCGATGGTGCTGTTCAACCACAAAGACCCTGAAGTGGCCTTTTTTGAGGATAAGGAAGTGCGCCAGGCCCTGCTGAAAGGCACCAACCGCCAATGGCTGGTGGACCGCCTGTTGGGCTCGCAGGCCATCGTGGCCGATGGGCCGATTATGCCGGGAACCTGGGCCTATTACGATAATTTGCCGCACATTGATTTCGACGTGGAAGCGGCGCGCGCCCAGCTGAAGCGGGCCGGGTATGTGGAACCGGCGGAAGGCGACCCCATCCGCCAGAAGGACGGCCGCGCGCTCAGCTTTACCCTGCTGTACCCCGATACCGAATTGCACCGTCAAATTGCCGAGGTGATTCAGAAGAACTGGGGCGATTTGCAGGTGGACGTGAAGCTGGAGGCGGTGGCCTACGACCAGCTGGTGAATGAGCGCCTGGCCAACCGTGAATTTCAGGCGGCCCTGGTGGATTTGAACCTGACCCGCTCGCCCGACCCTGACCCCTATCCCTTCTGGGATCAGGCGCAGGCCACCGGCGGGCAGAATTATTCCCAGTGGGATAACCGCAACGCCAGCGAGTACCTGGAACAGGCGCGCGTGACCGCCGATTTGGGCGAGCGCGCCCGGCTGTACCGCAATTTTCAGGTAGTGTTCAGCGATGAAACCCCCGCGCTGACCCTGTATTACCCGGTGTACACCTACGCGGTGGACCGCGGGGTACAGGGGGTGCAGATGGGGCCGCTGTTTGACAGCAGCGACCGCTTTGCCACGGCCGCGAAGTGGTTCATGCAGGCTACGGTGGGCGGGCAATAATCTTCAGCGGGTGAGATGGGAGGGGAAGCATGGCGGCTTGGTGGGATCAAGACTTGCTCGTGGTGCGCGCGGCGGCGTATGAGCTGAAAGAATATTTGCTCGGGCGCACCTTGTATTGGCCGCTGTACGGCGCAAAAGCCCACGACGGCTTGCCCAGCCGCATCCAACGGCTGACCCCCGGCACGCTGATGTATAGCCAGCGGCGTTTGCTGGCGGCGCCCTTACCCGCGGCGGAACAGGCCCAGGCAGATGCCTGGAACGAGACGGTGGCTGCCACGCGCGAGGCCTGGAAAAGCCATTGGATTCAGAAATCCACCCAGGAATTTGCGGCCCGCCTGCGGCTGTGGCAGGCAGAGCTGCAGGAGCTGTTGGCCGAACCGCCGCGTTCACCCCAGACGTATGCCTTTGCGGTGCAGTGGCGCTGCTTGTTGGATCTGCTGGCAGACGAGATCCCCGCGGATACGCCCAACCTGACGGTGCTGACGGGGTTGGATCACCGGCTGCGGTTGGCGGGCCAGCCCGGCAGCTTCGTTTGGGCTGCGGTCCTGCAGCCGGCCTTTGACCCGCAGCGTTTTTGGTATCTCTACTTTCAAGTGCATCAGGCGGCAACACCCTCATGACCCGTTTTTACACACGCAAAGGCGATGACGGCACCACGGGCGTTTTGGGCCCGGGGCGGGTTTCCAAGACGGATGCGCGCATGGAAGCCCTGGGCAGCGTGGACGAGGCTTCGGCGGCCCTGGGCATGGTGCGCAGTTTTGCCCTGGGGCAAGACACCGCCGCGCTGGTGATGCAGGCGCAGCGCGACCTGTATGGGCTGATGGGTGAGGTGGCCGCCACCCCTGAAAACGCCGAGACCTTCCGGGCCATCACCCCCCAGCGGGTGGCCTGGCTGGAGGCGCAGATTGATGCGCTCAGCGCGCAGGTGAGTCTGCCGCGCGAATTTATTGTGCCGGGGGATACGCGCCCTGGAGCTTTTTTGGCTTTGGCGCGCACGGTGGTGCGCCGGGCTGAACGGCGCGTGGCCGTGCTGGTGGAAGCCGGGGAACTGCAAAACCCCGAGCTGCTGCGCTATTTGAACCGCTTGTCTTCATTATGTTTTGTGTTGGAGTTATACGAATCTCAGGCGGCGGGCCGCGCTGGCCCGACGCTGGCCAAAGATTAAGGATGGTATGACAGGTACTTTATTAAATACGGCTGCGGTGGTGTTGGGGGGTGTTTTGGGTACAGTCTTGGGCGACCGGCTTCCTGTGCGTTTTCGGCAAACGGTGATTTCGGGTTTGGGCCTTTTTACGCTGTTATACGGCGTGCAGATGTTCCTGAAGACACAAAATTCGATGCTGGTGCTCGCCAGCGTGCTGGTGGGGGCGGTGTTGGGCGAGTGGTGGCAGATTGAAAAAGGGCTGGAATGGATCGGCAAGGCCCTGGAGCGGCGCTTTATGCCCGCCGAGGACGGCTCCGGCGCGGTATCGGGGCAGTCGCGCTTTTTGCGCGGGTTCATGACGGCCTCGCTGGTCTTCTGCGTGGGGCCGGTGGCCATTTTAGGCTCGATTCAAGACGGCCTAACCGGCGATATCAGCCTGCTGGCGATCAAATCGGCCCTGGACCTGGTGATGGCGCTGGCCTTTTCGGCTTCGCTGGGGGTGGGTGTGGCTTTCTCCGCGTTGATCATTCTGGCCTATCAGGGCGGGCTGAGCCTGCTGGCGGCCCAGGCCCAAACGCTGGTGACGGCGCCGATGATGACCGAGATGACGGCGGTGGGGGGCGTGCTGCTGGTGGCGGTGGCGGTGAGCGGGATTTTGGAGCTGCGGCCGGTGCGCACCGGCAACATGCTGCCGTCGCTGATCGTGGCCCCGTTGGCGGTGGCGGTGATGGCGCTCTTGGGGGTGACTCTGCCTTAAGCTGGCAAAATTGCGGGGAACAATCCGGGCTGGGTCATGATATAATGGATGTATCGTATACCATATATCTTTGACCCGGCCTGATTTTTTGTATTCCCCTTTCTCCCCGGAGGATCCATGACAACTGAAAAGACAGTAACCGTTGATGCCAATGAGGCAACTGCTTATGTTGCCTACCGCACGAACGAGGTCATCGCCATTTATCCCATTACGCCCTCCTCCGGGATGGGCGAGCTTTCGGATGAGTGGGCGGCGGCGAACATCCCCAATGTGTGGGGCAGCGTGCCCCTGGTGGCTGAAATGCAGGCCGAAGGTGGGGCGGCGGGCGCGGTGCACGGCTCGCTGCAGACCGGTGCGCTGACCACCACCTTCACCGCCTCGCAGGGCCTGCTGTTGATGATCCCCAACATGTATAAGATCGCCGGTGAATTGACCTCGACGGTCTTTCACGTTTCGGCGCGGGCGCTTTCGTATCAGGCCATTTCCATCTACGGCGATCATTCGGATGTGATGGCCACGCGGGCCACGGGTTTTGCCCTGATGGCTTCGCGCTCGGTGCAGGAAGCCCACGATATGGCGCTGATCTGCCAGGCAGCCACGCTGCGGGCGCGGGTTCCCTTCCTGCACTTCTTTGACGGCTTCCGCACCTCGCATGAGGTCAACAAAATCACCCTGATCCCCGAAGATGTGATGCGCACAATGATGGATCCGGCTTTGGTGGCGGCCCACCGCACGCGGGCCTTAAACCCGGAGCGGGCCTTCATCCGCGGCACACTGCAAAACCAGGACGTGTATTTCCAGGGACGCGAGTCGGTCAACCCGTTTTACGCGGCTTGCCCAGAGCATGTGCAGGCGGCCATGGATCAATTTGCGGCGCTCACGGGCCGCGCCTATCACCTGTTTGATTACGCCGGTGCGCCGGATGCGGAGCGGGTGATTGTGATCATGGGTTCGGGTGCCGAGACGGCCGAAGAGACGGCGCGCGTTCTGGCGGCGCGGGGCGAGAAGGTGGGCGTGTTGACGGTGCATTTGTTCCGGCCCTTCTCCATCGCGCATTTCATCCAGGCTCTGCCGTCCACGGTGCGCACCCTGGCGGTGTTGGACCGCACCAAAGAGGCCGGTTCCAGCGGCGAGCCGCTCTACCTGGATGTGGTGGCGGCAGTGCAGGAAGCCGCGGCCGAAGGCACGAGCCCCTTTGTTAATCCTCCGCGGATTTTGGGCGGGCGCTACGGCCTGGCCTCGAAAGAATTTACGCCGGGCATGGTGCAGGGCATTTTTGCCGAGATGGCCAAAGCCAAACCCAAGAACCATTTCACTGTGGGCATTCACGACGACGTCAGCCACACCAGCCTGAGCTATGACCCCACCTTCTCCATTGAGGGGGACGAGACGGTGCGCTGCGTGTTCTTTGGCCTGGGCGCGGACGGCACGGTGGGCGCCAACAAGAACTCCATCAAGATCATCAGCGAAGAGGGCGGCAATTTTGGTCAGGGCTACTTTGTGTACGATTCCAAGAAGTCCGGCTCGGTGACCGTTTCGCATCTGCGCTTTGGCCCCAAGCCCATTCGCGCCCCCTATCTGATCGGGGAAGGCGACGCCAATTTTGTGGCCTGCCATAACTTCTCCTTCCTGGAGCGCTTTGACATGCTCAAGTATTCCCGCCCGGGCAGCGTGTTCCTGCTGAACAGCCTGTACGGGCCGGAAGCGGTGTGGGATCACCTGCCGCGCGAGGTGCAGCAGGCGTTGGTGGAAAAGAAACTGAAATTCTACGTGATTGACGCGCACCATGTGGCCGAGGCGTCGGGCATGGGCAGCCGCATCAACACCATCATGCAGACCTGCTTCTTCGCCATCAGCGGCGTGCTGCCGCGGGAGGAGGCCATCGCCCAGATCAAGAAATCCATCAAGAAGACCTACGGCAAGCGCGGCGAAACGGTGGTGCGGCAGAACTTTGAGGCGGTGGACAACACCCTTTCGAACCTGAAGGAAGTGGCTGTTCCGGCGCAGGTGAGCAGCGCGTTTGGCATGCGCGCGGCCATGTCTGAATCGGCCCCGGCCTATGTGCGCGAGGTGTTGGGCGAAATTTTGATCAACAACGGCGACGCCCTGCCGGTGAGCAGGATGTCGGCGGACGGCACCTACCCCTCCGGTACGGCCCAGTATGAAAAGCGCAATATCGCGCTGGAAATTCCCACCTGGGCTTCGGAACTGTGCATTCAATGCGGCAAGTGCGCTTTGGTGTGCCCGCACGCCAGCATCCGCATGAAGGTGTATGCGCCGGAGGCTTTGGCGGGCGCGCCAGAGACCTTCCGCTCGATGGACGCCAATTTCAAAGAATTCCCGGGGATGCGCTTCACCATTCAGGTGGCGCCCGAAGACTGCACAGGCTGCGGCCTGTGCGTGGAAGTCTGCCCGGCCAAAGATAAGGCACAGACGGGGCGCAAGGCCCTGAACATGGCCCCGCAGCCGCCCCTGCGCGAGACGGAGCGGGCGAACTGGGAGTTCTTCCTGCAGCTGCCGGAGGCGGACCGCACGGCCTTCCAACCCACCACGGTGAAAAATTCTCAGCTGCTCCAGCCGCTGTTTGAGTTCTCGGGGGCTTGCGCGGGCTGCGGCGAAACGCCGTATGTCAAGCTGGTCTCGCAGCTCTTCGGCGACCGCGCCATCATCGCCAACGCCACGGGCTGCTCCTCGGTGTACGGCGGCAGCCTGCCCACCACGCCGTGGTCGGCCAACCGCGACGGACGCGGCCCGGCCTGGTCGAACTCGTTGTTTGAGGATAACGCCGAATTTGGCCTGGGCATGCGCCTTTCGGTGGAAAAGCAGAACGGCTTTGCCCGCGAACTGGTGAAACAGCTGGCCGGTGAAATTGGCACGGTGCTGGCCGACGGACTTTTGGGAGCGGAGCAGAGCACGGAAAGCGGCCTGCGCGCCCAACGGGAACGCGTGGCGGCCTTGAAAGATCGGCTGGTGATGATGAAAGACCCGCGGGCAGGCATGCTGATGGGCGTGGCGGATGCGCTGATCCGCAAGAGTGTGTGGCTCATCGGCGGCGACGGTTGGGCCTACGACATCGGCTACGGCGGTTTGGACCACGTGCTGGCCAGCCCCTACAACATCAACGCTCTGGTGCTGGACACCGAAGTGTATTCCAACACCGGCGGGCAGGCTTCTAAAGCTACGCCGCGCGCGGCGGTGGCCAAATTTGCCGCCAGCGGCAAAGGCATGGGCAAGAAAGACCTGGGCATGATCGCCATGTCTTACGGGCATATCTATGTGGCGCGGGTGGCGCTGGGGGCCAACGACGCGCAGGCGCTGCGGGCTTTCCTGGAAGCGGATGCCTATGACGGCCCGTCTTTGATCATCGCCTATTCGCACTGCATCGCCCACGGCATTGACATGAAAGAGGGCCTCCAGCAGCAAAAACTGGCCGTACAGGCCGGGGTTTGGCCGCTGTACCGCTTCAACCCGGCTCTGGCGCGCGAGGGCAAACCGCCGCTGGCGATTGATTCCAAGGCGCCGACTATTCCGGTGGAAGATTATGCCTACCGCGAAACGCGCTACCGCATGCTGACCATCAGCAACGAGGCCCGCGCCGAAGAGCTGATGCAGGCGGCCAATGAGGATGCGCGCTTCCGCTGGGAGCGGCTGCAAAAGCTGGCGGCAGCTTACGCTGAGTTGAGCGCGCTGACCAGCGAATCCTAGTTCTTGATTAGGGTGTGATACTGGAATTCTGCCTCGCCTCCACCGAGGCGGGGCAGAATTTCCGGATCGGAGTATGATCATCCTCATATATCGGTTGCATAATGGGCATTTTGGGGTTAATATTAGGGTATCCTCTCTGCGGGATGTGGGTGTTTTAAAGGGAGGTCCGTACAAACGGATGAACCCTATCCCCTGGTGATACCCTTGAAACATTCAAGGAGGTGATCCCCCGAAGCCGAAAAATCAAACGTATTCCGTTCTAGCAGCCCGCTGAGGCTGCGCCTTCAATGTTCAACCTTTAGATTCGTTCGGAAAGAGAAGAGAACCTTATGAAAAAGAACTTGTTGGTCACGCTGAGTTTGCTGGTGATGGTGGCGATGGTTTTGGCCGCCTGCACCCCCGCTGCAACCCCTGCCCCGGCTGAACCTGCCGCCCCGGCTGCCCCGGCTGAACCCGCTGCCCCCGCCGAACCGGCTGCTCCCGCCGAACCGGCTGCTCCGGCTGCTGAAGCCACCGGCATGGATGCTCTGATCGCTGCGGCCAAAGCCGAAGGCGAGCTGACCGTCATCGCTCTGCCCCGCGACTGGGCGAACTATGGCGAAATGATTGACACCTTCTCCGCGAAATACGGGATCAAGGTTAATGAACTGGACCCCAACGCCGGCTCCGGCGATGAACTCCAGGCCATTCGCGCCAACAAAGACAACAAAGGCCCCCAGGCTCCGGACGTGATTGACGTGGGTCTGTCCTTTGGCCCCATCGCCAAAGACGAAGGGCTGATCACCCCCTACAAAGTGGCCACCTGGGATTCGATCCCCGAGAATTTGAAAGACGCTGAAGGCTACTGGTACGGCGATTATTACGGCGTGCTGGCGTTCGAAATCAACAAGAGCGCTGTCACCGATCTGCCCAAAGACTGGGCTGACCTGCTGGATCCCAAGTACAACGGTCAGGTAGCCCTGGGCGGCGACCCCCGCACCTCCAACATGGCGATCCTGTCCATCGCGGCTGCGGCGCTGGCCAACGGCGGCAAGATCGAAGAACCCCAGGCTGGCCTGGATTACTTTGACAAGATGAACAAAGCCGGCAATTTCGTCCCGGTCATCGCCAAACCCGGCACGATTGCTTCCGGCGAAACCCCCATCGCCATGATGTGGGACTACCTGGCCCTGGCCGACCGCGACAGCTTTGCGGCCAACCCGGAAATCGAAGTGGTCATCCCCAAGAGCGGTGTGGTTGCGGGCGTGTACGTTCAGGCCATCAGCGCCTATGCCCCGCACCCGAATGCGGCCAAGTTGTGGATGGAATTCCTCTACTCGGATGAAGGTCAGAATATTTGGCTGAAGGGCTATGTGCACCCCATTCGCTACAACGACATGGTTGCGCGCAATGTGGTCCCGGCTGAACTGGCCGCCAAACTGCCTCCGGCGGAATACTACGCCACGGCCGTGTTCCCCACCCTGGAACAGCAGGATGCGCTGAAGGCTGCTGTTGCCGAAGGTTGGGACAAGGTTGTGGGCGTCGAAGTCAAAGCCGCCCCGTAAATGGGATCCGGAATGAAATCAAAGCAGCAAGGGGACGCGCCTCTGGCGCGTCCCTCCCTTCCCAAAATCAACTGGAACTGGCTGGGGGTTATGCCGTTTTTTCTCTTCGCGCTGCTGTTCCTCATTCTGCCCGCCAGTTCCCTTTTTGTCGGTAGTTTTCAGGATAATCAGGGCCAGTTTACGTTTAACAACATCAAGAACCTGTTCACACCCTATATTCTGAATTCTTACAAACTGACCATTCAGGTCAGCCTGGTGACGGCGGTCGGCGGAGCCTTATTTGGCTTCCTGATGGCGTATGCCGTCACCCTGGGCGGGCTGCCGCGCTGGCTGCGCACCGCTCTGACCACCTTTTCTGGGGTTGCCAGCAACTTCGCGGGCGTGCCCCTGGCCTTCGCCTTCATTTCCACCCTGGGGCGTGTGGGTCTGGTGACGGTGATCCTGAAATCCTTAGGGATCAATATTTACCAGCAAGGCTTCAATCTGTACTCCTTTTGGGGCTTATGCCTCACCTACATGTACTTCCAATTCCCGCTTATGGTGCTGATCATCAGCCCGTCGTTGGATGGGCTGCGGCGCGAGTGGCGGGAAGCCTGTGAGAATTTGGGCGGCTCTTCGTGGCATTACTGGCGGCATGTGGCTTTGCCCATCCTGACCCCGGCGCTCATTTCCACCACGATTCTGCTGTTTGGCAACAGCTTTGGTGCCTACGCCACCGCCTATGCCCTGACGGGCGGCTCCTTGAACCTGGTGCCCATCATCATCGGTGCGCAGATTCGCGGCGATGTGCTGCACGACACCGGCCTGGGCTATGCTTTGGCCCTGGGCATGGTGGTGATCATGGGCGCCAGCATTTTGGGCTACACTGTTCTGCAAAACCGTGCGTCGAGGTGGCTGCGATGAAACGCTCTCGCTTTTGGTCCTGGTTGTGGATTGGCCTGGGCATCCTGTACTTTTTCATCCCGCTGCTGGCCACGCTCAACTTCTCGCTGCGTATGAAGAAAGACGTAATCAGCCTGATGGCGTATGAAAAGGTGCTGGCTGACCCTGGGTTTGTCAAATCATTCACCTTTTCGGCGGAGATGGCCTTTTTCACTATTTTGGCCAGCATGATCCTGATCGTCCCCACGGCCTATTGGGTGCATCTGCGGCTGCCGCAGGCCAAGCCGATTGTGGAGTTTATCACCTTACTGCCCTTCGTTATCCCCGCGATCGTGTTGGTCTTCGGCCTGATCCGTATTTTCAGCCGCCCTCCGTTTGTGTTGACCGCCAGTCCGGCGTTGTTGGTGGCAGGTTATGTGGTGCTGTCTTTTCCCTACATGTATCGAGCGGTGGATAACGGCCTGCGTGCCATGGACGTGCGCTCACTCACTGAGGCAGCCCAGTCTCTGGGGGCGGGGTGGGGGACCATTCTGCTGAAGGTGATCTTCCCCAACCTGAAGGTGGCTTTGCTGAGCGGCACGTTCCTGACCTTTGCCATTGTCATCGGCGAGCTGACTCTGGCTTCGCTGTTGGCCTGGCCTGCGCTGGGGCCGTACATGGCCTTATTAGGACAAAACCGCGCCTATGAACCAGCGGCGCTGGCAATTATGTCCTTTGCCCTCACCTGGGGCATGATTGGCCTGATCCAGGTCTTTACCCGCGGAACGTCTGGGACGGCCCTGGGCGGTATGAAATAGCACAACGAGGTCCCTCATGGCATTTTTAGAGATTAACAACGTCAACAAACGCTTTGGCCAGTTCGTCGCTGTCGAAGATTTTAACCTCAAGGTGGAGCGGGGGGAATTTGTCTCTTTCCTGGGTCCCAGCGGCTGCGGCAAGACCACCACGCTGCGCATGGTGGCCGGGTTTGAAATGCCGACGGAAGGCGAGATTTTGATCAGCGGCGCAGACGTGACCCATAAGCCGCCGAACCAGCGCAATGTGGGTATGGTGTTCCAAAGCTACGCCCTGTTCCCCAACATGACGGTGGCGGATAACATCGGTTTTGGGCTGAAGGTGGCGCGTAAGGGTAAAGATGAGATCGCCAAAGTGGTGGATGAAATGCTGGCGCTGATCCACATGGAATCCTTCCGCCAGCGCTACCCCTACCAGATGTCGGGCGGGCAGCAGCAGCGCGTGGCCTTGGCCCGCGCCCTGGCCATTCACCCGCAGGTGCTGCTGCTGGATGAGCCGTTGTCTGCGCTGGACGCCAAAATCCGCGTGGAGCTGCGCACGGAAATCCGCGCCATTCAGCAAAAGCTGGGCATCACCACCATTTACGTCACCCACGATCAGGAAGAAGCTCTGTCGCTCTCGGACCGCATCGTGGTGATGAAAGACGGGCACATCGAGCAGGTGGGGTCGCCCTTCCAGATTTACAACTTCCCCGAAACGCCCTTTGTGGCCTCTTTCGTGGGCACGCTGAACGTGGTGGACGCCGTGGTGCGCGATCCGCAGAGCGGGGCACTGACCGTGGACGGGCAGGAGATCCAAACCGCCCAGCCGCTGTCGGTTTCCGCAGGCCAGACGGTGCGCATCGCCGTGCGGCCCGAAATGCTGCGCATGACCGCCAACAGCGGCAGCGGCGGCACCAACGAGCTGAGCGGCACGGTGGACACGGTGACCTTCTTGGGCTCGATCGTGCGCGTGCAGGTGCGGCTGGAAAAGAGCAAGCTGTTCTTTGATATGTTCAACAATCCGCACCTGGTTCCCCCTCAGGTGGGAGAAAAATTGACCGTGTATTTCCCGCGCGAGGCCTGCCTGGTGGTGTAAGCGGCTAGCGCGGCAGTCTGCACGGACAAGAACGCACCCCTGAGTGATTTCAGGGGCGCGTTCTTTTTTTCTGGTGATGTTCCGGCAGCGGATCAGTATTCGATGGGGCGCCGCGCGACTTCGAGGACGGCATCCTGAAAGGCCAGGGCAGCAGCCTGACAGGCCGACTGTGTGCCGGTGAGCACTGCGCCCATGAAGTTGGTTTCGGAGGGCGGGGGGGTGTACGACGCCAACTGCACATCCGCGGCTTTGAGGGCCGCATCCAGCCCGTAGACGCCCTCCAGCGGGGGGGCGATCAGATAGGCGATGGGCGAGCCGACAGGCACGCCGCACAGCTGCGACAGGTAGCGGCCGGTCTGTGAGATGACGTGGGGGAAGAAGGCGATGGTGCCCTCGGCGTTGGCGCTGTACCACAGGGCGCGGGTGCTGAGATAGCGCAGGGCGGCGTCTAAACCGGCGCGCACCTCGGCGGGGTTGGGCCCGGCGAGCAGGGCGATGATCTCGCCCGAAAGCGGGCCGGAGGCGTGGCGCGCGCCCGCGTAAAACGAATGGGCGTAGACGACTTCCACATCGGCCATTTTGGTGGCCTCGTCAATGGAGACGTAGGTGGCGTCGTCGTTATCGGCGGTCAGCAGCCCCAGGCTGCGCTGATCGGGCCGCAGCCCCAACTGGCGGGCGTATTCGGGGGCCACGCTGGGGATCAGGCGGACTGCCAGAGCGTTGGCGGGGATGGGGTCTAAAATGGCCATGCGCACCTTCCTCACTGTTCCAGCAGCTTGAGCTTGACGCCGGCTGCCTGGTGTTGGATCATTTTCTGCGCCATCTGCACGGCGAAGGCCCCGGCTTCGAGGGGGTTGGTGCCGCCGCCGTCGTAGATATTGCAGATGACGTCCCGCTCGGCATCGGTGTGTCCGGACTGCGGGCGGTAGGCCATGTAGGCGCTCATCGATTCAGCCCGCCCCAGGCCGGGACGCTCGCCGATGAGCAGGATGAGCACGTCGGGGTGCAGCAGGTCGCCGATGTCGTTCATCACGCCCACGCGGCAGAACTGGATGAAGAAAGGCGTGCCCAGGCTGAGCCCTGCCTGGCGAAACCCAGCCTCCAGCACGGGCATGATCTTGCGCAAATTGGCCTCCACGGCCGCGGCGCTGAGGCCGTCGCCGACGCAGATCTGCACGTTGGGGTTCTTGACACAGTGCTGGCTGATCTGGGCGCGGGCCTCGTCGCTGAGCTGGCGGCCCAGATCGGGGCGCAGCAGGTATTCGGCTTTGCCGCCGGTGACGCGGGTCTGCACGCGCAGGAGTTTGAACTCGTCCAAGAGCTGCGGGTCCACGTCGCGCAGCAGAGCGTCCTGAGTCACGGCCAGATCGGCTTGAAAGAGCACCAGCGAGCGGGTGCGCACGCGCGGCCCGGCGCGCCCCACGCCGATGCGGGCGGTGGTGGCGTTCATCAGGGCAGTTAGGCCCTCGGCGTCCAGCGGGCGGTCAATGCCCGGCTCGGCGCGGGCTTCGTCGCTGGTGGGGTCGGGCAGGTCAATCACCAGACCGCCGGATGCCGCCGCGGTGGGGGCCGCGGGACTGCGCCGTGCTCAAGGTCAACCACCTCAGCCTGACCTTCCCCGGTGAACGCGAAGGGCTGCGCGCCTTGCGGTCTCCGGCCATGTTCTGACCGATGAGGTCCACCACATAAGTGGCTTCCGAGTGGTCGTCCGCAGCCTCAAACAGCACCAGCCGCTCCCCTGACCCGCGGTCGGTAAAAAGGTGCTTG
>NZ_LGCM01000029.1 GCF_001306035.1 Levilinea saccharolytica
TTGGCCAGGAATGGCCAGCGGATTGATGGCTGCGGGGGTCAGGATCCATTAGGTCCCTTTGCCGAATATTCCCAAAAACCGCCTGCTGTTTGCGTGCTAAATCACCAACCGACTTTGGGACAGACACCAAATTATTCCTATTTTGACAATTTTGGTAAAATCATGTATCATAATTTTGTTGTCACACACCAACCAGTCAATCCAATAAGCCAATATCCCCGTTGCGCAGTGTTACGGCTGAACCCGGGTGGATGCATGGGTTCAAATTGAGATCGAAGGCTGTAAGGCCCTGATGTACAGCGTTTCAAAATCATCTTTTGAGGAGAAACGGTATGAAACGACTCGATCCCTGGTACGGCGTCGTCTGGCTGTTCATCACTCTCCTGCTCATCCTGGGGGTCAGCTTCCAGCCTGCCGCAGCCCAGTCCGCTGTAGACGGAGATGTGGCTCGCGGGGCCGCCCTCTATGACCATTGGGCAGCCGTGCTGGAAACTCAGCCCCCTGCCGGCAGCATGCCCCTATGGGACAGCCAGTCCACCAACACCCGTTCCGGCGCGGATACCTGGCGCTGCTCCACCTGTCATGGTTGGGATTACCAGGGCAAAGACGGCGCTTACCGCGCCGGTTCCAATTACACCGGCTTTCCAGGCGTGCTGACCGCCGGGCAAAAAATGGACACCGCCCAAATCATGGCAGCCCTTCAGGGCAAAACCAACCCCCAGCATGACTTTTCCCCCTATCTGGACGATGCCAGCCTGAACGACCTGGCCGCCTTTCTGAAAGCAGGCGCGGTGGACGACTCGCAGTTTATTGACCCCACCAGCCTGAAAGTCCTCGACGGTAACCTAACCCAGGGTCAGACCCTTTACGGGCAGCGCTGTGCCAGCTGCCACGGCAGCGATGGGGCCAAGATCGCCTTCCGCTTTGAAGGCACCGATGCCACCCTGGGCACCCTGGCCGCCGTGGATCCCTGGCGTTTCCTGCACAAAACCCGCTTTGGCACCCCCGGCACGCACATGCCCATCGGTTATGAGCAAAACTGGACCGCCCAGGAGGGCCGCGACGTGCTCCTATATGCCCAGTCCCTCCCCGGCGCCCTCCCCGAAACCACCCAAAACCCGGCCCTGGAAGGCCGCCCCGATCTACCTGCCCCCTCCACCGGCGGGCCAGCCCAAAACTTCTTCACCGCCATCCTCACCGCCCTGGGGGCTATGGCCGCCAGCCTGGGCTTTGCGGTGCTCTTGGGCGGGGCCCTCATCGGCATCCTCCTGCTCATCGTGTGGTTCATCCGCGGACGGAAATAACGTTCACCGCTGCATCCTTTTCCTGATAAGGAGTCATGTATGGATAAAGTCATCGCCTTAACCAAACGGCCCGCCTTCCGCATCGGCGTAGGTTTGGTGCTGCTGGTTCTTCTGGCTGGCGCCGGCGGCGGTCTCTACCTTACCCAAACCCCACCCCCTCAGCCCATCCAATTCCCCCATAACCTGCACGTCGGCATCGGCGCCCAATGCCAATACTGCCACCCTGGCGTGGCCTGGGGGCCGACCGCGGGGCTGCCTTCCATATCCAAATGTTGGGGCTGCCACCAGCAGGTGCAGAAGAAGTCCCCCGAGCTGGAAAAACTGGCCGCCTATGTCAGCCGCAACGAGGCTGTCCCCTGGGTTCCTGTGGCCATCCAGCCCGATTTCGTTCATTTTAACCACCGCCCCCACGTGGCCGCCGGTGTCGCTTGCGAAAGCTGTCACGGCGATATCTCCAAAATGACTGTCGCCGAACCTCAACCCCGCCAAAACATGGGCTGGTGTCTCGACTGCCACAAAACCATGGCCCCCGAGAACTTCACCCGCCTCTCCGACTGCTCCATCTGCCATTACTAATCCTGGCTGCTGCGAAAGGATGCGGTATGACCCAAAAGTACACTCGCCGTGAATTCATCAAATTATCCGGACTCACCGCCGCGGCTGCGGCCGTGCTCACCGGCTGCGGCCCGGCCTCCCGCTACGTGGTGCGCCGTCCCTACACCGACATGCCGGAGTACCAGCAAACCGGTCTGAGCACCTACTTTGCCACCACCTGCCGCGAATGCCCCGCGGGCTGCGGCCTCATCGTCCGCACCCACGAAGGCCGCGCCATCAAGGTGGAGGGCAACCCCGCTCACCCCGTCAACCGCGGCAAAGTCTGCTCGCGCGGTCTCACCGCCGTGCAGGGCCTCTACAATCCCGACCGCATCACCGGCCCGCTTCAGAACGGATCGGAGATCTCTTGGGATCAGGCCGTTGCCCAGGTAAGTGAGGCTCTCAAAGCCGACCCGCAAGGCGTGGCCTTTTTCCTCGGCCTGGCTCCCGACCACCTCTTTGATCTGGTCTCCGAGCTGACCGCCGCCCTGGGCGCGCCGCCCCCTGTTCGCTATGGGGCCTACGGCATGTTCGACGCCCGCCGCACGCTCACCGAGGCGGCCAAGCTCACCTTCGGCGTACCTTCCATGCCCTTCTTTGACCTGGGCGAATCGGATTTCATTCTCTCCTTTGGGGCCAACTTCCTGGAGACCTGGGTATCCCCCCTGGCCTATGCCCGCGGTCTCAGCCAGATGCGCCGCGGCAAAAACAACGCCCGTGGCCGCCTGGTGGTGATTGAGCCGCGCCAATCCGTCACCTCCGGCACGGCGGACCTGTGGCTTGCCCCCGCCCCCGGCACCGAGGCGCTGGTGGCCGCCGCCCTGGCCAATCTGGTGGCAGCCCGCTTGGGTCTGTCACTGCCCGATGACCTGGCCAGCGTAGACCCCAAAGAGGCCGCCGCTGCCGCTGGAATCGCTTTTGAAAAGCTGCAAGAAGTGGCTGCTGGTTTTGCCTCTGCCCGCGCTCCGCTGGCCTTGCCCGGCGGCAGCGCCCTGGCGCATGCCAACGGCCTGGCGGCTGCCCGCGCCGTGCTGGTCCTGAACGCCCTCGTGAAGAACCTGGGCAGACCCGGCGGCGTCTTCCTCACCCCCGCTGACCCCGCCGCCAGCTCCTTTGCGGATGTTCAGGATCTGGTGGCCCGCATGAACGCCGGCAAGATCCACACCCTCTTCATCCACGGCGTTAACCCCGTTTTTGAGCTGCCCGCTGCCCTCGGCTTCGCCGCCGCTCTCAAAAAAGTGCCCCAGGTGGTCTCTTTCGCCTCTTTCCCCGACGAAACTGCCGCCCTCAGCACCCTGGTGCTCCCCGACCACACCCTGCTGGAATCCTGGGGCTACCAGCGCACCCTGGCAGGCGCAGACCGCGAAGCCTATTCCGCTGCCCAGCCCGTGGTCGTCCCCCTGCACAACACCCGCGCCGCCGCGGACGTGCTGCTGTCCGCCGCGCGTCAGCTTCCCACATTGGCCGCAGCCCTGCCCTACGCCGATGAGGTGGAATTCCTCCAGGCGCGCCTGCTGCCTCTGCTGGAAAGCCGCAAAGGTTTCTACGACGCGCCCGAAATCCTCACCTTCTGGTCTCAATGGCTGCAGTACGGCGGCTGGTGGCCGCAGCGGGCCGGGCTGGAAGCGCCCATTGTCGCCGAGCTGTACGCCGCTGCCGCCCCGCTGACCCCGCCTGCCCCCCTGGCCTCCGGCGAGCTGCATTTCTACACCTACCCCACCCAGCTGGGCGACGGCAGCGGGGCCAACCGCCCCTGGCTGCAAGAAACGCCCGACCCCATGACCACCGTCATGTGGAACTCATGGGTCGAAATCCACCCAGAAACCGCCGCCAAACTGGGCATCCACGATGACGACGTGGTGAAAATTGTCTCCGCCAGCGGCGAGATCGAAGCCGTCGCCTATCTGTACCCCGCCATCCGCCCCGACACGGTGGCCGTGCCCTTTGGCCAGGGCCATTCTGCCCTCGGCCGCTACGCCGAAGGACGCGGCGCCAACCCCGCCGCCCTCTTGCCGCTGTCGGTCAACGAATCGGGTGACCTTTCCTTTGGCGACACCCGCGTGTCTGTGCAACCCACCGGTCAGCGCCGCCCCCTCAGCCGCATGGAAAATCGGCACGGGGTCTACGATCACGCTGAATAATGGAATCAGGAGCGCATCTTATGGCTGAAGTGACTGAAGAAAAAATGAAATGGGGCATGGCCATTGATCTGGACGTGTGTACCGGCTGCAACGCCTGCGTCACCGCCTGCGCCATGGAAAACAACATCCCCTTCACCGGCGAAGATGAGTCCGGCTATGGGCGCGGCCTGCACTGGATTCGCATCCAGCGGTATTGGCACGGCGATTATCCTGAAATCAAGCCCGATTACTCCCCCATGCTCTGCCAGCAGTGCGGCAACGCCCCCTGCGAACCCGTCTGCCCGGTTTTCGCGGCGGTGCACAGCGAGGAGGAGCAAATCAACCTCCAGGTCTATAACCGCTGCATCGGCACGCGCTACTGCGCCAACAACTGCCCGTATCTCTCGCGCGTGTTCAACTGGTTCGATTATGAGATCCCCGAACCCATGGCCTATTACCTCAACCCTTCGGTCACTGTTCGCCGCCGCGGGGTGATGGAAAAATGTACTTTCTGCGTCCAGCGTATCCACGCCGGGCAGGAACAGGCCAAAGCCGAAGGCCGGCCTGTGCAGGACGGTGATATCGTCCCCGCCTGCGCCCAGGCCTGCCCCACCGATGCCATCATCTTTGGCGACCTCAGCGACCCGCAAAGCCGCGTCAGCCAAATGGCCCGCAGCCAGCGCAGTTTCCGCCAGTTGGAAGAATTGGGCACCGAGCCCCGCGTCATCTATCTGAAGGGAGGTGGACAATATGGCGGCTGAAGTCAAACCGTACCAGCGCGTCTATAAGCAATCCGAAGCCGAGGAAGAAGACCCCCGGCAGCATCTCATGTTAGACCCGCGCCCGCGCGAGGAGATGAACCACATGGTCATGGAAGCTATGACCACCACCTCCCGCCGCTATTGGATCATCGTGGGCGCCCTGGCCGTGGCCGTGGCGGTGCTTCTCTTCGGCGCCTGGGGCAACATGATCTTCACCGGCATGGGCATGGCCGGCATCCGCCGCCCGGTTTTCTGGGGTGTCTTTATCGTCACCTTCGTCTTCTGGATCGGCATCAGCCACGCCGGGACATTCGTTTCGGCCATCCTGCGCGTTTTTAAAGCCGAATTCCGCCGCCCCTTCACCCGTGCCGCCGAGCTGATGACCACCTTCGGCCTGGCCGCGGGCGCGCTCTACCCCCTCATCCACCTGGGCCGCGTGTGGGTCTTCTATTGGATGATCCCCTACCCCAACAGCCGCTGGCTTTGGCCCAATTTCCGCTCCGCCCTGGTGTGGGACTTCCTGGCCATCACCACCTACCTGCTCAGCAGCACCATCTATCTCTATCTGCCGCTCATCCCCGATGTGGCCATGGCCCGCGACCGATCCACCGGCTGGCGTCACACCCTCTATAAGCTCCTGGCCCTTGGTTTTCGCGGCACCGAAGCCGAATGGACCCGCATCCGCAAAGCGATTAACATCTTCGCCTTTGCCATCATCCCCGTCATGTTCTCGGTGCATACCATCGTGTCGTGGGATTTCGCCTCCACCAAGGTCGTCGGCTGGCAGTCCACCATCTTTGGCCCCTACTTCATCATCGGGGCCATCCTCTCCGGCGTCTCTGCCGTCATCACCATCCTCTTCGTGCTGCGCTACACCCTCAAGAACATGGATTACTTCATCCGCGAAGAGCATTTTGATGCCCTGGGTCTGCTGGTGTTGATTTTCTCAATGGCCTGGGCCTATTTCTTCTACAACGAATATCTCCTGCATTGGTACGGCGGCGGAACGGTGCTGAAACAGCTCCTCACCCTGCACGCCTCAGGTCCCTCGGCCTGGGTGTGGTATCTGATGCTCGCCTGCAACGTGGCCGTGCCCTGGCTGACTCTGTGGAACAAGAAGCTGCGCCGAACCCCCTGGGCCATCTTCATCGTCTCCATCCTCATCAACGTGGGCATGTATGCCGAGCGCTACACCATCATCCCCCTCACCCTCGGTCATCAGCGCTTCCCCTTCGACTGGGGCGAATACACCCCCCGCCTCACCGAAATCAGCATCGCCCTGGGCACGCTGTGTCTGTTCGTCCTCTTATACCTGCTGGCCTCTCGCCTCATCCCCCTCATTCCGGTGTGGGAAGTGCAGGAAGGGCAGGAATCCCATCGTCTGCGCAAGGTGGGTAAAACCCAGGTCCCATCCGTCAGCGAGTTGGAGTAGTCTTAAGGAGGCTCCCCTATGCCAGAAGATCCCGTCCATATCGCTTTATTTGAAGAAGACCGCATTGACCACGCCGCCGAGGCTCTCGACCGCCTGCGCGCCCTGGGGATTCGCGATAAAGATATGTCCGTTCTCTCCGGTGTGCCCTACTCTGATAAGATCCTGGGCCGACCGATGGCCTGGACGCGCGTGCCCATCATCGCCCTGGCAGGGGCGGGCGTGGGTTTTGCCGCCTCCCTCGCGCTGATCCTCATCGCCAACCGTCAATACCCATTGGTGGTCGGAGGCTTCCCCTACGTCGCCATCCCCACCATCATCCCGGTCACCTTTGAGCTGACCATGCTCGGCCTGCTCATCAGCACCTTCCTGGGAGTCTTCGTCGAAATGATCTCGCCCACCTACGGCCCCAAGGCCTACCATCCCAAAATCAGCGACGGCTACATCGGCATCGTCTTCACCTGCCCGCCCAAGCTGGACCAACCCATGCACGCCGCCCTCACCGAATTGGGCGCGGAGCTGGTGCATCAATCGGAGGTGCAGCCGTGACCAAACGTCTCATCCTCATCCTGGCGCTGCTGGCTCTCCCGCTGATTGTGGGCCTGCTTTTCACCTATGATGTCATCAAGATCGAATGGATCAGCCTGATGGAGATCCAACCCTCCTTTAACCCCCAGGAAGACCCCTTGCCGCTGCCGCCCAATTCGGTTCCCATCCAGGGCGCGGCCTACATTCCCAAGTTGGGCGCGCCGGTCAACCCCGTTGCCGCGGATGAGACCTCCCTGGCCCGCGGCGAGCAGCTCTATCAAACCCACTGCGCCCTGTGCCACGGCCCCGAAGGCAAAGGCAACGGGCCTTTCTCCGCCTTTCTGGTCAAAAACCGACCTGCCAATCTGCTGGAGGGCAACGCTGTGACTCAGAGCGACGGCGCTATGTTCATGGTGATCACGGACGGGGTAGCAGAGCGCATGCCCGCCCTCAAAGAAAACTTGCCCACCCCGCAGTCGCGTTGGGATGTGGTCAATTTTGTGCGCTCCCTGCAAAAGAAGGCCGCCCCCTGATCGCCGCATTCAACGATGCAGTCCTCGGGTCTGGAAGATCACTTCCAGGCCCGTTTTTTGTACTCACCCGCCGCGTGCCAGCCGCAGACCGGCGGCCGCCAGCGCCCCCAGCCCCAGCGGATACAATCCCAGCAAAAACACCCACGAAATCCAGCTCACCTGCTGCGCCGCTTTGCCCCAACCCAGTTCGCCTCCCGCCTTGAGGAAGTCGTACCAGGTGCTCAGCCCCAGCGCCCCCGCCGCCAAATTCATGGCCACCGCCCCCACCAACACCATCCAACCTGCCAAAAAAATCGCGCCCATCCGTCACTCCTTCCGTGCTGCGGTCAATCCGGCTTTTTCAGGCGCCAGTTTGGGGCTGACTCCCTGCGCCCGGTCCACCGCGTCGTTCAGGATCATCCGCCCCAGCCGCACCCCATACCCCGCCAGCCGGTCCACCTGATCCGCAGCGTCCATCTCGATCGGCTGCTCCAAATCCACCTGGAAACGCCGGAAATCCAGTTCCGGGAAGTAAGTCTCCACCAGGTGCACCTGTTGGTCGTAGGCCGACTGCAGAAAAGCCCCCAGCATGGGCATCAGCCAATCCCAGGCCCAAAGCTGCCCGGCTTTCTCCGGCGCATAAGCATGCGGCTCGCGCCCTGTTCCCAGGCTGATCAGGGTAGTCTCCGCCGGGTCCCACCCCAGGCACTGCTGGGCCTCATAGGCCGCCAGATAGCACGGGTTGGCATACGACCCCACCCCGCCGTCAATGTAGCGGTCTTCCACGACCGGGAAATAGGTTGGAACTGTGCAGGAAGCCTGCACCGCCTTGACCACCGGCCAATCGGCGTATTCCTCCTTCCAGGGTTTCACAAAGCGTGTGCGGTTCTCAGCCAGATCAAAAGCGGTGATGACCACATCCATCGGCGGTTGGCTGATCCAGAAATCGCCCATGCGCCGCTCCCCAAAATAGGTGTGCAGCGCCTCGGCCAACCCTTCCCCCGGATAGCGCACCTTGCTCAGTGGGAACAGGGCTGTGCGCCACGAGCGGCGGAAGATCTGCGGCCCTTCCTGCCGGTAGAGCTGCGTCATCTCCTGCGCGCGGATATGCGCCCCCAGCCCCGCAGCGATGATCGCGCCGGTGCTGGTACCCACCGCCAGTTGAAACATCTCATGCGCCGGTTTGCCCAGCGCCTCCTCCAACATGGCCAGCGCCTGCGTCACCACCACCCCGCGGATGCCGCCGCCGTCCACCGCCAGCGCCACATGTTTGCGAAAGGGTTTCATCTGCTGCCTCCTATCCTAAAACGGCCCTCTGGGCTGAACGGTGCATACTCAATGCCAGTTCGCTCACTTCATCATACAACATCCCCCGCTCAAACATGCCCCGTTGTAGCAGGTCAACGTTTAAAACAAAACAGCCGACGTATTCCGTCAGCTGTTGGGTCGAGCGGAGAGGGCGGGATTCGAACCCGCGTACCCTTGCGGGTAACGCGCTCTCCAGGCGCGCGCGTTAGGCCAGACTACGCTACCTCTCCAGAAGCCCGTCTTTCTTGGTGGGCGCGTGTGATTATACCATAGGAATTCCAGAACATAGCGTTTTTCCTCCCCGACTTCTTGCCCGTATCCCGTATAATTAACCTATTCAGGAGGCAGTCTCATGACAACCACCAGCCAACAAGACGAGCAGCTTCGCCGCACGTTTAAGTCGTTTAACCCCTTCATGGTACTCATGTGGCGCATGGGTCTGGGTTCCATGATCAACATCTGGCCCTCCCGCATCGGGCGCATCATGGTGCTGGCGCACACCGGCCGAAAAACGGGCCGCCGCCGTCTGACACCGGTCAATTACACCGAAATCAACGGCGAAATCTACTGCGTGGCCGGCTTTGGGGCCGTTGCCGATTGGTACCGCAATCTCCAGGCCAATCCCGCGGTCGAAATCTGGATGCCCAACGGCTGGTGGAACGCCAGCGCAGAGGATATCAGCGACCATCCCAACCGGCTCGACCTCATGCGCCAGGTGCTCATCGCCTCTGGTTTTGCCGCCCCCCTGGCCGGCATCCATCCCCTCACCGACACGGATGAGGCCCTGCAGGCAAACACTGCCGACTACCGCCTGGTGCGCATTCGCCGCAGCGCCGCCCGCACCGGCCCCGGCTGCGCCCGCCGCCTCCGCTCCCGAAATCGAGGCTTTGCGCGTGCGCATCCGCGAGCTGGAAACCGAAAAGTTCCAGCTGGCCCAAAAGGCCGCCCCCGCGGCAGCCTCCGCCGACCGCGACCTGCAATCTCTGCTTTCAGTTCAGGCTGAAGCTCAAAAGCTCATCGAGAAGCTGCAAGAGGAAAACAGCCAGCTGCGCGCCGATCTGGCTGGGCTGGGCACCGCGGGCAGCCAGCCCGTTGGCGGAGAGACCGCCCACATGGAAGCTGAACTGCGCCTGGCTTTGGAAGAAGTCGCCCACCTTCAAAATGTGCTGGCCGGGGCCAATATGAAAATCCTGGCGCTGGAAATGCAGTCGAAAAACCTGGCGGATGACAGCGGCGGCAGCCACGAAGTCATTCGCTCGCTCATTCAAGAGCTGCGCCAACCCCTTACCTCCGTCATCGGCTACACCGAGCTGCTCATGTCCGAATCGGTCGGCATCCTCGGCGCGCTCCAACGCAAATTCATGGAACGCATCCGCGTTTCTGCCACCCGCATGGACACGCTCATGAACGACTTGAGTAAGATTTCGTCCATCGAAACCGGTTCTGCCGCCGCCATCCGTGCCGTAGACCTGTACGAAGTTATGGATCACGCCGTCAGTGAAACGAGTGAGCGCGTCAGCCAGAAAGAGATCGCCCTGGAATTAGACCTCAGCGAAGATTTGCCCAGCCTGATCCTGGATCAAGACGCCGTGGAGCAAATTATCATCCAACTCCTGCAAAACGCGGCTTCCGTCACCCCTCAGGGCGGCACCATTGAGCTGAGCGCTCGTAAACAGGATATGGAGAGCCAAAGCTTTATCCTGGTGCAGGTCACCGATCAGGGCGGCGGTATCGCCGCAGATGACCTTCCCCGTTTATTCTGGCGGCATTACCGCAACGGCTCCCCCACCATCGCCGGCATCAGCGATAACGGCGTGGGTCTGTCCATCGCGCGCACGCTGACCGAAGCCCAGGGCGGGCGCATCTGGGTAGACAGCATCCCCAACAAATCGGCCACCTTCAGCATCTTGCTGCCCGTCACCCGCGCCTTGCCCCAGCCTGTTTTGGCCGATGAAAATCCTGCGTGACCTCTTCTCAGGCGTTTTGTTCGCCGCCGCCTCCTCCATTCTCGTCTTAGGGGCTGCTGCCCTGGCCCTGGTGGAGACCGGCAGCCTGCCCCTCGACCCCGATTCACTGCTGCCTTCGCTCACCCCCACCCGTCCCACCCAGGTGATCCTGTCCATCCGCACCGGAGTGCCCACTCAGATCTTCGCCACCCCCACCCCGGTTTGCCGCCCACCAGCCCGCTGGCAGCTGTACCTCATCCAACCCGGAGACACGTTGGAGAGCCTGGCCAAAGCCGCCGGAACCAGCCCCGAGCGCATCCGCGACAAGAACTGCCTGGTTTCGGATTCTCTGCCCGTCGGGTATGAGCTGTACCTGCCGCCCCCGCCGGACGCAAACCCGCTTGCTGCCAGCCGCACCCCCACCCTCACGCAAACCGTGTACCGCACTCAGCGCGTTTGCGGCCCTCCCGCGGGCTGGGTGACGGTCGTCGTCCAGCCGGGTGAAACCCTTTCCATGCTCAGCCGCGCCTATAATATCTCGATGGATCAGCTCCTCACGGCCAACTGCAAGACCAATGCCGATCTGATTTACGCGGGTGAAACCCTGTTCGTACCCAACGTCCCGCGCCTCACCTCCACCCTGGCGGCCGCCTCCCCCACCCCCATCCCCCCCACGGCCACCCGCACTCTGAACCCGCCCACCCCCACGGCAGCCCCCACGCAGACGTACAGCCTGCCTTCGCCCACCAATACCCCCTATCCCAATACGGACGAACCTCCGGCAGAGGGCGAACCCACCGACGCTGTTACCAATAATGATACGCAGCCCAGCCCCACGCCTTAGTGTTTCTGCCAACCTGCGCAGCGCTCTGATCCTCACGGTTGCGTTAACCGTGATGCTGGCCGCTTGCGGCGTTTTGCCATTCCAGCAAACCGCGCCCGCCGCGCAGCTGCCCGCCCAGGTGGATTTCACCGCCGCCACCCGCACCCCTTTCCAACCCCAGCCGCCCACCCCGGTGGTCACACGCTCGCCTCGGCTTACTCCCCTGGCCACCCCCAGCCCGGCGATCTCCCCCTCGCCCACCTCCGGCGGAACCCCTTTGGCGGCCCTCTACCCCCTGCCGCCCACCAACGCCAACGTCACCAACATCCTCGTCCTAGGTTCCGATCAGCGCCCCTATGACGGCGGTTTCCGCACGGATGCCATTTTGTTTGTCTCCATCCATCCCCAAACGTCCAGCGTGCGCGTGGTCTCTGTTCCCCGCGACCTGTGGGTGTGGATTCCCAACTGGGGCTACAACCGCATCAACACCGCCTTTGGCGTGGGCGGTTTTCCCGCCCTGGCGCAAACCTTTGAGGTCAATTTTGGGGTGCGCCCCGATTACTACCTCATGGTCAACTTCCGGGGCTTTATTGACATCGTCAACACCCTGGGCGGCATTGATGTGCACGCCGAAAAAGGCCTGCGCGACGCCTGTGCCCTGCCGCAGCAGTTGGGTGACGGCACCTGCCGCATCGAGCCGGGGGTCATCACCATGGACGGCGACACCGCCCTCTGGTATGTGCGCGCCCGCTACACCACCAGCGATTTTGACCGCACACGCCGCGAGCAGGAAGTGCTTTTCGCCCTCTTCCGCGCCATGATGAGCCTGGACGCCGTTCAGCGCGCGCCGGAGCTGTTCGCCATCTACTCGCGCAGTGTGGATACCGACCTGACCCTCGACACCATCCTGCCCCTGGCGCAAATTGCCCCTGCCCTGGTGGAAGGCAAGAATATCCAGCGCTACGCGATCGGCCCTGGCGAGGTGTACGATATGTTCATCCCCGAAAGCGGCGCCATGGTGCTGCAGCCCATCCCCGGCGCGGTGCAGGCCGTGTTCCAGCAAGCCGTGGCTGAGCCCTGATTCTGCCCGCCTGGTGTGATTGACATCCCCTTCGGAATCCATTAAACTATACGAAAATTAAGCAAGTGGAGGTTCCGTATGCCGCCCGAATCCACCCCCGCCAGCATCCATCTGAGCGCCCAGTCATCTTTCCTGCCTGCCATCCAGGCCTGGGAACAGTACCTGCAAGATCAGGCTCGCTCCCTCTACACCATCAAAGCCTTCACCGGTGATCTGGAGCTGTTTGCCAGCTACTTGCCCCCCGACCGCACCCTGGGAGCCGTCACCACCCGCGACATCAACCACTTCCTCCAATGGCTGCAAACCGGCCGCAAAGTGCCGTGCAGCCCCAAGAGCCTGGCGCGCCGCGTCACCTCGCTCAAGGCCTTTTTCCGCTGGCTCACCAAATACGGTGTGCTGCTGGTGGACCCCGCCGAAAAAGTGCTCCAACAAACTGTCATCAGCCCCTTGCCTCAAGTGCTGACTGTGGAGGAGCAGGCCAAAGTGCTGGAGATTGCCAACCGCTACCGCACAGCCAAGAAGCCCGATGCCCGTCCCTACACCCTCACCGCCCTGCTGCTGGCCTCCGGCATTAAAAAAGGTGAATGCCTGGGCATTCACCAAAATCATATTGACCTCGACACCCCCGACGGCCCGGTGCTGTTCATCCGCTACCCCGAGCCGCATAACCGCTACAAAGAGCGCAAGATCAACCTGCCTGGCGAATGGGTGGGCGCCTATCACGAATATTTAGCTCAATATCAACCCACCAGTCAGGTGTTCGCCTGGTCGCCCCGCCGCCTGGAATACATCCTGGAAGATCTGGGCAGCGCCGCCGGGCTGAGCAAGCACCTGTCTTTCGACATGTGCCGCTGGACCTGCGCCCTCAACGACTACCGCACCGGCACAGAAGCCGATCAAATCCGTCAAAAACTGGGGATTTCCAAAATCCAATGGCGTGAAATTGGCCTCAAGCTGCGCAAACTGGCCGAGAACGAAGCCGATTCTCCCCCCGCGGTGTAACCTCAGGCGGCCTTAGCCTTCGGCTGGGTTTCGGCTCAGCCGCAGATGAACCCAACGCCGTGTGGTTTCACTCACCCGGCAAAACTCCGCCGTCCGCCCCCCCGGAATCCAGGCGATCTCATCCGCGCTGCACACCAGCGGCCAGCCCGCCCGCGCTTCGCGCGGCACGCGTTGGTTCACCCAAAAGTCGGATAGTTTCTGCGAATGCCCCCCCATGCCGAACGGACAGAAACGCTCCCCCGGCCGGCCCGTGCGCACGCGCAGGGGCAGCCGCACCTGCTCCAGGTCCAGCCAGGCCTCCCAGGGGTCACCGCCCAGGTTTTGCGGCACCTCCTCAACCGCGGCCGCCGCCAGAATCCACCCCCCGCCCAAGGGCACCTCCCCGGGCACGCTCAAAACCACCTCACTGCCGGCTTCCATCTGCGGGTAATTGCGCCGCACGTCCCTGCGCTCCGGTTCGATGAACTGCACCTCACCGTAGCGCAGCCGCATTTCCAACCCGCCCGTCAGCTCCAAACCGCCCGTCTCCCCATCCTGCTGAATCAACCCCACCGCCTGCTCCACCTGAGAGAAGTCAAAATCGCGCAGTCCCGGCCGCAGCCAGCCCACCGCCCGTCGGATGATGCCCCGCTGCACGCCCAAAGGCGCAGCCCGCAGCCCATCCGCGCGCAGCCGCACCCAGCCGGGTTCCGCCCGAATCAGGCAGTCTTCCCAGGCGTGCTGCACCCGCTCCTCCACCAGCGCATAATCCGCCGCCAGCACCGCCGCCGTGCGCCACAGGCGTTCTTTGATCTGCGGGTTATACTCAGCCAGATACGGCAGCAGCTCATGGCGCAGCCGGTTGCGAAAATAGGTGGTGTCCGCGTTGCTGGCGTCCTGCACCGGCTCCAATCCGCGCGCCTGACACCAGGCTTCTGTCTCGGCGCGCCACACCCCCAGCAAGGGCCGCACCAGGGGTAGCTCTGATTCCCATTCATGCGCTGTCATGCGCGCCGCCATCCCCCGCAGTCCGGCCATACCCGCGCCGCGCAGCAGGTGCATGAGCACGGTTTCCACCTGATCATCCGCCGTGTGCCCCACCGCCACGGCCTGCGCCCCCAATCGCTGCGCCTGCCCAAACAGGGCCTGATAGCGCAGTTTCCGCGCCGCTTCCTCCACCGAAAGATGCTGGCTGGCCGCCGTCCCGCGCACATCCGCGTCTTCCACCATCACCCGCACCCCCCACTTCCGCCCCCAATCCACCACCCGCTCTGCTTCTGCCTCGGCTTCAGGCCGCAGCCCGTGGCGCACATGCACCGCTGCGGTCTGAAAGCCAGCTTCCACCATAATCCCCCACAAACTCAGGCTGTCGGCTCCGCCAGAAACACCCACCAAAGTGAGTGCGCTGGCATCCAGCTTGCACGTCTTTACCAAATGCAGCCTCATCCATTCCATATCCATACCGAAAATTATACGCCTTTTGGGGCACATCCCCTCGCTGTAAATGGGCGCAGCATCGCGCTTGCAAGCTTTTGCACTTTATGCTAGACTGACTTAACTATCAAGGGTGCACATTAAGGATTAGGCAGAATGGCGGAAAAGATTCTAATCGTCGATGATGATGCAGAAACCCTGCGCCTGGTGGGCTTAATGCTCCAACGGCAGGGTTATCAGGTTGTGTCTGCTGCGAACGGCACTCAAGCCATCCAAATGGTCACCGCCGAGAAACCCGACCTGGTCATTCTGGATGTGATGATGCCGGATATTGACGGCTTCCAGGTGACGCAGCAGCTGCGCGCCAACCCGGAAACAGCCTATGTGTCCATTTTGATGTTCACGGCCAAATCCCAGGTAGAGGATAAGGTCGTCGGTTACGAAGCGGGCGTGGACGATTACCTGACCAAGCCCATCCACCCCGCAGAATTGACCGCTCATGTGCGCTCCTTATTGGCCCGCGGCAAAACCCGCCCGGGCGGCGCCAAATCGGACCGGGGCTACACCCTGGGCGTCATCGCCCCTCGCGGCGGCATGGGCGCTTCCAGTCTGGTGCTCAATTTAGGTATTGCCCTGCACACCGCCATGAGTACCGAGGTGGTGGCTGCCGAACTGCGCCCCGGCCAGGGCAGTTGGGCCATTGACCTGGGCTTTGCCAAGCCCACCGGCCTCAACAACCTGCTGCGCCGCAAGCCAGCCGAGATCACCGCTTCGGTCATCGAACAAGAGCTGGTGCGCACTACTCTGGGCCCGCGCCTGCTGATGGCCTCCAATGACATGAAAGACGTGGAGCTGATCGCCGCCTCGGCCCAAATGCAGGCCATCCTGCAAAACCTGCCCACCCTCAGCCCCATCACCCTGCTGGATTTTGGTCACAACGTCCTGCCCAATTTTGAAAGCCTGATGGCCTTCTGCACTGAAGTCATCGTCCTCTCCGAGCCTTTCCCCATCAGCATTCAGCGTTCGCGCTTGCTCATGGATGAACTGGCCGCCCTGGGCTTTGGCAAGTCCAAATTGATGAGTGTGGTCGTGCTCAACCGCGTGCGCGCGGATATGCAGCTTTCCATCCCCCAGATGCAGGAAATGCTGGGGGTCAACCCCCTGGTGGTCATCCCGCCCGCACCCGAACAGGCCTATCAGGCTGGGCTGCGCAATATCCCCCTCATCAATGTCCAGCCGGACGGCCTGGTTGCCCTGCAATTCAAGAAGCTGGCCGAGATTTATTCAGAACGCATTCAGACCAAATGAACCCTGCGGTGGAGCCAGCCCTTCAAAAAGCGGCTGATTTATTCGCGCGTGCCCGTCATGCCGTCGCCTTCACCGGAGCGGGTTTTTCCACCCCCTCCGGCATTCCGGACTTTCGTTCGCAATCCACCGGTCTGTGGACCCGCTTTGACCCCATGCAAGTGGCCTCACTCAGCGCCTTTCGTCAGCGTCCCGAGGCCTTTTTTAATTGGCTGCGGCCGCTGGTGTCTGCCGTCTCCGCTGCCCAGCCCAATCCCGCCCACCAGGCTCTGGCTGAGCTGGAAAAACGCGGTTTGCTGCGCGCAGTCATCACCCAAAATATTGACAGACTGCACCAAAAAGCCGGTTCGCAAACCGTCATCGAAGTCCACGGCTCCCTCAACCAGTGGGACTGCCCGTCCTGCCGAGCCGCGTTCACCGCGGACGAAGCTCTGGGATCTTTCCTTCCCGACGGCCCTCCCCCGCGCTGCCCCCGCTGTGATGTGCGCCTGAAACCCGGCATCGTCTTGTATGAGGAAATGCTCCCGCCAAAAGCCTGGCAGGCAGCCGAAAGCGCATGTCGGCGCGCCGACCTGGTGCTCATCGCCGGCACCTCGTTGGAGGTAGCCCCCGCCAGCTATTTGCCCTCGTATGCGCTGGAAAACCGCGCCCGTTTGATCCTGGTCAACCTCTCGCCCACTCCCCTCGATCCGCAAGCGGATGTCTGTTTACCGATGGACGTAGCCCAGGCCCTTCCAGCGGTGGTGGAGCGCATCCAATGAGCGAACAGCTTTTCGCCAATCAGGATCAGCGCGTGCAGCGGCTGCTGCAAATTGCTGTGGATCTGGCCTCCACCCTCAACATCAACGAGCTTTTGCAGCAAATCCTCAGCGCCGCGGTGGAATTCAGCCACGCCGAAGAAGCATCCATTTTGCTGTACGATGCACAGCGCCGAGAATTATTCATCCGCGCGGCCACCAACGACGAAACCGAAGAAACACTGCGAGAAATTGCCGTGCCCACCGAAAGCATCGCCGGTTGGGTGGCCCTCAACCGCCAGCCGATCATCGTGGACGACGTGCATCAAGACCCTCGCTGGTTCTCGCAAGTTGGCGAAACCCTGCAATTCCCCACCCGCAGCCTGCTGGCCATCCCCATGATCGCCAAAGAACAGCTCATCGGCGTTCTGGAACTGCTGAACAAAAAAGAAGGCCGGTTTAACGAAGAAGATCTGGAAATCCTCACCGTCCTCTCCGCCCAGGCCGCTGTTGTCATCCAAACCGCGCAGCTCTTCGCCCAAAGCGACCAGATTTCGACACTGGTACACGAACTGCGCACCCCGCTGGCTTCCATCAACACCATCGCCTACCTGCTCCAACACCCCGGCCTTTCCAACAGCAAACGTCTGGAATTGACTCAAATGATCCAAACCGAAACCGACCGTCTGAACAAAATGACCACGGCTTTTTTGGATCTGGCCCGCATGGAAACCGGCCGGGCGGCGTTCAACTGGAGCAGTTTCAGCCTGGCAGAGCTGGCTCAGGAATGCCTCAACTTATGTCAGCCGCGCGCTGCACAGCTTTCCATCGCCCTCAGTCTGGATAGCCCCCCCGGCCTGCCTGCCGTCCTGGCCGATCGGGATAAGATCAAGCAGGTTCTGCTGAATCTGCTCAACAACGCTGTCCAATACAACCACCCCGGGGGTCAGGTGACCCTGCACCTGCGCCATCAAGATGCCGCTTTCGAACTTCGCGTGCAAGATACCGGCCCCGGCATCCCGCCCGAGGATCTGCCCAAGCTGTTCACCAAATTCTACCGCGCGCCCAAAAATGAAAAAGCCTCCCCCGGAACCGGGTTAGGCTTAACCATTTGCAAACAGATTGTCGAAAGCCACGGGGGGAAAATTGGAGCAGAAAGTCAGCCAGACGTGGGCACAACCTTCTGGATCTACCTTCCCCAAACGCCTAAATCAGCTCGCGTGCCACGGCAGCTCCGCAAATAATTCCCACGGCCCCACCGACAACCCCACCAGGCTGGGGCCGGTGTGCGCACCCAACGCCGGCGCAACAGGAACGGTTGGTTCCCAATGGATTTCAAACCGGTCTATTAAACTGGCCTTGAGAATCTCGACCCCTTCCAAATTCAACCCATGCAGAAGCTGCACGCGAAGAGCGCTGCCTTCGCCGTACAAAGACGCCACCTGATCCACAAGCTTATGAATGGCGCGCTTCAGGGTAATCTCTTGTCCCAGGTTGGTATACGTTCCCCCGACTTTCTCCACCCCAATCACCGGCTTAATGTTCAGTAAAGACGCCAACAGCCCCTTCAAATGGCTGATGCGTCCGCCGTGGATGAGGTACCGCAGGCTGGCCAGTGTGTACATGCCTTCACAGCGCTGGTTGATTTTTTCCATCAAAGCAATCGCCTGCTCTAATGACCACCCAGCTTTCAATGCCTTCGCCCCCGCTTCCACCTGCCACCCAAACGGGCAGGAAAGCGTTTTTGAATCCACGATGGTCACTTTGGCTTCCGGGACCATGGCTGCCCCCGCTCTCGCCGCGTTGACCGTGCCGCTCAGCCCTGAGGAAATGTGGATGGATAAAATCTCGGGGTCCACCTGTGCCAGCGAGCGGTAAATTTCAGCAAATTCCCCCGCCGAAGGCTGGGATGTGGTCGGGTACGCTTCCGTTTCCGACAACATACGGTAAAACGTTTCCGGGTCAATGTCCACCCCGCTGGAGTAGGTTTTACCTTCCAGCGTGATCCTCAATGTTGCAAATTTTAACGATAACCCTTCCATCTGCTGTGCAGAAAGGTCCATGCCTCGATCCGTGACGATTTGCATGCGGCGTGCTCCACGAACGTAGAATCTGGAAATCTCTCAAGTTGATGCACTTGCCCCTCAAGATTTTTCCAATGTTCAGTGTATCTTACCCCCCGCCGTCTTGTGATGTGCCCCCAGTCACACCAGCGCTCACATTCTCGCCAGTGGGTTTTCTGTGACCCAGCCGCCGCCTAACGGCTGCCGCGCCGCCCAAACTGGCGCTCCAACACGTCCACCGTCAGGTGAATCATGGTCGGGCGGCCGTGCGGACAGGTGCGCGGCGAAAAACACGCCTCCAAATCGCGCAGCAAGGCCCGCTGCTCTTCCGGGCTGAGGCTTTGCCCGCCTTTCACCGCCGCGCGTTTGCAAATGCGCGCCACCAGGCGCGCCTCGCGCTCGGCCTGCAGCGGGGTTTCGTCCTCTTCAAAATCTTCCACCAGCACCCGCACCGCCGCAGCCGGGTCGCTGCCGGTGATCAGCGCCGGGATGGCACGCACGCGAAACGTGTTCGGTCCAAACGGCTCAATATCAAACCCCAGGCGGCTCAGCAAAGGGATTTGTTCGTTCAGCAAAGCCGCCTGCGCCGCGGGAAGCTGCACCACCGCCGCTTCTAAAAGGGCCTGCCCCGCCAGAGGAGCCGTCAGCCCGCCCATCATGCGCTCAAATAAAACCCGCTCGTGGGCGGCGTGCTGATCAATCAAATACAGGCCGTCCGGCCCCTCCGCCACCAGATAGGTGCCCCCCACTTGCCCCACCAGTCGCAGCAGCGGCAGCATCCCCGAAGGCGGCAGCGCAGCGGGATTCTGCGCGCTCGCCGCGTTGACGGCCGCCCCCTCGCTTTTTTCGGCTCTCGCCAAATCCGCGGCCATGTCCCAGGCCGGGTCAATCGCCGGGCGGCTGGCGCTGTGCAAATCGAATGCCCCCTGACCCAACGCTGTGGGTTGGGGCGGCTGCCAGCCGCTGGAAACCTGCGGCACGGGCGAAGAGGTCAGCAAAGCCCGCCGCACCGCCCGCTGCACCCCGCTGAAGACCGCATCCGGACTGCGGAAGCGCACCTCAGCCTTGGCCGGATGCACGTTCACATCCACGGCTTCGGGGTCCAATTCTACAAACAATACCGCCAATGGGAAACGCCCCACCATCAGCAGAGTGCGGTACGCCTGCAGCAGGGCCGTGCTTAAGGCCGAGTCCTGCACCCAGCGGCCGTTTACAAAAAAGGTGATCTCCCGCCGGTTGGAACGCGTCAGCGCCACCGGGCTGATGTATCCCTGCACGCGCACATCCTGGTCTTCCAGCGCCACCTCAATCATCTGCCGCGCCGTGTCCACCCCCAACAGGGATGCCAGAATCTCGCGCCGGTCGCCGTTCCCGCTGGTTTGCAGCACCGCGCGCCCGTCCTGAAACAGCGAAAAACGCACCTGCGGGTATGCCAGGGCGTAACGCGTCACCAAAGCGTCAATCTGCTGCCGTTCGGTGATATCCCGCTTGAGAAATTTCAAGCGCGCCGGTACGTTGAAGAACAGGTTTTCCACGCGCACCACCGTGCCCTCCGGCGTGCCCAGCGGCTCGTTGGCCCGCAGCGTCCCACCCTCCACCACCAGCCGCGCCCCCACCGCGTGCTGGGCCGGGCGCGAGGTCAGCGTCAGGCGTGAAACCGAGCCAATCGAAGCCAACGCCTCACCGCGGAAACCCAGGGTTTGAATGTGGAACAAATCCTCTGCGCTCCGCAGCTTGCTGGTGGCGTGGCGCGTCACCGCCAGGGGCAGTTCTGCCGCCGCAATCCCAGCCCCGTCATCCGCAATCTCCATCAGCCGTCTGCCCGCGTCCTCCACGCGCACGGTCACCTGCCGCGCGCCGGCATCCAGCGCGTTCTCTAGCAGTTCTTTCACCACCGAAGCCGGGCGTTCAATCACCTCACCGGCGGCAATTTGCGAAGCGACAGCCTCAGGTAAAATTTGGATGGCGTGCATCATTTGACCTCATCTCCCGCCATTATACCAATTTCGCTCACCTCGCTGGGGACAAGTGAGGGTAAAATCAAACCATCTCGTTTTGGAGCCTGCCCCATGCGCGTGACCCTTTTTGCCAATTTCCGCGAACATGCCGGCGTCAAGTCCTTTGACCTGGACCTGCCCGCGTGCACCACCGTCCAGCAGGCCGTGGAAGCCATCATCCAGCGCTACCCGGCCCTGCGCCGCCATTGGCTCAACGAGGCGGGGGAAATTCACGCGCATGTGCATATCTTCGTCAACGGTGAAGAATATCTCACCCTGCCGGAGGCCGAGCGCACCCTTTTGCAGCCCCAAGACAGCCTGGATTTCTTCCCTCCCGTGGCGGGCGGTCAGCTCTAGACCGCTTTCGCGCCCACGGTTGACGGCGCGCCCCGAAGGCGGTATCATCACCTTACCCCAGGTCGGCCGGGAGATCGCGGCTTCGCTATGTCGAAGTCGAGGAAAGTCCGCGCTCCACAGGGCAAGATGCCGGGTAACCCCCGGGGCGGGGTAACCTGCCGGATCGGGCCACAGAAACATACCGCCCTCACGGGCAAGGGTGAAACGGTGGTGTAAGAGACCACCGGCGTCCGCAGCAATGCGGCGGCCAGGCAACCCCCATCTGGAGCAAGGCCAAGCAGGCGCAAGCGCCCCTTGTGGGCGCAGGAAGCGGCTCGTTTCCTTTGAGCGTCGGGTAGGCTGCTTGAGCGCATCGGAGACGGTGCGCCTAGAGAGATGATCTCCAAAACCGAGGCAGTCCCCGCGTGGGATACCCCTTGGTTGAACAGAACGCGGCTTATAGGCTGACCTGGGGCCTTTTTCCCTTCCATCCCCCAATATCAGATTTCAGGCCGTCCGCTCCGAGTGGGTCTTGCCCAGCCCGGTTCTGCGCACGCCCCAGGCCAGCACCCCACCCGCCGTCAGCGCCAGGACGATATACAGCCCGTACAGCGTGGACCCACCCCAATGATCAAATACCCAGCCGCTCAGCGGTGCGCCGCTGACCGTGGCCAGGCTGACCACCGAAGTGACCAGGCTTTGGGCGGTGGTTTGGTATTCCGGCGGGGCGATGGTGTTGATGTACACCACCGCCGAGACCCAAAACATGCCGAAGGTCAGGCCGTTCAGCAGCCCCACCAACAAAGCCCATTCTGCCGAGGGCATCCAGCTGTACAGCACAAAGCGCAGCGCATACGCCCCGCAGGCCAGCAGCAGCATCCTGGGGGCTCCCAGGCGCTTCAGGAAAAACTGGCTGAAGCGCATCACGGGCAGCTCCGAAACAGCCCCAATCCCCACCGCCATGCCCACCAGGCTTTCCCCGGCCCCCAATTCGCGCATATACACACCCAGAAAATGGTTCATGCCCGTGCTGGAGATGCTGAGGATGAACTGCCCTACGGTGAAGATCATCCAGGCCGGGTTCGTGACCAGCAGCCTCAGCCCGCCGGATGACCCCCGCCGCTCGGTGCGCAGCCCGGCAGGCAGGCGCAGCACCCCCACCAGCATACCCAAAAAAGCCGCCCCGCAGACGGCGAACATGGTATGCAGTCCAAAGCGCTCAAACAGCCAGCCGGTGCTCAGGGTGGTGAAGATAAAGCCCAACGACCCCCAAATGCGCTGTTCGCCGTACCGTTCGCGCTGCCCCTCCAGCAATTTCAGGTTGACCACATCCACCACCGGCATCAGCATGCTGTAAAACGCGCCCAAGACCCCCACCGCCCCCAAAAGCTGCACAAATGAGGACGCCGCGTTCATCCCCACCAGGCTGCCCAGCGTACCCGTCGTCGCCAGGGCCAGAATTACCTTGGGGTTGCCCAGACGGTCGTTTAAATACCCCCACAAGGGCGCAAAGATCATCCCGACCAAAGGAAAGGCTGCCGTCAGCGTGCCGATCTGCAAGCCGCTGATCCCCCGTGAACGGTAATACACGTTCAGGAATGTCATCAGAATGCCGAAGCCGCTGAAGAAGAAGAAATACACCATTCTTCCCGTGTGCAGGTCTTTGGTGGAAAACCGCTTTGGTTCCATCCTCATCTGCCCCCAGATCTTATGAAACAGCCACCAGATATGCGCCAATCAAATAAAACAAGATTGCGCCTGCCAAAGCGGCATACACCCGCCGAGAAGCGCCCCGAAATTCGCCGTACGCCAACCCCCACAGCTGAGTCCACAGGTTGGCCGTCACCCCCAAAGGCCACGAGATCGCCGCGCTCAAAAAAGCGGTTCCAAACGTGTGCAAAATATTGCCGCCGTAATGTGCCAACCCGCTGAGCATGCCGAATTTGTGCACCGAGAACGGCGCGCGCAGCACCCTACCCCACTCTTTGCGCACCGTCAGCGGGATGCCGCTGGAAAGCAGCGCCCCCACAAACGCACCGCTGGCCAGCAGGGC
The DNA here is from genome assembly GCF_001306035.1 of Levilinea saccharolytica. Lineage (GTDB taxonomy): Bacteria > Chloroflexota > Anaerolineae > Anaerolineales > Anaerolineaceae > Levilinea > Levilinea saccharolytica. The sequence continues at coordinate 23,313 of NZ_LGCM01000029.1, forward strand.
CATGAAGGGCAGCACCGCCAGCCCTGCCGGTTGGGTCACGGATTTCAGCCCGTAGGACAGCGCCATGGTGTAGCTGGGGGTAAACGCCGCCGCCACCGCCATCAACCCCAGCGACTTCCACAATTCGCTGGGGGTAAACTGCACCGTGCTGCGGTTTTCCGCCTGCTGATCGCGCGCCTTCCAGTTGCCTGCCGTCATTGAAGCCCCCACGGCCGCCAGCAGGAACAGGGTGGAAGCCGCCAGCCGCCCCACCGAAAGGGTCTCCGGCATGCCCCCCACCAGCGCCGAAACCGCCGTGCCCGCCAGAATATTGATCGAAGCCTGAATCGGCTGGGCCAGCAGCAGCCCAATCTTAGAAAGCACCACCAGCGAAAGGCGCATGCCAAACACATACAGCATCCCGCACAGGAGTGTGATCCACACCCGGCTGGGGTCCTGCGCCCAAACGCTCTGGATATGAGTCCACAGGTTCGGCCCCTCCAAAATGCCCGCTACGCCCCACACAAATATCAGCGAAGTGGCAAACAGGGTCAGATAAAATCCGTCAATCGGATAATCCTTGAGATATTTCAACGAAATAAACCACGTACCCCACAAAAAAGCCGCCGTCAGGCTCATCATGACAGCGGCTCCCGTTGTCAGCTCAGGCTGAAAGTTCATTGTTCTCTCCAATAAAAGAATGGATTACAACCGGTAGGCGGTCTCAATCGCCCGCTCTAGCCCTTCCACGGCCTCTGTGCGCAGTCCTGGCCGCCAGGAGGGAGTGCCGGGGGTGCGCACCACAAACATGGCTGAAATGGCTGCGTACGCGCCTGCCAAACGAGCTTCTCGGCCCAGCGCCCAGCCCACGCACAACCCGCCGCCGTAGGCGTTGCCCGCGCCGGTGGGGTCCACCGCCGCCACAGGCACCGGCGGGAGGCACCACATCTCGTCGTGCTCCCGATCCCACACATACGACCCGTGCGACCCGTGCCGTACCGCCACCAGGGCCGGGCCGAGTGTAGACCAATAACGCATCACCGTCAAGGGGTCATCGCTGCCGGCGATGCCGCTGGCCGCGGGCCAATCGGGCGTCACCGTGTCGGCCAGCCGCACCAGAGCCAGCATCTCCTCGCGGTTGCGCCAATCGTCCGACCAAATCAGCGGCTCCAGCGAAAAAATGCTGCCTGCCGCCTGCAAGGCCAGGGCATTTTGCACCATCGGCTCATCCGCGAACTCGGTGATGAGGTGAATGCAGCGCGGATTCTGGTAGTCCGCCGGCAGCCCGATTGGATGCACGATCAGTTTTTCAATCGCCAGGGTCAACCCCGCCAGATCCAGCCCCAACTGGGGGTCGTCTGCGCGGTATTCTGAATCGGTATACTGCAGCCCGCCGTGCGGCGTGGGGATGCCCGCAAAACGCACAACCCCCTGCAAATCCACCCCCACAGCCTCCAGCTCGGCCTGATTGCCCGCCGGAAAGTCATCCCCCACGCGCGAAAGCAGGCCGACCGAATCGTGCCAGACGCGCGCCCCAAAAGCCGCCTGCGGCCCGCCCCCGCCCAAAACCCGCCGCACCACGCGCCCATCCAACAGACGGATGCTGTCCAGGATGATTTTTCCGTAAATGGCAAAATCTATCATAGGCCCGATCTTTACCGCTCCAGTTGGCGCACCAGCTCCACATAGCGCCGCACTTTTTCCACATCCACCGCGCTGCCCCAACGGCCTTTTTCCAGGCAGCTGCCCACAAAAACCCCATCCGCTTCGGCCATGCGCCGCTGCACATTTTCGTGGTTGGTGAACCCGCCCAAAAAGACCGTCAGGCCAGGGTTGGCCGCCTTGATATCGCGCACCAGGGCCGCGTTTTGCGCCTCATCCGCATGGGCCACTTCCACCGCGTCGGCTCCCACCATCGCTGCCATGCGCGCCACCTCTGCCGCCGGTTTGGGTTCCCCGGCCCAATGGAAATGCATCCCCGATACCTCGGCCACCAGTTTCAGCCCCTGCGCGCCAATCGCCCGGCGGTAATTCAAAAACGCCAGCGGGTTGGCCTCCACCCTGCCAAACGGTGATTCCGTGCATCCCACCAGGGCCGTGCAGCGCAAAAAAGAGCCGCCCGCCACCCGGGCTGCCGCTGCCGAAGCGCTCAGTGCGTTCCACATGATCTGCACACCAATTTGAAAATCTTCACCGGTGGCCTGCGCCACCGCATGGGTGATCACCGCCACGCCGGCCGTACGTACCGGATCGGCCTCATCCTGAATGGGATAGACCTTATCCACCGTCTGAATCAAACAGCCGTCCGCGCCGCCTTCATACAAGGCGCGCGCATCCTGCACGGCCTTCTCCAGCGAACGCTCAAAATCGCCTTCCTGAAAGAAAGGCGTGCCCGGCATGGGCAGCAAATGCACCAGCCCAATCACCGCTTTTTTCTTCCCCAGTGATTCAAAATTTCGCATGGTCATCCCCGGTAAACTCACCCTCGCCCCCGGCTCCCATCCCTGGGCGCTACTCGGGCTGGATCGGCTCGCTCTTCAAGCGGTAAATACTGGTGGAAAACTGGAACATGTTCCCGTTGAACGTAGCAATACACACCTCAACGGGCACGTTCCCTTCGATGTAGCTCACCCCGCGAAAGTGGAAATGCGGAGACCCAGGGCGCACTTGCAGCATTTGCGCCACCTCGGGTGTGGCGGTGATGGGCACCAACGTGGCATCGTTGCGCACGACCGGCGCCCCCATTAATTCCTCATACAACTGATAAAAGGACGCCCGCTCCAGGTCGAATTTTTGCATCTTCAGCCCCAGCGACTCGCGCACCACGTTGGTCATGATCACCGCCGGGGTGTCGTTGACAAAGCGCAGGCGGCGAAAGCGGATGAAGCGGTGTTCCCGATCCGGCGGCAGCCCGAATTCGCGCGCGAGCGTATCGCTGCCGATCACCGGCTCCACCGACAGCAGCTTCGATTGGGTGTAATTCCCCGCGTCCTGAATGTTACGCGAAAAACCGCTGATCTTTTTGAGCGTGTCCTGATACTTCGGGTAGGTGATCAGGCTGCCTTTGCCTTGGATGCGCTTAATGAACCCCTCGCGTTCCAAATCGTCCAGGGCGCGCGTCACCGTGATGCGGCTGACGGCATGAGTCTCGCAGTAGGACTGTTCCGAGGGCAGCAAAGACCCCGGCGGCATATTCCCTTCCAAAATCTGGTCGCGGATGATCAATTTGAGCTGTTCATATAAAGGAACAGGGCTGTCACGGTGAATTTTTCCAGTCACACATACCCTCCCGAGGAAAAATAAGGTCGAAGCCGGGGACTGCGTGCAGCAGCGCTCCGGCTTAAGTTGCTATAGTAAGATTATAGCCCAACCTGGGGGGATGTCAAATCGGAAAAGGGGCAGGCATTTCTGCCTGCCCCTTCGGGTGTCAAATCGGACTTCCCACCAGCCTACCCCAAAGCCACATCCAGCAGCATCATCAGCGCAAAGCCCAGCATGGCCCCAATCGTTGAAATATCCGTGCTGCCTGTGCGCTGTGATTCAGGGATCAGCTCTTCAATCACCACGTAGATCATGGCTCCCGCTGCGAAAGCCAGCGCGTACGGCAGCAGCGGCCGGATAAAAATCACCAGCGCCGCCCCAAACACGCCCGCCATCGGCTCCACCACGCCCGAAAGCTGCCCATAAAAGAAGCTGCGCCAACGCGAAAAGCCCTCCCCCCGCAGCGGCATGGAGACCGCCAGACCTTCGGGGAAATTCTGCAGGCCAATACCGATCGCCAGCGCCACCGCCGAGGCCAGGGTCGCCGTGGGTATGCCCGCTGCCGCCGCACCAAAGGCCACCCCCACCGCCAGCCCTTCGGGGATATTGTGCAGGGTGATCGCCAGCACCAGCAGCACGCTGCGCTGCCAGGTGGTCTTCAAACCCTCGGCCTGATCCCGGGGCAGGTCCATGTGCAGGTGGGGCAGCAGCTTATCCACAGCGTACAAAAACCCGCCGCCCAACAGGAAACCAATCACCGCCGGAAGCCAGGCGATCTGCCCGTTATCCTCCGCCATAGCGATGGCCGGAGAGAGCAGCGACCAAAAACTGGCGGCGATCATCACCCCTGCCGCAAACCCCAGCATGGCGTTTAAGAACGAACGATTCACTTTCTTGGTGGTAAACACCACCGCCGCCCCCAGGGCCGTTAACCCCCAGGTAAACAGAGTGGCCAAGAGGGCCTGCAAAATTGGATTTAAAGAACCTAAGGTTTCTAACATACGGTTCAACTCCTTCGATAAAAGCGGTCACTTGATGCTACAATTCAGTGATTGTTATTCCTATCGTGCCATTGATTATAGTCATCCCAGCCAAAATTTCACCCCCTTTTAGGGTGATCTTTCGGAGCTTTCTCCAACAAAAAAGCCATTTTCAAAATGAGGTTTTCGGTATATAGTGAACCTATGTCAACCATCGGCCCAACCTCACTTTCGGTCATAGAAGGTCTTGCCCTGTGGCGTGCCCGGCCATTTGGAGACGCTCTGCGCCTGGATTTCGGTGCCGTCGTAGCAGATCCCTGCTGCGGGCGGCTCGATCAAACCCGCGGTTCTTATTATATTGAAGCCTCCGCCCCCTGGCACGCCCAGACCCCCCAGAACCAGGTCTGGCACGGCTCCGTCAGCGACCAAAGCGCCGCCGCCGCCCTCGCCAGCTATCTGGCAAGCTGCTCCGATTCCGACAACAGCGTCCAAACGGCCGCCCTCACCGCCGCCCATACTCTGCACATCCAGTTAGCCAGCGGTCTCACTCTGGAAATTGATTCGGCCGCCGTCCCAGGTGAAGAAGCCTGGCGCCTGGCCTCCGGCGAGCCCTACACCAGACCTCTGATCTTCACCCTGGATTTGCCAGGCTGAGAACCCGCAGCCATGCACCTCATTCTCACTCACGAACAGGCAGATTTCGACGGCATCGCCTCCCTCTTAGGCGCCGCCCTGCTCCACCCGCAGGCCGTGGCCCTCTTGCCGCGCCGCATGAACCGCAATGTGCGTTCATTCATTGACCTGTACGGCCAGGATCTGCCCTTCACCGAGAATCGAGATCTCCCCAACCGCCCCATTCAAACCATCACCCTGGTGGATACCCAGTCTCTGGCCACCCCCAAAGGCATGAGCGCCGCCACGCGGGTCAATGTCATCGATCATCATCCCCTGCGTCCCGACCTGCCCGCCGAATGGGAACAATCTCTGCACGAGCTGGGCGCCTGCACCACCACCTTCGTTCAAGCCCTGCAAGAGAAAGAGATCTCCCTGTCTTTCGTGCAGGCAACCTTGCTCCTGCTGGGCATCTACGAAGATACCGGCGCTCTGACCTACGCCAGCACGACCCCCCAGGATATCCGCGCCGCGGCTGACTTGCTCGAGCGCGGGGCCAGCCTGCGCATTTTGGCCAATTTTCTCAATCCGCCGCTCTCCCCTGAGCAGCGCAGCTTGCACGACCGCCTGCTGGCCTCAGCCCGCAGCCTGACCCTCAACCACCAGAATATCGTCATCGCCGCCGCCTCTGGGGAAGAGATGACCGAAGAAATCTCTTCCATCGCCCATAAACTGCGCGATTTCCTCGACCCCGACGCCCTCTTTCTGCTGGTGCAAACCAACGAAGGCATTCGCCTGGTGGCCCGCTCCACCACCGATCAAATTAACGTGGGTCAGGTGTCCGCGCATTTTGGCGGCGGCGGCCACGCCCGCGCGGCTGGGGCTCTCATCCATCCCGGCTCGCTCTCCCTCCAACCGGATGAATCCCCCTTGGAGGCAGTCTACCGCGAACTGAGCACCGTCCTTTCCCAACACGTCCGCCCGCCCATCACCGTGCGGCGGCTCATGTCACGCCGTCCCCTGGTGCTGAACCCTGAAACCTCGGCTCAGCACGCCGCGCACCTCATTCAACGCTACGGCTACGAAGGCTATCCCGTGGTGGAAAAAGGCCGCGTCATTGGGCTGCTCACCCGCCGCGCCGTAGACCGCGCCATCGCCCACAAACTCGACCTCAAAGTGGCCAGCCTGATGGACGCAGGCGAAGCCTCGGTTCACCCCCACGACACCATCGAACACTTGCAAAAAGTGATGGCTTCCACCGGCTGGGGACAGATCCCCGTCACCGACCCCGAAAGCGGCGAAGTCATCGGCATTGTCACCCGCACCGATCTGCTCAAGACTCTTGCGGGCGGTTCCCAGCCTGTTTCGGAGCGGCAGAATTACGCCCTGCGCCTTGAGGCTGCCCTGCCCCCTGCGCGTCTGTCTCTGCTGCGCGCCATCGCCGAAGAAGCCCACGGCCGCCGTCAGGCCGTTTACATCGTGGGTGGTTTTGTCCGCGACCTGCTCCTAGACCGCCCCAGCCTGGATTTTGACATCGTGGTCGAAGGGGATGCCATTCTGTTGGCCAACGCCCTGGCCGCCCGCTTGGGCGGGCGCGTGGTCAGCCATGCCCGTTTTGGCACCGCCAAATGGTGGATCGCTGAAACCCGCGCCGACCTTGTCCAGCGCCTGCCCGAAGACGGCCACCTGGACCCCCAGGACTTGCCCGAATTTTTGGATCTCATCACCGCCCGCACCGAATTCTACGACCATCCCACGGCCCTGCCCACCATTGAGCGCAGCAGCATCAAGCTGGATCTGCACCGCCGCGACTTCACCATCAACACCCTGGCCCTGCGCCTCGACGGTCATCATTACGGCGAACTGTACGATGACTGGGGCGGCTTGCTCGATCTGCGCCGCGGCTGGGTGCGCGTGCTGCACTCGCTCTCTTTTGTGGACGACCCCACCCGCATGATTCGCGCCGTGCGCTTTGAGCAGCGTTTCCATTTTAAAATCGAGCCGCGCACCCAGCAGTTGATGAGCGAGGCGCTGCCCCTGCTGCGCCAGCTCTCCGGCGCGCGCCTGCGCCACGAGATGGACCTCATCCTGGCCGAAACCAACGCCCACCTCATGCTCACCCGCCTGGAAGAACTCGGCCTGCTGCAGGCCGTTCACCCCAGCCTCACTTACACCCCCGCCATGCAGCCTGCCCTGCTGACCGCTCTGCAAACCACACCCTCCGCGGATTGGCAGCTCCCCGACTTCCACAGCGGCCTCTCCACCCCTCAGCGCCTGGCTTATGCCGTGTGGATGCTCCAGCTTCCTTCTCAGGCGCTCATCCCCATCGCCGACCGCCTGCGTTTTCCGGCGGATCTCACCGCCGCCGTTCACGCAGCCCAGCGCCTCTCGGAACGCTGTGATGCCGTCAGCGCACAATCGCCCAGCCAGATCAGCGAAGAGTTGGATAAAGTCCCCCCCCTGGGGCGCTATGCCCTGTATCTCACCTGCTCCAGCCCTCAGGCTCGCCAGCTCTTGGAAACCTACACGCAGATCTGGTCTAAGGTTCAGCCCACCCTCAGTGGCGACGATCTGCGCGCCCGCGGCTTGCCCCCGGGCCCGCTTTACCGCCAAATTCTCACCATGCTGCGCGCCGCCTGGCTCGACCAGCACATTCATACACCCGCCGAGGAATGGCCTCTGGTGGAAGCCTGGCTGAAAGCTCACCCCCTGCCTGCAGAGTAAGGATCGCGTCCTCATGCAGCCCTCACCCCCCCACCCGCTCCACGCCCAACCCGCCTGGCTCTCCGGCGTGATCATCCGCCGGGCGGTCTTCACCGACCTGGCCCGCATGGAATGGGAAGGGCAGTACCAGCATTTCCGCAACGTCTATGCCGAAGCCTACCGCCGCGCTCGCGACGGGCTGTCGGTGCTGTGGGTGGCGGATCTGCCGGAGGTGGGCCTGATCGGGCAGGTCTTTATTCAATTCATCTGCGATCGTTTGGAACTGGCTGACGGCGTGGACCGCGCCTATCTCTATGGTTTTCGCATTCGCCCCACCTACCGCGATGCCGGCCTGGGCTCGCGCATGATGGAAATAGTCGAAGACGATCTGCGCAGCCGCTGCTTCCGCTATTTAACGCTGAACGTGGCTAAAGACAATTTTCGCGCCATCCGCCTATACACCCAAAAGGGCTACCACATCGTTGCGCATGAACCCGGCATCTGGTCTTACCCCGACCATAACGGCGAATGGCAGACTGTGGAAGAACCCGCCTGGCGCATGGAAAAAAAGCTTTAGCCCTCGGTCTTCGCGAACACAAACCAGGTTGAAGGCTGCCCGGCATGTTCCCAGCCGTCCGCGCGCTGCACCAGCCGGAAACGCTCTTGAATGCGTGCGATCCCCTCGGCATTCACCCCCATCCCTGCTCCCACCTGAATCCAGGCATACAGCAAGAATTCTCCTCCAGGGGTCAAAAGCTGCTCCAATCGGTCTAAAACTGCCTGCTGCCCCTGCGGCGAAAGGGTGTGAAAGCAGCCGATATCCAAAACCAGATCAAACGGCCCTTCCACCCCCTCCAGACGAGTCACATCACCGGTCAAAAAGCGCACCCGCCCCTGCACTCCCGCCTGGGCTGCCCGCTGCCGCGCCCGCCCCACCGCGCGCAGCGCAAAATCAACCCCCACCACCTCCCAGCCCGCCCGGCCCAAACGCACAGCGTTCAGCCCGCTGCCGCAGCCCAGTTCCAGCGCCCGCCCAGCCGGGTGCTGCTGCACATAGGCTTCCACCTCCGGTGGGGTCATTTCTGTATCCCACGGAGGCCGCTGCAAATACCAACCGTTAAACAGCAGCCATTTTCTCCAGCGTTCCAGAATGATCTTCATCTTCAAATGCTCCTGTCCATGTGTACCGAAAAGCCCCAAAAACGCGCCAAATATCATCTTTTAAGGAATCCACTAAGCGATTTCGCTCACTCTGTCAACCCAAAACCGCTAACTCTTGATATAATAATAAGGTTTGCACCCCCAGTCACGTACCTGTCTTCTGTAGACAGGACCCACGACTTTCTTAACATTTGCGAGTCACTAAACTCCAGTTTGAAAAGAGAAGGATTGGATTCATGAAAGAGTATACCGCCGAATTTATCCGCAATGTTGCTCTGGTCTCCCATTCCAGCGCTGGGAAGACCATGCTGACTGAGGCGTTCCTGCATTTCACAGGCGCCACCACACGCATGGGCAAGATCGAAGATGGCACCACCGCCTCCGACTACGATGATGAAGAACATCGCCGCGGCATCTCCCTCTACACCACGGTCATCCCGATCGAATACAAAGATGTTAAGATTAACCTGCTGGATACGCCGGGTTACACGGACTTTGTCGGCGAGGTCATCTCCGCCTTACGCGTTGCGGATGCGGCCGTCGTGCTTTTAGACTCGGTCTCTGGCCGCGAAGTCGGCACGGAAATCGCCTGGAACTACTGCAACGAATTCAAACTGCCGCGCTTCCTGGTCGTCAACAAGATGAACCGCGAAAACGCCAACTTCCAGAAGGCCCTGGCCACCATGGAAGAGTATTCCGATATTCGCCTCATCCCCGTTCAGCTCCCCTGGGGTGAAAAAGCCGACTTCCAGGGCGTCATTGACCTGCTCTCCCTGAAAGCTTACAAGGGCGACGGCAAAACCGTGGTGGATATCCCCGCCGAGTACAAAGACGCCGCCGAAAGCGCCCACACCGCCCTGGTGGAAGCCGCTGCCGAAGGCGAAGATGAACTCCTGGAAAAATATCTGGAAACCGGCGAACTGACCCAAGAAGAGGTCATTCGCGGCTTCCGCAAAGCCATCATCAACGGCAGCTTCGTGCCTGTGCTGGTTTCCGCCGGCACCGCCATGATCGGCCTGGCTCCCCTGCTCGATGCCATCATCAACTTCCTGCCCTCGCCCAAGGACGTTCCCCCAGCCAAAGCTGCCGGGAAATCCGGTGAAGAGACCCTCGAAGCGGTGGATTCTGGCCCGTTGGCCGCTTATGTGTGGAAAACCACCGCTGACCCCTTTGTGGGCAAGCAGACCTTCTTCCGCGTTTACTCCGGCATGATCTCGGCCGATTCCCGCGTTTGGAACCCCAAGCACAATAACGAAGAACGCATCGGTTCCGCCTTCATCTCCCGCGGCAAAGAGACCATCAACGTCAAGCTGATCCACGCTGGTGATATTGGCCAGGTAGCCAAGCTGGGCGAAACCGTCACAGGCGACACCCTGTGCGACCGTGCCCACGTCCTCAGCCTGCCGATCCCCACCTACCCCAACGCTCTCTTCCGTGTGGCCGTCAACCCCAAGACCCAGGCCGACTCCACCAAAATTAGCTCCACCCTCACCCGCCTGTGCGAAGAGGATATGACCCTCTCTTGGATGATGGAACCCGCTACCTCGCAGACCATTCTGCAGGGCATGGGCGACCAGCACATCGAAGTCGCCGTACGCCGCGCCGAAGCCAAATTCCAGGTCAGCCTGCTCACCGATATTCCCCGCGTTCCCTTCCGCGAAACCATCACCAAGAAGGGCCAGGCCATGTACCGCCACAAGAAACAGACCGGCGGTTCGGGCCAGTTCGGCGAAGTCCACCTGCGTGTGGAGCCCGCCCCCAACGGCGAATTTGAACTGGTGAACGACATTTTCGGCGGTGCCATCTCCGCTTCCTACCTGCCCGCCATCGAAAAAGGTATCCGCAGCACCATGAAAGAAGGCATCCTGGCCGGCTATCCGGTGCACAGCATCCGTGTGTCGGTCTTCGACGGTAAGGAACACCCCGTCGACTCCAAACCGATCGCCTTCGAAATCGCTGGCCGCGAAGCCTTCAAACTGGCCTTCGCCGAAGCCGGCCCCGTGCTGGAAGAACCCATCATGATGGTCAAGATCATCGTCCCCGAAGCCAACATGGGCGACGTCCTCGGCGATCTGAACACTCGCCGTGCGCGTGTGATGGGCATGGAGACCGAAAAAGGCCACTCCATCGTCAACGCCACCGTCCCGCTGGCCGAAATGCAGCGCTACACCACCCAGCTCCGCTCCATCACCGGCGGCCGCGGTATCTTCGAGATGACCTTCAACTCTTATGAAACCGTCCCGGCGCACATTGCCCAAGAGGTGATCGCCGCGCGCCAGAAGGAAATTCAGGACAAGAAGGACGAATAACCCTTCTTCCCCCAAAAACCAAAGGCTGGGTGGGCGATCTCGACCCACCCAGCTTTTTCGTAAGCAAACGTTTGCGATTATAATAGACCCATTCACCGGCAGACCCGCCGAGAGGGAAGCGAAACATGCAACTGCAAGAGTTAACCCAGGCGATGGACGATTTGGTGCGCACCAAGGGCTGGTATCAGCCCCACAGTCAGCGTCCGCAGACCCCGCGCAATATCGCCATCTCCCTCTCTTTAGAAGCCGCTGAGGTGTTGGAGCACTTCCAATGGACTGACAGCGTCCAAGACCGTGAAGCCCTGGCTTCTGAACTGGCGGATGTCACCCTCTATCTGCTCCAGCTGGCCAAGATTGCTGACATCAATCTGGAACAGGCCGTGCTGCAAAAAATTGCCCAGAACTACCAGCGCACCTGGGATCAGAACCCGGCCGGGTCCACCGGCCAATCTTAAGGACTCTTCATGAAAATTACGGTATTTGGCAGCGCCTCGCCCCGCCCCGAAACCCCGGCTTATGACGAAGCTCTTCGCCTGGGGCTGCTCTTAGGCCAGGCCGGACACACCGTGCTCACCGGCGGCTACATGGGCACGATGGAGGCGGTCTCGCGCGGCGCTGCGCAGGCTGGAGCCAAAGTCATCGGCGTGACCTGCACGGAGATCGAGCAGTGGCGGCCCATCCAGGCTAACCCCTGGGTCAACGAAGAATGGCGCATGCCCACCCTCGCCGAACGGCTGGATCAGCTCATCACCCAATGCGATGCCGCCCTGGCCCTATCGGGCGGAGCCGGAACCCTGGCTGAAATTGCCCTCATGTGGAACCGGCTGATCATCGGGTCACTTCCTCCCCGCCCGCTGATCCTCATCGGCCCCGCCTGGCACGCTGTCTTCGACGCCCTCTACACCCATCAAAACGGCTCGCTGGGCGAACGCGAAAAGCAGTGGATCCGCTTTGCCGACACGGTGGACCAAGCCGCCGCCTTGCTTGCCTGATTTCTTTCATCCAACTGCGGCTCCGGCCGCCCGAAAAAAGTAAACTTGACGAAAGCAGAGTACCAACATGAGCGAAGATAAACTGACCCCCCGCGCCGAGAATTATTCTGAATGGTACAACCAGCTGGTGCAGCGCGCCGAGCTGGCCGATTACGCCCCTGTCCGCGGCTGTATGGTGGTGCGCCCCTACGGTTGGGCCTTATGGGAAAATATCCAGCAGGCTCTGGACGGCCGCTTCAAAGCCACCGGCCATGTCAACGCCTCCTTCCCCCTCTTCATCCCCATGTCCTTCCTGGAAAAAGAGAAAGAGCATGTGGAAGGCTTCTCCCCCGAGCTGGCCGTGGTCACCATCGGCGGCGGGCAAACCCTGGAAGAGCCTCTGGTGGTGCGCCCCACCTCTGAAACCATCATCGGCCACATGTATTCCAAGTGGATCAAATCCTACCGCGACTTGCCCGTCCTGATCAACCAATGGGCCAACGTCGTCCGCTGGGAAATGCGCACCCGCCTCTTCTTGCGCACCCTGGAATTCTTCTGGCAAGAAGGCCACACCGCCCACGCCACCGCCCAGGAAGCCGAAGAAGAAACCCGCCGCATCCTCGACCTATACACCGATTTCGCCGTCAACGAAGCCGCCGTGCCGGTCGTGCCGGGCCTCAAATCCAAGACTGAGAAGTTCGCGGGCGCCCTGCATTCCTATTCCATCGAAGCCATGATGGGCGACACCAAAGCCCTCCAATCCGGCACCTCGCACAACCTCGGCCAGAACTTCGCCAAGGCCTTTGAAATTCAATATCTCGACCAGAACAACCAGCTCCAGCACTGCTGGACCACCTCCTGGGGTGTTTCCACCCGCTTCGTCGGCGCCATCATCATGACCCACGGCGACGATCAGGGCCTGATTTTGCCCCCGCGCCTGGCCCCCATCCAGATCGTCATCGTGCCCATCTTCCGCTCAGACGAAGAATTCTCCCTGGTCATGCCCGTGGTCGAGCAGGTCAAAGCCGCCCTGGCGGGTTTCCGCGTCAAAGTGGACGACCGCAGCGAAGTGACTCCCGGCTTTAAATATCACGATTGGGAAATGCGCGGCGTGCCTCTGCGCCTGGAAATTGGTCCCAAAGATGTGCAAAACGGAACCGTCATGGCCGCCCGCCGCGACATCCCCGGCAAAGCCGGTAAGACCCTCATTCAACAGGATCAAATCGCCGCCCAGGTCAGCGAACTGCTCAAGACCATTCAGGCCAGCCTGCTCCAGCGCGCCACCGAATTCCGCGACAGCAACATCCACGAGCCGAAGGACTACGCCGACCTGCAAAATATCGTGCAGAACGGCTGGGCCTACGCCTGGTGGTGTGAAGACGCCGCCTGCGAAGCCAAGGTGAAAGAAGATACCAAGGCTACCACGCGCTGTATCCCCCTGGATCAGGAAGGCGGATCCGGCCGCTGCATCGTCTGCGGTCAGCCCGCTGCCCGCAAAGTGTATTTCGCCCGCGCCTACTAAAGCACCCCTGGGGGGCGGTGAGCACTCACCGCCCCCCTTTTTCCCCATGCCCGCCGTACAGCTCACCCGCCTCCGCACTCAGCTGCAAGACCTCCGCTGGCACTTCACCCAGCCGGAAGCCTATGCCGCTGCCCTGCGCGGCTTATTTGAGGAATATTCCGACCTGACCTACCGGCCCAGTCCGGCGCTTCAGTCTGCGAATATTCTGCCCTCCTTCCACATTCCGCCGGTCATCCTGCAGCAGCTTGAACTCAGCCTTTTCCCCCTCATCCAGGAAAATCCATCGGCTGCCCTGGCGGTGGCGGATGCGCTTTGGCGCGACGATCACATTGAAATGCGCCGCAGCGCTGCTTACATCTTAGGTCAAACCCCCACCAGCCACCTGAACGAGGTGCTCAACCGCCTCACCCTGTGGTGCCGCCCCCAGGAGGCCCGCACCTATCTGGAAGCCCTGCTCACTCTCGGCAGCCAGCGTCTGCGGCGCGAAGCCCCCAAAGCCTACCTCAATTTGATCTACACCTGGTTGGAAGACCCTGCTCCCGCCGCCAAATCATTGGGGCTGCTGGCTCTGCACGGCCTGGTGCAGGATATCTCCTTTGAAAACCTGCCCCTGCTCTACCCCCTCCTGACCTCCCCCCTGCAAAAGGCCCCCAACGCTCTGCATGCTGAATTGCAGCAGGTGGTCAAAGCCCTCATGCACCGTTCCCCCAACGAAACCACCTTCTACCTGCGCCAGGTGCTGGGCACAGCCTCCGCCGACAGCCCCGTCCAGCGCATTGTCCGCCGCCTTCTGCCAACTTTCTCCCCCGAAACGCAGGAAAAGCTGCGCCCCCTGCTGCATTCCAGCCTGAGCGCCGCCGATGAGCTGCCCTCCGCCTGAGACGCGTGGATATTATCTTCCCCCCCTCCCAATTCTCTGGTATAATGATGGTCTGACTGGTCCTCTCCGCGGGTACGCCTGCGGTTAAGGAGACTTGCTACATATTTTTTCAAGGAGAAAGCAGCGTCATGCCTCTGTCTAAAGAAGAGAAATCCAAACTGATCGGTGATTACAAGAAGCACGATACGGACACCGGTTCCCCCGAAGTCCAGATCGCCTTGCTCACCAAGCGCATCGTCCAGCTCACCGAGCACCTGCGCGCCAACGAGCACGATGAATCCTCGCGCCGCGGCCTGCTCAAGCTGGTCGGTCAGCGCCGCCGTCTGCTGTACTACGTGCGCGGCAAAGATTTTGCCCGCTACCTGGCCATTACCGAACGCCTCAACCTACGCCAGAAGTAAACAGCGTCCATCAACGGGTAGATGGAGACAACTTCATCTACCCGTTTTTATTCAACCCCCAGGAGGTTCCCCAGAAAACGTCACTTTTGTCCTTAGGCCGCATCGAATGAAATAACATAAGCCGCCGTTGGTTGGGAATTGAGATCTGCTGAGAAACTGCGTTCTCGGTCGCTCTCAGTCCCTAACCAGGCGGGATTTATAGGGAGACTATAAAAATGAAACCAGAAGCAAAACAATACACCGCCGTTGTAGGTGGTCGTGAAATCGTGTTTGAAACCGGAAAACTGGCCCACCAGGCAGGCGGGGCCGTTACCGTTACTTTGGGTGAATCGGTCGTCTTTGGCGCCGCCACCATGAGCGCCAAGCCCCGCCTGGGGTTGGATTTCTTCCCCCTCTCCGTGGAATACGAAGAGCGCATGTACGCGGGCGGGCGCATTCCCGGCTCGTTCTTCCGCCGCGAAGGCCGCCCCAGCGAAGATTCCATCCTGGTTGCCCGCCTCACAGACCGCCCTCTGCGCCCCCTCTTCAACCAGGAAATGCGCAACGACGTGCAGGTCATCCTCTATTCCTTCTCCGCTGACCCGGAAAATCCCCTCGATATTCTGGCCACCAACGCTGCTTCCGCCGCATTGATGATCTCCGATATCCCCTGGGGCGGGCCGGTGGGCGCGGTGCGCGTGGGCCTCATTGACGGCGAATTTGTCATCAACCCCACCTTCAGCGAAATGGAAAAATCCACCCTCAACCTGCGCCTGGCCGGAACCAAAGATGCCATCCTCATGGTGGAATGCGGCGCCGAAGAGATCAGCGAAGAGGTCATGGTCAAAGCCCTCATCGCCGGTCACCAGGCCATTCAGCCCCTGGTTGAGGTGCAGGCCCGCATGGCCGCCGAGATCGGCAAAGCCAAGCGCGAAGTGACCCTCTACACCCTCGATGCCGGTATGGTGGAAAAAGCTGCCGAGCTGTTCGCCCAGCGTATCGAAGACGTTCTCGACGCCCCCCACACCAAAGCCGAAATGTACGCGGCCGTGGATGAAATGGAAGCCGAAGCTGTTGCGCAGTTCGCCGGAGAGGATGAAACCCTCGTCGGCCAGGCCAAAGAAGCCTTCCACGCCGTTTACAAGCGCGTCATTCGCGACCGCATCACCAACCGCCACATCCGCCCGGACGGCCGCGGCATCACCGAGATCCGCCCCATCTGGTGCGAAGTTGGCGTCAGCCCGCGCGCCCACGGCTCCGGCCTCTTCACCCGCGGTGAAACCCAGGTGCTCACTCTGGCCACCCTCGGCACGCCCAAAGAAGCGCAGGAAATTGACAGCCTCACCCCCACCGATTCCAAGCGCTATATGCACCACTACAACTTCCCGCCCTTCTGCACCGGCGAGGTGAAGCCTCTGCGCGGATCTTCCCGCCGCGAAATTGGCCACGGTGCGCTGGCCGAACGGGCCCTCCTGCCTGTTTTGCCCTCCGAAGCCGAATTCCCCTACACCCTGCGCCTGGTCTCCGAAGTGCTGGCCTCTAACGGCTCCTCTTCGATGGCCTCGGTGTGCGGTTCAACCCTGGCCCTCATGGACACCGGCGTGCCGATTAAAGCCCCCGTGGCGGGCATCGCTATGGGTCTCATCAAAGAAGGCGACAGCTACGTCATCCTCACCGACATCCAGGGCGCCGAAGATCACGAAGGCGATATGGACTTCAAGGTGGCCGGAACCGACAAGGGCATCACCGCCCTGCAGATGGACATCAAGATCACCGGCATCACGCCTGAGATCATGACCGAAGCCCTCGCCCAGGCGCATGAAGCCCGCCTGAATATCCTCGATCAAATGCTGGCCGTCATCCCCGCCCCGCGCCCCGACCTGAAGCCCCACGCGCCGCGCATCACCACCGTCAAGATCCCGGTGGATAAGATCGGCGCCATCATCGGCCCCGGCGGAAAGATGATCCGCGCCATCCAGGAAGAGACCAACACCAAGATCGACATCTCCGACGACGGCACGGTCTTCATTGCGGCCACCAGCGGCGAAAACGAAGCCGCCGCCCGCGAACGCATCCTCGGCCTCACCGAAACCGCCCAGATCGGCCGCATCTACACCGGCAAGGTCGTGCGCATCACCGATTTCGGCGCCTTTGTCGAAATCCTTCCCAACATGGACGGCCTGGTGCACATCTCCCAGCTGGACACCGAGCGCGTGCGCAGCGTGGAAGATGTCGTCTCCATCGGCGATGAGATCACCGTCATGGTCACGGCCATTGACGAAAACGGCAAGATCCGCCTGTCCCGCACCGCGGTGCTGGAAGGCTGGACCCCCGAAGAAGCCCTCGAACACGATCAGCCCAAGCGCCCCTCCGGCGGCGACCGTGGTGGTGATCGCGGCGGGCGTCCCTTCAACGGCAGCCGCGGCGGCGACCGCGGAGGTCGCGGCGGCAGCGGCGGTCGTGGTGACCGCGGCGGCTCCCGGCGCTAAACTGCTTTTGCAATAGAATTCAAAACCGGTGCTTTCAGCTTCGAAAGCACCGGTTCTTTTTATGTTGGTTTCGCCTGCGCCCAGGTCTCACACCTCAGGCAGCAGCGGCATAGACGGCCCCTCCACCCCCAGGTGTTCCGCCAGCGCCGAACGCAGCGCCGTACGGTCGTCCCACGGGTATTCCACCGTCCCAAAGCACATAGACTGCTCATGCCCCTTGCCGCAGGCCATGACCACATCCCCAGGCCGCGCCAAAGCCACCCCCGCGCGCAGCGCAGCCCGCCGGTCGGCCACCCGCCAAAAGGTCTCCCCCTCCACGCCGCCCGTGTCCCGTGCAGCCTGGGCCATTTCTTCCAAAATATCATCCAGCGACTCGGTGCGCGGATCCTCCGCGGTTAACACCGTGAAATCTGCCAGTTTGGCCGAAACCTCGGCCATCATGCGCCGCTTTTGCCGGTCGCGCAGGCCCGCCGAGCCAAAAATGGCAATCACCCGCCCCTGGGTCATCTCGCGTGCCGCCCGCAGCGCGCTTTCCAGCGCAAAGGGTGTGTGGGCAAAATCCACAATGGCGGTGAAATCCTGCCCCAGGTCAATCCGTTCCATCCGCCCGGGGATAGCCGCCAGCTGGCGCACCCCCTCGGCCGCATCCTCCGGTGCAATCCCCAGCCCAAAGACACACGCGCTCAGCGCCGCCAGGATGTTGGCGATGTTAAACGCCCCCACCAGGTGCGAATCGATCTTCACGCGAAAATCGCGGCTCACCGCCCAAAAATGCAGCCCGCTGGCGTCATAGTGAATATCCTCAGCCCACAGGTCAGCCCCGGCATCCGCCCGCAGACTGTAACCCACCTGCCGTGCCGAGGTCACCGCCTGCAAATAGCTGTAAGAACGGTCGTCGCAGTTCAGCACCGCCAGGCGCGGGTTGCCCTGCGCCTTCACGCTGGTTTCGCTCAGGCTGGTGAACAGGCGCGCCTTGGCCGCCCGGTAGGCCTCATAATTCCCGTGGTAATCCAGATGTTCGTGGGTGATGTTGGTCACCACCGCCACATCAAATTCACAGGCACTCACCCGGTGCTGGGCCAGGCCGTGCGAGGTTGATTCCAGCACCACATGGGTCAGCCCCGCCGCCACCATGCGCGCCAGATACCGCTGCACCTCCGGGGCCTCCGGCGTGGTCACGTGAAAGCCCGTGTCCAGCGTTTCACTGCCAATCTGGGCGTTGACGGTCGAGATCATCCCCGCCCATTTGCGCCCCGCCAGCAGCATGTGGTAAATCAGGTTCGACGTGGTGGTTTTCCCGTCCGTACCGGTCACCCCCACCACCGTCATCTGCCGCGCCGGATAGTCGTAGAACGCCGCCGAAAGGTAAGCCAGTGCCTCGCGCGGTTCCACCACCTGCACATACGGCACGCCCGGTTCCAACCCGGCCTGCATGCCCACCACCGCGCTGGCCCCGCGCTCCACCGCGTCTGCAATAAAGCGGTGTCCGTCCACAGAGCCGCCCTGCAGGGCCACAAACACATAGCCCGGCTGCACCGCCCGCGAATCAAACACCACGCCGGTGACAGGCGTTTCGGGGATCAGCGCCGGGGACAACACCGCCAGCGGAAACCCCTGAAACAACTGAGCCAGGTTTTTCTTCACAAAGCCAGTCACATCTTCTCCTTCTTGATCCGTCGTCCGCTTGTCCTGCGTTTTCATTCCCATTGTACCATCCCCAAAAAGCCTCAGAACCACGTGCTTAAAGCAACACACTTTGGCAGAACGGGAACCAATTCCGCCAAAGTGTGCAGGGAGTCAGTTCGAATTACTGCAAGCTCTGCCGCAAACCAGCCAACTGCCCGGCCACCGAGCCGTCCACCACACGGTCGCCCACGCGCACCACCAGGCCGCCCAAAATGGCCGGGTCCACGCGGAAGGTGATCGTCCCGCCGCTGTCGAGCGTCTTCAGCAAGTCGCGGCGCACCGCTTCCTGCTCCGCTTCAGTCAGGGGCAGGGCTGAGGTAACCTCAGCCGAGGCGCCGCGCAGGCCGGATTCTTCCACCAGCGTCACCTTGCCGGAACGCACGCCGGAGAAGAACTCATCCACCAGCGCGCGCTGACGGGTCTCATCTGCCTTCAGCGACTCGCCAATCAAGCGCTGCGTCGCCGCAATCGCCAGGCTGGCCACCTGACTGCGCAGACTGGCCAGAGCCACATTGCGTTCCGAGGCCACTTCTGCCAGGGCCACTTCGCGGGCTTTGGCGGTTTCCGCTTCTGAGGCTGCGCGCACTTCACGGGCAGCCACTTCGGCCCGGTCAGTCGCTTCGCGCACAATCTCCGCGGCTTTGGTTTGCGCTTCAGACAAAATCCGGCTGGCCTCTCGCTCTGCATTTGCGCGGGCGTCCGCCGCCACACGGGCGTCTTCCAAACCCTGCGCAATCGTCTCGCGCCGCTTTTCCAACATGCGGATAATCGGCTTGACCACCCAGGCATTGATCACCACAAACATGATCAAGAAGTTGAACAGCTGTACCAACAGATAGCCGAGGCTAATTCCCAATCCTTCCAAGGCGGTACTCCTTCCTTTTTAGCGGTGGTCTTCGGACTAAAGAACGAAGAGCATTAAGAATGCGATCACCAAGCAGTAGATCGCGATCGCTTCTGAAAAAGCGATGCCCAGGATCATGTTCGTCAAGAGGGTCCCGTAGGTATCTGGGTTGCGGGCCATGCCTTCCAAAGCCCCTTGCACGCTCAACCCAATGCCGATACCCGCACCCAACGCGCCGATCATCGCCAGACCAGCTCCAATGAATTTTGCAGCCATTACGATATCGCCTGTCATTCGAACGTCTCCTCCTGAGTCTCTAGGTTCAATCTAAACTGGTTTCAAGCGTGGTCGCTTCGGTATTTCCGCTTACGAATGTTCCTCGCCGCCGTGCCCCACCGTGGCCTGCGCCATGAACACCATGGTGAGCATGCCAAAGACGAAGGCCTGGATCAAGCCGATGAAGAACTCAAACAAATAGATGCCCGAGGGCAAGAAAGTCGGCAGCATGGTGCCGATCAAAATCAACAAGACCAA
Organism: Levilinea saccharolytica; assembly: GCF_001306035.1. Classification (GTDB taxonomy): domain Bacteria; phylum Chloroflexota; class Anaerolineae; order Anaerolineales; family Anaerolineaceae; genus Levilinea; species Levilinea saccharolytica. The sequence goes on from NZ_LGCM01000029.1 coordinate 43,624, forward strand.
CCCGGCGAACATATTGCCGAACAACCGGAAGGCAAACGAGAGAATTTTCGCCAGCTCTGAGATCAGTTCCAGTATACCCACGGCCAGGTCAATGGCGCCAAAACCGGGTTTGGTGAAGATCGTGCGCACATTCAGAAATTTGAGGAAATAGCCCAAACCCTGCGCGCGAACGCCGATCACCTGGGTCATAAATACCGAAAACAGCGCCAATGCCACGGTGAAGTTCAGGTCCGTGGGCAGTCCGCGCAGGAAGCCGATCAGCGCATACCCATCGTGGGTTTCGGCGTGGGCATCTCCCTGCACCAGCGAATAAATCCCAGGCAGAATCTCCTGCACCGGGTTGCCGTGATCCGAATGATGCAGCAGGCCGATGGTTTCATACCCCGGCAGCAGCTTGCTCCAGTTGGCCACCAGCACCACCAGGGTGATCGCCGCGAAGTAGGGGAAAATGCGCTTGGTCCACTTGCCCGCTGAAGATTCGGTCAGGTTGTACAGCGCTTCCATCAAAGCTTCCACCGCGCCGTAGATCCCCTTCGGAACTAGGCTGTCGCCCTTGGCGAAGCTGCGCACCGCCAGCGCCAGCGCCAGGATGATCGCATCCATCACCAGCATCGCCAGCATGGTGTTGGTCAGGTACACATCCCCACCCAACGAAAACAGCGGCTTCTTGGATACAGCTTCTGCGGCAACCTGAATATGCGGCCGCACCGGGAAGAAGTAGTTCACCGAAACAGCCGTTAATATGGCAAAGAGCAGCACCAACCAGCGGTTCACCCCCCAGCGCCACTTACGAGTTTTGGTTTCTTCCAACGCTTGCCTCCTTCTGTTGCGAAGATGGGGATCCAATCTGCGTCTTAATGCGCGCAACCGCTCCCCGAACAATGACCAACATTAGCACGATGGAAATCGGTACGCTGACCGCCACCAAAATCAGGGTGATCACCGGTCGGGTCTGAAATTGCTGGTCCAACCACAAACCCAAAAGAACAGAACCGAGCACAACGACCAGGGTTAAACAACCCACCTGCCCAGCAACCGCCGCCAATGCCAAATTGATGGCTTTTTGTTTCCCGTTGTTCGCGCCAGGAGCAGGATCAATCATAACGTAGAGATTATATCAAAAGCGAAAATTCAAGTCAATAAACGATGAGACTTGCTGCTGCCTGACTGGCCCAGGTGTAAAACGGCGACACCAAAACGCCCAGCACCACCACCAGCACAACGCAGCCCACCAAGGCCGCCTTCCAGGCCGATGTCATGTTCAGCGGCTGAGTCTCATTTTCCGCGCGGTCCAAATACACCACCTTCAGCACGCGCAGATAGTAGTACAGCGCCGCGACAGAGTTGACCACACCCACCACCGCCAGCCAGGCCATGTTGGCTTCCACCGCCGCGCCAAACACCAGCAGTTTGCCGATGAACCCAGCGAAGGGGGGAATGCCGCCCAAAGAAAGCAGCACCGCCAGCAGGATCAAGGCCGTCCCCGGCGAGCGGCGGCTGAGGCCCGCGTACGCGCTGATCTCGTCCGAACCCACCGCGCGCCCCACCACCATCACCACGCCAAAGGCGGCCAGGTTGGTGACCAGATAGGCCATCAAATAGTACATCGTGGCCGTCACGCCAAAATCGCTCTGTGCCGCCGCGCCGATCAAGATCGTCCCGGCCTGGGCGATGGAAGAATAGGCCAACAAGCGTTTGATATTCTTCTGGTTCAGCGCCTGTAAATTGCCCACCACCATGCTCGCCACCGCCAGCGCCGCAATCAGCCCCGTCCACAGGCTGCTCAGCGCCGGGTACACCACCAACAGCACGCGCAGCAGCACAGCAAAGCCCGCCGCTTTCGACGCGGTGGATAAAAAGCCCGCCACCGAAGTGGGCGCACCTTCATACACATCCGGCGCCCAAAAATGCAGCGGGGCCGCCGACACCTTGAAAGCAAAGCCCACCGTCACCAGCAGCGCCGTCAGCACCGCTAATCCCGCGGGCAATTGTCCCGCACTCAGCTGCGCACCGATCTCATATAAATTCGTGCTGCCGGTGAAGCCGTACAGCAGGCTGAAACCGTACAGCATCACTGCCGAGGTCATCGCCCCGAACAGCAGGTATTTCACGCCGGATTCCACCGACTTCTTGTCGCGGATCAGGAAACCCGCCAGCGCGTACAGCGGGATCGAAGCGGTTTCAAACGCCAGATAGATCATGATCAGATCCACCACCGAGGCCATCAAGGTCATCCCCAGGGTGGAAATGACCAGCAGGGTGAAGAACTCACCGTGCTCGCAAATGCCCTCGTTCTCGGTGGCAAACAGCGCCGTGATGGCCATGCCGGTCACAAACAGCATGCGAAAGACAAAGCCGGTGCTGTCCAGGCGCATCATCCCACCCCACAACAGCAGCGGCTCCGGCCCTGGGCGGGCAAACAGCAGGCTCAGCAGAATCACCACCGCGCCGCCCCCCGCCGCGATCCAGCCCAAAAACCGGCAGCGGCGGCTGCGCCAGAGCAAATCCAGGGTCAGCAGCACCGCCGCCAACACCAGCAAGCCCAATTCTGGCAGGATCTTCAGCAGCATGTCACCCAATGGAACAGTCATCATTGCCTACCCTCCCAGCAGCCCAAGAATATTCTGAACTCCCGGCTGCAGCACCGAGGTCATCAGCGACGGGAACCAACCCAAACCAATCATGAATGCGGCCAACAACCCAATCGCCAGCTTATCCATCCAGGTGATATCCGGAATGTTCTGGAACTGCTTGGGCAGCTCGCCAAAGAACACCCGCCGCACCACCAGCAGAATATAACCCGCCGTTACCACCACCCCCAGGATGGCGATGATCGCCACCAGCGGGGCCGTGCGCCAGGCCCCCATGAAAATGGGGAATTCCGCCACAAATCCGCTGAACCCAGGCATGCCCATGCTCACCAGACCGGCAATGATAAAGCCCACCGCCGCCCAGGGCATCTTCTGCACCAAACCGCCCAACTGGCTCAGCTCGCGCGTGTGGGTGCGGTCGTATACCATGCCGACCACAGAGAAGAAGAGAGCCGTCATAATGCCGTGCGAGAACATCTGCATCCCCGCCCCCAACAGGCTGTCGTGGTTGAGGCATGCAAAGCCAATCAGCACCAGGCCCATATGCGAAACGGATGAAAAGCCGATGACGTACTTGAAATCGCTCTGAATCAGCGCGATCAGCGCACCGTAGACCACATTGATGGTGGCCAAAACCAGCACCGCCGGAGCCCAAAAGCGCGCCCCATCCGGCAGCAGCATAATGGCCACGCGCAGGGCCGCAAACGCGCCCACCTTCATTTCCACACCCGCCAGCAGCATGGAAACCGCCGTGGGTGCGGCCACGTGGCCGTCCGGCGCCCAGCTATGGAAGGGGAAAATGCCGCTCAACACGCCGAAGCCCAAGAAGAGGAAGGGGAACCACAGCTGCTGAAAAGCGATGGGGAAGCCGGCCTTTTCCAGCACCAGCATGTCAAAGGTGCGCAGCCCCGACCCAAAGTAAATCGCCAGCGCGCCCACCAAAGCCAGCACCGAACCGGCGAACAGGAACAGGGTCAGCTTCATGCCGCCGTATTCGCGCGTCTTGGGCGACCCCCACAGGATGATCATCAAGTATTTGGGAAAGACCGCCAGTTCAAAGAAGAAGAACAGCTGAAACAGGTCCAGCGAAGCGAACACGCCCAACACGCTGGAACCCAGGAACATCAAATAGGAGAAGAACTCCCGCGGTCGCTCATCCACATGCCACGAAACCAGCACACCGGTGAACACCACCAGCCCCGAGAGCAAGATCAAGGGCAGGCTCAGCCCATCTACCCCCACATGGTATTGAATCCCCAAAGCCGGAACCCAGGGCGCGGTCTCAACAAACTGATACCCCGCCTGGGCCACATCGTAAAGCGCATACACCGCCACGCTCAGCACCAGCACAACCGCCGCGCTGCCCAGGGCGATCCCGCGGATCCAATCTTTGCGCTGGGCTGGCACCATCAAAAGCACAATCCCGGCCAGCAGTGGTATGAAGATTAAGACGCTCAAGATAGGAAACTGCATCGCTCACCTCTCAGAACCACAGGCTCATCGCCAGGCTAATCATGCTCACGGTGCGATTGATCACATCCAGCGCCCAGGCCGGCCACACGCCCAGGATCAGCATCAAGACCATCAACGGGGCGATCACGATCCCTTCGCGCAGGCTCATCTCCGGCAGTTTCCCCTTCCAGCGCTCGTTCAGCGGCCCGTGCAGCACCATCTTGAGCGCCTTGAGGATGTACGCGCCGGTGAAGAACAAGCCGATCATGCTCAGCGCTGTGGCCAGCGTGAACACCGGCCAGGCTCCCCGCACCACCAGGAACTCCGATACAAACCCCGCCAGACCCGGCAGCCCCAGTGAACCCATCGCCGTGAACAGCAGCACCCCGCCGTACACCGGCATCTGCGCAAACAGCCCGCCAAATTCCGTCAGGTCGCGCGTGTGGGTGCGCTCATAGATCACGCCCACCAGGAAGAACATCCCCGCCGCCGAAAGGCCGTGCGTCACCATTTGCAGCACCGCGCCGTTCAGCGCGATGACCGCATCCTGGCTGCCCACCGCCGCGGCCGCTGCGGCGATCCCCAAAACCACAAAACCCATATGGTTAATGGATGAATAGGCCACCAGCCGTTTAAAGTCTTTTTGCCCAAAGGCGCCCAGCGCCCCAAAGATGATCGCCAAAGCCCCCAGCGCCGCCAGCCAGCCCGCGAACAGTTTCGATTCCAGCGGATACAGCGGCAGCACCAGGCGCAGGAAGCCGTACGCGCCCAGTTTCAGCAGCACACCGGCCAAAATCATCGAACCGGCAGTCGGCGCTTCGGTGTGCGCGTCGGGCAGCCAGGTGTGGAACGGCCACACCGGCACCTTGATGGCAAAGGCGATCACAAAAGCCCAAAAAGCCACCGCCTTCACCGTTGCCATCGGCAGCCCCAGCAAAGTGCCGCTGTTCAGCGCCGGCCAGATCTGGAACAATTCCGTCAAGTCAAAAGTGCCCGCCACCACTCCAATCATCTGAGTGGCCAACAGCAGCCCCAAAGAGCCGCCCATGGTGTACAGGATGAATTTCAGCGCCGCATAGTTGCGCCGCGTCCCACCCCACTGCGCGATCAGGAAATACATGGGCACCAGGCCCACCTCCCAGAACACGAAGAACAGCAGCAGATCCAGCGATAAGAAAACGCCCAGCATGCCCGTTTCCAGCAGCAGGAACAGGAACATATAGGCCTTCACCCGCTCCGTCACCGTGAAAGAGGCCAAAACCGCCAGCGGAGTCAGCACCACGGTCAGCAGCACCATCATCAGCGAAATCCCATCCACCCCCAGATGGTATGAGGATTGAATCGCCGGATACCACGGCATCATTTCGACAAATTGAAAGCCCTCCGCCGAAGGGTCAAAGCGCGCCCACAGCCCCAGCGCCAGCCCAAAAGGAACCAGACTGGCCGCCAAAGCTGCCCAGCGCAGCACCCGGATGTTTTTCGCAGGCAGGAACAGCAGTACCACCGCGCCCACCACCGGCGTGAACAAAATCAGGGTCAGGAGATGATTGGTCAAGAGATCCATCGTCCGCGCTCCCCTTATGCCATCACAAAGAAAAAGTAGATGATCGCGCTGGCCGCCAGCACCACCGCCAACCCCATCAGCATGTACTGCTGCAGCCGGCCGGTCTGAATCTTGCTGGTCTCCGCGCCCAGTTTGCGCGTGCCCCCCGCCACCACTGTATCCCCCAAAAATCGGTTGATCACCGGCAGGTCAAAGCCGTTGCGCAGCACGCCGCCCAGCCACAAGCCCGCTGCGGCAATGCCGTGGAGAATGCCGTCAATCACACCCCGATCCAGCCAGCGGTCGGTGAACACCTCCGACACCCAGCGGGAGAAGCGCACCACGGTGGCCCCGTACAGCTCGTCAAAGTAGTACTTGTTCTGCAGCAGGGTGTACACCGGCCCCAGGGGCTTTTGCAGGGGGTCTTTTTGCCCCGCGCGCACATCCCGGTACACCCACCAGCCCAGCGCCAACCCACCCAGCGCCACCACCAGCGAGGTGATCAGCGGCACCAGGCTGTGATGTGCCGCCTCACCGTGCACCAGCAGCATCTCACCCACAAATTCCTCAAACCAGTTGGGCACCAACCCGCCCAGCCCAGGAAAGGCTTTGGGGATGCCCACCCAACCGGCGGTGATCGCAAAAAAGGCCAAAACCACCAGCGGCGCCGTCATCACCGCGCGCGATTCGCTGGCGTGTTCGGCCGCTTCGCTGCGCGCCTGGCCCAAAAAGGTCAGGGTGATCTGCCGCGCCGTGTAAAAGGCCGTCAACAGGGCCGCCAGGGCCAAGATGACGAAGACCCACACATGCCCGCCGTTAAACGCCCCGGATAGGATTTCATCTTTCGACCAAAAACCCGCCGTCACCAGAGGGAAGCCCGAAAGAGCCAGCCCGCCCGCCAGGAAAGTCCAAAACGTCACCGGCATTTTCTTGCGCAGGCCGCCCATGTGCTGCATATCCTGCGGGTCAATGTGCTGGTGGGTATGCAGCACACCGTGTTCCATGCCGTGGATCACCGAGCCCGACCCCAGGAAGAGCAGCGCTTTGAAGAAGGCGTGCGTCACCAGGTGGAACGCCGCTGCCACATACGCCCCCACCCCCAGGGCCGCTATCATGTAACCTAATTGAGAGATGGTCGAATAGGCCAGCACACGCTTGATGTCATTTTGAGCCACGGCGATCGTAGCCGCAAACAGCGCCGTCACCGCCCCCACCACCGCCAGGGTCATCATCGCCGGGGTCAGCGCCCCACCGCCGTCCCAGCCCGCCGAAATCAACGGGAAGAAGCGGATGGAAAGGTACACGCCCGCCGAAACCATGGTGGCCGCGTGGATCATGGCCGAAACCGGCGTGGGGCCTTCCATCGCGTCCGGAAGCCACACGTGCAGCGGGAACTGGGCGCTCTTGCCCACCGTGCCCATGAAGATCAAAATGCCAATCAACCCCGCCCACGACAGCCCCAAAACAGGCGCCGCCTGGCTGGCCAGCATCTCCAGCACAGTCGGGTTGGCCAGAATCTCCTGGTAATTCAGCGTGCCGGTCATCTTATACAGGGCCGCCATGCCCAGGAGCATGAACATATCCCCCACGCGCGTGGTCAAAAAGGCCTTCACAGCCGCGTCGCGCGCCGAGGGCTTGGCATACCAGAAACCAATCAGCAGATAAGAGCACAGGCCCATGATCTCCCAGGCCATGTACAGGGTCAGCAGGTTATCCGTCACCACCAGCAAGAACATGCCAAAGGCGAACAGCGAGATCATGGCAAAGAAGCGGCTGTACATCGGCTCCACCGACGGAACCTGATGGCCGTGCCCCTTGACCTTCACCGTCGCCCCGTGAGGCGGCAGGCCCGGCTTATCATGATCGCCCGCGGGCTGACCAAAGTTGTGGTAGCCCACGCTGTACACAAAGATCATCAGCACCGTCCAGGCCACGAAGAACAGGATCACCGCTGACAGCGGATCGACCTGCACGCCGATCTTGAACGCGCCGTCGCCCAACGGCAGCCAGTTCACCTTCAGGTCTACCCCCAGCGGATGCTTGGCCAGCTCTTCACGGCCTACCGCCGTGAAGAACACCACCATGCTCGCCAGCCAGGATAACCCCGCCGCCCCAATCGCCAGGCTGTGGCTTAGCGCTTTAGAGCGGTTGGTAAACAGCACAATCGCCGCGAATGCCAGCAGCGGGGGAAGCGGGATGAGCCAGATCAACAAGTCCATATTCATACGCCCTCCGCGGCCTAGCCTTTCATCAGGTTCAATTCGTCTGCCATCACGGTTGTGCGCCGCCGGTAAACGGAAATGATCAGCGCCAAACCCACAGCCGCCTCAGCTGCGGCAGCCGCAAAGACAATGGCCACAAATACCAGGCCGTTCATCTGCCCCGCGTACCGATAAGCCCAAAACGCCAACAGATTAATATTGACCGCGTTGAGCATCAATTCCACGCCCATCAACATGCCGATGGTGTTTTTGCGCGCCAACACACCGAACAAACCAATGCAGAATAACGCTGCGCTGAAAATGAGGAACCAGGAAATAGGGATCATCGCTTGCCTTCCTTCCGGTCGGTCGCCAGATAAATGGCCGCCACCATCGCCCCCAGCAGCAGCGCCGAGGCAATCTCAAAGGGAAGCACGAAACCGTTGGGGTCCACCAGGGCCTTGCCTAATTCCATCACATTCTCGCCTTCGGCCCCCACCGTGCGCGTGCTCAAGCCAAAATCGCCCCAACCGGATAGAACCACCACCAGCCCCACGAACAGCAGCACCACAACCACCAACGGCAGCCACCATCCGCGGTTCACCTGCGGCCCCACATCTTCCATCGAATTGCGCGTCAGCATCACCGCCACAATGATCAGCGTGGCGATAGCGCCGATGTACACGAACACCTGAATCACCGAGAAGAAGCGGCTGCCCAGCATGGCAAAGGTGGCGGCCACCCCCATCAGCGCCAGCACCAGCCACAGGGCCGCGTGCACCAGCTTGCGCGAGCTGACCACCTTGACTGCCGCAAACAATGTGATCAGCGCGTTAACCAGGAAAAAAGCTTGCAGTCCAGTTATCATCGTCTTCAATCCCCTGGGTCAGTTGGAGCGGGTTGTACATAATGCGCCACAGGCCGCGGAGCCTGGGCCACCTGCCGCCGCGCGGAGCGCCGCCGGGTCATCAGCCGGTCCGCAGCCGCGAAAATGATCCCGTTCAAAGCCAGCATCACCACCAGCCGCAGCCCCGCCATCTCCGCCGGAACGATCTTTCCAGCCACCGCCGTTGCGGCCACCAGCACCAGAGCCAGCGGCGTCAAATACTTCCAGTTCAAATCCATCATCTGATCAATGCGGAAGCGCGGCAGGGACGCCCGCATCAGAATGCCGATGAAATACACCACTGCGGTTTTCAGCGCGAAATACACAAAACCCAGCATGGGGTACTGCTCAGCCCCAGGGCCGCGCCATCCGCCCAAATATAGGGCGGCAAACAGCAGTGAAATGGTGAAGGCATGCAAAAAGTCCGCCACATAGAACATGCCGAACTTCAAGCCCGAATATTCAATGTTGAAGCCCGAAACCAGCTCTGATTCCGATTCCACCAGGTCAAAAGGCGTACGTCCCACCTCGGCAATAGAAGAGATGAAGAAAATCAGCGCAGCCACCGGAGCCAGAAAGATAAACCAGATATCCTGCTCTTTCACCAATGCCTGCAAACTCATCGAACCGGTGAACATCACCGGGATCATCAATGCCAGCACCATCGGCACTTCGTAAGAGATCAGCTGCGCCACCGCGCGGAAGGCGGCCAGCATGGCATATTTGTTGTTGGAACCCCAACCCGCCAGGATGACGCCCATTTCGCCCAGCGCGCCCACCGCCATCAGGTACAGCACGCCCGCGTTGAAATCCACGCCGACCACCGTAGCGGTGAAGGGGATCACCGCCCACACCATCAGCACCGCCCCCACCGAGATCACCGGCGCCAGGTTATAAGCTACACCGTCTGCCCCATCCGGGGTGATGTGCTCTTTGGTGAAAATCTTGAGCATATCCGCAAAGGTTTGGAAAATGCCCCACGGCCCCAGCCGGTTCGGCCCCAGGCGGTCTTGCACGCGGCCAATCAGCTTGCGTTCCAACCAGATCAGGAACACCACCAGCAGCATGGCCAGCAGCGTGGTCACAAACGCGCCAATCAAATACATCACAAAAGTCACCAGGCCGGGCTGTAACCCCCAGGATTCCAGCAGCCCCTTTAACCAGGCGATCACAAAATTGATGGGATCAATCCAGAAGCTCATGCCACCTCCAGCTTTCGCGGGCTATGCCCACTCCAAAGCGCCCTTCCGCCAGGCATAGAGCAGCCCGCCCAGCAAGATGGCAATGAACAGCAGCGCTTCTACCACGGCAAACAAGCCCACCTGGTTATACGCCACCGCCCAGGGGTACAGGAAAATCGTCTCCACATCGAACACCAGATAGACCAGCGCATAGACGTAATACTGCGGCTTGAACTGGATCCAGGTTTCGCCCACGGTTTCCATACCGCATTCGTAAATGGATGTTTTGAGTGGATCGGGTTTCTTGGGGGATAACAGCGCCGCGATGGTAATGGCTGCGGCGGGAAGGAAAAGGGAGATTACCGTAAAAATTCCCAGGTAAAGCCAGTCATCCAGCATGAGGCTCCTCCATTCACCACGCTTAAGTTGAATTTGAGCGGTCTCATACACCGCTGAGGCCTGTAAATTTTATCACAAGTTGACCAACTCAGGCTGTTTTTGTCTGTTTTCGCCGCGTCCGCTTCCAGGCCCAACCCAACGCCTGTTCCAAGAAGGGGATGCCCAACACCGTGCTGACGGCGGTTCCGATCCCGCCTAAAATTCTCACCGTCTGGGCTGGCAAGCCCCACACTGAACGTACCTCAATCTCCACCGGCGCGGCCAGCAGCACCCGGCGAGTGCGTTCACCACCCGCCTTTGGAACCAGATTCAACGCCACCCACAGCGTTCCCCGGTAATTCCCTGCCTCTTTGCAGCGCACCGTCCAACGAAACACCACTTCTTCCCCCGGCCGCAGCGGTTCGCTCACCTCGCCCTGGGGCGTCATTTCAAAACCCACCAGGTCCAAACGCGCCTCAACCACCAGATTGTGCGTGTCGTACAAATTGGGAATTTTTACGCCCTGCCCTTCCACCACGTGTCCCCCCACCTGCGCCGTGGGAGTCAGGGTTCCATGCGCATCCATCTTCAAGCGCAAATCCACCACATCCGAGTCCCCCTCGCGCAGCCGGTCAGGCCATTCCCACACCAGCTGCCGCCGCTCCAAAAGCTGAGCCGGGGCCGGGGAAGCCTGAGGTTCAGGAAGGCTTGCTGCCGGTGTGGGCGTCTCTGGCAGCTCCGACGGTTCTTCCGCCGCGGGGGGTGCGGTCGGGGCTGCCGCCGGCGCACAGGCCGCCAGAATCAGCACCAGCAGAGCCGCCGCGGTCAACCCCACAGCCAGGCCTTTTTTCAGCCTGCTCAGGCCTGCCATATTTCCTCATACAACGAAAGTGTAGGGGTCACCAGCGCCGGAACTTCAATCGTCGGCAGCGGCACTTGCTGAAGCCGGCGCGGCTGCGGCCACCAACTGACCGCCAAGGCGATCAACGACAGAATCAGGATCACCACTGCCGCCCCCAAACGGATTTTTTGCCTCGCGTTCATCCGCACGCCTCCAGGGTTTCTTCCGCTGGATTCATTATACAAACAAACCGACGCCCCTGTCTATAAGCATCCCGCAGCGATTTCTTCATACCGCGCTGCAAAGCAAACAGCCCCGGCTGGGCGCCAGGGCTGGTAAAGATATCCGGGAGATGGGATTCAGGCTTTACCCACCAGCAGCACTTCCACATGCTCGCCGTCTTCGTCATCCACCACCACATGCATGGGCGCCTCCGCCTGCAAATGATCTTCCAGGTCGCGCAGCACAGCGCTGGCCTTACCGCCGCGCATCTCTTCCGGCAGGCGCGAGTCAAAAAAGTGCGTGCCCCAGGCGGCCCAACGGAAGGGCAGCGGCAGGAAGAAGGTCAGGTTCTGGGGCGATTCACCAGGTTTTTGGCGGATGTGAATGTACAGCCAGGGCGCTTTCTGCGCCTCCCAGCCCAGGGCCGTCAGCGCGGCTCCCAGCAGGAAGGGGATCCACGACAGCCAGAAGCCCCAGCTTAACCCCGCCGCCTGCAAGCCCTGATACATCCAGGTCCCGCCAAAAACCAAAAGCAGCAAACCCACCCCAAAGGGCAGCAGCCACCACTGCCGCCAATGGTTTACCCGCGCACGGATGTGCTCATCCCCTGCGTCAAGGCTCTCTTCCTCCCCAGCCCAAGCAGCGGACTCACCCGCCGCGGGGTGCAGCGCCTCTTCCACCTGCGGCGCGGGTTCAGGCGTAAACGCAGGCTGCGGGGCGGGATCCCCGCCTTCTAAAGCCGCCAAAATTTCCGAAGCGGCCTCCACCGAGATGTTGCCGGCTTCCACTTCGCGCAAAATCGCCATTCGTTGCTCTTTGGCTCCCATCCTTCTCTCCTTTTTTGAAGCGTTTTCCCTAGCCCCGCAAAGCCGACAGCAGTAAATCGGCCTGTTCTGCGCTAATCTTACCCTCTTGCAGCATCTGCAGCACCATCAAGCGTTCCTCGCTGCTTACCCCCTCGCGCGGCTCAGCCTGCGCTTCTCGCCGCTGCGCTCCGCCGCCCATCTTGGGTTCCATCGGCACGGGGGGAATCGGGGGGATCGGCGGCACGGGGGGAATCGGCGGCACGAACATCCCTTTGCGTGCCATTCGCTCCATCTTACTGCGCATCTTGCGGTCAAGCCCCTCAATCTTCACCCCCATGCGCCAGGGCTGGCCTGCAGCCGCCTGTTCCAAATGCACATGAATGGAATCATCCTCCCATTCCTGATCGGTCAGCATCAGCTCGCCTCCCGCCAAAACGGTCAGTCGCGCGCCGCCCGTGCCAAGGGTCAAGACGTGCTGTTTCGTGTTCAGTTCCGAATGTTGATTGCCAAAGCTCAAGTAAATTACATGGTCGTCGCTGTCCAACAGAACCTCAGCGTTGAACTCCGGCAGCAGATGCACTCTCACATCCCCGCCCGCACGCAGGGTCACGGCGGAAGCGGCGCACTGCGTGGGTGAAATCACCAGATCACCGCCGCAGCGCAAATCGCCCCCCAAACCCACCCGGCGCAAATGCGCTTCCCCACCTACTTTTGGAGCGGTCAAGGCACCGATTTCGTCGCAGATCAAATCACCGCCCACCTTGCCCAACATCAGGCTTCCGCGCACCTTACGCGCCTTCACCTCTCCGCTGACCTGTTCTACCCACAGATTGTCCGCCCCGTCCACAGTCAAATCACCGGATAGGCGCTCCATCTTCAGGTCGCAGCCCGCCCCGTGCACGTTCACGTCACCCGAGGCGCGCTCCACTGTCACCTGCCCTTTGGCCGAAAGCTCAGCCCGCAGGTCGCCGCTGCACACCACCACCACCTGCCCTTCCATCTGCTCCACACGGAAATCACCGCGCCCGCCGTGCAACGTCAGGCCATCCGAACTGCCCCCCTCCAAAATCAAATCACCCGACACACGCAAATACACTTTTTGCGATTCATTGACAGGAACGGATTGGACCACCATAGGGGTATCTCCTTTAGGAATTCTTACAGCTGCGTCTACAAAGTTAAAGCGCCGCTTTTGATTTACAAACAAATCATAGCACGAATTTTATAAATGTCAATATATTATTTTCATTATTTTATTATTCAATTGATGAATTTTAGATTTCTTGACCATTTCACCCTTTTTACAAGGCGGAACATTCTCTATCCAATCGGTGATATTCCGCAGTTGGCTGATCCCCCAAAATCTGCTAGACTGTAACTGCTTTCATCCCCCCTGGAGGATCCCCCTATGCCCTATTACCCCCCTGAACCGTTCCGTATCAAAATGGTGGAACCCATTCGTCTGATTTCCCCCGAAGCGCGTCAGGCCGCCATGCAGGCGGCTGGGCACAACCTGTTTGCCCTGCGGGCTGAGGATGTGTTCATTGACCTGCTCACCGATTCCGGCACGGGCGCCATGAGCCAGGCGCAGTGGGCCGCCATCATGCAGGGCGATGAATCCTACGCCGGCGCTCGTTCCTATTACCGCTTAGCTGAGGTCATGCAGGATATTTTTGGTTTTGAATTCTTCGTCCCCACCCATCAGGGCCGCGCCGCCGAAAACATTCTCACCGCCCTGCTGGTCAAGCCCGGCCTGCACATCCCTTCGAACATGCACTTCGACACCACCGAGGGCAACATCCGCGCCCGCGGAGGCCGCCCTGTCAATCTGGTGATTGATGAAGCCTTCGACCCCACCTCCACCCACCCCTTCAAAGGCAATATGGATCTGGCCAAGCTGCGCGCTTTCATCGAAAGCGTCGGCCCCAGCCAAATCCCCTTTGGCACCATGACCATCACCAACAACGCCGGCGGCGGGCAGCCGGTTTCTCTCGAAAATCTGCGCGCGGTCGCGGCCATCTACCGCGAATATCACATCCCCTTCTTCATTGACTGCTGCCGCTATGCTGAAAATGCTTATTTCATCAAGCTGCGCGAGCCGGGGTATGCCCAAAAATCCACCCTGGAAATCGCCCGCGAGACCTTTGCCCTGGCCGACGGCGCTTTCATGAGCGCCAAAAAAGACGGTCTGGTCAACATCGGCGGCTTCCTGGCTGTGCGCGACCCCAAGCTCCACCAGGAAATCTGCAACCAGCTCATCCTGCGCGAAGGCTTCCCCACCTACGGCGGCCTGGCCGGGCGCGATCTGGACGCCCTGGCCGTGGGGCTGCGTGAGGGTCTGGAAGAATCCTACCTGGCCTACCGCCTGACCCAAACCGCTTATCTGGCGGCCTGCCTGCGCGACCGGGGCATCCCCTTTGTGGAACCCCCCGGCGGCCACGCCATCTATCTGGACGCCGGAAGGCTGCTGCCCCACATCCCCCACGCCGAATTCCCCGGGCAGGCCCTGGGCGCGGCCCTCTATCTGGAAGGCGGCATCCGCGGCGTGGAAATCGGTTCGGTCATGTTCGCCTACCCCCACCCCGACAGCGGCGAATGGGTCTACCCCAAGCTGGAGCTGGTGCGTCTGGCTCTGCCGCGGCGAGTCTACACCCAATCACACCTCGATTACGTGGCCAATGTGTGCTGCAAGCTGGCCGAAAAAAGCAGTCAGCTGCGCGGCTACCGCCTCACCTACCAGGCCCCCCTCATGCGCCATTTCACCGCCCGCTTCGAGCCGCTGGCATGAAAGCTCGTTTGCTCACCAGCACCGTCATCCTTTTGGTGGTGGCGGTGCTGGTCATTGTGCTCCAGTCCCTGGGTCAGGGGCAAAACCGCGTATTTGAAGGCGAGGATCGCGCGGCGATCCTCGCCTATGCCCAGCCCGCCAGCCAGGCGTTAATTGAAGCTTTAGATCAGGGAGATTTTGAGGCGTTTTCCGCCAATTTTGGCCGCAAGATGGAACGCCAGTTCACCCAGGCCGATTTCGACGCGCTGCGGGCTTCTCTGGCCCCTCTGGGGGGCTATCAGGATTTCGCCGTGCAGCAGGTGGAGTTCTACAACGGCTACATCATCACCACCTGTCATGTTAACTATGCGCAAGGCGCTGCGGATTTTAAGATCATCCTCTCCCCCAAGAAAACGCACACCCTCGAAGGCGTTTCGGTGCGCCTGCCCACGCCCTGAGGCCGTGCGAGGACTGTCCCCGTGAAAATTGTCGAAGTTCAGGCGCGCACCGTCCTTAACCCCATCCGTCAACCCGATCCCCTTTTCGGCCTGCGCTATACCCTGAATCTGTACCGCGGCTGCCAGCATCACTGCATCTACTGCGATTCGCGCAGCGCCTGCTACAACATCGCCGATTTTGACGGCGAAATTCAGGTTAAAACCAACGCCCCGCAGCTTCTCGACCAGGAACTGGCCCGCAAGCGCACCCGCGGAACCATCGGCACCGGCTCCATGAACGACCCCTACATGCCCCTGGAAACGCATTACCGCCTCACCCGCGCCGCCCTGCAGGTCATCGCCCGGCGCGGCTTCCCCGTCCACGTGCTCACCAAAAGCGACCTGGTGCTGCAAGACCTGCCCCTCTTGCAGGAGATTCACAAGGTGTATGCCGCCGTCACCTTCACCATCACCACCCCCGCCGATGATCTGGCCGCGCGCATCGAGCCTGCTGCGCCGCCCCCCACGCGCCGCTTTCAGGCTGTGGAAACCCTGGCCAGCGCCGGCCTGTATACCGGCATCGCCCTCATGCCGGCCCTGCCGTGGATTACCGACCGCTGGGAAGACCTCCGCGAGCTGATTCGCCGGGCGGCCGGGTGCGGCGCCCAATACATCCTGCCGCTCATGGCCCTCACCCTGCGCGACCGCCAGCGCGAGCATTACTACGCCCAGCTCGACCAGCATTTCCCAGGCCTGCGCAGCCGCTACGAACGCCAGTACGGCCAGCGCTACACCGCCTGGGCGCCGCACAGCCGCGAATTGTTTCACAAAATTGGGGATTTTTGCAGCCAGTTGGGCCTCGCGTGTCAAATCACCCCCTACCAACCCGCCGCGCCGGCCCAACCAGCTTTGTTCTAATCCGTCTGCCCGCCCGCCGTCATTCCAGGCGCTTGGCCTCATCCCACCAGGCGTCCATCTCCGCCAGGGTCATCTCAGCCAGAGAGCGCCCAGCTTCGCGTGCCCGCTTTTCAATGTGCGCAAAACGCTGCCGGAAACGGCGGTTGGTTTGCCGCAGGGCATTTTCGGGGTCCACCTTGTACCAGCGCGCCAGATTCACCACCGCAAAGAGCAGATCCCCCAACTCCCCTTCGCGCTCCTCTTCCGGCGCGTTCAGCACCTCTTCCAGCTCCTCGCGCACCTTGGCCACCACGGGGTCAATCGTTTCCCAATCAAAGCCCACCCGCGCCGCGCGATCTTGAATCTCGTGCGCCAAATTTAAGCCTGGCAAGGCCTGGGGCAGTCCGTCCAGCAGGCCCTTGGTTTCGGCGGTGCCGTTGGCGGCCCGCTCGGCCTCTTTGATCTTCTCCCAATTGCTCAGCACCTCGCCCACCCCCTCCACAGCGGTTTCACCGAACACATGCGGATGGCGGCGAATGATCTTTTCGGAAATGCTGCGAATCACCTCAGCCATGCTGAATTCGCCGTACTCGCTGCCAATTTGCGCATGCAGCACAATCTGCAGCAGCAGATCGCCGAATTCCTCACACATCTCTTGAGGGTCATCGTTGTCAATGGCTTCCAAAGTCTCATAGGTCTCTTGCAGCAGGTGCGACCGCAGAGTCTGGTGGGTCTGCTTTTGATCCCAGGGGCAGCCGTCTGGCGCGCGCAGGCGGGCGATGATATCCTGAAAGCCCTCAAAACTGGTATTCGCTTCCAGCGGCGGCACATACAGCGAGGTCAGCAGGCCCACATAGGCGCTGCGGTCAATCTCGTACAGGGGCAAATCTTCCACCTTTTGGCGCGGGCTGCCCGCCGCGTGCACCAGCCGCACCGGGTGCGTATCGGGGTACACCGCGCTCAGGGTCAGCTTCACCTCCGCCGCCACCTGGCGCGAATAAATCTGCGCCACCAGGGCCGGGGTGTCGGGCGGGAAACCGGGCATGTGCGCCGGGCCCAATTCCAAAGCGTCCACCAGGGCCAGCCGCGGGTAAGGATCCAGCTCCAAGGCCGTGAAGGTCGGTTCCAAAAAGCTCACCCCTTCCACCACGCGCACTTCCAGGCCCTGCTCACGGGCGCGCCGCGCGATCTCTGGGCTGGTGGCCTCGGCCACGTAAGGGTGCCCCGGCACAGCGTAAGTCACGCCGCCCGGCTGTTGGCCCAAGCGCAGCACCGCTTCCACAATGCCCGCGTACACCTGTTCAAAGGCCTCACCCTGGTCGTAGAGATCGTCAAAGGAAACCACCTCCAGCCCTTCCGGGAAGCCCGCCACGGTGGGATGGTGGCGCGTGCGCACATACACCCGCGGGATCTGGCACAGCCAATCCCACGCTTCGCGCGTCAGCAGGTTGGCCTCGCCTGGGCCTAACCCCACAATGACAATCCCGCCGTTTTGCATCCAGCTTTGATCCATGTCTCCTCCGCGCACATCCTGCCCCATCGGATCTTTTTGAGATGAGGGCTATAAACAAAACCATGCGTTTCGGCAGACGAGAATCTGCCGAAACGCACGTGAAATTCCGGAAACAAACCGGAGATCTAACGCTTGGTGTAGGTCGGGGCCTTGCGGGCGCGCTTGAGACCTGGCTTCTTGCGTTCCTTGATGCGCGGGTCGCGCGTCAGGAAACCGCCCTTGCGCATGGCAGAGGAAAGCTCAGGGTTCATCTTCAGCAGCGCACGGGCCAAACCCAGCTTCACCGAATCGGTCTGGCCAGTCACCCCACCGCCCATCACCTTCACGGTGATGTCGCAGGTGGCGCGGTCCATCCCAGCAGCAACCATGGGGCCTAAGATCGATTCAATGTCGCCCATGCGGGTGAAATATTCTTCCACGGTCTTATCGTTGACCGTGAACACACCCGACCCGCTCATCACACGCACACGCGCCGAGCTTTCTTTGCGGCGGCCAATGCCCTCAAAATACTGAACGGTCATCTCTACAACTCCTTTACGCAACCGGCTTAGGGTTCTGGGCCTGGTGAGGATGCTCACTTCCGCCGTACACTTTTAACCGCTTGATAATGTGGCGGCCAAACTTATTGTGCGGCAGCATCCCCCACACGGCGCGGCGAATCACCCGGTCGGGATACTTCGCCAGCATATCCCGCAGCGAAGTGGTGGTTAACCCGCCGGGATAGCCAGAGTGCCTGTGATAATTCTTGGTCGTCAAACGTTTCGGGGTCAGCCCCAGCGCGCTGGCGTTCACAACCACCACAAAGTCGCCCATATCCACGCCAGGCGTGAAGGTCGGCTTGTGTTTTCCCATCAGATACATCGCAATCGTCGTCGCTAAACGGCCCAGTCCCTGTCCGCTGGCATCCACCAGCAGCCATTCCTGTTCCGCCGCGCCCTTAATGACGTAGGTCTTTTCCACAGTCATCCTCTCCAAACATACAAGGATCTTCACGCAATCCAGTCATCTTGCTTCGTGTCATACTCTACCCGGGTCAGCACCAGCCCTTGCGCTGGGGCCAATCCAGGGGTCTGCGGCTGAGCTTGAGTGACGGCCTGGCCCAGGTTCTCCAGCGAGAGTCGTCCCCCGCCGGCCTGCACCAGCAAAAACACCGTCCGGCGCACCATGTGATACAAAAAGGCGTTGGCCCTAATCTCAAACAGCAGACCCCCAGGCTGGCGCACCCAATCTGCCTGAAAGACCCTTCGCACGGTGCTGCCTCCGGTCCGGGGCGGGGTTCCGAACGCAGCGAAATCATGGGTCCCTATCAGCAGATCAGCAGCGGCCTGCAGCCGGTTCAGATCCACTTCCGGCCAAACTCTCCAGGCGTATCGTTCCCGCAAGGGATCGCGCAGCGCCTCACAAAAAATGTGATATTGGTAGGTGCGGGAGCGGGCATCATAACGCGGGTGAAAATCGTCCCGCGCCGTGCTCGCCGCCCTTGCCGCCACATCCTTCGGAAGCTTTGCGTTCAGCGCCCGGCATAATGCCTGAGGGTCGTGGCCCCAGTCCAGGTCAAAAGCGATCACCTGTCCCGAAGCGTGTACCCCGGTGTCCGTCCGTCCGGCTGCCAGCAGGGTATCCTGCTGCCATCCCAGCTCGCGAAGTGCTTTTTCCACTTCAAGCTGAACCGTACGGACTTCTCCCTGGCGCTGAAAGCCTAAAAAGCCTGTGCCGTCGTAAGCAAGAGTAACTTGGTAACGTGCCATTCCAACCCAATCTTACGATTTGGCCGGATTATTCCTCAACCAATTCAATCAGGACCATCTCAGCCGCATCACCCAGGCGAGGGACCAGACGATAAATGCGGGTGTACCCGCCGGGACGCTTCGCAAAGCGCGGTCCGATATCGTCAAACAATTTCTTAACCACTTCGGGATTCGCCAGGCGCGCAGCTGCCAGACGGCGGGCGTTCACCTTGCCCATCTCATCGGCTTTTTCTGCGTTCCGCGCCAGCGTGATCATCTTTTCCGCTTCCCCGCGAATGGCCATAGCCTTGGCCCGCGTGGTGCGAATGCGCTCGTGCGTGAACAACTGGCAAATCAGGTTCCGCCGCAAGCTGTTGCGCTGATCTTTATCTCGGCTTAATTTATAACCAGCAACGTGATGTCGCATGTCTGCTTACTCCGTCTTTTCTTCCGTGGGCAAAAAGCCCTTTTCTTGCATCTTCTGGCGCAGCTCGTCCAGGCTCTTCTCGCCAAAGTTGCGGATGGACATGACTGCCTCATCGCCCTTTTCGAGAAGTTCAAGCACATCGCCCACCGTGGTGATGCCCGTCCGCTTCAGCGAATTGAACACGCGCACGGAAAGGTCCAGGTTTTCAATGGGCGTCTCTGCCGCCTCGCTCGTCAACCGGCTGCCCGTGGTTTCCTTCTCCGGGCTAATCACCAGCGTTTCCTCGCTAATGCCAGAGATGAAGCGCAAATGATCAATCAATATTTTCGAGGCTTTGCCCAGGGCTTTTTCCGGAGCAATCGTGCCATCTGTCCAGATCTCCAGGGTCAAACGGTCGTAGTTCGTGCTCTGCCCCACGCGCGCATTGCTCATCACATTCCAGGAAACACGTTTCACCGGGCTGTAGATGGCATCCACCGGCAGTTCGCCAATCGGAAGGCGGTTGCTGCGCTCATTGGCGGGGGAATATCCCCGGCCGCGCTCCACCACAAAGTCAATTTCCAGGTTCGTGCTGGCGCTGTCCACAGTGAACAGGTACAGGTCTGGATTGACAATTTCCACTTCCGGCGGCGTCTGAATATCGGCAGCCGTCACCACGCCCTCGCCGCGCACTTCCAGGTGAAGGTGCGCCGAGTCCACATCGTGGAGCATCATGCGCAGCTGCTTGATTTGCAGCATCACCTGAATCACGTCCTCGCGCACACCCGGGATGTCGCTGAACTCATGCAGCACATCCGTGATGCGCACAGAGGTCACCGCCGCCCCCTCCAGAGAGGAGAGCAGCACTCGCCGCAGCGCGTTCCCAAGGGTTACGCCATACCCACGCTCAAGCGGGGTAATGACAAATTTGCCGTAATTCCTGGCCTCAGCCTCACGCTCCACTTTGGGAGTTACCATATTACTCAAAGCAATCACTTTACACCTCTTTCCGGATGCACCCTGTGTTACCGCGCCCCGGACTAATGGCGTTTAGCGCGAGTAGTACTCAACAATCAACTGCTCGTTGAGATTCCCGTCAATTTCGGAACGTTCAGGAATACGTAAAACCCGCCCGCTCAGCGACTTCAGGTCGCGATCCAGCCACAAGGCGCAATTGCGCTTGGCAGCCAGATCCGGCAGCTCTTTGAAATACACCAGGCCGCGGGAGCTTTCGCGCACCGTGATGATATCGCCCGCTTTCATCAGCATCGAGGGGATATCCGCGCGGATATTGTTCACCATGAAATGCCCGTGGTTGACCAGTTGGCGCGCCTGCGAGCGGCTTTCAGCGAAGCCCATGCGGTACACCACATTGTCCAACCGGGTTTCCAGGGTGTGCAGCAGGTTCAAACCCGTCAAACCCTTGGTACGAATAGCCACGCTGAAGTAGCGGCGGAACTGGCGTTCCAACACGCCGTACACCCGGCGGGCTTTCTGTTTCGCGCGCAGCTGGCGCGAATAGTCACTCACACGGTCGCCGCGCGCCATGCGCGCCTTGCCGTGTTCTCCAGGGGCATAGGCCCGCTTATCAAACCCACATTTGGGAGAAAAGCAGCGCTCGCCCTTGAGGAAAAGTTTTTCACCTTCTCGCCGGCATAGTTTGCACACCGGCCCAGTATACCTAGCCATAACAGCTCCTTCTAATGATTACACGCGGCGTTTCTTCGGCGGCCGGCAGCCGTTGTGCGGCACCGGTGTGATGTCGGAAATGGAGCGCACTTTCACGCCCATCGACTGCACAGCACGAATAGCAGATTCACGACCCGGGCCAGGCCCCTTGACAATCAAATCCACTTCCTGGATCCCCATCGACTGGGCGACCTTAATCGCCTGTTCCGCAGCCAAACGCGCCGCAAACGGCGTGCTCTTGCGCGAGCCTTTGAAACCGGCCGAGCCAGAGCTGCCCCAGCAAACCGTGTTCCCTTGCGGGTCGGTGATGGTGATGATCGTGTTATTGAACGAAGCGAAAACATGCACCTGCCCGTAAGACAGGGTTCGCTTCACCTTGCGCGCAGCTGTCGTGCGGCGCGTTGAACGTACATTTTGAGCCATAGTTCCTCGCTATTAACCTCTCAACTTCGAAGTTCAGCCCAATCCGACTGCTGGGTGGTTCACAGGCCGGGCAGCCGCGGGTTAGAAGGAAACCCTCCCGGCCAGGTCCACACCCGCAGGTTTTGGTCTACTTCTTCGCAGCTCCACGGCGGCGGCCGCGACCGGCCACGGTCTTCTTGGGACCCTTGCACGTGCGAGCATTGGTGCGGGAGCGCTGCCCACGGGTGGGCAGATTGCGGCGGTGACGCAGGCCGCGGTAGCAGCCAATTTCAATCAACCGCTTAATGTTCATCTGAACTTCGCGGCGAAGGTCACCTTCCACTTTATAATTTTTCGATACGAATTCGCGCAAAAGCGACGCATCGGTTTCCGAAATATCCTTCACACGGATGTCCGGGTTCACCTGCGTGGCAGCCAAAATGGACTTCGCGCGCGTCGGTCCAATGCCAAAAATATAGGTCAGCGCCGTTTCAATGCGCTTATTGCGGGGTAAATCAACGCCTTCAATTCTCATAGCTTAAACCTACCCTTGTCGCTGCTTATGCTTGGGGTTATCACAAATGATGTACAAAATGCCGCGTCGTTTGACGATCTTGCACTTGGCACAACGTTTGCGAATAGAAGGTGATACTCTCATTCGAAACTCCTTCAAAATAATTGCCAGGACTAATCCGCAAAGCCTAGATTATACCGAAGAATGCGGGATGTGTCCAGTTATTTGGCCCGGTGCACGCCCATCCGGAAGCAAAGTCAAGATCACCGGTCCCTGCTCCGTCACCGCCACACTGTGTTCAAAATGCGCTGTCAGCGAGCCGTCCGCCGAAACCACAGTCCATTCATCCGCCAGCGTCTTGGTCAGCGCGGTGCCCACCAGGAGCATCGGCTCCAATGCGATGGTCATCCCCGCGCGCAGCGGCATGCCGCGGCCAGGCGTGCCGTAATTCGGCACCTGCGGCCCCTCATGCATACGCCGCCCCACACCGTGCCCGGTGTATTCACGCGTCACAAAAAAACCGCGCGACTCAGCGTATTCCTGCACCGCCGCCGATACATCCCCAACCCGGTTCCCGATCACCATCTTGGCGATTCCAACATACAGCGCCATTTCGGTGACCTCCAGCAGCCGCTGGGTTTCAGGAGAGACTTCTCCCACCCCCGCAGTGAAGGCCGAATCGCCCACGTACCCTTCAAACACCGTTCCGCAGTCCACTGAGACAATATCGCCTTCTTTCAGCTTGCGTTTCTTGCTCGGTATCCCGTGCACCAGTTCTTCGTTCACGCTCACGGTGGTGCTGGCCGGGTAGGGGTAAGGCCCCGGGTAATTCTTGAACGGGGAATACACACCGTACTTCTTCATTACTTCTTCTGCTGCCGCGTTCAGATCCGCCGTCGTCACCCCAGGCCGCAGGATTGCATGCGCGGCAGCCAACGCTTCGGCGTTGATCCGACCGGCGGTGCGCATCTTTTCCAGCTCTTCCGGGGTTTTCAGGTTAATCTGACGATCCCAAACCATTTCGTTCGCCTACAGTTCCTTCCCGAAAGCCGCTAACAGCGTCTTCGAAACCTCGTCAATCGGCCGAGTCCCGTCCACATCCATCAGCAGCCCTTTCTCTCGGTAAAAGGCAATCAAGGGAGCGGTTTGCTCCATATACACGCGGATGCGCCGTTCCACCGTTTCGGATTTGTCGTCGTCACGCTGATACAGCTCCGAGCCGTCCACATCGCACACCCCCGCCTTTTGGGGCGGGTTGAACACCTGGTGATACACATGGCCTTCAGCCCGGCACGTCCAGCGCCCGCTCAAGCGTTGAATCAGCTCTTCGGCAGGCACGGCGATATACGGAACCGCATCCACTTTCCCACCCGTCTTGGCCAGCATGTCTGCCAGGGCCTGCGCCTGGGCAGGGGTGCGCGGAAAACCGTCTAACAAGGCTCCCTGCGCGCAGTCTGGGCGGCTCAAGCGTTCCTCGATCATGGCAATTGTCACATCATCCGGAACCAGCTCACCGCGGCTCATAAACGTCTGCGCCAGCTTGCCTAGCTCAGTTTGCGCCTTCAGATTCTCGCGGAAGATATCGCCCGAAGAAATGTGCGCCAATTCCAAAGCCTTCGACAGCACCGCAGCCTGCGTACCCTTACCGGCCCCAGGAGGCCCCAGCAGAACAATATACTTCGCCATTGTACTAGCCCTTAATCAAGCCTTCGTCATAACCGTGCAGTTTCAGCTCGGTTTCGATAATCGTGAAGGTATCGCGAACCACGCCCACCACGATCAGCAACCCCGCCGAAGAGAGCAGGAACAAGCCAGCCTGCGCCCCAACGGGCATCACATAGCTCAACAAATAGGGCATCACCGCCACCAAACCCAGGAACAAAGCGCCCGGCAGCGTAATGCGGCGCTGCACTTTGGTCAAATACTTCTGGGTCGGGCCGCCCCGCACCACACCAGGGATCTGAGCGCCCTGACGTTTCAGATTTTCACCGTAGTTCTGCTGCGCGAACAAAACATCCGTGTAGAAGAAGGTGAAAGCCACCACCATCACGAAATACAGCAGAGAATACCACGGGCTTTGCGCCCCAAAGGTGCGGTAAACACCCAGGGCAAAGTTGCGCACCCATTCCGTCTCGGCGCCGGTAAAGTAGCTGGCCACAATCGCCGGGAAGGTCATAATCGACTGCGCAAAGATCAGCGGGATCATACCCGCCATGTTCACCATCAAGGGCAGGCTGCTGCGCACCGGCATCGACATCCGCGCGCCCATGCGCCGCCCAGGGAAGAGCACCGGCACATTCCGGCGGCCCTGCTGCACAAACACAATCGCCAGGATGGTCAGCACCAGAATGGCCAGGATAATCAACAGCATCCACCAACCGCGCTGAGCATCGCTCAAAATACCGGCCAGGTTCGAAGGAATCTGCGAGACGATACCCGCAAAGATGATCAGCGACAGACCCTGGTTGGGAATACCGTATTCCGAAATCAATTGGCCCAACCAGATGGCGAACATGGTCCCGGCGATCATCACCAACAACACGGTCACGGTCGGGAGCAGGTTCGCCCCGGTGAAACCAAAGTTGGTGATCACAGCCTGCCCGCTGCTGAGCGAGTTGAAGATGTTGATCTGGCCCACCGCCGAGAGCAGCGCCATCGGCACTGTGGCGATCATGGTCCATTTCTCCATCCACTTCTGCCCTTCGCGGGGGTTTTCTTTCATCCGGCGCTCAAGGGCTGGGATGATCGGGATGAGCAGCTGCAGAATAATCTGAGCCGTGATGTAAGGATACACACCCATCGCCAGCACCGAGAAGCGAGCCACCGTACCGCCCGAAAGCAGGTTCAGCAGCGCAATCAGGTTGCCAGCGGCGTCGGTGCGCTGAGACAGGGCCGCGAGCACGGCCGTATCAATTCCGGGGACCGGAATGTGCGTGGCCACACGGTACAGGGCCAGCAGTCCCAACGTCACCAACAACTTCTTTCGGATGTCTTCCGATTTCCACAAGTAGCGCCAAGCGGAACGCTTCATATGTGGGTCTCCTTTAGTGGGTTGACCGCTTAGGCAACGATTTCCACACTGCCGCCGGCAGACTCAATTTTCTCGCGGGCGCCTTTGGTCACGCGCTGCACGCGCACCTTCAACGCCACATTCAATTCACCGTTTCCCAAAATGACCACCGGGTTCTTGGCCTTGCGCAGCATGTTCTCCGCCGCCAAAACTTCCCGCGTCACTTCCGTGCCTGCCTCAAAGCGAGCCAACTGCTCCAGGCTGACTTCGTTATATTCCACCTGATTCGGCGGGGTAAAGCCTTCACCGCGGATGAACGGCAGGCGGCGGTAGAAGGGCAAATTACCGCCCTGGCGGTACAGGTGGCCGCCCTCGCCCGAGCGAGAACCCTGACCCTTGGTACCGCGGCCAGCGGTCTTGCCCTGCCCAGCGCCCAAACCCCGACCCACACGCTTACGGTCTTTTTTCGCGCCTTCGTTTGGCTGCAAATCGTTCAGTTTCATCGTTCTACCTGCTCTTCAATTTCAATCAAATGGCTGATCTTCGCCAGCATCCCGCGCATCGTCGGCGTATCGTCATGCTCCACCGTCTGATGCAGCCGGCGCAGACCCAAAGCCTTCAACGTGGCCTTGTGGCGCACGGAATAACCGATCCCGCTTTTCACCAGCGTGATCCGAATCTTCTTGGGTTGGCTGTTCTCAGGCATTCTTCCTCCGCTCCCAGAACGGCAGCAGCTCATGCACGGGTTTCCCGCGGCGCGCCGCCTCTTCTTCGGGGGATTTCAACTGTTCCAGCGCCAGGAAGGTGGCCTTGACCACATTCAACACATTGGCACTGCCCAGCGATTTGGTCAGGATGTCGCGCACGCCCGCAGCTTCCAACACGGCGCGCACGCCGCCCGCCGCGATCACGCCCGTACCAGGCGAAGCCGGTTTCAACAGAACCCGTGCCCCTGCCAGACGGCCGACCACTTCGTGCGGGATGGTGGTACCCATCACAAACACCTTGCGCATGTCTTTGCGCGCGCGTTCCGTCGCCTTACGCATGGCGTCCGGCACAGCGTTCGCTTTCCCAACACCCATGCCCACCTTGCCATTATTGTCGCCAATAATGACGGTCACACGGAACTGGAAGCGACGCCCACCCTTCACCACTTTGGCCACGCGGGCAATTTCTACCACGCGCTCATCGTACTGCTCTTCTAAGGGTTGATATTCCGTCATATCCATAGTTTTAGGCCCTCATCTTCCTTTCGCTCGCCCTAGAATTCCAGGCCAGCTTCCCGGGCACCGTCAGCCAGGGCTTTGACACGGCCAATGTAGCGGAAACCACCCCGGTCAAACACCACCTTGGTGATCCCCTTGTCCTTGGCGCGCTGCGCCACCAACTGGCCAACCATCCGAGCCTGTTCCGATTTCTTCAGGCCAACGATTTTGTCGCGCAGGCCGGTGTCAATGCTGGAGGCAGCTGCCAATGTCAGCCCCGCCTGATCATCAATCACCTGAGCATAAATCTCAGCCGTACTGCGGAACACATTCAAACGAGGGCAGTCCGGCGTCCCGGAAATTTGCTTCCGAACGCGCTCATGCCGTCGGATACGAGATTCTTTGCGAGTCAGTTTCGCCATAAGCCATCACCTACTATTTCTTGCCTTTACCGGCTTTACCGGCCTTGCGACGAATCCGCTCGCCCTGATAGCGGATGCCTTTGCCCTTATAGGGTTCCGGCGGGCGAATCTTGCGGATGTTCGCAGCAACCTGGCCGACCTGTTCGCGGTCATAACCATTGACCTTGACCTGCCGCGTCTTGGCATCTGCTTCAAAAGAGATCCCAGCCGGCGGTTCGACCACAACGGGGTGTGAATAACCCACATATAAAACCAGGTTAGTCCCATCCATCTCGGTGCGGTAACCCACACCATCCACTTCCAGAACCTTGGTGAAACCGGTGCTCACACCCGTCACCATATTCTGGAGCAAAGCACGCGTCGTCCCGTGCAGCGCGCGAATGCGGGCTTCTTCGGAGCTACGCTGAACCACCACCTGGGTGCCTTCCAACGTAATGCCGATTTCGGGGGAGAAAGCGCGCGCCAGGCTGCCTTTCGGCCCCTTCACGCTCACTTCGCCACCTTCCGCAATGGTAATCTGCACGCCGGCGGGTACGTCGATGGGTAATCGACCAATTCGTGACACAGTTATCCTCCTTGCTCCGCCAGGCCTACCAGACCTTGCACAGAATTTCGCCGCCAACTCCCAGCTGACGCGCCCGCTGTCCGGTCATCACGCCCTTCGGAGTGGACAGGATAGCAATCCCCAAACCCGATAACACCCAGGGGATATCCTGTTTGTGCGTATAAACCCGCCGTCCAGGGCGGCTCACCCGCTCCAACCCGGTGATCACCGGGCGGCGCTGGCGGCGCTCTCCCACGTACTTCAACTTGACGCGCAGGGTGATATGAGACGGGCGGGTTTCATCCACTTTCGTCTCATAGCTCTCGATGAAGCCTTCTTCCTTCAAAATCCGGGCGATTTCCGCCTTAAGGCTCGAAGAAGGCATCGCAACTTCGCTTCTACCGATTAACAACGCGTTGCGCACACGTGTTAACATATCTCCAATCGGATCGTTCACGCTCATTCTCATTCCTCCGGGCTGACTACCAGGATGACTTCACTACGCCGGGTATTTGCCCCTTCAGAGCCAGCTCGCGAAAGCAAATGCGGCACAATCCAAAGCGACGCATGTAACCGCGCGGGCGACCGCACACACGGCAGCGGTTGCGCACCTGGACAGGGTATTCTCGCCGCATTTCACGGAACTTCATGCATTTCTTAGCCATATCAACCCTTCCTGAAAGGCATCCCAAGCAGTTGCAGCAACATCGCTGCCTGATCATCCGACGGCGCGTTGGTCACAATGGTAATTTCCATCCCGCGCAGCTTGTCAATCTTATCGTATTCAATTTCCGGGAAGATCAACTGCTCGCGCAGACCCAACGTGTAATTCCCACGACCGTCGAAAGCGTCCGCAGACACACCGCGGAAATCGCGCACGCGCGGCAGAGCAATATTCATCAAGCGGTCCAAGAAAGACCACATGCGCTCGCCTCGCAGCGTCACCTTCGCGCCAATCGCGCGACCTTCGCGCAGCTTGAAGTTCGCGATGCTCTTGCGCGCCTTTGTCACCACCGGCTTCTGACCGGTGATCGCGCTCAAGTCCGCCACAGCTGCATCCAACGCCTTCGGGTTATCCATCGCTTCACCCAGGCCAATATTCACCACCACTTTTTTGATCGCCGGAACCTGCATCACGTTCTCCAGGTTCAAAGCCTTCATCAAAGCAGGGGCTACTTCCGTTTTGTACTGTTCTTTCAGTCTGTTCATACCTTACGCTCCGAGGCAGGTCTACTCGTCGATCAGGCCGTTGCAGCGCTTGCAAATGCGCTGAACCTTCTCACCATCACGCGAAAGCCCAACCCGCGTGGCCTTATTGCACTTCGGGCAAACCAGCATCACATTCGAAATGTGGATCGGCGACTCAAAGCGCACCAGGCCGGGGTTCATGGTGCGGCCCTTGGCCTGCACCTGACGCTGGTGTTTCGTGCGCAGGTTCACACCCTGCACCACCACGCGCCCCGCATCCGGGTTCACTTTAATCACTTCCCCGCGCTTACCCTTATCCTCAGAGCGACCGCTGATCACTTCGATCTGATCACCCTTGCGAATCTTGACACTCATGGCATCGCTCCTGTTTTTCGCTCGCCTACAGCACTTCCGGCGCCAGCGAAACAATCTTCATAAAGCCTTTTTCACGCAGTTCGCGCGCCACCGGACCAAAAATACGGGTGCCTTTCGGATTCGCTCCGTCATTGTCCAGGATCACCGCCGCGTTATCATCGAACCGGATGGTAGAGCCATCCTCACGGCGCCATTCCTTCGCGCAGCGCACAATCACGGCCTTGACAATGTCACTCTTCTTCACAGAGCCTTGCGGGGCCGCCGATTTCACCGTCGCCACCACCACATCGCCAACGCGCCCATACCGCCGCACCGAGCCGCCCATAATATGGATTACCAGCAATTCGCGCGCTCCGGTGTTGTCGGCCACTGTCAGACGAGATTCTTGCTGAATCATGGCTTACGCTCCTTCACCGACGGTCTCGCCTTCACCGTGGCGCATGATGGATTCCACCACCCAGGTTTTCTCTTTCGAAAGCGGGCGGCTTTCCACAATTTGAACCTGATCTCCAACCTGGCAGTTGAGTTCATCGTGCGCCTTCACCCGCTTGGTCTCGTGCACCACCTTGCGGTACAGCGGATGGCGGAACGTGCGTTTGATCTCAACCACAACCGTCTTCATCATTTTGTTGCTTGTCACAACTCCAATCAAACGGCGGCGTTCGTTCATTTTTCACCTTCCTGCTTCTGCCCTTGCTCACGCTCGTGCAGAATGGTTTCATAGCGCGCAATCAAGCGCCGCGTCTGCTTCAGACGGCTGGTGTCGGTCAGCTGCCCGGTGACCACCTGAAACCGCAGGTTCATCAATTCCCGGCGCGTATCGTCCAGCTTCGTCTGCAACTCATTCGTCGATAAAAGCCGCATTTCACTCGTTTTCATTTTGTTCTCCTACCATGTCGCCCCGGGCAACCACTTTCGTCCGGATGGAGAACTTGTAGGCTGCCTGATGCAGAGCTTCCACGGCGATCGCCTGCGGCAGACCACCCAGCTCCAGCATAATCCGGCCCGGTTTCACAACCGCCACCCAATACTCCACGCCGCCCTTCCCTTTACCCATACGGGTTTCCGGGGGTTTCTGCGTATACGGATGGTCAGGGAAAATGCGGATCCACGCCTTACCGCGGCGACGCATCACCCGCACCAGCGCCCGGCGCGCAGCTTCGATCTGGCGGGCCGAAACCCAACCCGGCTCCAAAGCTTGCAAACCGAATTCGCCGAAGGTGACCTCCGCCCCGCGCAGCGCCTTACCGCGCATGCGGCCGCGCTGCTGTTTGCGGTATTTAACACGCTTTGGCATCAACATAATCGCTACCTCTTTCGTCTGTCTGGGTCAGAGCGCTGCCCAGGTTTATTCGCTGACGTACACACCCTCGGTGGCTTCCGCTTTCTCTTCCACCGTCGGCAGTACTTCACCCTTATAGATCCAGACCTTGATCCCGATCTGGCCGTACGTCGTCAATGCCTCCGCGCGCGAGAAATCCAAATCCGCACGCAGCGTCTGCAGCGGCACGCGCCCTTCGCGCAGCCAAACCGTCCGCGCCATTTCCGCACCGCTCAGGCGGCCCGAAACTGAAATCCGGATGCCCTCGGCGCCCTGGCGCATGGCCTGTTGAATGGCGCGCTTCATCGCCCGCCGGTAGCTCACACGCCGCTGAATCTGCCCGGCAATGTTCACCGCCACAAGGTAAGCGTCGGTATCGGGGTTCTTGATCTCTTTGATTTCCAGATCAATCTTCTTCCCGGTCAGCGCTTCCAAATCCTGGCGGATTTTCTTCACCGTGTCGCCCTTGCGGCCGATCAAAATGCCCGGTTTCGCGGTGTGAACGATCACCTTCACCTTGCCAGGGAAGCGTTCCACTTCCACCAGCGAAACGCCAGCCCGGTCGGTTTGGGAATGGATCAGCTTGCGGATCTGAATATCCTGGTGCAGTTGATCGGTGTATTCGTCGCCTTCGGCGTACCACCGCCCTTCCCAGGGCCGGTTAATGTTCAGACGAAAACCGATTGGATGTACTTTTCGACCCATAGTAACTCCTGGTGTGTCTCTTTCCGTCCCGGCCCTTTCCCCTGCCCAGACGGACCATTGTTCTACTCGCGTTCCCGCAAAATCACGGTGATGTGCGAATTCCGCCGTAAAATCGGCTTGAAGCGTCCGCGAGCGCCAAAGCGGCGCCATTTCCGCGTCGGGGCCTCATCCGCGGTGATTTTGTACACGTACAAATCATCCCGGTTCAGGCCAAAATTCTCCTCCGCGTTCGCCACTGCCGAAGCCAACAACTTGCCCACGTGGCGCGCAGCCACTTTGGGGGTGAACTTCAGCAGGTTCAACGCGTCCACAGCCGCTTTCCCGCGCACCATATCAATCACCAGGCGGGCTTTTTGGGCCGAAACGCCGCAATTGCTCAATTTCGCAATAACATCTGAGGCCATGGCTTATTTCCTCGAGGATTTCTCTGCTACGTGACCACGGAAATGGCGCGTAGGAGCAAATTCACCCAGGCGGTGTCCCACCATATTCTCAGTGACATAGATCGGCACATGCCGCCGACCATCGTGCACCGCAATGGTGTGCCCGACCATCTGTGGGAAGATCACACTCGCACGGCTCCAGGTGCGCAGCACCTTCTTCTCGCCCCGAGTGTTCATCGCTTCAATCTTCTTCAGAAGCTTTGGTTCAATAAACGGTACTTTCTTTAACGAACGTGACATCTTTTTCGTCCTCTCTTACCAGATCAGCGCCCTGGTATCCTACCGGCCACTGTTCGCATTGCGGCGGCGAACGATGTATTGGTTCGTCCGCTTGTTGCGGCGGGTCTTGTAACCCAGGGTGGGTTTACCCCACGGAGTCTTGGGACCAGGCATACCCACAGGTTGGCGGCCTTCACCACCCCCATGCGGATGATCGCGCGGGGACATCGCCGTACCGCGCACCGTGGGGCGAATGCCCATATGGCGCTTGCGGCCCGCTTTCCCCAGCTTGATATTGCTGTGGTCCAGGTTACCCACCTGGCCGATGGTGGCGTAGCAGGTCTGACGCACCAGGCGAACCTCACCCGAGGGCAAGCGCACCTGCGCGTAATCACCTTCCTTCGCCAGCAGCTGGGCTGCCGCGCCCGCCGCACGCACCATCTGCGCACCGCGGCCTTCGGCCAACTCAATGCTGTGGATCAGGGTACCCACCGGAATGCTGGAGATCGGCATGCTGTTGCCGGGGCGGATATCCGCCGTGCGGCTGGTGACCACCGTATCGCCAACTTTCAAACCCACCGGCGCCAGAATGTAGCGTTTTTCGCCGTCGGCATACACCAACAGCGCCAGGCGCGCCGTGCGGTTCGGATCGTATTCAATCGCCGAAACTTTCGCGGGGATCTCGCGCTTGTTGCGCTTGAAATCCACCAGGCGGATGAATTGGCGGCTGCCGCCGCCCTGATGCCGCACCGTCACACGGCCGTGCGCATTGCGGCCTGCATGCTTCTTGCGCACCACAATCAACGAACGCTCGGGGCGGGTTTTGGTAATCTCTTCGAACGAATAGCCCGTCATGTTGCGCAGGCTAGGCGTAATTGGTTTATAAATCTTGACGGCCATTACTCTACCCCTTCAAAGAACGGAATGCGATCCTCTGCTGCCAGAGTCACGATCGCCTTCTTGTAACCGGAGTGACGTACAGCCACACGCCGACTGCGCGCCCGCCGCGAGCGTTTCGCCGGGGCGTTAATGATGTTCACGCGCAGCACTTTCACATCAAACAGCTCTTCAACCGCCTCTTTCACCATCGTGCGGGTGGCATCACCCATCACTTCAAATGCATACTGGTGAAGTTTGCTCATCTGGTGGTTCGACTTCTCGGTCACCAGCGGACGGCGGAGAATATCGTAAATAGTAGCCATTTCTTACTCCTACCTATCCCAGGTTGTTCGAAATCGTATCCAGGCTGGCCAACGGCAGAATCAACTTTTCGTATTTCAGCAGATCCCGGATATTGAGGTAATTCGCCAGCAAAATCTTCGCATCCGGCAGGTTGTTCGTCGAGCGAACCACACCCTCAAAGCTTTCCTTCTGCGGAATGACGATCAAAGCCTTGGCATCCCCCACCAGCACGTTCAGGGCTTTCGCCATCAAGCGCGTCTTCGGTTCAGCCAGTTCCAGCTTATCTACCACCACAATATTCGCCTCAGCAGCCTTCACCGACAAGGCCGACCGCAGCGCCGCCCGCCGCATTTTCAACGGCATGGCCTGCGCGTAGCTGCGCGGGTGCGGGGTGTGAATCCGGCCGCCGCCTTTCCAGTGGGCCGCTCGGATTGAACCCTGGCGCGCGCGCCCGGTCCCTTTTTGACGCCACGGCTTCCGTCCACCGCCCGATACTTCACCGCGAACTTTGGTCTGGTGCGTTCCAAGTCGGGCGTTGGCCATTTGGCGGACAAATGCCTGATGCATCAAGTCTACAAAAATCTCGGCGTTAAAGATCGCCTCCGGCAGTTCTGCCGTGCCGACCTTCTTGCCTTCCATGTTGAAGACGTCTACTACCATAGTCTCTAGCTCCCTTTTCGGCTAGGAACAGTTGGCGCTTGCGCAGCCTACTGTTTCCGCGCCTCCTTTATCATCACCAGACCACCGCGCGGGCCAGGAATAGCCCCACGCACACCCAGCAGGTTGCGTTCTTCGTCCACGAAGACGACCTTCAGATTCTGGACTGTGACGCGGTCATCGCCCATATGACCGGGTCCACGCGAACCTTTATACACACGACCTGGGGTTGTACCCGAGCCGCGAGAGCCCGGTGCACGGTGCCGGTCCGACTGACCATGAGTCTTGGGACCACCAGCGAAATGATAGCGCTTTACACCACCCTGGAAGCCTCGGCCTTTGCTTGTGCCGATCACGTCCACCATATCGCCCATGGCGAATAGGCTGACTTTTACTTCATCACCTTCATTAACTTGGGGGTCTTTAGATCGGAATTCCCGCAGGAAGCGCAGCGGAGCCAGGTTATTCTTTTTCAGATGACCTTTCTCCCCACCCGTCAGTCGTTTGGGTTTGACTTCGTCAAAACCCAACTGCACGGCGGAGTACCCGTCTTTCTCGGGCGTGCGCACCTGGGTAACGTAACATGGCCCAGCTTCAACGAGAGTGACAGGAATAGCCAAGCCAGTCTCATCGAAAATCTGGGTCATGCCGATTTTCTTACCTAAAATGCCCTTGAACATCTCGGTTTTTCTCCTTTTAGATTGATTTGCACAGAGACTGTCAACCTGGGCATGGTTGCATCATCTCTCAACAATGTAGTCAGCGGTCCGCTGCGTCACTCCGCGTTTTGTCTCGTGCGCCCACAAGACCGCTCTTGCATTGCTGCTGTTCGGCGATCACGCCAAACCAGCCAATTATAGTACAACCCCGGCTTTTTGACCAGGGTAAGGGCAGCAAATGTTTGGCTTCATTTGCTGCCCATTTTCCCTATCCATGTACTGCCTAAAACTAAATCTTGATCTCGATGTCTACACCCGCGGGCAGATTGAGCCGCATCAGCATGTCAATCGTCTTCGAATCGGGATCCAGCACATCGATCAGACGGTTGTGCGTGCGAATTTCAAAATGCTCGTGCGAGTCCTTGTCGATAAACGTTGAGCGTCGAACGGTGAACCGCTCAATTTTGGTCGGCAGCGGGACAGGCCCGACTACATGAGCACCACTGCGCTCGGCCGTGTCGACAATCCGTTTAGCGGACTGATCTAATACACGGTGGTCGTATGCCTTAAGGCGAATGCGAATACGTTGTTTGGCCATACCCTCTTACCTAGTCCAGAATTTTGGTGATCACGCCAGCGCCGACGGTCAGGCCGCCTTCGCGAATGGCGAACTTGGAGCCTTGCTCCAGCGCCACCGGCACAATCAGTTCAACTTCCATGTTGACATTGTCGCCCGGCATGACCATCTCTACGCCCGCGGGCAGCCGAATGTCTCCCGTCACATCCATCGTCCGAATGTAGAACTGCGGCCGGTACCCAGGGAAGAACGGCTTGTGCCGCCCACCCTCTTCCCGCTTCAACACGTACACTTCCGCGTTGAACTTGCGGTGCGGGTGAATGCTCCCCGGCTTCGCCACTACCATTCCGCGCTCCACGTCCGTGCGCTCAATGCCCCGCAGCAGCAGGCCCAGGTTGTCACCCGCCATGCCCTGATCCAGCATCTTGTGGAACATTTCTACGCCCGTGCACACCGAGCTCATGCTCTTGTCGCGCAGACCCACGATCTCCACCGGATCGCCCACTTTGATGATGCCGCGGTCCACACGACCCGTCACCACCGTGCCGCGTCCCTTGATCGAGAACACGTCTTCCACCGGCATCGAGAACGGTTTGTCAATCGCCCGCTCCGGCTCTTTGATGTAGCTGTCCACTACATCCAACAGCTCTTTGATGCAGGCGTATTCCGGCGCGTTCACGTCCGTCGAGGTGCTTTCCAGCGCCTTCAGCGCGCTCCCGCGCACAATCGGAATCTCGTCCCCAGGGAATTCGTTCGCGGTCAGCATTTCCCGCAGTTCCAATTCCACCAGTTCCAACAATTCCGGATCGTCCATCTGATCCACTTTGTTCAGGAACACCACGATGCTCGGCACTTCCACCTGCCGCGCCAAGAGCACGTGCTCCCGCGTCTGCGGCATGGGGCCGTCCGGCGCCGCTACCACCAGGATCGCGCCGTCCACCTGCGCCGCACCCGTGATCATGTTCTTGATGTAGTCGCGGTGGCCCGGCATGTCCACGTGCGCATAGTGCCGGTTCGCCGTCGAGTATTCCACGTGCGCGATGTTGATGGTGATCCCGCGCGCTTTTTCTTCCGGCGCGTTGTCAATCTGGTCATACGCCCGATATTCTGCGTTGCCCAGCATCTGGCAGTACTTCGTGATCGCCGCCGTCAAGGTCGTCTTCCCGTGGTCGATGTGTCCCATCGTGCCGACATTCAGATGCGGCTTGCTTCGATCAAATTTTTGCTTGGCCATAAGATCTAACTCTCCTTAAGAATTAAGCCGAATAGTTTCCAGGGTTGAACTAGCCGTTCAAAATTTTCTGTGCAACCGAGTCGGAAACCGGCGCATAATGGTCGAACTCCATCGAGAACACTCCCCGGCCCTGGGTTGCAGAGCGCAGCTCTGTGGCATACCCAAACATCTCGGCCAGGGGAACCCGCGCGCGGACCGCCTGTGTGTTGCCGTGGCGCATATCCATCCCCAAAATTTCCCCGCGCCGCGCGCTGATCTGTCCCAGCACATCGCCCAGGTAGTCTTCCGGGATAATGACCTCAACACTCATAATCGGCTCAAGAAATACCGGTAAGCCTTTCTCAACACCTTCTTTGAAGGCAAAGATCGCGGCCATCTTGAAAGCCATTTCACTCGAGTCAACTTCGTGGAAAGAGCCGTCCACCAGGCTCACCCGAATGTCCGTCATCGGATATCCGGCCAGCGTTCCGCTGTCAGCAGCTTCAATCACGCCTTTTTCCACTGCGGGGATGTATTCCTTGGGAATTGCACCGCCCACAATATTGTTTTCAAAAACTACACCGTTTCCACGATCTAACGGCTCCAGGTCAAAGACCACATGGCCGTATTGGCCGTGCCCACCGGTCTGCTTCACATAGCGGTATGAAAGTTTGCGCACCGGCCGCGTGATCGTCTCGCGATACGCCACCCGCGGGCGGCCCACATTGGCCTGCACGCGGAATTCGCGCATCATGCGGTCCACCAACACATCCAGGTGCAGCTCGCCCATCCCTTCAATGATCGTCTGGCCGGTGGTCTCGTCCACATGCACACGGAAAGTCGGATCTTCTTCCGACAGCTTGTGCAAGGCCTCGCCCATCTTTTCCTGGTCCATGGTGGTCTTCGGCTCAATCGCCACCTGAATCACCGGCTCAGGGAAAGAGATGCTTTCCAACACGATCTGTTTTTGTGCATCGGTCAGGGTGTCGCCGGTGAACGTATCTTTCAGGCCCAAAATGGCCGCGATGTCGCCTGCGTACACTTCGGTGATGTCCTCACGCCGGTCGGCGTACATGCGGATCAGCCGCCCCACGCGTTCCTTGCGTCCCTTCACCGGGTTGTAAACCATCTCACCCTGGCGCAGCACGCCCGAATACACGCGCAAATACGCCAGCCGCCCCACATAGGGATCGGTGACGATCTTAAACACCAGCGCGCTCATCGGTTCTTCATCGCTGGGGGTGCGTTCTTCTTCGGCATCTGTGTTGGGGTTCACACCCTTCACCGCGGGCACATCCAGCGGCGAGGGCAGGTAATCTACCACCGCATCCAGCAGCGGCTGCACGCCCTTGTTGCGCAAGGAAGAGCCGCAGAACACCAGCGTGGCCTGATTGCGGATCACCGCACCGCGCAAGGCGGCTTTCAGTTCATCCACGCTGATCTCTTCGCCTTCCAGGAACTTGACCGTCAGGTCGTCGTCCATTTCGGCAGCGCGTTCCACCATCTGGTCGCGCATTTCTTGGGCCAGATCTTTCAAATCTTCCGGAATCGCGGCGATGCGCATCTCCCGGCCCAGATCATCATCCCAATAAATGGCCTGCATGCTCATCAAGTCCACCACACCGCGGAAGCTGGCTTCGCTGCCGATCGGCAGCTGCATGGCGATGGGGTTGGCGCCCAAAAGGGTGCGGATGGAGTCAATGGCGTCTTCATACGAAGCCCCAATGCGGTCCATCTTGTTGATAAAGCAAATACGCGGAACACTGTAACGGTCCGCCTGCCGCCAAACGGTTTCACTTTGCGGTTCCACACCCTGGGTGGCGTCAAACACCACCAACCCACCGTCTAAGACACGCAAAGAGCGCTGCACTTCAGCCGTGAAGTCAATGTGCCCTGGGGTGTCGATGACGTTGATCTGGTGACCCTTCCATTCCGCAGAGACTGCCGCAGAAACGATGGTGATACCCCGTTCGCGTTCCTGGGCCATCCAATCCGTCACGGTTGTCCCTTCGTCCACGGAACCGATCCGGTAGGTCTTGCCGGTATAGAATAAGATCCGCTCGGTCGTGGTCGTTTTTCCGGCGTCAATATGGGCGATGATGCCTATATTGCGGTAAGTTTCAATCGGATATTGCCGTGACATGATTGCGTCTCTGGTCCTTCAATTACATACGGTAGTGCGAGAAAGCACGGTTGGCTTCAGCCATCTTGTGGGTTTCTTCGCGTTTGCGGACAGCCGCGCCGGTGTTGTTGGACGCGTCAATCAATTCCGCCGAGAATTTCTCCGCGAAAGACTTGCCAGTGCGGTTGCGGGATGAATCAATCAACCAGCGCATGGCCAGGGTCAACCGGCGCGAAGCCGGAACTTCCATAGGAACCTGGTAGGTCGCCCCACCCACACGCCGCGGGCGGACTTCCATCATCGGCCCCACGTTGCGCAGCGCCTGTTCCAACACTTCCATCGGCTCACGCCCGGTGCGCTCTTTAATCAGGTCCATCGCGCCGTAAATCGACGCGGTCGCCGTGCTTTTCTTTCCAGAGTGCATCACGCGATTGATGATCTCTTGCACGATGGTGCTGTTAAAGCGCACATCGGGGGTTACTTCTCGCTTTTCGGGTTTCGTACGTCGCATTAAGATCTCTCCGTCTTCAATTGCCTGGCGTCAGGGTCTGATCAGCGATCAGGCCTTCGGGCGCTTAGAACCATACTTCGAGCGGGACTGGCCGCGTTTGGCCACGCCCGTCGTGTCCAGCGTACCGCGCACGATGTGATAGCGCACACCGGGCAGGTCCTTCACACGACCGCCGCGCACCAGCACCACCGAGTGTTCCTGCAGGGAGTGACCTTCACCCGGAATATAGGCGGTCACTTCGATGCCGTTGGTCAGACGCACGCGGGCAATCTTGCGCAGCGCCGAATTCGGCTTCTTGGGGGTCATGGTACGCACAACCGTGCACACACCGCGTTTCTGCGGTGCGCCTTCCATCTGGCGCACGCGGCGCTGCTTCATCGAATTCAGCGTGTACTGCAGCGCGGGTGCTTTGCTTTTGGCCTTCTTAATTTGGCGGCCTTTGCGGATCAATTGGTTAATTGTTGGCACGTTTTGCCTCCGAAACATTGCCTGCGGCGAAATCCTCGCCTTATAAAATGATTGTTTTGTTTTCCAATAAGGGAGGCCATCGTTTGCAATGATGGCCTCGCCGTTGTGCAACGGATATGGGCGGGTTATGCCCACCCCTTCGCTAAGGGCAACAGGCGCTGATTATATCACAGCCCATTTTGAGCGTCAAGCTAGATCAAATTCTCCAGATCTTCACCCAGGCCCAACAATCCAGTTTCAATCTTCGGCGGGCGCGTCCGCTCTTCGTCTTTGCCAAAGCGGATCACATCGCCCGAATCCATCACGGCTTCCACCGAGAGCCCCAGGCTTTGCAGTTCCTTCACCAACACGCGGAAGGATGCCGGCAGACCCGGTTCTTCAATGGCTTCGCCCTTGACGATGGCTTCATAGGTGTTCACGCGTCCCTGCACATCATCCGACTTGACCGTCAACATTTCCTGCAAGGTGTAGGCCGCGCCGTAGGCTTCCAGCGCCCACACTTCCATTTCACCAAAGCGCTGGCCGCCGAACTGCGCCTTACCACCCAGCGGCTGCTGGGTCACCAGGCTGTAGGGGCCAGTGGAACGCGCGTGTACCTTGTCTTCCACCAGGTGGTGCAGCTTCAGCATGGTCATCACACCCACCGTCACCGGCTGGTCATAGGGGATACCGCTTTTGCCGTCGCGCAGCACTTCCTTGCCCAAAATCGGCATGGGTGTACCCGTCTCGGCGGTGTAGGCCTCAGCGCGAGCGCGAATTTCTTCATCCTTCACCGCGCTCACATCCACGCCCAGGCGCTCCAGCCATAAACGCAGGCTGACGTTAATCGCGCGCAGGTCGCTGTCGCGGGTGAAGGGCGCGTTGGCGGGCACCGAGTCGTAATCCAAAATCTCATCGGCGTTGAAGCCCTTTTCGCGCAGCCAGGCCGCGCTGACGCTGCGGCGCGTGTAATCGCCATCGGTGGGCATGCGGGCCACGTCGTAGCCCTGCGCACCCAGCCAATCTTCCAGGTACATCAGGCGCACTTCGTCGTCGTCGCGGATCAAATCCGGGTCATATTCACCCTGAGCGTGCAGCCAATCCCACGCGCGCAGGCCAATCTCCTGCCAGGCCACGTCGGTCAGCCAGGCCCGCGCCAGTTCCGCTTCGATTTCGGTTTCGTTGGCGCCGTCAAACACCGGGGTCACCGAGCGGTAGCCCAGTTTCTTGGCCGCCCAACCCAGATGCACTTCCAACACCTGACCGATGTTCATACGGCCAGGCACGCCCAGCGGGTTCAGGATGATGTCCACCGGAGTACCATCTTCCAGGAAGGGCATATCTTCCACCGCCACTACGCGCGAGACCACGCCTTTGTTGCCGTGACGGCCGGCCATCTTGTCGCCAGCGGTGATCTTGCGGCGCTGCGCCACCGAAACGCGCACCATCATGTCCACGCCCGCCGAAAGGTCCACATTATCTTCGCGGGTGAACACCTTCACATCCACCACCTTGCCGCGCTCGCCGTGGGGCATGCGCAGGGAGGTGTCTTTCACATCGCGCGACTTTTCGCCAAAGATGGCCCGCAGCAGGCGCTCTTCGGGGGTCAGTTCCTTCTCACCCTTGGGGGTAATCTTACCCACCAGGATGTCGTTGGGGCCCACTTCCGCGCCGATGCGGATGATGCCGTGGTCGTCCAGGTCTTTAATCGCGTCTTCACCCACGTTGGGGATGTCGCGCGTGATCTCTTCGGGGCCCAGGCGGGTATCGCGGGCTTCCACTTCGTACTTCTCGATGTGCACCGAGGTGAAGCGGTCGTCCTGCACCAGCCGTTCGCTGATCAGGATGGCGTCTTCAAAGTTGCCGCCTTCCCACGAAACGAAGGCCACTACCACGTTTTGCCCCAGGGCCAGATGGCCCGAGGACGTGGAGGAAGAATCCGCCAAAACATCGCCCTTATGCACCCGCTGGCCCTTGGCCACAGCCGGGCGCTGGTCAATGCAGGTGCTCTGATTCGAGCGCTGATATTTGCGCAGCGAATAGGTCTTCAGCGTGCCGTCCAGGCTGCGAACGATCACCTGCCGCCCGGTGACCGACACCACATCACCGTCTTCTTCGGCCACCACCACCTGGCCCGAGTCAATCGCCGCGAAGGCTTCCATGCCCGTCGAAATCAGGGGGATGTCCGGCTTCACCAACGGCACGGCCTGCGCCTGCATGTTCGAGCCCATCAACGCGCGGTTGGCGTCGTCATGCTCCAGGAAGGGGATCAGCGCAGCGCTGACGCCCACCACCTGGTGCGGGGCAATATCCATATAATTGGCCGCATCCGGCGTGGAGGTGATGAAATCGGAATGGTGACGGCAGGAAATCTGCGCGTTGACAAATTCATTGTGCGTATCCAGCAGGGTATTGGCCTGGGCAATCACAAACTTGTCTTCCGCATCCGCCGAAAGGTATTCCACTTCTTCGGACACAAAGGGAGCCACGAACACCAGACGGCGCGGCAGTTTCTTGATCTCAGCCGCCAACGCCGCGGTCACGCGCTCGCCGCTCTGGGCGATCACCTCGCCAGTTTCGGGGTTGGCCACCGCCTCTTTCAGCAGGCGGTCCACCATGCGGGCGTCATCGTTGTAAAGCTGCTTGATCACGCGCCGGTAAGGCGTTTCGATAAAGCCGTATTCGTTCACCCGCGCAAAGT
The DNA here is from genome assembly GCF_001306035.1 of Levilinea saccharolytica. Classification (GTDB taxonomy): domain Bacteria; phylum Chloroflexota; class Anaerolineae; order Anaerolineales; family Anaerolineaceae; genus Levilinea; species Levilinea saccharolytica. Next base: position 85,578 of record NZ_LGCM01000029.1, read on the forward strand.
TCGCCAAACGGCCGATCAAACCGATGTTCGGCCCTTCCGGGGTTTCGATGGGGCAAATGCGGCCGTAGTGCGAGTGGTGCACGTCGCGAACGTCAAAGCCGGCGCGCTCACGTCGCAGACCGCCCGGGCCCAAGGCCGACAGCGTACGCTTGTGGCGCAGCTCGGCCAGCGGGTTGGTTTGATCCATGAACTGCGAAAGCTGGCTGGAGCCGAAGAATTCGCGCAGGGCAGCCACCACCGGGCGGATATTCACCAGACCTACCGGCGACACCTGTTCCTGATCGCGAATGGACATGCGCTCTTTGATCACCCGTTCCATGCGGCGCAAGCCAATGCGCAGCTTGTTCTGAATCAGCTCGCCCACGGTCTTCACACGGCGGTTGCCCAGGTGGTCAATATCGTCTTTGTCTTCGACTTCGTTGTTGATCAGGATCATGCGCCGGATCAAATACACGATGTCCCAGCGGGTGATCGTGCGGTGCGAGATCGGCACGCGGTCCACCAGATCCAACTTTTGATTCAGCTTATAGCGCCCCACCCGCTCCAGGTCGTAATGGCGCTGATCAAACAGCTGCTCTTCCAGGAACTGGCGCGCGTTATCCAGCGTGGCCGGGTCGCCCGGGCGCATGCGCTTGAAGAATTCAATCAGCGCTGCTTCGGCCACCGTCAGGCCGCCGCTCAAATCCCAGGCGGGTTCCTGACGCAGGGTGGAGGTGATGAACAGCCGGTCGGGGTTGTTATCCACATCCTGGAACAGGGCGATCAATTCTTCGTCGCTGCCTTCTTTGATCGGGGAATCGATCAGGCCGTCCGAAATGGCCGCCAGCGCCCGCAGGAAGATGGTGATCGGCACCGTGCGTTTGCGGTTGAACTTCAAAATCAAATAATCGTTCTTGCGGGTTTCAAATTCCATCCACGCGCCGCGATCGGGGATCAGCTTGGCCATCGCCAGGCGGTGGCCAGAGGCGCGGTCCACCGGCGCTTCAAAATACACACCCGGGGAACGGATTAACTGTGAAACGACCACGCGCTCAGAGCCGTTGATAATGAACGTGCCCTTTTCGGTCATTTCGGGAAAATCACCCAAGAAGATGTCTTGTTTGATGGGTTCGGGCACTTCTGGCCCAGCCAGCAGCACGCTCACATACAGCGGGCTGGCATAGGTCAAATCGCGCTCAACACATTCGTTCATGGAGTGCTTGGGGTCCCCAAACCAATAGCGCAAGCCCCACTGCTGGCTCTCTGGCGAATGGCTGGGGAAAAACAGCTTCATGCCTTTGTTATAGGATTCAATCGGGGAAACTTCGTTGAACAGGTCGGCCAGTCCTTCCGATTTCAAGCGCCGAAAGGAATCTAGCTGGACTTCGATCAGGTCAGGAAGGTCAAAAATGACGGGGATACGCGCGAAAGACTTGGTTGGCAGAACAGACGCCATAGAGCACTCCTAAGTTGTCTAAACCTGGCCGAATATTGGTTTCTTCCAGATCCGCTTAATACACAAAAATACCTACGCATGGGTATACCATGCGCAAATAGTGATTATATCAATCGCATATGGAAAGGTCAAGATTATTTAAGAAAATCCATGCAAGCAAATTACAAATCAACCCATTTCCGACCCTCGCGCCGCAATCCCGTCAGGGCCGTCACCTCCGCCTGCATCTGCCCGTCGTGCGCCACGCTCAGCACGCCAAACGAAGGCAGCGGGTGCACCGGCGAACCCATCGAAGCCGAGCCGGCATTAAACAGCAGCTTGCCCCCTTTCCACACATTTTCCACAAAATGCGTGTGTCCAAAGATCACCCCGTCCGCCTGCGGCAGGGTTTCCATTAGCAGGTCGTGATACCGTTCCAGCCGGTAACCGTGCCGGATATACTCCACCTTATCCAGCAAATAGCGCAGCCAGCCGCCGTGCCCGTGCATCAGCACCAGCTTACGCGGCCCAATCTGAAAAGCGCGCACCAGGGGCAGCTTGCCCAAGAAGGCAAAATCGCGGTTGCCGCGCACCGCCCGCACCGGCGCCACCTCCGCTAATGCCTCCAACACCGCCGGGGTCGAAATATCCCCACTGTGCAAAATCAGGTCCACCTGCGCCGCTGCCAGGCTGGGAATCAGCCCCGGGTGCAGCTCCAGCGCCCGGTCGGGGACGTGCGTATCCGACACCACACCCAAACGCAGCGGCCGCCCGTTGGGGAACGTCAGCGTTTCCAGCTCAATCAAGGCCGTCTCCCAGCAGCGCACGCAGCTCCAGCCAGGTCTGCGCCGGGCTGGTAAAATGCACCGCCTGAAGCCCTGCCCGCTGCGCTCCGCGCACATTGGCCGAAAAATCATCCACAAACACGGCTTCCTCTGGCCGCACGCCCATGCGCTCTACCATTAAATGATAAATCTGTGCGTCCGGCTTGGCCATCTTCACCTCAGCCGAAAACACCACCTCATCAAACGCATCCAAAAAATCGGGGTACAGCCGCCCCAATGTGCTGCGGATGTTGGGCCAGGCGTTGCTCAAAAGCCCCGTCCGCCAGCGCTTGCGCAGCCCGCGAATCATCTGCACCAGGTCCAGATCCAGCTCATCTCCTGCCCAAAACTGATCTTGAAAAGCCGGCAGCTGCTCCGCCGCCACCCCCAGGCGCTCCCCCACCGCCTGCCACATGCGTTCTTCGGGCAGCGCCCCGACTGTGGCCGCCCGCGCCTCGTCGCATTCAAACACAGCCCGTTCCAGCTCGGCACGGCTGATCCCCAAAGACCGTCCCAGGACTTCACGGGGGCCTCCGTCTTCAGTGCGCAGTAAAACCCCCCCCATATCAAAAATCACGGCGCGAATTTTCGGCTTGGATGTCACGGTTCTGAGCCTCCTTGGCGGCAATTCCCTGGATTATATCATCTGCCGCGCAAAGAAACAGCCCAGGCACGGCGGCCTGGGCTGAGCTTCTCTGATCCATTCGCTGAGAGCAGCTACAGGCTCATCACCCCCATCTCTTTGCCTGCGCGCAGCTCATATTCAAAGCGCACCGAACGCGTCTGCACGCGCATACCCGCCTTTTCATATAATCGCGTGGCCCCCGTCAGGCTGTCCGAATCCACCCACAGCCCTGCCGAGCGCAGCCCGCGCGCATACATCTCATTAAAGGAATGCAGCAGCAGCGCCAACCCCAGGCCCTTGCGCCGCCAGGTCCGCCGCACCCCCAGCTGCCCCACCCAGCCCAGGTTGGGGTCTTCGCCCGTGCGCGGATTGCACAGCGAGAACCCGGCGATCTCGCCCCCCTCCTCAGCCACAAAGCGCAGGGAGTAATCTGTATAGGGGTCGCTTTCTAAAAAGTGCATCATGCGCTCATAGTAGTCTTCGAAGGGCTGCGGCACAAAGCCGTAGTGATCCATGAACGCATCATACACCGCCAGGTACACCTGCCGATTGTCCTCCGGGCTGGCAGCGCGCAGGCTGATCCCTTCGGGAAGCACCGGCGCCTGCGGCGGCTGGTCAAAATCAATGCGCATGCGGCTGAAGACGCGCTCCAAGCGGAAACCCAGGTTTTGAAACAGACGCTGCCCGGCCTGATCGGCTTCGTTCACCCCGCCCAGCAGGGACACGCGCGTGCCCGGCTCGGCCAATTCCAAATTATCCAGGCTGCGCTGCAGCACCCAACTGAGCAGAAACCGCCCCACCCCCCGTCCGGTATAGTCCGGGTCCACCCGCCCAAAGCTGTAAAACCGGGCGTGCGGCTGGCCCATATCGTAAAACTCAATAAAGCCCACCACCTTACCGTCCGCGTTCACCATCACCCGCCCGTCCCGCTCCGGCACATACACCGGGTCGTTCCAATCCGCCAGGGCCTCTTCTAGCGAAGTGTCGTCCTGACCGGTCATTTTTTGCGAAACGCGGTTAAAAACCTCTACCACCCCTGGCGCATCCGCCAGGGTAAAGGGGCGGTCGTGCATCCCCTCCGGCATCACCAGAGGGAATTTTTCTACGATTGGATGAATAGCCACCATTTTTGCCTCTCTATTTTAAAAACTGCTTCCGCTCTCCGCGCAGACCTGTTCCCACTCGCTGCGCGTGATTCCCATAAAGATCAAATCCCAGCGCTTGCCTTCGCGCAGCAGCCACTTGGGATAACGCCCTTCCACCTTGAAGCCCAGCTTCTCATACACATGCACCCCGCGTGTGTTGTACTCAAACACATTTAAGGTGACCCGATCCAGATGCAGCTCCTCAAAGCCGTAGTGCAGCAGCAAACGCATGGCCTCGCTGCCGTAGCCCTGGCCCCAGCAGCTGCGGTCGCCGATGCCGATACCCAGCCAGGCGTTGCGCACCGCCCAATTGTCCACCTCCAAATCCAGGGTGCCGATCAGGCGGTCATCTTCTCGGCGGTAAATGCCGAAGAGATAAGCCTCGTCCATGTACTCCTTCAGCCAGTTCTTCTCCGCCGCCGGCCACCACATGCGCGCGGGTTCGCTGCCGCTCAGGCGCATATATTCGCTGTCGCGGCTCCAGGCCACCATGATCTCGGTGTCGCGCTCAAAGTCGGGAACCGCCAGGCGCACCAGTTGACCTTCAAAAATACTGCTCATTCTTCCACCTCCAGCCCCTGTTTTTGCATCCAACTGCGCCGCCGCAAACCGTAATGCAGCAGATCCCAGGTACGTCCGCGGCGGTACACCATGCCGCGCTGGCGCACATCCAGGCTGAAACCCGCCGCTTTCAGGCGTTCTTCCATTCCAAAGCGGGTTTCCGAAAGCCGCATGGTCACATAATCCAGATTCATTTCCAAAAAGAGGTAGCGCAGCGCCAGGCGCAAAGCCTCTTCCTCAGCCTCGGCCTGCCCCTCAGGTTCGGCGATCACCAGGTCAAACCAGGCTGTGCGGTGCGAAATCTGAATGCCGCGCACGCGAAAGAAGCCGATCAACTGGTCGTCGGCTTTGCGGCGCAGCAGAAAATAGAGCACCTGCATGCTCTCAATGTCTTTTTTGCGCCCCTCGTAAAATTTCTGAATTTCAAAAGCCGCCAGCGGTCGCGGGGCATTCGGGCGGTAGTAGCTGGCCACATCCAGGTCAACCGTCCACCGCGCTTCCTCGGCAGTCGTCTTTTCCGGGTCAATCTCGCAAATTCTCACCCGCTTGCCTTCAAATAAAGGGGTTTCGATCATGTCTGCGTCTCCTCCTTTTCCATAAAGCCTTCAAAAAACAAGAAAAACGGCCCTTGGGCTGAAAACCGCGCGGGCGCGTTTTCAACCTCAAGAGCCGTTATCAAGCAGACTGCCGAAGTGAGTCGGGGTGGGCTTTAACCCCACGCCGCCCAGACGGCAGGTGCAGTGGGCCTGAACCGGATGCAGTTCCTGCAAGGGTTTAGTGTTCAATGCAAGGTGCTTCATAGATCTCCGCCGCATTGCGCATCACCCATCGGTAACAGGCGTATGCAAAAGTCTCACGCTGGCATATTCCATCCTCCAGGCTGATAATCTCAAAACCGCCTGAGTCGCGGAACAATCCGGTCATATCTTCGATGCTCTCTGGGCCGTCAATCAAATCGCCCAGCGAGATTACAAACACGCGGTGAATCAATCCCTCGCGCACATCCCGTTTCAGCTGCTGGTACGCGCCGCGGAATAAATTCTCCAGGTTGTTAATGTCCACATAAATCGCCACCAGGTGGTCCGGGTTCATTTGGTTTTGAATGGCGCTCAACCCGGCCAAAAGCTGTCTGCGCGCACTGGTGCTGTACACCGCATCTTCGGGGAGACTGCCGCACACATAGAAGCCAAACGCTTCGGGGTGGCCGGCAATCTCCGGCTTTAGGTAATCGATACGGTATCCTCCATGTCGGGTCAATGTCTCAAACATATCGTGCTCCTTCATTGCGTTCCCTTGCGTCCCTTTGTCCAAACCAATTGGCCTTGCGAACGGCCCGTAGTTCGCAGCCACCGCAGATCCAAAATCAACAAAAAGCCTTACCCAATCCTGTTTTGAATGTCATTTCTGTCCTCCGCGCCGCAATAAAAAAGGCCACGGGATTCCCGCGGCCTGAGTTTTCACCCAACAAAAAAGCCACGGGACTTGGAGCACGCCCGTGGCTTTGAAGAGACAACTGGTTCTTCTAACCGAGAGTAGGCGCACTCCGAGAAGGTACAACAGCACCACCGCCAGAAACGACGGCCGCAGAGCAAATCATGAACGTAGGAAGAATGTTGTAAACCATCTCTTGCGCCTCTCCTTTCTTAGAATTTACATCAAGTCCAGTTTAGCACGCCGCCCCAACCCGTGTCAAGAACTTAGCGCTTGTCTCACAAAAGACTGGTCAAATGGGTAGGTCGCCCCCTCACCATCTGGCCGTCTATGGGCGCCCCTGGCCCGCAGACGGATGGTCGCTCACCAGATGAAAGTGCAGCTGCCCCACCTCCTGAAACGCCCCGCCGTTGGCAATCAGGCGGTATCCGTCCGCCTCCAGACCCAATTCGCGCACCAGGCGCTGCACGGTTTCCATCAGCGCGCCCCAAAAGGCCCCCTCCCCCGCCGGAACCGCCGTCAGGCTGGGGTAGGCCCGTTTGGGCACGATCAAAATATGGGTGGCATAAGACGGCTGCGGGTGCCAAAAAGCCACCAGTTCCTCCGTATCCACCAGACGCTCCACAGGCAGTAAGAAGCTCATCTTCGCGAATACCCATCCAATCACCCGCCCCACAGCGGGCCTGCGGGCCAATTGAAATAGCCTTGCCTTCCAATTCAATTGCATGGCAGATCACTCCCTTGCTGCCCCCAGTATAGCCCCCGCGCCGCCGCACGGCAATGCCTGTTGGCCGCGTTTTCCCCCTGCCGCTCAAATTTCGGTTAAAATGACCCCATTCTGTCCAATGGAGTGTGCATGTTGACCTCTCGCAAGCGTGTGTTTTGGGCTTTGCTTCCCCTCATCCTGGCTTACTTTATCCTTTTCATCTTCCCCAACGCACAGGGTGCCGCGGATGAGCACATGCTCTTCCTCACCTCACCGGACGAAAATATTCAGTACCCCAATCTGCTGCGCATGCTCACCCCCGGCAGCACGCTGATCGAATCCCTCAAGCATTTTTTCAACCATCAGCACTACATTTACGGCTACCCCTTCTATTTCTTCAACGCCCTGGCTGCCCTGCCCCTCAAAATCTTCTACGGCGCCGATCTGGCCGCCCACACCCAAACCCTGATCCTCTTTCTCCGTCAGGGCATCTCCGTTTTGCCCATGCTGGCCGCCCTGCTGATCTTCACCGCCCTGCAAACCGGCCTGCGCTCTTTCTGGCGCACGGCTGTGCTTTTTCTCTTCCTGGCTTTTGTCCCCGGCGTATTTCGTCAGAATATCCAATGGTGGCATCCCGACGCGCTGACTGTACTGGCCGTGGCGTTGACCTTTTACTTTCTGGACCGCGACCAGCTGCGCTTTGGGCGCAATTTCTATTTTGCCGCGGCAGCCTGCGGTCTGGCCGCCGGAATCAAGCTAATCGGTTTTTTCTTCTTCCTGGCCGTCGCCTGGTACCTGCTCACCGGCCTGCGCCGCCGCTGCCTCACCTGGCCCCAGGCGCTGAAAGCCGGTGCGCTCTTCATCCTGATCCTCTTTGCGGTCTTCATCCTTTCCAACCCCCTGCTGCTCATCCCCCAAACCCGCGCTGCCATCCTTCAGGTTCACCAGGATCATAACTTCTCCTTCACCCACGGCTGGGAAAATCAGGACGCCTACGCCAAAGGGCCGCTCTCCTGGCTGCCCGTGCTGGAACGCTGGTACGGCAGCGCTTACTTCCTGGCCTTTGCCCTGCTCTCTCTGCTGATGGCCGCCCTGGCTGGGCCGCGCCGCCTGCACAACCAGCTCATCCTGGCCTGGGCGCTGCCCTACACCGCCTACCTCGGTTGGGTCATCGCCGTGCGCCCCGATCATTACTGGCTGCCGGTGTTGATCCCGGTGTTTTCCGCGCTGCTGGCCCTCACCGAGCTGCCCTCACCCGCCCGCCCCAGCGGTGAGGACGCCCCTGCCCCCAGCGTGGCCTTCCCGCGTGCGGCTCCCATCCTGCTGGTGGGCTTCCTGCTCGCGGCCCAATTCATCGCCAACCTGCAAACCGATGCGCACCTGTACCGCCGCAGTCTGGATCTGGAACCCCTGCTGCGCGCCTGCGACACCACCCCGATCGCCCTTAACGCTGGCGAAACATTCGAACCGGAGGAAGGCCGCTGGTATGTGGTGCAGCAGATCCAGGCAGAGCCCGCGGCCCAGCGTTTCTCGGTACTCTCGCCCGGCCAGCCTCTGCCCGCCGACAGCCAGCAGGCCTGGGGCTGCTCTTCTGCCGAAAAAGCCCACCTGCGGGCCGCCTACGCCGCCGAAGACCAAAAACATTCTTTCCCCAATCAGCAAGTTTTCGGCCCAGATGGGATTGAGATTCTTCGCTAAAGGTTATAATCAAGCTGTATGGAAAAACTGCGCCAGGACGTCAAAAATCTGCTGGGGATCACCCTCACCGCCCGTCAAATCGCCGCGTTTGAGACCTACGAACGTGAACTGCTGGCGTGGAACAGCCGTTTCAACCTGACCGCCATCCGCGAATCGGAAGGCGTGCGCAGCAAGCACTTTTTAGACTCACTCTCCTGCCTGCTGGTGCTGCGCGACGCCCCGCCCAACCGCCTGATTGACATCGGCACCGGCGCCGGTTTCCCCGGCCTGCCCCTCAAGATTCTGCTGCCCAACCTCAGCCTGACCCTGGTGGAATCAGTAGGCAAAAAGACCGAATTTTGCCGCCACATGGTGACCACCCTGGGGCTGGATAAGGTCGAAGTGCTGCAATCCCGCGCCGAAGAGCTGGGCCAATCGCCCCAGCACCGCGAGCAGTACGATTGGGCCGTGGCCCGCGCCGTGGCGCACATGCCCACCCTGGTGGAATATCTCATCCCCCTGGTGCGCATCGGCGGGGCTGTGCTCATGCAGAAAGGCGAAAACGGCCCGGCCGAAGCCCACGCCGCCGAACGCCCAGCCCACATCCTGGGCGGGCGCCTGCGCCAGCTGCATCATCTGACTCTGCCGGGCATCACCGAAGATCGCTATCTGATTGTGGTGGATAAAGTCGCCGCCACCCCACCCCAGTACCCCCGCCGGGTGGGCATCCCTTCCAAAACCCCCCTCAAATAACCTACCCCTCGCTGCTCACCACCCCCTGCCGCACCCGCCACACAGATGCGTTTTGAATAAAAGCCGGATCGAACAAGTTTAAATCCGTGGTGGTCATTAAAGACTGCTCGCCCTCGCCCAGCGCCTCCAGCAAGTCGGCTCTGCGCTGCATATCCAATTCAGCCAAAATTTCGTCCAGCAGCAGCACCGGCCACTCGCCGGTCTTCTCCTTCAGCCAGGCCACCTCGGCCAGCTTAAGGGACAGCAGCAGGGTGCGCACCTGCCCGCGCGAGCCAAAGCTGCCCAAATCAACCCCGTTGCTCACAAAGCGCACCTCATCGCGGTGCGGGCCAACGGTGGTCACCCCGCGGGCGATCTCTTCACCGCGCACGGCGGCCAATTTTTCCTGAAAGCCGCGGCGCAAGTCCTCACGGCTAAAGCGGCTGCGGTCGGCGCTGGTCATCAGCGGCAGGCTGTACTGCCCCGCGGGCGGCTCCAACGGGTCGTAGGCGGGCTGGTAAAAAATGCGCAGCACCTCCTGCTGGCGGGTCAGGCGTCCGTGAAACTGCGCCGCCAGGCGCTCGATCTCAGAAATGGCCGTGTTGCGGGCGTAAATCAAGGTCGCCCCGCGCTCCACCAGCAGCCCATCCCAATAGTCCAATTGGCTGTTGTCGCCTCCGCGCTCGCCCAACTGCTTCAGCAGCGCGTTGCGCTGGGTCAGCACCTGTTGGTATTCGCTCAACGCCTGGGCATAGCCGGGGTGAGCCTGCGAAAGCAGCAGATTCAGATAACGCCGCCGATCTTCGGGGCTGCCGTCTGCCACGCGCGTCATCTGCGGCAGGAAGATGACCGCGTTGAAGAAGCCCACCGCCTCCTGTGCGGTGCGTTTGATCCCGTCCACCAGAATCTCCCGCCGCAGACGCGCGCTTCCGTTGCTGTTTTCCAGAATCAGCCGCACTTCCAAACGGTGGCCGCGCCCCCCACGCTGAAATTCTGCCGTGATGCGCCCCACCGCCAGGGCCTCCTGCGCCGCCAAAAAATGGATCAACTGCCGGTCGCTTTGCGCGTGCAGCGAGGTGAAGGTGGCCAGATAGTACACCGCCTCCAGCAGGCTGGTTTTGCCCTGGGCATTATCCCCCACTAACAAAAGAATCCGCCGGGGCACTTCCATGTCCAGGCGGGCAAAAGCTCGAAAATCGGTCAACGATAAGCGCGTCAGATACATTTCAATCTACGTACTTCGCTTCCTCTTCTTTGCTCGGCTCCCAAACGCGCGTCGCCAGGTCGGTGAAGAGCACCCCTTCCAGGTGGTCAATTTCATGTTGGAAAATACGCGCCAGCCAGCCGTCGGCTTTGATCTTCACCGGTTTACCCAGGCGGTTCATGCCCTTGATCACGATCTTATGATAGCGTTCCACCTCGCCCACCAGGCGCGGCACCGAAAGGCAGCCCTCAATCCCCAAGACCTTGTCGTCTTCCGACACCTGCACGATCTCCGGGTTAGCCATCACATACAGCTTCTTGGGGGCGTCGTCGTCCTCGTCGTCCCCATATTCCACCACCACCAGGCGCATGGGCACGCCCACCTGCGGCGCAGCCAGCCCCACCCCCGGCGCAACGCGCATGGTTTCGACCATGTCCATCACCAGGGTTTGAAAGTCTTTGCCAAAATCGGTCACCTTGTGCGCTTTGCGGCGCAGCACGGCATCCGGAATCGTCACGATCGGTCGAATTGTCATCTCAGCACCTTGCCCATCCTATCCTCTAAAATTGTTCGCCCCTGATTTTACCTCAATTTTGCCGCGGCGGTTGGCGCAGGTTGCGGTCTTCTTCCGCCACGCGGTGGTAAATCTGAAAGAGGTCCAGCGTGCGCTGCAATTCTTTCTCTTCCGCACTGCGCTTGTCTTTGTAGTCTCGCTCGGCAATGCGCCGGAACAGCTCCTGCTGCACGTCCGCCGGGTTGAATACATAATCAAAGGTCAAATTGGCGTCGCCTACACGAATATAAACCGTGCCGTAATTCAACAGCAGACCCAACAGACCAATGCGCTTAAACTCAATGCTCTGGATGTTGCGCAGCGGGGCTGCCTGGCGCTCCTCGCGCCCCAGCGGCTTCTTATACACATCCAGCACCTGATCATCGCTGATCACGTAATAATCGTTGCGCCAGTCGGTGTACTGGTACAGCCACCACAGGCCCACCACCAGCGAACCCAGCAGGGTCAGCGCAAACATGGCCCCCACGGAAAGGATGGCAAACACCCCCGCCGCGCGCAGGAAAAAGACCACCCACACGGCCAGAAAGATCAGGGTGGGGAAGAAGATGTGGCGCAGCAAGAAAAACCAATGCGTGCGGTAAGTGATGGTGCTGCCGCTTTCAAAGCGCATGCGGAACAGGTTGGCGAACAGCCTTTGCAGCTCTCCGGGCTCCACCTGGGCCGTCACCGGCTGGTTCACCGCTGCCGCCGCCCCCGCGCGGTTCATCCCCAACCGCTCACGCAGCATTTTGGCAATGGCCGCCTTCTCCATCGCCGTGCGGTTCACCCGCGCCCGCGCCCATTCCCCTTCGATCAGCGCCACCACCTGCTGGGGGTTAGCCAGCTTGGGCAGCACAATCACGCCTGCATAGGTGCGCACGATCACGTCCCCATATTTCAGCCAGCGTCCCCATTGATCCGTGCTGGTCGTGACAGAAAGCACCGCGTTCAGGGGGGCTTCCTGCCGGCTGTCATACAGCAGCACCACCCGTTCCTGGTTGATCACCCGCTGACTGGTCACCACCGAATAGTCGTTGGCCCAGTCCACATAATTCCACAGCCCCCAACCCGCAATCGCCAGCACATCCGCCAGCAGCACCACCCAGGCGGTGGCCATCCCGTTGGTCAGCACCAAAAACGTCAGCGCCAGCGGCAAGGTGAACACGGCCAGCAGCGCCACGGGGGCCATGCGCAGCGCCAAAAATAGGATCTGCTTGCGCGCCATGAAATAGATGGCCTCATCCGGCTTGCGCCAGTCAAACGGAACCTCCAGCGACAGATGGTAGCTGTCGTAGAGCATCTCCAGCCCGTCCACCAGCTCCGGCATGTCCTCCAAAATGGCCTGCATATCGTCGCGGAACAGGCGCATCACCAGCACCTGCCCATCTGCCACTGCCGAAGACTGCCAGCTGGCTTCGTTGCCCAGCATCTCGTAGCCGAACAAATCCCCAGGGACAAAGCGAGAAATTACCGTTTCGGCCTCGCCCTCGCCCACCGAGCAGGTCACCGCCCCGCTGTACACAAAATAAAGATGGCGAGCGTCATTTCCGGCCTGGAAAATCAGCTCACCATCCTCAAAAGTCTGTTCCTCCATGCGCTCAGCAATCGCCAGCAGCCTGGCATCATCCAATTTCCGAAATGGATAATGGGTTTTCAGAAGCCCGGCGATCTCTTCAAGCGGTGGCATACCTTAAGTATATCCGATTTAGGGCCAATCGAACTCGCCAATGGGCTTCCCGTTGACGGACACGCTGTACTTGCCGCCCGGCTGATCCTGCATATCCACAGCTTCGTTCAGCACAAAAGGCGACAGCACCTGGGTGCAGATCATCTCCGGATTCACCAGGGTATAAACCTCCACCTGAATCCGTCCGCGGCTGTCGGGCGGGTTGATCACCATCTTGGGAAAGTGACACGGGGTAGGGGCATTGCCTTTGACCAGCACGTGAATCTGCGGCGGGTCCGATTCCAGAATCAGCACCTCAGCTGAATCCACAAAGGCGGTTTCTTTGTCCATACCTTCCTCTGAAATCGGCGGCTGCGGGCGGGGAACGCTGGTTTCATTCGTCACCGGCGTATCTGGCCCGCTTTCCGTCCCTCGCGGCAAGGGGCTTGGCTTCGGCGGCATTTGTGCCGCGCCGTCCACACAGCCGGCCAGCAGACCGGCGAAAAGGATCAGGGCAAGCATCATCTTTTTCATGGTTTCACCTCTCCGTATAGAGACGCTCCAGCTCCCTCACAGGTTCCCAGGGGCGAAAAAACCTGGCTGCCCCTCAACAGAAACAGCCAGGTTTAATGACCTTTGCCGCGCTCAGCCCTCAGGACTTCTTGCTTTTCTTCGGCTCCTGCTTGGTGAAGACAATCTCACCGGCCTCGTTGGCATCTACCACCACCGTATCGTCGCGCGAGAATTCGCCCGAAAGCAAGCTCACCGACAGCGGGCTTTCCACAAACTTTTGCAGCGCACGCCGCAGAGGCCGCGCACCAAAAGCCGGGTCAAAACCCACCTCGGCCAACCGCTGTCGCGCCGTATCGCTCAAGATCACCTTCAGACCGTGCTCTTCCAGGCGCTGCTGCACTTCGCGCAGCTGCAAATCCACAATCTCTAGCATCTGATCCATCGTCAGCGGCGAGAACATGATGATCTCGTCCACGCGGTTCAGGAATTCGGGGCGGAAGGTAGTTTTGAGCGCCTTTTCAATCTTCTCATGCGCCAGCTTATCGTCTTCTGTGCTGCCTGACGCCTGAATGAACCCCAGCGTGCCGCCCCGCCGCACAAATTCCGTGCCCAGGTTGCTGGTCATAATCAGCACCGTGTTGCGGAAGTCCACCGTGCGGCCCTGGCCGTCGGTCAGGCGGCCGTCGTCCAAAATTTGCAGCAGGGCATTCCACACTTCCGGATGCGCCTTCTCAATTTCATCGAACAAAATCACCCGGTACGGGCGGCGGCGCACGGCCTCCGTCAGCTGTCCGCCCTCTTCATAACCCACATAGCCCGGAGGCGCCCCAAACAGGCGCGAGGCAGTGTGCTGCTCGCGGTATTCGCTCATGTCCAGCCGCACCAGGGCGTCATCGTCATCGAACAGGAATTCCGCCAGGGCTTTGGCCAGCTCGGTCTTGCCCACACCCGACGGGCCGATGAAGATAAAGGAACCAATCGGCCGCCGCGGGTCTTTCAGCCCGCTGCGCGCCCGCCGGATGGCATCGGAAATGGCCTTGATGGCCTCCTCCTGCCCGATCACGCGTTCATGCAGACGGTCTTCCATTTGCAGCAGGCGCTCCGCCTCGGTTTCCATCATCTGGCTCACGGGAATGCCCGTCCACTGCGCGATCACCTGGGCGATGTCGTTGACATCCACAACCTCATCCAGCTTGTGTTCCGCTTCCCATTGATCCCGCAGCTGTGCAAATTCAGCTTCCAGGCGGTGGCGTTCGGTCTTCATCATGGCCGCGCGCTCGTAGTTGCGCTCCACGCCCGCCTGTTCTTCCTCCGCCGCATAGCGCTCAATCTCGCTCTTCATGGTCTTCAGTTCCTGCGGCAGAGAATACAGCGCCACGCGCAGTTTAGCCGCGGCTTCGTCCATGAGATCAATGGCCTTATCCGGCAGGCGCCGGTCAGTCACATAGCGCGTAGAAAGCTTCACCGCCGAAACCAGGGCCTCATCCGAGAAGCGCACCTTGTGATGAGCCTCGTAGCGGTCGCGCAGACCAAACAGCATCTGAATGGTATCTTCCACGGTCGGCTCTTCCACATACACGGGGGCAAAGCGGCGTTCCAAAGCCGCGTCTTTCTCAATGAACTTGTGGTACTCATCCAGGGTGGTGGCGCCCACGCACTGCAGCTCGCCGCGCGCCAAGGCCGGCTTTAACATGTTGCTGGCATCCATCGCCCCCTGTGCCGCCCCCGCCCCCACCACGGTGTGCAGTTCATCAATGAACAGGATGATCTCGCCCGCAGCGCGCTGCACCTCTTCAATAGCCGCCTTCAGGCGTTCCTCAAATTCACCGCGGAAACGCGAACCGGCGATCATGGCGCCCAGATCCAGCGAGATGACCCGTTTGCCCATCAAAATTTCCGGCACGTCGTTGGCCGCGATCTTCTGCGCCAGGCCTTCCACAATGGCCGTCTTGCCCACCCCGGCCTCGCCAATCAGCACCGGGTTATTTTTGGTGCGGCGCGAAAGGATCTGCATCACCCGCAAAATCTCGGCGTCGCGTCCAATCACCGGATCCAGCTTGCCTTCCCGCGCCTGTTGGGTCAAATCGCGCGAGTATTTTTCCAGGGTGCGGTAGCGCGTTTCCGCCTGCGGGTCGGTCACCCGCTGCCCGCCGCGCATCTGCTGCACGGCGTCGTACACCCGTTCACGGGTCAGCCCAGCCCCTTCCAAAAGGCGCGCCGCCGGGGTGTTGCGTTCGCTGAGGATCGCCAGGAAGATATGCTCGGTGGAAATATATTCATCATGCAGGCGGCTGGCCTCTTCGTTGGCCAGGTCAATAATCCGCTTCACCCGCGGGGTGATGAAAATTTGCCCCGCCCCGCCGCCAAAAATGCTGGCTTTCGGGCTGGTGCGCAGGATGTAATCCAGCCGCTCGGAAATGGCGTTGGGGTCCACCTTCAAATGGGCCAGAATCTGCGAAACCACGCCCTGCGGTTGTTCAATCAAAGCCAACAGGATGTGCTCGGTGTCAATCTGATTGTGCCCATACCGCTGAATAATCTCCGCTGCCCGTTGGGCTGCTTCTTGGGCACGCTCGGTAAATCGGTCAAAACGCATCATCGTTCACGTCCTTTTCATTGGCTTACAGGAGCCAATTGCAGGCATTATAGCATCTGGCGGGTTAATACTCCATGATTACTGTATCAGAACCTTATAAGAATCGCGTAGAAATGCCCGCGGTGAATCCTCCAACCCTGTCTAGATAGTAGCCAACCGACCGGCCGCTGTCAAACCGGCCCCTTTCTGAAAACTCTAATCTTGTCCGTGCAGTTTTCGCGCCAGCAAGCTTGAATCAAGTAAAATTAGCCTATGAGCGTCCTGACTTCCGTGCATTCCGGCACGCTGCGCCCTCTGGATCCGCGCCGCGATTTGCTGCCGGTTTCCGATCTGATTGAAACCTGCTTCTTCTCCACCATGGACGAAGAGGGCCGCGAATACCTCACCCACATCCGCCGCGCCGGGCACGATTCGCATTACGTCCAATGGCTCTCCGGCTCCGGTGAACGCGTCGCCTACCCCCTGCACGGCTACGTGTGGGTGCAGGATAACCGTGTGGTCGGCAACGTGACCCTCATCCCCCACCAACGCGACGGACAGTGGATCTATCTCATCGCCAATGTGGCCGTCCATCCCGATTACCGCCGCCTGGGCATCGGCCGCGCCCTCACCCAGCGCGGCATCCAGCACGCCCGCGATCACCGCGTCAGCGCGCTGTGGCTGCAAGTGCGCGATGACAACCCATCTGCCGAGGAGCTTTACCGTTCGCTGGGTTTCGAAACCCAGGCCGTCCGTTCCAACTGGCGGCTGCCCTCCTATTCAACCCCGCCGACCGCCCCTGCCTCCCCCGTGCTCATCACCCCCAGCCGCAACAGCGATTGGCCAGAGCAGCTGCGCTTCTTCAATCACACCTACCCTGCCGACATCCGCTGGAATTTACCCCTGGTGCCCGAACGCTTCCGCCCGGGCATGTTGGCCTCACTTTCGCGCTGGATGAACGGCGAGGTCATTCACCAGTGGGCGGCCCGGCTGGAGAACCGCTATCTGGGCGCAGCCACTTTGGACGGCTCTGGACACAAGCTGGATTTCCTGTGGCTGGCCTTGGACCCCGAAAGCGAAGAACAGGCCGCCCCCTCGCTGCTGGCGGCGGTGCTGCACCGGCGCGGCGGTCACCGCGGCATTTTGCTGAACTATCCCGCCCAGCGCCTCGACGCCGCCTTTCAGCAGGCGGGTTTTGCCCTTCAAAACACGCTCACCTGGATGAAGCTGCCGCAAAACGTCTTGTATCCTACTTCCGCAACTTTTTCCCTCAATCGTACGTAGATAGATACAGATGAGAGGAGATCACATGAAAAAATTCTTGCTTCGTTTACTGATCAATGCTGTGGCCTTATACGCCGCAGTGGCTTTGCTGAACGGCCGCGGGATCACCCCCCAAAGCGATAACTGGCTTTCGTTCATCTGGTTAGCCCTGATCTTTGGGGTGGTCAACGCCGTTCTCAAGCCCATTTTGCACATCGTCGGCTGCCCGCTGGTCATCCTGACCCTGGGGCTGGGCGCACTGCTCATCAACACCCTGCTGTTCTACCTCTCCGGCCTGTTAGGCGCCAACTTCGGCGTGGGGTTCACGGTGAATGGGTTCTGGCCGGCCTTCTGGGGCGCGCTCATCGTCAGCGTGGTCAGCTTCTTCCTGAACGCACTCCTGCGTGACTCGCGGGATCACCGCCGCCGCGCCAGCTAAGCCCCGCTCCCCAATACCCTTCCCTGAGCAGTAAAACACCAGGGCGTTTCTTGACCGAAACGCCCTGGTTATTTTTTCCTCAATCCTCCGGCCCGCTTAGGGCAGGGGCAGCGCCTCTAACGGCATACGCAGCACCCGCCCGCCGTTGGCGTCGCTGATCCACAGCACACCGCGCTCCGCATCCACTGCCACCCCCGAATACAGCGTCCCTGCGCCGGTATCCGCGGCGTAATCCCCCCAGGCCGCCAGGAATTTACCGTTCAGGTCAAATTTCAGCACGCGCGGTCCTTCGGGGTCGGTCACATACACATTGTTGGCAGAGTCCACGGCAATATAGGGCTTGTTGTCCAGCGATTGCCCAAACCAGCCGTACACCTCCCAGGTGGTCAGCGGTGAGAAGTTGGCCGTCCCCGGTTCAGCCGCAAACACCTGCACGCGCTGGTTCCAGGTGTCGGTGATAAACGCCAGGCCGTCGGCCCCCAGGGCGATGCCCACCTGTTCATCAAACTGCCCAGGATTCATCCCGGCCTCGCCAAATTGGGTGATAAACTCGCCGTTGGCGTCAAACACGGCGATGCGCTTGTTGCCCGTGTCGGTCACGTACACCCGCCCTTGCGCGTCCACAGCCACATCTCGCGGGCCCCAGAAGGCATCTGGGTTCTCGGCCTGGCCGAAATAACCCCACTGCGTCAGGAACTGGCCCTCTGCCGTGAATTTTTGCACGCGGTGATTCCAGGTATCAGCCACATACACCGAGCCGTCCGGCCCCACAGCCACCCCCCACGGCTCGTTGAAGGTTCCGCCGGGGGCCTCCGCGTTGGCTGCCGTTGCATCCGCAAAGGAGCCCCACACGTGCAACAGTTCGCCCTCAGGGCTGAAATGCTGAATACGGTGGTTGCGCGAATCCGCCACATAAATTGAGCCGTCCGCCGCCGCTGCGATACCGCGCGGAGCCTGAAGCTGTCCCGGCTCCATCCCCGGCGCGCCGATCTGCAAATCCGGCGTCAGCGGCGCCACCTTGCCCTCATAGGGGTCGGTTTCAATCTCGCCGGTGGTCACGGGAACCGCCCCGTAATTCCAGATCTGCCCCACCACATCCTTACGGATGAAGACATCCATGCGGCTGCTCGGCTGCCAGTTTTCCAGAGTCAGCGTCTGGCTGCCCGTCACCGCGGCATACTGGGTGTAATCGCGGTTCAGCCAGATCTGCCACAAGGCCTCCCGCATCTTCGCATCGGTCAGCGCCGGGGCAATCCGCTCCCAGGTCAGGTTGAAATAATCCTGCATCGGCCACCACAGGCGCATATAGCCGAATTTGACGTAATCACCCTTGACGATCGGATCCAGCTTGCCCATGGTCGATTCGCCCGAAATGATCACAGGCGCATCCCGCAAATCGCGTGAAGGCTTGTCCGTGAACCAACGCTTATTGGGATAATCGCGGAAATACCACCAGTAGGGATACAGCGCATCGTTATCATACGCCACCACGATATTTTTGCCGCCCGTGGTGCGCCGCGAGATCTCTTCCACCTGGCGCAGCACTTCTTTCGGCCCCGATGCCGCGTGGGCATACACCAGGAATTCCTTGGCGTTATCGTAATTGATGTAAGAAGCCGTGGCCGACGTGCGCGCCGTCAGCACGCCCAAAATCACGAAAAAGGTCACCGTCACCAACCGCAGCAGGTCGCCCCAGCGCCAGTCTTTTAAGAAGCGCAGGATCGCCCAACCCGTTAGACCCGCCATCAAGGTCCCCAGCAGGAAGGTGTTGGTGGCTTCCAACTGCACCAGTTCCTTGCCCTGGAAAGGCGGCGTGGCCCCCAGGATGCTGCCAAACACAGACGCCAAGCTGGTGATAAACACCGGTGTCAGCGCCAACGCTAGCAGGCCGCTGCGCTCCAACACCCGCTTCCAGGGGGTCGTATCCACCAAAAAGCCCAGGCCCCAGCCCGCGGTTAACAGCAGCGGCAGGGCGATGTGCACGGTCAGCCAGGGCATCTTCTCCCCGGCGAAAGAATAGGCCGCCAGACTGGTGACACTCCAAAACAGCAGCAGCGCCAACACCGGCAGCCGCTCCACACCTTCGTCCGATTCCACAGCCGCCGGATCCAGGATTTGAACGGCTTTGACTTCGATTTTTGCCGGGGCTTCTTCTCCAGGTGCGAGTTCCGGCTCCACCGTCGGAAGCTCCGGCAGCGGAATATCCGCCGGGGCGCGGCCGGCCTCTTGCCAGAAACGCCCATAGCGCACGCCAAAATAGAGCGCCAGCAGCGTGCCCAGCGCCGCCAGATACTCATACACCGGCACCTGGATCAAAGCATAGTAATACAGCGGCTGGCTGCCCCGCTCAACCCCTTGCTGTGACAGCCAATACCCCAGTGAACCCACCAAACCGGTCACAAACCCGCGCCCGTTGGTGAAGAACGTCGTGTACAAAACTGCAAAAACCACCCAGAACAAAGCCGCGTTGCCCAGCCATACTTTGGGCTTCCAGTACAGACCGATGACGATGGAAATGCCAAAGAACACCGCTGCCACCACCGCCGTCACCAGCACTGCCGGCCATTCGTAATTCAGCGGGTCGCTGCCCACAATGCTGACCATAAAGGGGGTCAGCTGCGGCAGGGTCACCGTGCCCATCATGATCAGAATGTCAAACGAACGCTCCGAACGGATAGCCTCCCATCCCAAATTGCGGATGAGCACCACCGCGCCCGCCAGAGCCAGCGCCGCCGCCAGCGCCAGGGCCACCACCTCACCCGCGAATTGGGGCGTTAATTGCAGGGTCTGCACGGCAACCTCAGAGGCCTCGGTCACCGTGGCCGCCCCATCTTCCGGCGGGTTTTGCAGAGCCGCGTTCCAAATGGCCAGACCCAGAGCTGCCACCAACGCTCCCAAAGCCAAAATCATCAGCAGAATAAAGCGTTTGCGCGTCTGCTCCGAAGGCCAGCTTTGCTGGATCACCCGCCACAAGAACACCAAAAAGGTGAACAGCAGCAGTTGGGCCATGTAAATAAAGGCCGTCTCTTTGGTGGTAAAGTGCAGCCCCATGGCCGCCGTCAGCAGCGTCAGCGAGCCGTATTTGCCCGTCTCCAGATAATGCAGGGTGGCATATAAGGCCACCACGCCCAGCAGTTCAATGAAAGCCTCGTTGCGCGTGTAACGCCCGTAGAAGAGCATGTAGGGCGAGATCAAGAACAGCACCGCCGCAATCATGGCCCCTTTACGCCCCAGGTAACGGCGAAAACCGAACAGCACAAAGATCACCGCCGCCGCGCTGAACAGCGCCGCGGGAACGCGGGAGCTAAAATCGCTGTCGCCCAGCAGGAAATAGGAGAGCGCCAACAGATGGAACTGCATCGGCCCGTGCGTCACGGGGTCATGCCGGTAGCCGTTCCCCTGGAAAAGCTCATAAGCCGGTACCACATGATTGACCTCATCATGGCTCATCACCCGCGCCCCCACCATATAGAAGCGGCTGGCAATTGCCAGGAGCAGGATGATCACCACCAGAATTTTTTCGACATTCCAGGTTGACAGCCAGGTGATCGGCCGGTCAAACCAGGATGGGGCTGTTTGCGTGTTTTGTTCCATAGAAAGGTCTTTCCGTCTTAAGGGTGAGTTCAGGTATTTGATCCAACAGGCTTGATTATCCTTGAAAGTGGCTGATCTGACAAGCCCCACCTCTTGACCCTGCGGTTAAACCAAAAACCCTGGCGGCCTCCTTGCGGAAGCCGGCCAGGGCTTGAATTCACATCTGTAGGGTCTATTCGACGATGAACTGGAAATAGAATTCGTTCATATACACCCCCTGCGGGTTCACCAACTTCCAGCGGGTGATGTATTTGCCAGGCTTTTCCGGAGCATACATGCGCATGTTAAACTCGTACTTTTCGCCGGGCTTAACATCCTTCTCCATCTTGATGCTGGTATAGGTCGTGGTCAGCGTGCCGCCCAGATAGACCATGCCGTAGCTGGAGTTCCAGGTGGTTGTGCCGCTGTTCTTCCAGCCCACCGCGAACAGGAATTCCTCTTTGGGAGCCAATTTTTTCCCGTCTGCGGGCACGTTGTAGAGGAAGGTGGCGTTGTCACCCGGCTTCGGCCCGCTTTCCTGCGTGGGGGCGGCTGCCTGGGTGGGCGGAACCAAGACCGCCGCCGTGGGCGAACCGCTGAGCGGGGTCAAAGCCAACGCGGTGGGATCCAGGGTGGGCGTGGCCGTGGGCAGTTCGGGGGTGGCCGTCGGTTCCGGCGTGGCCGTAGGTTCGGGGGTCGCCGTGGCGGTCGGCTGGGCCGCCGCCGTCAGGGTGAGCTGCGCCTCAACGGTTTGGGCCGCCTGGGTGTAAATCATATTCGCGTCCACCGTCGGCTCCACCGGCGCGGCGTTGCATGCCGCCAATGCCAGCACCAGGCCGCCTAAGAACAAACGCGTTAGAATTTTCTTCGTCATCATCATGCCTTTCTCCTCAAGTCCGTCCATACAATCCAGGGGCCGCAGGCCCCATCTGAAGGCTACAGTATAACCCATACCCGTCGAAGTCGGCAACGTTCCAGCCGATGAAAAGGCGGGAGGCAAAGCTAAAGCAGATGGTACAATTCCCCCACCAAACCCAAGGAGCCTGACATGTCCTCCCTTTCTCCGCGCGCCCTGGTTTTTGACTGGGGCGACACCCTCATGGTCAACTTCACCCAATATGACGGCCCGATGGCCGATTGGCCCCAGGTGCAGGCCGTGGACGGCATCGCCGCAGCCCTCAAAGCCCTGCACGGAAGCTGCGCCCTGTACGTGGGCACCAACGCCCAGGCCTCCAGCGCCGATCAAGTGCGTGCCGCCCTGGGGCGGGTGGGCCTGGCGCAGTACCTGGACGGCATTTTCACCTTCGCCGAATTGGGCGCGCGCAAACCCCAGCCCCAGTTTTTCCACAACCTTGCTGCTCAAATTCAAGTCCCCGCCGAGCAAATCGCAATGGTGGGCGACGAATGGAAAAACGACATCCTCGGCGCTCACCGCGCCGGCTGGCGCAGTGTGTGGTACAACCCCACCTCGCGCCCAGCCGCCAGCCTGATGCCCCTGCAAGATGTTGATCTCACCCACCTGTCGGATCTGCCGCAGGCCCTGGCCGCTGGCCTGCCGCCCAGCGTTGAAACCTGCCTGGGCTGGCTGTGGGAACAGCCTTTCTCCTTCAACCTGCTCAACCATGTGCAGCTGGTAGCCGCCGCGGCCTATCAGCTGGCCCTCTGGCTGCGCGCCCGCGGAGAAACGGTCAGCCCCGTGCTCACCCACCGCGGCGGCCTGCTGCACGATATCGCCAAACTGGCCGCCCGCGCCCAAAATCTTAACCACGGCGAGCTGGGCGGGCGTATTCTGGCCGAAAAAGGTCAGCCCGCCCTGGCCGAAATCGTTCGGCGGCACACCATGTTCACCCTGCTGGACCCCCAGTTCATCCCCACCACCTGGGAAGAAAAGCTGGTTTACTTTGCTGATAAGCTGGTGGAAGGTGGGCAAATCACCCCGCTGTCCGAGCGCATCGCCGCCCTCAAGCAGCGCTACCAGATTGACCCGCAGCACCTGGATCACCTGCAGGGGCCGTTACAGGCTCTGCAGGAAGAAATTTGCAGCGCAGCGGGTTTCCCCACCGATCAGCTCATCCCGCGCCTGCGCGAAGCCTTCAACGCGCCCTGCGCCTGACCTTCGGTTCGAAAAAAACAAACCCCGCCGTTCCTAGTACCGGCGGGGTTTGTTGTCGGGCAGATCCGCATCACTGCGGCATATTAAAGTAATTGTAGGTCGCGCGGGTCAAATCAGCGATCAGCCGGTTGCCCTCATCAAACACCAGCTGCTGGGTGTTGTGGATGTAAATGGACAGGATGTAGTTGCCGCCTGGGGTATAGATGATCCCTGCATCGCCCATGGTGTGCAGCAAGCCGTCGTTCTCGGTAATCCAGCCGTGTTTGTTGGCGATGCGCGTGCCGTCCGGCAGCCCCGCCTGCATCAG
The DNA here is from genome assembly GCF_001306035.1 of Levilinea saccharolytica. Lineage (GTDB taxonomy): Bacteria > Chloroflexota > Anaerolineae > Anaerolineales > Anaerolineaceae > Levilinea > Levilinea saccharolytica. Next base: position 108,899 of record NZ_LGCM01000029.1, read on the forward strand.
CACACCAATGCGGTTGCGGGTCAGGTAGGTCAGCATTGTCTGACACTCGGCCTGCGAGATCTTGCCCGGGAAGGCCGCCATCAGCGTCCCCCCACCTTTATCCGCGCACTGATAAATATCCCGCAGCACCATGCCCATTTCCAAAGGCGTGGTCTGGTTGTACGGGTCAGGGCCTGAAAAAACATCCGTCCGCGAATTGGCCGGGGTCTGAAAACGCACCAACAGCGGCGCCCCCGGGTAAAAATACCCGGCCAGGAAGGTATTCTCCAGCCCCATTTCCTTTAAATCATCCGTCACCCGCAGCGGCCCCAGGTTCTTATCCATCACCGTTTCCATCAGGCGGTCCGCCGGGTCATTTTCGGAGCGTTCAATCATCAATTCCAGCAAATCCGTTACCCCCGGCGGGGTCGGTTCGCCCACGCGGGAAAATACCGAAACCATGATGGGGATTTTCATCGTGCTGGCCGCGGTGAAGGCGATCCCGGGGGTCAGGTCTTGCCCGCCGCCGCGCGCAAAGTACACCTCGCGCTCGGTCTGCAAATCCAACATATACAGTTCCACTTCGCCGGGGAAACCCGAAAGGTCAATGGTTTGCTTCAGCAGCACTTCCAAATTGGCCAAAGAGGGCCGCAGCGACCCCACGCGGTTAAAGGACAGATTCACCACGCGCACCGAGGGTGAGCGCAGAGCATCGCCAATCAAAGTCACTGCACGGTCCACATCCAGGGTAGAACCCGGGTCGCCCAAAGCAAATTCAGTCGTCCCGGGCACGGGAACCGGCTCGGCGGGCGGGCGGTCGTAGCGCTCGGCGATCTCATCCTTCAAAAATTCCCGCAGCCGGTCTTCCGACAGGCTGGAACGCAGTGGAATCGCCTCCGGCGGGTTGGTGCGCCCCCATAGATAGCTCCAAAAAGCAGACCAGAACGGCTGCTCAATACGCTGCAAATCGGCCGCAGCCAACATACCCTGCAAATCCAGCTCAAAACCCACCGTATTGGGCTTAATTTGGATGGCAGCCTCACCGTAACGCAGCTCCACCGGCACGCCGTAAGCCTGGGTCAACCGATCCGCCGCCTGCTGCTGGTTCAGCCCCCCCACCGGCACTCCTGCCACCATCAGCCCCGCCGGAAACGCAGAGCGGATGCGGCTGAAGATCACCAGCTGCATCACCAATAGCAAAGCCGCCGCAAAAACCATCACCAGCGCCATCCAGCGCAGGATATTTCCAGTCCGTCGTCTCAACGTTAACCTCGCTGTCCCCGATTCTACCAGATTTTCAGCCCGCGCCGCGGGCATCAATCCTCCCCCCCACGTCTTTTTTCCCTCGTGGTATACTATGCCAGGCTGCGCGCCCCTGGTTGGCGCACAACTTGACTTTAAACTCACGCACATAGGATGTCCCGCCGCGGTTCGACCAGGGGGTTGGCGCTGGAAACCCCCCGTTTCCAGCTCGCCAACGCGGCAGGATCTGACAGGAGGAAATCTTGAAAAAAGCACTGATTACCGGCATCACCGGCCAGGACGGCTCGTATCTGGCGGAACTGCTGCTGGCCAAAGGCTATGAAGTTCACGGCATTATCCGCCGCGGCTCTACCTTTAACACCCGCCGCATTGACCACATTTATCACGATCCGCACAACAACGGCGAAACCGTTCACCTGCACCTGCATTACGGCGACATCTCCGTGGGCGAAACCATCACCGATGTGATCTACAACGTGCGCCCCGATGAAATCTACAACCTCGCCGCCCAATCGCACGTGCGCGTCAGCTTTGACATGCCCGAATACACCGGCGATACCACCGGTCTGGGCACCATCCGCCTGCTCGAATCCATCCGCAAGAGCAAAATCGAGACCCGTTTTTACCAGGCTTCTTCCAGCGAGATGTTCGGCGGCGCCAAACCCCCACAGGGCCTCAGCACCCCCTTTGAGCCGCGCAGCCCCTACGCCGCCGCTAAAGTGTACGCCTATTGGGTCACGCGCAACTACCGCGAAGGCTATCAGATGTTCGCCTCCAACGGGATCCTCTTCAACCACGAATCCCCTCGCCGCGGCGAAACCTTCGTCACTCGCAAGATCACCCGCGCTCTGGCCCAAATCGTGGCCAAGAAGCAGCAGTATCTTTACCTCGGCAATCTGGACGCCCGGCGCGACTGGGGCTACGCCCCCGAATACGTCGAAGCCATGTGGAAGATGCTCCAACTGGAGCAGCCCGGCGATTTCGTCATCGGCACCGGCGAAGCCCACACCGTGCGCGAATTTTTGACCGAGGCTTTTGGCTATCTCAACCTGGATTGGGAAGCCTACGTGCGCATTGACCCGCGCTACTTCCGCCCCACCGAAGTGGATTACCTCCTGGCGGACGCCGCCGAATCCAGCCAGCAATTGGGCTGGGAACCCAAAGTGCGCTTCCACGAATTGGTGCGCATCATGGTGGATGCCGATCTGGAACTGGCGGGGCTGCCCTGCCCCGGCGAAGGCCGCAGCATCTTGCAGGAAAAATTTGGCGGCTGGCACCGTTGGGAATCACAAGTCGTCAGCATGGAGCGCTAATCGTTATGCCGTCGGTGTTGTTCGTCTGCACCGGCAATATCTGCCGCTCACCCATGGCCGCGGCTTTCTTCACCGCCCGTCTGCCCGAACTGGACCCCAACTGGCTGGACTGGCGTGTCGAATCCGCAGGTACCTGGACCACCGCTGGCCGTCCCGCCGCCCTTCTGGCGCGTCAGGTGATGGCCGAACGCGGCATTGACATCAGCCGCCACCGCTCGCGCGAGGTCAGCCAGGAACTGCTGGAACAGTTTGATTTGATCTTAACCATGGAAACCGGCCAGAAAGAGGCGCTCCAGGTGGAGTTTGCTCATCTGGCCGGTCGTATTTACCTGCTCAGCGAAATGTCCGGGGCGCAGGTCACCATTGATGACCCCATGGGCGGCCCGCCCGACGCCTTCCACAAGACCGCTGCCCAAATCGAACGCTACATCCGCCGCGGCCAGGAATACATCGTGCGCCGGCTGCGCAGCGGCCCAATTTACCCCTCCGACCCGGACTGATAGCCCGCATAAATCCCCAATACCAAATCCGCATACATGTAGCCCACATCCATCGGTCCGTAAGCGCGCAGCGCGTCGCGCAAATTGCCGTGTTTCCGCACCAGCCCCGCCAGCATCTGCGTGCCGTACTGCACGTTGAAGCGCGGGTCAAACAGCTCATCCATCGTCGGACGCGCCGCGAAGCACGGCCCGTGAATGCATTGGAAGCTGGCCGCCAGGCCGTCTTTGGGCATCACCTGCATCAGCCCCACCGCCCCGCTGGATGAATAGGAGGATGGGTCGCCGCTGCTTTCCTGCGTGATCACCGCCGCGATCAGCGCCGGATCCAGGTCCTGCTCCTGCGCTGCGCTTTCGATCAGGTCGCACCACTGGCGAATCTCTTCGGGAACAGCCGCGTTCAGCCCGCACCCCCGCGCGGCCTTTTCTGCTTTGGACGCAGAGGCAGGTGCGTTCACCTCAGCCTGCGCCGACACCGGCTCCGAAACAATCGCCAGGCTGGAAAAACCCACCAGCAGCAAACATCCGAGTACAATTCCAGGGAAGATACATCCGCGCGCTGAGTTCATATCGTGTTCCTCATCTCAAATCGGTTCCAATCGGCTGAGACTCACATTATAGTATATTTGTTCTATTTATTCAAGGAGGATCATGCGCCACTTTTTCGCCCTTATATCTGTGCTGTGCCTCGGCGCCGCGCTGGCGGCCTGCGCCTCCCCCGCTCCCATCGCCCCCGGCTCCGCAGAATGGGAGGTCACCCTGGTGGATCATTCCATCCGCCCGGCCCAGCTGCGCGTGCCCGCCAACCATTTGCTGTCTCTCACCGTGAAAAACGAAGACCCGCAGGCGCACACCCTGTACGTCCTCACCCGCAGCTACACCTCCCCCTGGGACGAAACCGACCGCGCAGCGGTGATGGCTTCGCTGGAAGTCCCCGCTGGGGCCTCGCTGCTGTGGCAGTTCACCTCCCCCCAGGCCGCCGGTGAATATGACGTGATTGCCGCCCCGCCCCTGGCCGAAGAGGGTATGGTCGCCGTGCTGCTGGTGGTGCAGCCCAGCGAGCCGCTTAGTCCCTGAACAAAAAACCCCTCCGCGGCTGCGGAGGGGTTGGTTAACCAGGCTGAAGTTTACTGCAAGAAATTCCAGGGGTTCACTTTGCCGTATTCATCGCTCAGCATTTCAAAATGCAGGTGGGGGCCGGAGGAATTACCCGTGCTGCCCATCCCCGCGATGGCATCCCCTTGATACACGTAGGAGCCGCAGGCCACATTGAGCGTGCTCAAATGGGCATACAGGGTCTGCCAGCCGTTGCCGTGGTCAATCACCACCACGTTGCCGTAGCCCCAATCGTTCCAGCCCGCGTACACTACCACACCGCTGTCTGCGGCGAAGATGGCGTTGCCCATCTTACCGGCCACGTCAATCCCGCGGTGGTTGGTCTCGGGTGAATAATCAAAGCCGGACAGGTAGCGTTCCACCGAAGGCCACACGAAAGTGCCCGTGCCCACCGGCCCATCCGTGATCGTGCCGCAGGCCCCTGGGCCAAAGATCTTGGCCACACCGGGATTCTGGCGGGTGATACGCGGCGCGCTCCAGGTTACAAATTCGCGGCGGCCGTTGGGCACCACCAAAAACGTCCCTGGTTCAATGTTCGGGCTGGCCCAATCGCCCAGCGTATCCGGGTTCAGGTGGTTGCCCGGCCATTGGATGATGTCTTCTGGGGTTACGCCGTAAAAGCGCGCCACGGCGTTCAGCCCATCACCGGCGTTCCAGCGGTAATACACGCCGTCCACCGGCAAAATCACCAGTTCCTGCCCGGGCTGCAGCCGGTGGGGGTCGTCCACCAGGGTGTAGTAATTGCCCCAGAGGATCGTCTCCGGCTTCAAGTTAAACTTTTCCGCGATGCCGAAAATGGTATCGCCTTTTTGTACGATATAGGTGGTCAATTCGCCGCGCGGCTGCACCGGCAGAGAGGTGTGCAATTCGCGCAGGCGGGTGATGCCGCTGTCAAAAGCCCCGCTGCGCATGGGCTGCAGGGGCGGCTGTTTCAGCAAAGCGGTGGGCGCGGCCTGGGGCGCGGCGATGGCCACTTCGCTGGCGGTGTTGAACTCACCGCGCAGGTAAAACGTGCTCATCACCCAAATCACCAGCAGCACCAGCACAATCGAAGAAAGCGCCGTACCAAAGCGCAAAGCGGTTTCGCCCAGGCCCACACGCAGCAGGCTCTCCCAAATTTGGGCCCAATTCATTTTTGATCGCTGGGGGGATTCAGCCGTCTCCGGCCCGGTAGGCGCATCGCCGTCGGTATCCTGCCGCGGCGACGATGGCGTATCCATGTCGTTCATTGGTTCATTTCCTCTGAAAACCTTTATAACATATCCGCCAACGCCGGTCAAGAACCCCCATCGCCTTTGCCTGCCTCGCTGATCCGCAGAATCACCACCCCGGCGATCACCATCAGGCTGCCCACAATCTGCGTCAGGGTGAAAGATTCGCCCAAAAAGGCATAGGCCTGCACGGCCGTCAGCGAAGGTTCCAGCGTCGCAATCAGGTTCGCCACGCTGGCGGGCAAATAGGCCAGGCTCAACGTGTAAAACCCATACCCGCCGATGGTCGGCCCGGCGGCCAGCGCAAACAAGATCCCCCACCCCGCGGCGTCCATCGCCGGAAAAAACGTCCCGCCCACCTGCAAAGGCGACTGCGCCAGCAGCACATTGCCTACCCACAGCACCACCGCCGCCCCGCCGAAGGCGTAGGTCAGGGCCGTCCACGAAGGGATGCCGCGCCGCGCAGCCTCACGGCCCATCAAACTGTAGCCTGCGAAGCACAGACCCGCCCCCAACCCGCAGATCACCCCCAGGGCGTTGCCGCGCCACATGGCCGGGTCATGCGCCCCCGCCACCAGGATGCAGCCCACCAGGCTCAAACTCACCGCCAGCAGCTTGGCGGGGCCTAACTTCTCGCCGAACAGGCGCCAGCCCAAAAATGCCGTGAAGGCGCTGGAATTGTAGGCCAGCACCGTCGCCACCGCTGCCCCATTCAGCGCCACCGAAACCGTCCACAGGCCGTTAAACACCGCCATCAACGCCCCATAGATGCCCATAAACACCCAGTCCGTGCGCCGCACCCGCAGCCACTCCGGCCGAAAAACCCGCCAGGCTGCCGCCAACGCGACAAAGGCCATCAGGTCGCGCCAAAAGGCCAGGGTCAGCGGTGCAATCTCGTAATTCTCGGTCAGGTAGCGGATCAAAATCGCAGTCGTGGACCAAATCACCGTTCCCAGCAGGGCGATGAGATATCCTTGGGTTTGGCGTGTCAGGCTGCGGGTGGGTGCGTTGAGGCTCATACGGCGGCTCCAGGTCGAATTGAGGTTGGCTCGGCGAATTTGGCGATATTCAGGCATTATAATAGGAAGGTGGCATTTACACCCTTAAAGGAGCGCCTTACCATTGAAACCTGAATTCGAAGATCAGATCGGCGACCTCATGCGGCAAAAACAGCTCATGTTAGCCCTGGCCGAATCCTGCACCGGCGGCCTCATCGGCCACCGCGTCACCAATATCCCCGGATCCTCTGAATATTTTGTCGGCGGCATAGTGGCCTATGCCTACGACGCCAAAGAAGAATTCCTGAGGGTGCGCCACGAGACCCTGCTGGAACACGGCGCCGTCAGCAAAGCCACCGTGCTGGAGATGGCCCAGGGCGTGCGTCAGGCGCTGGCGTCTCGCTACCCGCTGGAGCACACCGTTTCCCTGGCTGTCAGCGGCATCGCCGGCCCCGGCGGCGGCATGCCCGGCAAACCCGTTGGCCTGGTGTGGATCGCCCTCAGCGCCCCCGACGGCACCTGGGCCTTCCGCAACCAATTCAAGGGCAGCCGCATTGAAATCAAAGATCAAACCGCCGATCGGGCTTTATCCATTCTTTGGCAGTACCTCAATGGGGCCGCGCTTCAGACGGACTGACCTTTCTGCGATTTGAATCGTTCTTTTGAGGAAATATGAACGCAAAAAAGCGGATTCTCATCTTAACCGCAGATGCCGGTTTCGGCCACCGCAGCGCGGCCAACGCCGTGGCAACAGCCCTGGAAGAAGCCTATCCCGACCAGTGCCAGGTGGAGATCAGCAACCCCCTGGACGACCGCCGCACGCCGTTTTTCCTGCGCGATTCTCAATCGGACTACGACACCATCATCCGCAACGCGCCGGAGCTGTACCGTTTTGGCTACGACGCCAGCGACAGCACCGTCCCCAATGCCATTCTGGAAAGCGCCCTGGCGGTTTTGCTCTACGAAGTCATCCGCGACGAACTCAGCCGCTTCCGTCCAGATGCCATCATCACCACCTACCCCCTTTACCAGGCCCCGCTGGACGCCGTCTTTACCATCCGCAATTTCCAGATCCCCCTGCTGACGGTCGTCACCGACCTGGCCACCGTGCACCGCGTCTGGTTCCACAACGCGGCCGGCCTGTGCCTGGCGCCCACGCCGGAAGTGTGCGATCTGGCCCTCAAATACGAGCTACCCGCCGAGAAGGTCATCCTCACCGGCCTGCCTGTTTCCACCGAAATTCTGCGCGAACGCCGCGACCGCACCACCCTGCGCCAATCCCTCGGCTGGGATCCGCACTTGCCCACGCTCCTGGCCGTCGGCAGCCGCCGGGTGGATAACCTGCTGGAAACCCTGGATGTCATCAACCATTTTGGCAGCCCCTTGCAGGTGGCCGTCGTTGCCGGGCGGGATGCCGAGCTGTACGCCCAGCTGCGGGCCGTGGATTGGCATGTGCCCGCCCACATCTACGAATACGCCGCCAACGTGCCCACCATGATGCGCGCCGCCGATCTGCTCATCTGCAAGGCCGGCGGGCTGATCGTCACCGAGGCTCTGGCCTCTGGTTTGCCGATGATTTTGATAGATGCCCTGCCCGGGCAGGAAACCGGCAACGCCGAGTACGTCACCGCCAACGGAGCGGGCGTGCTGGCCCTCACCCCCTTGGAGGTCCTGCGCACCCTTTCCCACTGGCTGATGCACGATCAGCGCGAACTGCGCCAGGCTGCCCAAAACGCCCGTGCGGTGGGCAAGCCAGAAGCGGCCTATACCATCGCCCGGCTCGCCTGGGACGCCGCCCAAAAAGGCCCTTCACCCTCCGCGGAAAGCCGCGCCACAGGCCGCCTGACCCTCATTGATCTGCTTACCCGCTTCCATGTGGACTGGCAGGAAAATCTGCTGGCCCCCGGAAAAAAGAAACCTTAGTCCCCATCCGCACCTTTCTTGGAGAGACGTATGCTCATTCGCATTGGCATCGAAAACGGTTTTCAGGGCCGCAGTCAGGCCTGGGCGTTGGATTACCCTGGCGCGTTTGCCTACGGCCTGGACAGCGGCGAAGCCGTGATGAACCTGCCGCAGGCCCTCATTCACTATCAGCATTGGGTCAATCGTCACGCCGGTTTTGAGCGCGTGCAGTTGGGCGATTTCGATCTGCGCCTGGCCGACACCTGGGAAGTCTACACCCTGAACAAAGACTTCGACCCCGACCCGCAGGGCGTGCCCATCAACGCCTGGTTTCACGACGATTGGCGCCCCTTGAACACCGATGAAGTATCTTTCGGCCTGGATCTGCTGGGATATTCCCGCCAGGACCTGCTCGCCATCGTCCAGGGTCTGCCCGCCGAAAAGTTAGATCAGACCTATTCCGAAGAGCGCTGGTCCATCCGCGGCATCCTGGCCCACGTCGCCACGGCGGAATGGTGGTATCTAGACCGTTTTGGCCAGGGCGGCCCGCGCGCTGATTTGCCCAAAGATCCTTACGAACGGCTGGAGTTCACCCGCGCACGCCTGTGCACCCTGCTCAGCGGCCTGGTAGGGGTGGAGCAGGTGCTGGGCAAAGAGGGCGAATTCTGGTCTCCGCGTAAGCTGCTGCGCCGTGTGCTCTGGCACGAGATGGATCACATCCAGCACATCACCAAGCTGCTTTAAGCATTTTCCCTCCCACAACAAAAACAGCCAGGGCCGTTTTGCCCTGGCTGTTGTGTCTTATCATTTTAAAATGGGTTACGCGCTTTGCCCCAGGCGGGCGCGCTCCTCATCCACCACGGTGGGTTCCAATTTCTTAAACAGCGGGGCAGGCTGGCGCAGGGGATGCCCGGCCTGAAGTTGGCTGGGCTGCCAGCGTCCCGTACCTTTTTCAGGGTAATAGCGCAGGGCGGTGTGCGCCCCCAGGTTGTCGGTGTAAGTTTCCAGGCCCTGTTCCCCAAACAGCGGCTGGTCGTACCCCAGGAAGGTGTGCAGCTTCTCGCTGGTGAACGGCAGGAAGGGGGACAGCAGGATCTTCAGCGAGTCAATTGCCCGCAGAGCCGTGTACACCGCCCGTGCGGCCGCGGCTTTGTCGGTCTTCACCGCCGTCCACGGCGCAGTCTGATCCAGATAGCGGTTCACCTCGCTGGCGATGCGCATGGCCTCGGCCAGCGCCCCGCGCAGCCGCACCGCTTCCATCTCTTTGCCCACGCTCTCAAACCCGGCCTCCACCAGCGCCAGCAGTTCCAGGTCGCGCTCGGTCAATTCGCCGGGGTCGGGCACACGCCCTTCCCAATGCTTGTTGGCAAAGCCCAGCACGCGGTTAGCCAGGTTGCCCCAGGTAGCCACCAATTCATCGTTGTTGCGCCGCAGAAAATCGCCCCAGTCCCAGTCGCTGTCGCGCGCTTCGGGCATGTTCACAGTCAGGTAGTAGCGCAGCGGATCGGGGTCGTAGCGCGTCAGGAAGTCCAGCCCCCACACCGCCCAGTTGCGGCTTCCGGAGATCTTTTGCCCTTCCAGATTCATGAATTCGTTAGCGGGCACATCATGGGGCAGCACCATCTTTTCGGGGGGCTGGCTGCCGATGAGCTCATCAAAGCGCGTCCCCACTCCAATCAGTTCCGCCGGCCAGATGATGGCGTGGAAGGGGATGTTGTCTTTACCGATGAAATAGTAAGCCCGCGCAGCCGGGTTGTGCCACCACTGCCGCCAGGCCTCCGGGTCGCCCGTCACCTTGCCCCATTCGATCGAAGCTGAAAGGTAGCCGATAACCGCCTCAAACCACACATACAGGCATTTTCCGCCCCAGTCTTCCAGCGGCACGGGGATGCCCCAATCCAGGTCGCGGGTGATGGGCCGGCCGCGCAGGGAATCGGCCTGAATCTGCCCCAGGGACTGACGCAGCACGTTGGGCCGCCAATAGCTCTGGCGCTTTTCCAAAAAATCCACCACTTCTGGCTGAAGTTTAGACAGGTCCAGATAGTAATGCTCCGTCTCGCGCAGTTCGGGAACCGAACCGTCAATCTTCGAGCGCGGGTCAATCAGTTTGTCCGGTTCCAGCAGGTTGCCGCATTTATCGCACTGATCCGAGCGGGCGTTGTTGTAGCCGCAAATGTAGCAGGTGCCTTCCACGTAGCGGTCCGGCAGGAAGCGTCCCTGGCTGGGAGCATACCACTGCATCTCGCGGGCCGAATACAGGAAGCCATTGTCTTTGAGCGCCAGGAACATCTTTTGGCTCACGTCAAAATGGTTTTCGGTGTGGGTGGAGGTGAACAGATCGTAGGTCAGGCCCAGCTTCTGATACAGCTCCAAAAAGCCGGCATGAAAGCGCTCATACACGGCCAGCGCGGTGGAATTTTCGGCGTCCGCCCGCACCGTGATGGGCGTTCCATGCGAATCCGAACCGGAGACCATCAGCACCTGGCGGCCCATCAAGCGGTTGTAGCGCGCGAAAATATCGGCGGGCAAATAAGCACCGGTCAAATTGCCCACATGGATATCAGCGTTGGCATACGGCCAGGCGACGGCCACAAGAACGGGTTCAGTCATGGTTCCACCTCATTGTTTCGGAATTGGTTGCTCAGATTTTATCACAAATCCCCTGCGCCTAACGAAGCCCCTCACGGCGCGTGTGGTTCGGTTTTTGTAAGCCCTCATCTATCAGTTTTGTAATCCCGTGTCTGTCCCAAGAGTGGTAGGTTTTGAAAAAAGAGCAAGCTCCGAGTAAACTGGTAGGTGCTTAAGGCCACCAAGTTACCGGAGCTTGCCATGTCTATTGTCACCTTACAGATACCAGAAGTCAA
>NZ_LGCM01000046.1 GCF_001306035.1 Levilinea saccharolytica
ACCGCCCCCCACAGCGCCCCCGCCCCCAGCCCGGCCAAAATTAGAAAAGCCGCGTTGGCGGGGATGAAATAGCGGTTGAAGAAGGTCGCGCGGGCCAGCACCAGCCGCAGCACCTCCAGCACGGCGAAAGCCGTTAAAATACCCACAGCCCGCCAGCGGCCGGTGCGCAGCGCCCCCCAGCCCGCCAAAACAAACAGCCCAGCCGAAAGCGCCAGGCTGATATAGAGCAAAGGGTGGGTGGTGCGAAACAGGAAAAACGCATCCAAAGCCGGCTTCCAGCCGGTATGAATGGGCACCGCACCGCTGTGCGCGTACGCCGCCCATTTGGCCGTCACCGTATGGGGAATGGGCGAGCCAAACACCGCGCTGGCGTACACCACCCAGGGCAGGTAGATCCCCGCAGCCGCCCCAGCAAAGCGCAGCCCCCCTGCCGCGCGCCGCTGCCAGATGGCCGCGGCCCCCAACAGCGCCAGCCACAACCCCGTATCCAGGCGCGTCCACAGCAGCAGTCCCCCCCACACCCCGGCCCAACCCCAACGCCCGCGCAGCCCTGCCCAGGCCGAAGCCGCCATAAACGCCAGCACCAGCGGCTGCTCCATGCCCGCCAGGTCCAAGGCCGCCAAACGCGGCGCGCAGGCCAACAGCCCCACCGCGCACACGCGCCCCACCCGCGGCACGCCCAAACGAACCAGCGCCGCCCAGGTCAGGCTCAGATAAGCCGCCGCCCCCGCCAGACCCAACAGGCGCGCGCCCAACACCGGCTCACCCCCCAGTGCCATCCACCCCGCCAGCAGCAGCGTCAGTAAGGGCGTGGTTGAGCCGTAAATGGCCTCCCCAGGGTTATACACAAAGCCCTGTCCCGCGGCCAGATTGCGCGCAAACTGAAAGGTGATGTAGGCATCCTCCTCCACATAACCGCTGTAGAGCGCAAAGAACACGCGCAGCGCCAACCCAAAAGCCGTCAGGCTGATGAGTTCAACGCGCTGCGCCTTTGAAAGCGAATTGGAAGCAAAATTCAACGCGGCCGACCTTTCAACATTTCCAGAGGGGGATCCAGGCATAAAAATTGTACCATGAGGAGAGAAACTCAACCCTATGCGATGGTATTCGGCAATATTCGTATTATGATATAGTATGATGAGCGCGGCGCGCACCCGCTGTTTAGATTGACCTGCGGCCCTAAACGGAGCGTCATGACCACCCCCATGTCTCAAGCCACAATCATTTTGCTGGTTGAAGACAATCTGATTGACTTTCACCTGATTTACGAAATGCTGACCCAATTGGGCGACAGCCGTGTTGAGATTCTGCACGCCGACACCCTGGCGGACGGAACACAGCAGGTCAATACGCACCGCGTGGATCTGGTGCTGCTGGATCTGAATCTGCCGGACAGCGACGGGCTGGACACCTTTATCAAAATGCGCCAGGCGGCTCCCCACGCACCGGTGGTTGTGCTCAGCGGGGTAGACAGCAGTGAACTGGCCCTCCAGGCGGTTCAAAACGGCGCACAGGATTACCTGATCAAAGGTAAGCTCAACGCCGATTTGCTCATGCGCTCCCTGCGCCACGCCATCGAGCGCCAGCGCTGGGAAAAGCGCGTGCGCGAAACCGAAGCACGCTACCAGAACATCTTCAACGGCATCCGCGATGCCATTTTAGTAGAAGATCTGAACGGCCACGTGCTGGACGCTAACGAAAGCGCCTGCCGCATGTACGGCTACACTCGCGAACAAATCCTGCAAATGACCGCGGGTCAATTGGCCCCGCCGGAAGCCTTTCAGGAGTTTGACCGGTTGATGCAGGAAATCGAAGCCACCGACCACACGATGGTCGAGGCCCCCAATCTGCGCGCGTCCGGTGAAATTTTCTATGCCGAAATCACCATCCAAAAAGATAGCCTGGGCGAACAGCCCGTGCTGCTGATTATGGTGCGGGATGTCAGTGAACGGCGGCGCACGGAACAGGCCTACCGCAATCTGGTGGAAAATTCGCTGCAAGAGCTGTACATTTTCCAGAACCGGCGGGTGGTGTATGCCAACCCGGCGGCGGTGCAAAACAGCGGCTACACGCTGGAAGAGCTGCGCGCCCTCTCCCCCGATGAGGTACGCGCCAACGTCCACCCCGAAGACCGCGCGCGGGTGGCCCACAACGCTGAAGCACGTATGGGCGGGCAAAATGTTCCCAAGTTAGATGAAATCCGCCTGCTAACCAAAGATGGGCGTACCCGCTGGGTGGCCTCCCTGGCGGTCTTGGGCGAATATGACGGCCAGCCCGCCATTCAAACCGCCCAGTTTGACATCACCGAGCGCAAACAGGTAGAAGAAAGCCTGCGCCACCGTCTGGCGGTTGAATCCCTCATCAGCCAGCTCTCCACCCAATTTATCAACGCCAGTCACGACCAGATGGACGCCCAAATTGATACCGCTCTCCAGGCTCTGGGCGAGTTTGCCGGCGTGGACCGCTGCTATCTGGATATCTTTAACGAAGACCGTACCGAAATCGTAAAGGTGTATGAGTGGTGCGCCCCGGGCATCCAACCCATGCAGGATACCTTTGTGGGTCAATCGTTGAAAGACCTGAAATGGAGCATGGACACCCTGCACCGCTTCGAGCCGGTCTATGTCCCCAATCTCAGCGATCTGCCGCCCGAAGCGGATGGGGAACGCCAGTACTGGGATACCGACCAATTGACCTCCATCCTGCTGCTGCCGGTGGCCTTCAAAAACACCCTCAGCGGTTATGTGGGTTTCTCCAACGTCAGCAAACCCAAGGAATGGGACGACGCCGATATCAGCATGCTGCGCATGTTAGGCGACATGCTCATGAATGCCCTCCAACGCCAGCGGGCCGATACGGACCTGCGGCGCGCCCAGGAACACAACCGCCTGCTGCTGGAAAGTATCCAGACTCCCGTTCTGGCCGTAGACGACCATTTCCACGTGCAGTACTGCAACGAAGCCTTCACCCGCCTTTTCGGCCTTAACCCGGCTGAGCTGACCGATAGGAGCCTGCTCGTTTACGCGCAGGAAATCCAACATTCGATCTTCTTCAAAGCCATTGATGAAGCCATCCACACCGGCGCCGCCCAAACCACCGAAGGCTGGCTCAACCAACGTTATTACCAGGTGTGGGTGTATCCCAACCCCACCGGCGCCCTTTCCATCGCCGAAGACCTGACAGAACGGAAGCAGGCCCAGGAAGAATTGGAGCAGGCGCGCTATGACCTGCATCAGATGATGGCCTCGGTGAATGACGCCCTTTGGTCGGGCACGGTGGATAAAGACGGGCGGCTGATCTACCGCTACCTATCTCCGGTGATTGAAACCATCACAGGGGTAGCGTATGAAGCCCTGCGCGCCGATTCGCGCATCATCCGCCCGCGCATCCATCCGGATGACCGCGATTGGGTTTTCCAACGCTTTGCCGAATTAAACGCCGGCCAGCGCAAAAAATCTACAATGGAATTCCGTCTGCTGAACGATGACGGCAGCATCACCTGGGTGCGCGACAGTCAGACCGCTCAGGTGATGCCTGACGGCCGTCTGCGCCTGGATGCGGTGGTCAGCGATATCACCGAACAGGTGGAAGCCCGCCAACAGCTGCAAAAACGGCTGGAACTGGAAGCCCTCATCAGCCACATCACCACCCGCTTCATCAACGTCACCACACACAGCCTCAAAGACCAGGCCCAGTTTGCCCTGGAAGCCACCGGCCGCTTTGCAGATGTGGAGCGCTGTTATTGGGTCACCTTTAACCCCGGCGGCGACACGATTCAAGATGTTCAAGAATGGCTGGCGGCCGGAATCCAGCCCCGCCGCGACAGGCTGATAGGCTTGAGTTTAGACACCTTCTCCTGGGCGATGAAAGAACTTCGCAGCGAAGGGATCTTATCGGTGGATCGTCTGGAGAATCTGCCCCCCGGAAGCCAGCACCGAAAAAGCCCTGTGGCAGGCGCAGGGCGTGCAGTCCATTTTGGCCATTGCCCTGGGATCCTCCGATCAAATGGTGGGGTTCTTGGGCCTCAATCTAGAACAAACCTCCCGCCCCTGGGATGATCAGACCATGCACATGCTGCGCCTGATCGCCAGCATCTTCACCAACCTGCACATTCGCATGCAGGCTGAAGAATCCCTGCGGCGCTCTGAGGCGCAGTACCGCGCCCTGGTGCAGACCCTGCCCGATTCCATCAGCACGATGGATATGAACGGCTGCTACAATTATGTGTCCGAACAGACCCTGCGCCTGTATGGATACGACTCTCCCGAAGAGATGCTGGGCACCTTTGCCGCCCTGGGCGTGGCCGAAACAGACCGGGAGCGCATGCAGCAAGATCTGCAAAACCTACGGGAAGAGCACCCCGTGGTCACCTTCACCGGCACAATGCAGCGCAAGGACGGCAGCCTGTTCTCAGGTCAGGCGCATATTGCCCGGCTGACCGATTCGGAAGGCAAGCCCACCGGTTACATCGTCTCCGTGCGCGATATCTCCGAAAGTTACCGCGCGCAAATGGAGCTGAGCGGTTTAAACGAAGAGCTGCGCCGCACCGTGTTGGAACTGGAAAGCCGCAACAACGACGCTAATTTGCTGAACGAGCTGGGCGACCTGCTGCAAGGCTGTCTGAATGTATCTGAGGTCTACGACGTGGTCAGCTCCACCGTGCCGCGCATTTTCCCCGGAATGGCGGGTGGTCTGTATATGTCCAACGCCTCGCGCCGCTATGTTGAATCCACCTTACAATGGAACACCCCCCTGCACAGCGAACTGGTCTTTGAACCCGACCGCTGCTGGGCGCTGCGCCGCGGACGTGCCCACCTGAGCGAGCCGGAACACAACAGCCTTTCCTGCCGCCATATCGTCGAAGACAGCCGCATCATCGCTCTGTGCACCCCACTGGTAGCCCAGGGCGAGACTCAGGGTCTGTTTTACCTGGAGGGCAGCCCCGACATGGAAGGCTTGCAGCGCACCCAGCAGCTGGCCACCATGGTTTCCGAACGCGTGGCCCTGGCCCTGGCCAACCTGCGCCTGAGTGAATCCCTGCAGGCTCAATCCATCCGCGACCCGCTCACCGGTCTCTATAACCGCTACTATATCGAAGCCACCCTCCAGCGCGACCTGCACCGCGCCGTCCGCAAAAAATCGCCCATCGGGTTGGTCATGCTGCATTTGGATTTGCAGGCCCTGCCCGCCGCCAAGAAAGACCATTGGATACAGACTTTGGCGGGGTATCTGCAAAGCAATGTGCGCACCAGCGACATCATCTGCCGGTACTCCGCGGATGAATTTCTCATCATCCTGCCGGACGCCCCGCTGACCGACTGCGTCCGCCGCGCCGAATCGCTGCATAAGGGCTTCAGCAGTCTGCGCAGGCATTACAAAGACATGGATTTCAACAGCATCCAGGTGGGTTTTGGCCTGGCGGCTTACCCCGAACACGGCGACCGCATCAATGACCTCATCGAGAAAGTGCGCATCGCCGCCAATCAGGCGGTTCAGGAGCCTGAGGATCCCTATCATATCGCGCCGCAAACAGCCGCCAGCTAGCAGCCTGTCGCACCGCCAGGGGCAGCGGGCTTTGGCGGTATAATTGCGCCCATGAAACGACCGATCCTCTGGGTTCTAGTCGCAGGCATCCTTCTGGGATTCGCCGCCGCGGCGTATGCATATTACAACCACCGCGAAAACCGCGGCCGCACCGCCCAGGTCATCGCCTGGATCCGCAGCCCCCAGGATCACCCCGACTGGCGCACGCCCGCCGGCGAAACCTGCCCAGGGGCGCCCTTTCAAATGCCCACCGAAGGGTTCATCGGCTTTTTATGGGATGATTCCTTCCGCCCCGGCCACCGCCATTCCGGCATTGATATCTTCGGCGGCGGAGACCCCGGGGATACACCCGTGTACGCCGCGTACGCGGGCTACCTCACCCGCCTGCCCGAATGGAAATCGAGCCTGATTCTGCGCATCCCCTCCGACCCCTTGCAGCCTGGGCGGCAGATCTGGCTGTATTACACCCACCTGGCCGACCCTGCCGGTCTCTCGCTGATTGACCCGGCCTTCCCCCCCGGCACGCGTGAGACCTATGTGCAAGCCGGCGCGCTCCTCGGCCGCCAGGGCAATTATTCCGGCACGCCCAATGCCCCCACCGGCGTTCACCTGCATTTTTCCATCGTGCGCGACGACGGACAGGGACAGTTCCTCAACGAGCTGGACATCCACAACACCCTGGACCCCTCGCCCTATTTCGGCCGCCCGCTCAACGGCCCCCAAAACGATGGCGACATTCCCCACTGCACCCCAACCCAGGGCGGCGGCGCTTGAACCCCCTGCCCCCGCGCAGCGAGCAGATGGTGCTGGTCAACGGCACGGTCAGCCGGGTACGTTCGGCAGCCTCGGAGTTTTTGACGTATAATAATCCTGTGCATGCCGTCTGTCCGGGGGAGAGCGATTCTTCGGGCAGCCCAACCCTAGAGATGCGTGCGGCGCTGGATCAGGCTTTGGTTTGAGCCAGCCCTGCCGCCCAACCCTCACCGGTCTGGTATGCCCGCCGCTATCCATCCACGCCTCCTGCAAGGAACGAGATGATCACCTTTCGCGATATCTTCTCCACCCTCAAATCGCTGCCCATCCCCGCCCAACGGCCCGTATTGGTACATGCAGATCTTTCCGCCCTCGGTGAGATTCGCGGCGGCGCAGAAACGGTGCTCGGCGCGCTGACCGGAGCTTTTTCGGGGGTCATGACCCCCGCCTTCACCCTGCGCACCCAGGTCATCCCCGAAGACGGCCCGGCTCATAACGGTCTGATCTACGGCAGCGGCCGCGAACAAAACGCCGCCGCCGAATATTTCAATGCGGATATGCCCGCGGATGAGAACCTGGGGGCGCTGGCCGAAACTCTGCGCCGCCACCCCGTCAGCCGCCGCTCCGATCACCCCCTGCTGTCCTTCGCCGGTCTGCAGGTGGATTCAGCCCTCAACGCCCAAACCCTGCGCGACCCATTAGCTCCCGTGCAGGTGCTGGCCGATCAAGAGGGCTGGGTGCTGCTGCTGGGTGTGGATCACACCGCCAATTTCAGCATCCACCTGGCCGAGCGCATGGCTGGGCGGCGGCACTTTGTGCGCTGGGCGCTCACCCGTTTCGGCGTGCGCGAATGTGCGGATGTGCCCGTGTGTTCCGCCGGATTTGAGGCCGCCGCCGAACCCTTGCAAGACCTGGTGCGCGGCCTGCCCCTGGGCAGCGCGCAGATCCTGGCCGTGCCCATGCAGCCCATGCTCACCCGCCTGGCGGAATGGATGCGCCAGGAGCCGAACGCGCTGCTGTGCGGCCGGGCGGAATGCTTGGCCTGCGCAGATGCGCCCCCCGAATCATAAGGTCCCCGTGGAGAGACCCATGAACGACCCCTCACGCTCTTCTCTGGAACTGCTCTATCATGTGAGCCGCGAACTATCCAGCATGTTGGATCTGCCCACCTTGCTGCAGCGCGTCTTAACCCTGAGCGTTGACAGCGTGGGGGCCGAACGCGCCACCCTGATCATCCTCGATGCACAGCTCAACCCCCTGGATGCGGCCATTATCTACAACCAGCAGTACATCCCCGATACCACCCGCCAACTGCAGGCCACCCTCGACCAGGGCCTGGCGGGCTGGGTGCTGCGCCACCGCCAACCCGCGCTGATCACCAACACCGCCCAGGACGAACGCTGGCTGCGCCGCCCCGATGACACCCAGCCGCGAGGCGGCGAAAAATCCGCCGTCTGCGTGCTGCTGCCGGTGCGCGACCAGCCCGTGGGCGTGCTTACCATGGTCCATTCCGTTCCCGGCTTCTTCAACGAAGAGCATTTAGCCCTGCTCCAATCCATCGCCGATCTGGCCGGCGTGGCCGTGCATAACGCCCGCCTGTACACCTCGGTGGAAATTGCCACTCGCCGCTACCATGAATTGTTTGAAGATTCCATTGACTCCATTCTCATCAGCGACCTGAGCGGCGTGATCATGGAAGCCAACCGTCAGGCCCTGCACACCCTGGGCTACCCCTCGGTGGGCCTGCTGGGGCGCAACATCGGCGAGGTGCATCCCGTGCAGTGGGATCTCTTCGGCAGCCATTTGGAGCTGCTGGATGCCGCCCGCACCATTTCCTATGAATCCGCCCTGCGCTGCTGGAGCGGCGAAACCCTGCCGGTGCAGGTGTACGTGCGCAAGGTCACCCTGGAAGAGGAGACCATGCTGCAGTGGACCCTGCGAGATATTTCTGAGCGCAAGCGCATGGCCGCCATGCAGGAAGATCTGACCTCGATGGTGTATCACGACCTGCGCTCGCCGCTGGCCAACATCATCAGCTCCATTGACATGCTGGAAACTTTGCTGCCCAGCGCGGGCGAAGCCGCCCCAACTCGCTCGGTGTTTGCCATCCTCAAGCGCTCCACCGAACGCATGCAGCGCCTGGTCAATTCGCTCCTGGATATCCACCGCCTGGAAGACGGCCAGCCCATCTCAAACCAGCAAACGGTGCCCCTGGCCGACCTGCTGCGCGACTGCGTGGAGATTGTGACTCCGGGGTCCGAGAGCAAAAGTCAAGAAATTCAAACTGTCGTTCCGCCCGATTTCCCCCATTTGTGGATTGATCCGGATATGATCCGGCGCGTTTTGATCAATCTGCTCGAAAACGCGGTAAAATTCACCCCGCTGCACGGCAAGATTCAGGTTGGCGGCAAATTGGAAGGCGATTGGGCGGTGCTGTGGGTGCAGGATTCTGGCCCCGGCATCCCTGCGGAAGCTCGCGAACGGATTTTTGAAAAATTCGTCCGGCTGCAATCCGGCCCCGGCATCCCCAAAGGGGTGGGGTTGGGGCTTTCTTTTTGCCGTTTGGCGGTGGAAGCCCACGGCGGGAATATTTGGGTCGAAAATAAACCCAGCGGGGGCAGCTCCTTTCAATTCCGGCTGCCGCTGGCTCACAACCTGGATGAATTATCGCTGTAGACGATCTTATTGTTTTGAGGAGCAGGAATGCAAGAAATTGCGTCTCGTGTGTACATAGAAAACTCATATCCCGGCGTCACCCTGGGCGCAATCAATTGGCCGCACGGTCTGATTCTTATTGACGCACCCTTCCGCGCAGAGGATGCGCGTTCCTGGCGTTCGGCGCTGCTCAACCTGGGCGGCGGGGTGGAACGCCTGTTGATCAACCTCGATTCCCACCTGGACCGCACCCTGGGCGCGCGCGCCATGGACTGCACCGTGGTGGGTCACGAAAAAACCGCCAGCATCTTTTCTGAACGCCCCCTGACCTTTAAGGCGCAGCCGGGCGAAGGCGGGGCCGAATGGGAACTGGTCAACGGCCTGGGCAGCGTGCGCTGGGCGCCCCCGGAAATCACCTTCTCGCACCACCTGCGAATTGAATGGGACAGCAGCCCCATCCTGCTGCAGCACCGCCCCGGCCCCACCGCGGGTTCCATTTGGGTGGAGCTGCGCGAACAGCAGGTGATCTTCCTGGGCGACGCGGTCATGCCCAACCAGCCGCCTTTCCTGGCCAGCGCCGACCTACCCGCCTGGATCGAAACCCTGCGCGTGCTGGAACAGCCCTCATACGCCAACGCCACGCTGATCAGCGGGCGGGGTGGGGTGGTGTTGATGGAAGAGGTTCGCAATCAAATCGAATTTCTCAGCCGCGTGCAAAACGCGCTGGAAGGGCTGCACCGCGCAGATGCCGCGCCGGAGCAAACCCTCAGCCTGGTGGATGAATTGCTCTCAGGCTTCCGCTTCCCCGGCGAGTACCGCAACCTGTACCGCCAGCGTCTGGTGGGCGGGCTGATCCAATATTACCGCGCAAAATTCTGCCCGACCCCCGAAACACACGCGTCCCCGTAGGGACGCGTTTTTTTTGGGTCGCCGGTCTTCCCCAAAATCCAATCCACGTTGGGGCACGCCGGTCTTCTACCAGGCTCCAATCCCTGTTGGGGCACGCCGGTCTTCTACCCGGCCCCGATGGTCATCTAGGTAGGCGTGCCCATGTGCCGGTCTTCTACCAAATCCAATCCACGTTGGGGCACCCCGGTCTTCCACCAAAGTCCGATCCCTGTTGGGGCACGCCGGTCTTCTACCCGGCTCTAAGGGTCATCTACGTAGGCGTGCCCTTGTGCCGGTCTTCCCCAGAATCCAATCCACGTTGGAGCACGCCGGTCTTCTACCCGGCTCTGATTCACGTTGGGGCACGCCGGTCTTCTACCCGGCTCCGATGGTCATCTACGTAGGCGTACCCGAATTTCGGCGTGCCCGCATTTCGGCGCGCCCAAATTTCTCCTCACCCAGATTTCCTCGCGCCTAACCCGCCTTTTGCCCGCACTCCGCGCAGAACTTAGCCCCCGGCACCAGCTTGGCCCCGCAGCCCGTACAGAATTCCGATGATTTCAGCTTCGCCCCGCACTCCGGGCAGAATTTGGCATTGGTCGCCTGGGGCGCGCCGCACTGCGGGCAGCTGGCGCGGATGGTTTCCCGCCAGTTTTCCTCGCCCAGCTTCTTATCCTCTTCGGCCATGGCCGCGTGCGCCCACACCTCTTCCACCGAGCGCGAAGACTGCGCAGCCGACATCTCTACGCCTAAATCCGGCGCACAGCCCTTGCACAGCCCCTTTTTGGTGTTCCAACATTTCTCCCGGCACACCCAGGCCGAACAGCGCGGGCACTGCATGAACTGCGGGCGCAGCTCTTTGGCCGCTTCCACAAAGGCCTCGTCATGCGCGCGTTCCCAGTTGGCCGAGCGCACCGATTCGCTGGCGTTGGCCGCCGTGCTGAACACGCCCCCAAACAGGCTGCTGGCCGTGCCCAGCGCGCTGCTGATCTTGCCGATGGCATACGGGCGAAAGCTGGTGCGAAAGCCGTTGCTGCACCGGTCGCAGAAGAATTCAAACTGGAAGCCTTGTTCGGTGCTCTTATCGCTGTAGTTCCGGCTGAATTGGATCGAATCACTCATCGCAAAGACTCCTGTTATCTGATGATGGCGGTTGAACGCCCCGGGCCGCGGTCCGAGACGGGTTAAGTATAGCCCCAAACCCCGCCCTTGCAAACTGAAACAGCCCCCGCCAAAACCTGCGGGATTTTCCTTTGGGCGCAGCGCGCATTTGGAATAAAATAATGGAGGGTCTCAACAGCCCAACCCTAAACAATCAGTCCTGGAGGACAGCATGAAACGGCCTTTGCTCATGATCCCCGGTCCGGTGGAATTTGAAAGCGATGTCCTGGCGGCCATGGCCACCCCCGCCCACAGCCACGTGAGCGCAGAGTTTATCGAGGTCTTCGGTCAGGCCCTGGAAGACCTGCGCACCGTTTTTGCCGCGCCGGACGGCACGCCCTTCGTCATCCCCGGCAGCGGCACCTGCGCCATGGAGCTGGCGGTTGCCAACCTGGTGGAACCCGGCGACCGCGCCGTGCTGACCGAGACCGGCTACTTCTCCTGGCGCATGCGCGACCTGCTGGAACGCCACGGGGCGGTGGTGGACATGGTCCACGCCCCAGCGGGCAGCGCCCCCAGCGTGGAGGCGGTGGAAGCCGCCCTGCGCAAAGGCGCCAAGCTGCTGGCCGTCACCCATGTGGATACCTCCACCGGTGTGTTGGCCCCCCTGGCCGAGTACGCCGCCGCCGCCCACCGCCACGGTGCCCTGGTGCTGGCGGATGGGGTCTGCTCGGTGGGCGGGCAGGAATTGCGCATGCAGGATTGGGGCGTGGATGTGGTGCTGACCGGCTCGCAAAAGGCCCTGGCTGTGCCCGCGGGGCTGGCCCTGGTGATGGCTCGCCCGGCCGCCCTGCAGGCCTTCCATGCGCGGCGCGCCCCCGTGGGCAGTTATTACGCCGATTGGGGTCTGTGGCTGCCGGTCATGGAAGCCTATTTGGAGCGCAAGGCCGCTTATTTCGGCACCCCCGCGGTGAACAACGTCTTCGCCCTGGGAACCAGCCTGCGCCAGATTCTGGCCGAGGGCATGGAAGCCCGTTGGCAGCGCCATGCGCGCCTGTCGCGCGCCTTTAAAGCCGGGGCCGCCGCCCTGGGGCTGGAACAGATCCCCGCCGAAGCCTATCAGGCCGTCACCCTCACCACCCTCTATTACCCGCAGGGCAAAGACGCCTCTGGCCTGAAAGCCGTCACCGAAGCCGGCGTCACCCTGGCGGGCGGCCTGTACCCCGACCTGAAAGCCCGCTACTTCCGCGTGGGTCACATGGGCACTGCCCGCATCGGCGACCTGCTCACCACCCTGGCCGCCATCGAAGCCGCCTACGACCTGCCGCGCGGGGCGGGTGTGGCCGCCGCCCAGCAGGCCTGGTAAGGCAGAGCCCCCCTCATGGATCTTTCCGGCATCTACCCCCCCATCGCCATCCCCTTCACCCAGGAGGAGGCGATTGACTTCGAAAGCCTGCATTTTAACTTGCAGCGCTGGCTGAGCGAACCCATTGACGGCCTGGTCGTGCCTGGCTCCAACAGCGAGGCCGCTTACATGAGCCTGGAAGAACGCCTGGCGGTGATGCGTGTGTGCGCCCAGGCCGCGCGCGCCGCGGGCAAACGCCTCATCGCCGGAACGGGCATGGAGACCACCGCCGACACCATCCGCCTGACCCAGGCCGCCGCCGAGCTGGGGGCGGATGCGGCCCTGCTGCTGCCGCCCTATTTTTACAAGCCTGCCATGAACCGCGCTGTGCTCACCGCCCACTACCGGGCCGTGGCCGACGCTTCGCCCATCCCTCTGCTGGTCTACAACGTGCCCCAGTTCACCGGCGTGGCCTTCGATAACCCCACCCTGGTGGAGCTGGCCCAGCATGAAAAGATTGCGGGCATCAAAGACAGCTCCAGCAACATCGTGCAGATGGCTTCGCTGAAAGCCCTGTGCCCCTCCTTCCAGATCTTCGCCGGAACGGGCAGCGCCCTGCTGCCCTTCCTCAGCATCGGCGGGGCTGGCTGCATCGCCGCCCTGGCCAACTTTGCCGCCGCCGCGCTGCGCGAGGTGTGGCAGGCTTACGCCGCCGGGCGCAACGCCGAAGCCGCCGCCTTGCAGGTACGCCTGGCGCAGATCAACGCCGCCGTCACCAGCACCTACGGCGTTCCCGGCCTCAAATACGCCATGCAGCGCTGCGGCTACCGCGGCGGTTGGCCGCGGCGGCCTTTGCTGCCGCTGGATGCCTCCGGGCAGGCCGCTGTGGACGCTCTGCTGGACGCGCTGGGCCTGGCCGCCCCCAATTCCTAAAATCCTCGCCCCTCGCCGCGCCCTGCGGTGGGGGGCTTTCCGGCGGTGATATAATCCAAACGAAAGGACCCCCTATCCATGACCCACCAACCCTACCAACCTGTGCTCGAAGTCACCCGCGGTTCAACGGTTGAATCCGTTCACTACGGCGCCGTCGCCATCGTCGATTCCCACGGCAAGCTGCTGGCCAGTTACGGCGACCCGGATGCCGTCACCTTCCTGCGTTCCACCGCCAAGCCCTTTCAGGCCCTGCATTTCATGGAACTGGGCGGCGCGGATCGGTACGGCTTCACCGATGAAGAAGTGGCGCTGATGTGCGCTTCTCATTCGGGGACGGATGAGCACGTGCGCGTGGTGAAATCCATGCAGAGCAAGATCGGGGTCACCGAAGATCACCTCATGTGCGGGGTGCATTACCCCCTGTATGATAAGCTTAAATACGAGATGATCGCCCGCGGCGAAACCCCCACCCCCTACCGCCACAACTGCTCCGGCAAGCACACCGGCATGTTGGCCCAGGCCCAGCTGCGCGGCGTGCCCCTGGAAGATTACTTGAATTTTGATCACCCAGTGCAAAAGATGAACCTGCAAACCTTTGCGGAGATGTGCGGCATCCCGGAAAAGGATGTGGAACTGGGCATTGACGGCTGCTCGGCCCCCGTGTTTGCCGTGCCGCTGCGCAAAGCCGCCTACGGCTACGCGCGCCTGTGCGACCCGTTTGAACTGGAAGAAAAACGCGCCGCCGCCTGCCGCCGCCTCACCCGCGCCATGAGCAGCTTCCCCTTCATGGTGGCCGGGCCGGAGCGCTTTGACACCCTGTTCATGGAACAGGGCGGCGGACGGATGATCTCGAAGGCCGGCGCCGAGGGCTATCAGGGCATCGGCCTGCTGCCGGGGGTGCTTTCGCCCGACAGCCCCGGCGTGGGCATCATGTTCAAGATCGCCGACGGCGATCAGGGCGGCCGCGCCCGTCCCGCCCTGGCCGCAGCCCTGGTGCGCATGTTGGGCTTGCTCAACGACGAACAGATGCAGGCCCTGGCCGAATTTGACCACCCCGTGGTGCGCAACTGGCGCAAACTGGCCGTGGGCGAAATCCGCACCTGCTTCCAACTGACCTGGCACTAGCCAACCCCCACAGCGCATGAGCGACCTGCCCGCCAAAGCCGAAACCATCTACCAACGCCTGTTGGATCACCTGGGGCTGCCCGCCTGGAGCGAACCCCAGCCCCCGCTGGATGAACTGGTCTCCACCATCCTGTCGCAGAACACCAACGACCGCAACCGCGACCAGGCCTTCCACAGTCTGCGCGCACGCTTTCCCACCTGGGAGGCCGTGCGCGACGCTGACCCCGCGGCGGTGATCGAAGCCGTGCGCATCGCCGGTCTGGCCAACCAGAAAGGCCCGCGCATTCAGGCCGTGCTGCGCCAGATCACCGCGGAGCGCGGAGAGCTGGATCTGGCCTTCCTGAAAGACTGGCCGCCCGAAGAAGCCCACGCCTGGCTGACGCGCTTTAAGGGCGTGGGCCCCAAAACCGCCGCCATCGTGCTGGTCTTTTCGCTGGGCATGCCCGCTTTTCCGGTGGACACGCACGTGCACCGCGTCAGCGGCCGGTTGGGTCTGCGCCCGCCCGCCATGAACGCCGAGCAAAGCCACCCCCATCTGGCCGGACTGTTCCGCCCTGAAACCTACGGACCCGCCCACCTCAACCTCATCCGCCTGGGGCGGGAAATTTGCCACGCGCGCAAGCCGGACTGCCCCCACTGCCCGCTGACCGACCTGTGCGACGATTACCAGCAGCGCCAGCAAGGCTAGCCCCGGCGCACAGCCCTTAAATCATACGGAGCGGCCAAAAACTGGCCGCTCCGTTTGTGTATTTGTGCTGCCCAGGAATTACAGGCCGGCCGCCGCGCGCAGCGCCGCCGCCTTGTTGGTGCGTTCCCAGCTCAAATCCAGGTCGTCGCGCCCAAAGTGGCCGTAGGCCGCCGTCTGGCGGTAAATGGGCTTGCGCAGATCCAGATCGTGGATGATGGCGCCGGGGCGCAGGTCAAAGTGCTGACCGACCAGCTCGGCGATCTTCTCATCCGGGATCAGGCCCGTGCCGAAAGTTTCCACGTTGATGCTCAGGGGGCGCGCCACACCGATGGCGTAAGCCACCTGGATCTCGCAGCGTTCCGCCAGGCCCGCCGCCACGATGTTCTTGGCCGCCCACCGCGCCGCATACGCGCCGGAGCGGTCCACCTTCGTCGGGTCCTTGCCCGAGAAAGCCCCGCCGCCGTGACGGCCCATGCCGCCGTAGGTGTCCACGATGATCTTGCGGCCGGTCACGCCCGCATCGCCCATCGGGCCGCCAATCACAAAGCGGCCGGTGGGGTTGACGAAGATCTTCATGCCGCCGTCCACCATCTCAGCGGGGATCACGGGGTTAATCACATGCTCAATCACGCCCGCGCGGATCTCTTCCTGGCTGACTTCCGGAGCGTGCTGAGTGCTGATCAGCACCGTATCCACGCGCACGGGTTTGCCGTACTGGTATTCCACCGTCACCTGCGATTTGCCGTCCGGGCGCAGCCACGGCAGGGTGCCGTTCTTGCGCACTTCGGTCAGGCGGCGGGTGAGGTTGTGGGCCAGATAAATGGGCATGGGCATCAGGGTGGGGGTTTCGTTGCAGGCATAGCCAAACATCATGCCCTGATCCCCCGCGCCGACCGCTTCGATCTCGGCTTCGGTCATCTGCCCGGCTTTGGCTTCCATGGCCTTATCCACGCCCATGGCGATGTCGCCGGACTGGTTGGCAATGGCCACCTGCACGGCGCAGGTGTTGGCGTCAAAGCCCTTGATGGAGTTGTCGTAACCGATCTCGCGCACCACATCGCGCACCAGGCGGTCAAAATCCACAAAGCCGCGGGTGGTGATCTCGCCCAAAACCATCACAAAGCCGGTCTTAGTGGCGGTTTCGCAGGCCACGCGCGAATAGGGGTCCTGCGCCAGGCAGGCGTCCAGCACCGCATCCGAAACCTGGTCGCAGAGCTTGTCCGGGTGCCCTTCGGTGACCGATTCAGAAGTGAACAGGTACTTGGGGGAGTTCATAAAGGTGTTGTTCATTCAAATGTCTCCTTTTAAAAAATGTGTCGCCCCGCCGGTTTCCGTGAGGGGGCGATACACAACTGGCCGCCCTCCTATCTCCCAGATTGTTCCTGTCGGAATTGGCACCTTGGCGATTGCCAGGTTGCCGAGGCTTCATAGGGCCGGTCCCTCCGCCTCTCTGGATAAGAGTGCCATATGGGGCATTTGAACTTCAGCGCGATCTTATCATAGATTACAAGGGATGTCAAACCAAGCAGCGGATTATTCGTTGGGCGCAGATCTATTGAAAGAATACGCTTCGCGTCCTTCGCGGTTCATACACAAGTTTTCTCACCGCCAAGGCGCAAAGAACGCCAAGAAAGCGAATCAACGAACCCACCCATCTTTGCGCCCTTCGCGCCTCCGCGGTTCATACACACATTTTTTACTGCCAAGACGCGAAGAACGCCAAGAAAACAAATAAACGAACCCCGTCCATCTTCGCATCCCGCGCCTTCGCGGTTCACACACAAGTTTTTACCGCCAAGAAACAAAGAACGCCAAGAAAGCGAATCAACAAACCCCGCCCATCTTCGCGTCCTTCGCGTCTTCGCGGTTCAAAATCATAATATTGGCGGTAGGGCGCGTTCCTAACACACCAATACCATCGGGCGTTTTGGTGCGTTCGATAAAGCTGAGCGCACACTACCTACTGAGGCATTTGAATTGCTTGGTGCAATCATGCGCAGGCGGCTGCTGAGCCAAGCAGCGCATACCAAAAAATCGAAGTGATGTTGGCTGTGCTTTTCGTCTATTCCCAAACAGGCGGATTATTTACCGCCATCATGATTTTCCTGATGACCATAACAAAGATGATATGTTTGCCCGCCTGGGTTTTGATATGGATGCAATTGGCTTGAGATACACCCAATCGCTGCTGTCTATTCTGATCCAGGCCAAGACCGAAAGGGTCACGCCAGCGAGGCGTGTCCCGCTGGCGCTGACGATGATGTTCTTTGATATGTTCAACGACTGGAACCTGATTTAGGGAAAGGAGTGGCTAACCCTGCACACTGAAATAATGATGAAAGCCGGTATGCTGCGCTTGAGGGAATCCAATGGTGAAGTTGGCAATTTCATCGCAGACTTCAAGCAAGTTACCTGCGTTGCCATTACGTTGTTACAGATTGGTGCAAAGCCACCCGGATCATCACTGTCGTCTGCGCGCCCGCTTCCACTTCTTCAGGGCGGGGGGTTTTATTTTCGTCTAGGGTCACGCCATAAAATGGGGCGTCGTAGGGCGAGCGCTTCAAATGGGCCAAGAGACCAGCAGTCACAGCTTTTTTGTCATCGGCAATTGCTTCGGGTAGACCCAGCACATCCTTGCCGCGCAATCGCAGGGTGATTGGGACCTCGGGACAGAGGTTCTTCCACCATGTGGCGTGCGTAAAAATGTACAAGGTGCCGCCCTCTTGCGAGTAGCTGACCGGAGTGGTAAACGACTTGCCACTTTTACGCCCAGTGAAGGTTATCAACAGGAAGTTTTTGCTCAAGATGGCGTGCAAGGGCGAGCGCAAGATGAACTTGAGAATGTGATTGACCGCGGGAGGTATACCACCGCTCGATTTTTGCTTTTTCATTTAGGGTTACTCCTTCTTTTTGGGGTTTAAAACCAGCCAAACCAAGCCCCATAGTGCGCCAGACAGAGAAACATACCAGGCCAGTAACAGCAATTCAGGGATACCCTGTGGCATGAAGATAAAAAGCACATTACCGGTCAAGCTCAGGTGCATCAGGATGGCGACGAACAGACTGTGGGTATGGTCGTAGGCCCAGGTCATCAAAACACGGTAGGCTGGAAGCACTGCCGCGTAGAAGAAAAACTGCGGCAGGAACAGGAGAACGGAAAAATCTCCTGAAGGTGTGCCGCTGCCCCACACGGCAACAATCAAGTGCCAAATTCCCCACATCAGGCCAAGTATCAAACCAGCGGCAAAGACCCCATGACGCTGCCGCAGCCTAGGGGTGACAAAGCCTGTCCAGCCAGGTTCTTCAAACAGACCAGCTACCAAACCCGCTGCCAGCGCCGGGATAATCAGCCCGGTTTTGTCTTTTGTAACCAAGATGCCCGGCGTAAACACCGAAGAGAACAGCGATAACCCCAACAGCGTCAGCGCAGCCAGCAAAGGGGTAAGGAATAGTGAGAGGGCATACCAGCGCAATCTCACCCGCCAGCGTAGCAGGCGCGCAGCGAAATCGGCCAACCCGGTGCGACCATCCAACAGGCCGGTAAGTAAAATACCCGAAAATACAGGGCCAACTGCCAACAGTGGGGCTACAATCGGAAGCAGGGTTTTTATTTCTTGGGCATTGGCTGGGAATCCATCCACCCCGCCAGCGGCAAGGAACACGCCCCCCCAAGAGATGCCAATAGTCATAACAAAATAGGTTAAGACCGGGTGACGCTTAATCGAGGCAAAGACATTTTGATACATCACAAACTCACTTCCCGCCCAGCAGGCGTAACAACGCTTCACGAATGACATCGTCGGGAATATCGCGCCATTCGTGCGGGTACATCAACATCAGCCCGTTAATGAAAGAGAAGTAAAAGGTGGTCAGCAGATTAGGTTCCAGATCGGAGCGGAAACTGCCGTCTGCCTGACCCTGGGCGAAGATAGCATTCATTGTTTGGTGATACCCGGCGCCAATCTGCTCACTGGAGATGCCAAACTCAGCGAATTTCGCCACCCCGCCCTGCGCAAGGAAGGTAATCATAATGCTGATGAATTCATCCGCGCCCTTCTCACGGGAAAGTGCCAAGAAATCCCCGAGGAACCGGTTGAATTTTTCCAACCCGTTGCCAGCGCTTTTGACTGCCTCGCTCATCGTTCCGCCAATTGCCTGGAAGCCCTCCATCAGCACCGCCTGAAAAATTGCTTCTTTCGATGGAAAGTGCCAATAGATGTTGCCCTGGCTCATCCCGGCTTGTTTGGCAATCTCTGAAACAGTGCAGCCATCGTAACCGCGCTCGGCAAACAGGCGTCGGGCGGTGGCGATGATCTTGGCCTGGCTTTCAGCGCGGATTTGTTCTGTTTGGGTTTTGGTACGAGGCATATGTTTTTCCTTTTTACTGACTATATACTCAGTCATAGATAAGCACATTCTACTATCGACTGACTTTTTAGTCAATAGTAATTGACCAGTCTTGTTATCCCAAAGTTAAAATGTCCCCTAAGGAAGAGGGCAAATCAATGAACCCCATCCATCTTTGCGTCCTTGGCGCCTTCGCGGTTCAAACACAAGTTTTTTTCACCGCCAAGGAACAAAGCACGCCAAGAAAACAAATACACGAACCCCTGGCCTTCCGGTGCGTTCGATGAAACGGGGCATTACTTCGGCTCTGCTTTGCGTCCTTGGCGTCTTTGCGGTTAAATCCCACGATCTGGCTATTTCGGCGTGTAGATCGCTTCACCGCTGCGCGGTTCGCGATGACATCCAATTTACATGTCACTGCGAGCCCTCGGTTTTTGAGGGCGAAGCAGTCTACACCTCGAAAGGCCAAATCGCTTTGCGCCTCCGCGGTTCAAACACATAGGCTCATCCGCACATCCATCGCAGGATGGAGCCAGAATCCATCTACAGGCGCAGGCGAAATTCCTCCAATTGGAGTATATTGAATAGGATGGAAAAGTGCTGTAAATAAAGGTCAGGGAGGACCATTTTATGAAGAAGATCAACGCCCACCCCCTTGGAAGACAGCTTTGGGCCGTCCTTTTGGCCGCGGCCCTGCTGCTCAGCCCTACCGCGCCGGTGACCGCCGCCGAACCCACCAACGGCCCCACACCCGCCCTGGCTGCGGATGTGAACGAAGGCGCGCCCAGCTCCGCCCCCAATCAGCTCGCTGCAATTGGCTCCACCTTGTTTTTCACCGCCGATGACGATGAATACGGCCAGGAACTGTGGCGCATCAGCCCGCCCTACACCCAGGCCTTCCGCGTCAGCGACATCAACCCCGCGGAAGGCAGCGCCCGGCCGGAATACATCACAGCGGTGGGGGATACCCTCTTCTTCCGCGCCGATGACGGCACCCACGGGTACGAGCTGTGGCGCAGCCAGCCGCCCTACACCAGCGCCGAGATGGTCACCGACCTGAACCCCGGCGCCGAAGGCTCCCTCCCCCATGAACTGACCCCCGTGGGCAGCGCCCTGTTCTTCGCGGCCAACGACGGCAGCAGCGGCACCGAGCTGTGGAAAACCGAATCGCCCTTCACCAGCGCCGTGCGCGTGGCCGATATCGCCGTCGGCCCTCCGGGGTCCAACCCCGATGAACTCACCCGCAACGGCTGGATCCTGCTCTTCAGCGCGGATGACACCCAGGGGCGCGAGCTGTGGAAATGCACCCCGCCCTACATCAACACCTGCGAAATGGTCTCGGATGTGAACGCAGCGGGCAACGCCAACGTCAAAGAACTGACCTTCGTCAAAGACATCCTCTTCTTCACCGCCAACGACGGGGAATACGGTCAGGAATTGTGGATGAGCGAATCGCCCTACAACGTGCTGACCACGCGGGCGGTCAACGATTTCAGCACACGCTCCTACAACACCTATCCTTCTGACCTGCATGCCATCGGCGACACCCTCTTCTATACTGCCTCTATCGGTTTCATCGGCATGGAGCCCTGGAAAGTCGTCCCTCCCTACGGCAAAACCCAGATGACGCGCGTGGCCGATATCAACAGCACCATGTTTTTCATGGGCTCCTTCCCCTACGGCAAAATTTCCATCGGCGAGACCCTCTTCTTCATCGCCAATGACGCCAAGTACGGCTTTGAGTTGTGGAAAAGCGTGCCCCCCTATGACGACGACAGCACCAAGCGCATCAGCGGCATCCGCGCCGGCATGGGCACGGGCGACATTCAGGAATTAACCGCAGCAGGCTCGGTGCTGTTCTTCACCGCCGATGACGGCAAGCATGGGCGCGAGCTGTGGAGAAGCGTCCCGCCCTATACCGATGTCGAATTGGTGAAAGACTTGAACGGCGGTGCGGCCTCTTCCAACCCCGAAGCGCTCACCGCCCTGGGCGACAGCCTGTTCTTTGCCGCCAACGACGGCAGGAAAGGCATCGAGCTGTGGAAAGTGAGCAACAGCTTCAGCCTGCCGGCCAGCGGCTTTGCCCCCGCGCGCTTCACCCCCCGCGCCGGCCAGCCCGCCGCCTTGCAGCAGGTGGACGACTTGGTGCTGGAAATCCCCAAACTCGGCCAGACTCTCCCCATCGTGGGTGTGCCCTACGCTCAGGATCAATGGGACCTCACCTGGTTGGGCAGCCAGGCCGGGTATCTGGAAGGCAGCGCCTACCCCACCTGGAACGGCAACACCGTCCTCACCGCCCACGCGGCCCTTTCCAATGGGCAGGATGGGCCGTTTGCGCGCCTGAGTGAGCTGCGCTGGGGCGATTCCATCGTCATCCACGCCAACGGCCAGCGCTTCCTCTACGAAGTGCGCACCGTTGAGCAGGTGGATCCTCAGGACGCTTCCGTTTTCGAGCACGAAGAGCTGGACTGGCTGACCCTGCTGACCTGCGCCCAATATGACCCGGCCTCCGACCGTTATCTCACCCGGCTGGCGGTGCGCGCCGTGCGCGTGGGTTTGCAGTAACCCCCCTCCCCCCTGAGCCGCTTTTCTCTGCGCGGGCCGGTCTTTTGCTAAGATCGCCCGCGCAGTTCATTGTATAATCAAATCAACCCACCCCTCCCGGAGAAACCCGCATGCCCAAAAATTATCTGATCGACATGGACGGCGTTCTGGTCAGCGGCAGCCGCCCCATCCCAGGCGCAGACGGCTTCATCCACAGGCTTCAGGAAGCCCAGGCGCAGTATCTGGTGCTCACCAACAATTCGCGCTACACCCCGCGCGACCTGGCCCACAAGCTGCAATCCGCGGGGTTAGATATCCCCGCCGAGCGCATTTTCACCTCAGCCATGGCCACCGCCCGCTTTCTCAGCCTGCAGCGCCCCAACGGAACCGCCTTTGTCATCGGTGAAAGCGGCATGACCCTGGCTGTGCATGAGGTGGGGTACATCATCACCGAACGAAACCCCGATTACGTGGTCATCGGCGAAACCGACACTTACAACATGGATCAGCTCACCCGCGCCGCCCGCCTGGTGCATGAGGGCGCGCGCTTCATCGCCACCAACCCCGACGCCAACGGCCCCTCAGAGCATGGCCTGGTGCCCGGCTGCGGGGCTTTGGCGGCCCTGGTGGAACGCGCCAGCGGCAAGGCGGCCTTTTACGTGGGCAAACCCAACCCGCTGATGATGCGCATGGCGTTGAAATATCTGGGGGTGCATTCCGACAACACGGTCATGGTCGGCGACCGCATGGATACCGACGTGGTGGCGGGGGTGCAAACCGGCCTGGATACCATCCTGGTGCTCAGCGGCATCACCCGCGCCGAAGAGGTGGAGCGTTATCCCTACCGCCCCACCCAGGTGCTTGATTCAGTGGCTTCCATTCAAGTTTAGGGGGTCAGTCCTCGGAGGAACCTTCTTCGCGTTTGACGGTGTACACGTCAAAATCGCGCGCTACCAGCGTGTCGGCAAACACACTCTGGGCCTCCTGGAGCACGTCTTTTTCACGGTAGCGGCGCGAGATGTGCGTCAAAAACAACTGGCGCACCCCCGCCCGCTGGGCCAGCTCCGCCGAACGGCGCGCGGTCATGTGTGAAAACTGGCGGGCCATCTCGGCTTCTTCGTCCAGATAGGTGGCTTCCATCACCAGCGCATCGGCCCCACGGCACACCGGCAGCAGGCTGTCAATTTCACCCGTGTCACCCACCACCACCAGGCGCGTGCCGGGGCGGAAAGGCCCCAAAACGTCCTCAGGCCCCACCGTGCGCCCATCCGGCAGCTGCACTTTCTGCCCCGCCACCAGATTGCGCCGCCAGGGGCCGGGGGGAATGCCCAGGGCCTCGGCTTTTTCGGGCAGGAAGGGACGGTGCCCTTTTTGCTCAAAGGCGTAGCCCAGCGAATCGGAGCCGCGGTGATACACCGGGAAGGCCGAAACCGTCAGCCCGCCCTCATCAAAAAACACCCCCGGCGTCAGCGTGCGCAGGTGAATGGGGACGGGCGGCGAGTTCTTGCGCAGCACCACGCCGTAGAGCAGGTCGTGAATGCGTTCCAGCGCCCCAGCGCTGCCGAAAATTTCCAATTCTTCCATGCTCTCCCAACGCATCAGCGTGGAAAGCAGCCCGGCCAGCCCCAAAATGTGATCCAGGTGTGCATGGGTGATCAAAATGCGGTTGAGGCGCTTAAAACCCACCCCCGACTGCAAAATCTGGCGCTGCGTGCCTTCGCCGCAGTCCACCAGAAAACGAAATTCATCGTGCTTCACCAACAAAGCCGGCAGGTTGCGCCGCGCCGATGGCGCCGATGCGGAAGTTCCCAAAAAGATCAATTCAAACAAGCGTAGTGCGCATCCTTTCCAGCAGAATGGCTCTATTGTACCAAATCCCGCGGGCGGATGCCAAAAAACGTCCCAGGCCGTGCTGCCGGGCCTGGGACGTGAGGCTGCCTTGATTTGTCAGCGTTTATTTGATGATGCGCGGGTTAATCCAAACCGCCCAATCCTGCCCAGAGCTGCCGTTGGCCGACACCTGGAAAAGGAACTTGACGTTCTTGCCCGCCAGCGAAGACAGGTCAATATCCAGGGTGCGCACGCTGTTGTCATAGGTCTCCAGCCAGCCGTCCGCAGGCCCCAGATCGGTCCAGGCGCCGCCGTCCGCGCTGTACTTGAGCAGGAACTTAACGTTGCAGGCGCTCCCGCCTTCCTTATGCAAACAGCCCACCCGCGCGCGGAAGCGGAAACCGTTCTCAATGGCGATCGCAGGATATTCGCCCTGAATGTAGCCGTCGTCCACCCATTCGGGATGGGTCTCAATGGCCATCGCCCCGGCTTCCAGGCCGGTTTCCAGCTTGGGGTTATCCAGCTTGCGCACAAACCCATCCGCATCACCGTCGCTGCCCGGGCAGTCCAAATCACCCGCTCCGCTGCGCCAATCGGCGTCACAGTATTTTTCCACAAAGCTGTACTTCACGCTGGTACCGCTGGGGGTGCCTTCCTGCACCTTCACTTCCACCCAAAAGGCGGCGTTGGCCCCATCGCCCAGGCCAAAGGTAGCGCCGGAAGCGTTGCGCAGCTTCCAGTTACCGCGGTAGGTTCCCGCGCTGCCGGGGGTCTTCAGGTTGACCGAAAGGTCAATCGTCTGGCCAGGTGAAACGCTGCCGGGCAGGTTCTGGCTGGCCGGCCCGCTCATGGCATTCCCGCTGTCAAACACCAGGGCGTACGAGGTAGTCCAGGTGCAGGAACCCACGTTCTTCAAACGCCAGGTCTTGGTGAACGACTGGTTCAGGTTCAGGATGGTGCCGTCTGGAATCGAGACGTCGCTGACGAACTGCGCCTTATCACAAGGCACCGCAGTGGGCGGCACAGGTGTGGCCGGCGGGCGGGTGGGCTGGGGGGTGTTGGTGGGCGGGGCCGTGGGGGCCACCGCCGTCGAGGTGGGCGGCAGGGTCGGGTTGCCCGCGGTAATGGCCGTCTGCGTCAGCCCAGCTTCAATGGTCTGCGCCAGGGCGGTGATGGTGGCCTGGGGGCCTTCGGAGGTGGGCGTCACCTGCCCAGTGTTCGCCCCCGGAAAGTTGCAGGCAAGGGCGGTGAATACCAGCAAGGCCAATAAACGAAAAAACGGATGAATCGTACGCATGTCGTCTGCTCCTTGAGCGGATACAAAAATGGATCCTGTCTGGCGCGCTTTCATTGACCGGATGGGTCAATGTATTTTTACCATCTTCTGTTGGCCTTTACAAGGATTGAAAAGCGTCAGGGCATCTCCAACCCGTGGGCTTCCAGAAGGGCAGCGTCACGCAGAATCTGGGCGGTGGGGCCGTCGGCCACAACCCGCCCCTGATCCATGACGACCGTGCGCGTAAAAAGTTCCCGAACCATGGGTAAATCGTGAGTCGCCACCAGCATGGTCTGGGGCATTTCGGACAGCAAGTGAATCAGCGTGCGGCGCGCGCGCGGATCCAGCCCGGCCGAAGGTTCGTCCAGGGCCAAAACCTCCGGCTGCATAGCCAGCACCGTGGCCAGGGCGATGCGCTTCTTTTCCCCCACGCTCAGGTGGTGCGACACGCGCCGGGCATACTCTTCCATGTGCACCTGCGACAGGGCGGCATGAACGCGCTCGTCCACCTGGGCGGGCTTCAGCCCCTGGTAAATCGGTCCAAAGGCCACGTCGTCAAACACCGTGGGCGAAAACAACTGGTCATCCGGGGATTGGAACACCAGCCCCACCAGCGCCCGCACCCGCCCCAAATTCTTGGCGTTCACATCCAGGCCGCAAATGCGCAGCTCACCCGTCTGGTGGCTGAGGATGCCGTTGAGATGCAGCAGCAAGGTGGACTTGCCCGCCCCGTTGGGCCCCACCAGGGCCACTTTTTCACCAGGGTGCAGGTGCAGATGCACTGCACTGAGGGCGGAATGGCCGTCCGGGTAGGCGTAATGTAAATCCACAATTTCAACCGAGGGTTGGCTCATGTCCGACCTTCCTTAGGATGCTCGCAGTAATAAAGACAGCGCCAAGAGGGCGCCCAAGAGGAATAAGAACAGCGTCAAAATCAGCCATTCGCGGCCCGGAACGCGCGGGGTGCTGCTGCTGCGCACCTCGCCGTCATAGCCGCGGGCCAGCATGGCCATATAAATGCGGTCGCTGCGTTCGATGGAGCGCAGGAACAGGCTGCCCGCCATGCCGCCGGCAACGCGCGCCCGCCACAAAACCGAGCCGCCCGGCCGCAGACCCGCCTGGGCGCTTTCACCGCTGCGCGCCGTGCGCGCCCGCATCAGACGCAGAGCTTCGTCGACCATCACGAACAGATAGCGCCACATGAGTCCGATGATGGCCACCAGCAGGCGCGGCAGACGCAGCGCACGCAGAGCCATCAGCAGGTCAGGGAAGGCGGTGGTGCTCACCAGCACCACCGCTGCCTGCAGCGAGATCCACGACTTGAAAGCGATGCTGAGCAAACGCACCACCCCCTCCTGGCTGGCCGTCAGGCTCCACGCGCCCAGCGAAACCGTCCACAGCGGGGTTCCGCTGACGGTGAAGGGCAGCGGCAAGGCCGCCAGGATGAAAGGCAGGGCCAGCAGCGCCCGCTTTTGATAGTAGCCCAGAGGGATATCCGAGAGCAGTTCCGCCGCCACAACCCCTGCCAGGAGCAGCAGGTACACCGCCCAGATCCCCGGCGGGGTCAGGGAGGTGGTCAAGATGAAGGCCAAGGCCGCCAGCAGCTTCACGCGCGCGTCCAGGCGGTGCAGCAGGCTGGGACGATCCTGGTAGGGGTCTAAGAAGTGAACGTGCATGGGTTCCTTAGGCTTTCGCTTGTTTACGGCGGCTTGCGGTCAAAGCCACAGCCGCGCCCAGAACAATCAACGCTCCGACGATGCCCGCCAGGATGGTGGCCGCGGCTTCGTTGGAAATGCCGGGAAAGACGTAATCCGGGATCACGTTATACAGCGAGCCTTGTGCAGTATCAATGAAGCCCTTCTGCTCCGCCACCCATTCCAACCCATCGGGGTGTGCCGAAGCCAGCGGGGAAAGGATCACCAGAGCCAGCGCCAGCAACCCGCCGCCCACCCATACCGGGGTGTTCGAGCGCGTGCTGGGGGCTGCATCCCGCTGCAGCAGGTCGCGCCGCGCGGCAAAGATCAGCGCCAGGGCGCCAGTGGTGATCAGTCCCTCGCCAATGCCGATCAGGGCGTGGATGCCGGCCATCGCGGGCACAGCCACATTGGCCGGTGAAGTGCCCGAAGCCGCCAACTGCAAAGCCGTGGCCAGCGAAGCCACAAACACCGAGGCCCAGGCCGCCGCAAAACCGCCCACGAACAGCGTCCAGCTGCGCCCATTAGCCACCCGCTGGATCAGGCGGTACACCGCGTAGGCCACAAAGGGAGCGATAATCGCCATGTTAAACAGATTCGCACCCAGGGCCAACAGCCCGCCGTCCTGAAAGATGAGCGCCTGCACCGCCACCACGCAGGTCATCACCAGCACCGCCGCCCAGGGGCCCAGCACAATGGTGGCCAAAGCCCCGCCGATGAGGTGGCCGGAGGTCCCGCCAGTCACGGTGAAGTTCAGCATCTGGCCCGCGAAGATGGCCGCTGCCAGAACGCCCATCACGGGCACTTCGCGCTCGCCCAAATCGCGGTTCACCCGCCGCAGCGACACGGCGATCACTGGCACGGCCAACACCCACAAAATGACCGCCACCAGGGTGGACAAAAAACCATCCGGAATATGCATGGGGGTAGGGGCAAATAACATCACGGCTCTCCTTTTAGCTTGATTCTGGGTCCTGCCCTTTTTGGCGGCAGGTGGGACAAAGACCAAATAAGACCAGGTGGTTGGTGATAATCTCAAAGTGGTGGGTCTGTTCTAACTCCGCGAACAGAGCGCGAACGGGCCCATCGGACAACTCAATTTCATGACCGCAGCCTTCGCAGATCAGATGATGGTGCGGGGCGGCGTGCAGAGCTTCGTACACCGGGGTGCCCAGGCCCATATCCGACACCGAAATGCTGCCCTGTTCCACCAAAAAACGCAGATTGCGGTACACCGTGGACGGGTTCAGCGAAGGCAGCTGCGGCTGCACGCGTTCATAGACCTCCTGAACGGTGAGATGGCAGCCGCAAGTCTGCAAGAGTTCCAAAATGGCCCGGCGGGCAGAGGTGTTCCGGCTTTGCAAGGCGGCTCCTTTTTGCAAATATTTGCAATAAGGATTATAAGCTGTATTCCAGCAAAAATCTATGGGGTTAGAAAGTTTGTATAAGGTTAAATCCCCCGTAAATCTGGTTAAAAAGTGCTCGCCGCCTGGGTGAGGGGGGCACCCAGCCAGCGAGCAATTTCTATTATAGGCCGTACCGTGGTTCCGTCAAGGACGACGCCCAGCAAAATGCAGTTTTGGAATGAAATTGCAACAATTCCCCTGGATCAATCAGCTCTGCGCTCCACCCCCGGCATCTGCTCCAGGGTGGCCTCGGCCCAGCGCCGCACTTCGGCACAGTAACTTTCGGCGCTGCCGGCCTGCGCAGCCACATCCGCCAGGGTCACGCGCCACTTCACGCGCGGCACGGGCGGGTCATCCGCCGAGCGCAGCACCGCGGCCGTGCGCGCACAGGGGCGGTGTTCGGCGGCGGCCTGCGTGCGCAGCTGGTCAATCTTCAGCCCCTCCTGTAAAACCGCGCGCAGCTTCTGCTGCACCCAGGCCTGCGCCTGGGGTGAATAACGCCCGTGCTGGATCATGAAACAGGCCACGGTGAAAAAATGCACCTGGCCGTAAGCTGGGTCCGCAAATTCCAACGCCAGCAGGGCCTCAAACTGGCTCTGGCAATCCTGCCCGTCCTCCCAGCGCGCCCCGCACGCCGGGCAGGCAGGCTCGCCGCTCATGCGCTCTCCGGTTGGGCCGCTTTCTGGCGGCGCACAGCTTCCATCGCCTGGCTTTCGTCCTGTTGGGCCGTGCAGCGCCCGTCCAAAAATTTCAGCGAGCGCACCTGGGTATATTTCCAGGCGGGGGCAAAGCCCATGTGCACGTACAGCTCAGGAATGAAACCGCGCGCAATCCACAAGCTGCCGCTGAAGGGCACGGGCAGCCCCAGGTTCTCGTACACGGTGCTGAACAGGCGCGGTACGGCGCGGTCGAATGGCTCAGGCACGATCCCGCCGATCGGCGGCCGGGCCGCATCTTCGGGCAGGTTGAGGGACAATTTTTCCAGCACCAGCCGCTCCTCCCGCAAACCGTATTGACACACATAACCGCGCCAACAGGCGGTGATGCGCGGCATAGGGAACAGGCCGTACTCCGCCGGAGAAAACAGCGGCGCACCGTGAATGGTCACCAGGTCAAACCCCTGGCCGTCCAGGCAGAAAGTATCCGGAAATTGAGCAGTCATGGGGACAAGGCTCCAGGAAGATCGGGCGAAAACCCGCGCCGAAATTCACTATGGGGATGAAGGCGTTGTGTTAAAATCAGAACGTTTCCATTTTATACCGTAGATTGTACAAAAATAAAAGCCCCTCCGCTGCGGATGCAGTGAAAAAGCACGCCGCCAGCGTTGGATTTTCCCATCACTCTTTCTGTTCATTTTAAGTTGAAGGATCAACTTATGTCAGCCACGACAGGCGTATCCGAAAAAATCCGTTGCCCTAAGTGCGGCGCGATTCAATCCAAAAAGCTGCACGACTGCGAAAACTGCGGCATCCACCTGAAGTTTGTGGAAGATGCGGCCCACCCCACCCAGGGCCATCCGGCCAAGCTGGCGGTGGCGGACGCCTTGCTGCGAACGGTGCCCTTCGAAACCAAAGGGAAAATCTCCGGTCTGGTGTACCTCACCCCGCCCGGGGTCTTTTTCTTCCCGTCCCTGGGGAATTCTCGCACCATCACCTATGAGCACGTTTTGTCCTACAACCAGGTCGCCGGGCAAAAGTTCCTGTATTCCTTTTATTGGGATCGGGGATCGAGCCGCCAGGGGCAGATCCGTTCGATTTTTTATTTTCCCATCCTGCCTCTGGACAAGTGCTGCGCGTGCCAGGCGCCTGCCGCCCGATACGCCGTTGCCCAATGCAGTGTCGTCAAAGGGGCGCCGCCTTTTTCCATGACCGGCGTCAGCCAGGATGTCGTTGACCGCATTTCCACAGCCTGGGGGGCAGACCGCTACTGGATTCCGGTTCCGTTCTGCGCCAAACACAGCATGGAAAAAGACGCCCAGGTGGAAGTCGTTTTGGATGAAAACCGCTGCCTGATTCGAACCACGTCGCCCACCTACAGCCAGTTCATCGCCAGCCGGTGTCAGGCCCCCGCCGTCGCCAAGACCCCCTTGCAGCGCGCCCGCCCCTGGGGAACGGCGCTTTTGGGGTTCAGCGCGGCCATGTTTCTGATCATCAACGCAGGCATCCTGTATGAAACCCTGCGCGATTCCGCCTCGAACCTGGGCAGCCTCCGCTTTTCGAACCTCTTGGGATTGGCTGTGGGCATAATTCTGGCGGTGCTGGCCGTTCGCTGGCTGCGCATGAAACCGGCAATTCCAGCCGCGCCCCCCGCCGCACTCGCCCCTCAGGCCGCACCCCAGCCCCGGCCGGTGGAAGCCCTTGCCCCGCCTAAGCCAGCCCCCGACCCCATCGAAACCGCCGTGCAGGGCCTGAAGAATTTCTCCACCCCCCAGGCCGAGCACCTGCAAATGATTCAAGTACTGAAAGACAGCGGCGACCCCCGCACGGTTGAGGTACTCACCCAGGCCCTGCGCCGCGCGAACGCCGAAGCTGCGTCGGTGTATGGAGACAGCAACCCCCACGCTCGCCGGGTGGAACTGGCCGCCTTCAGAGCCTTGATGCAGCGGGAGGACGTGAACCTGCAGGAGACGTTTAAACCCATATTCTCAAACCAAAAAACCGATCTGCAGGATGCTGAGCTGATCTGTGCGGCGGCCGAGGGGCAAAATGCCCGTTCGCTCCAGTGCATTTTTGAATTTTTCAGTTCTCGCACCTTGCGCGAGGGTTCAGTGATCACCCTGGCGTTTTATCATACCCTGGCGCAAATTGCCCAGAAAGAACCGGGGCTGTTTCAACCTTACCAACGCCACGAACACAAAGGCATCCAAAGGCTCGCCAATGAAGTCGCGGAAGTGGCGGAGGTGGACCAGGCCTTCCAGCCCGTCTATGCGGCTCTGGGCGCCGTTCAGCCGGCGGAGCTGCGCCAGGCGCTGAACCTGCCGGAGTTTCTGCCCCTCACGCCCAGCCTGGTGCTGACCTTAATCGCCAGGAACAGCGCTGGGGTCAACCAGGACTGTATCGAAGCACTGAAGTCCCCCGAAACAGCCGCCCTGCTGTACGCGCGGCTGCATTCAGACCGTCCGAAAATTCAGGCGCTGGCTAGAAATGTTCTGGCGGCGTGCGCGGATGAGGCGCTGACGGCGCAGATGTTGACACGGTTTAAGGATCAGCCCACCCCACAGGCGGCCAACCTGCTGGCGGTGATGACGGAAAAACTGCCCGCCCCGCAGGCAGTGAAAATCCTGGCAGCGGTGGTCACCCTTTTGCCCAACGCTGCCACCGCGAATGCCCTGGCCCAAAGAGCCGCCGACCCTCAGGCGCTTGAAGGGGTTCGCACCCAACTGGAAACGGTCTTTCAGGAATCGCCCGGGCTGGACACCGCCCTGCTGTTGGTCCGCATGCGCAGCCCCTTGCCAGCGGCTTATCTGATCTCAGAAATTCGTCAGGAAACGCGGGAGAAGCATTTTTACAAACCTGAGGAACAAAAACGCGCCCAGGCCGATTTTGAGACCCGCCTGAAGGCCATGACAGATGGGTTGGTGCGTTTGCTTCAGGAAAATGGGGCTGCGCTGCCTATGTCGCAGGTGAAAGAACTCGCGCAAATCGAAGATGCGGTCTTTACCACGCATTCCCTCACTATGATCGATTCTGAAGAGGCGGATTTCGTGGAGAAAAAGACCTTTGCGCTCACCGCCCTGCGCGAGGCCGCGGTTCGGGAATTGGTGCTGCGGGTGTAGCCCGCCCCCGCCCGGCAGGATGCGTTCGGTTTCATCGAACGCACCGGAATGCCAGGGGTTCGTATAATTGTTTTCTTGGCGGTAAAAAAACATGTCTTAGAACCGCGAAGGCGCAAAGGGCGCAAAGTAGTTTTTGTCTTTCGGGGTGTAGACTGCTTCGCCCTCAAAAACCGAGGGCTCGCGGTGACATGTCTATATGATGTCATTGCGAGACGCGCAGCGGCGAAGCAATCTCTATGCCGAAATAGCCCGGACATAGGGTTTGAACCGCCAAGGCGCCAGGGACGCGAAGATGGGTGGGGTTCCTTGATCCGCTTTCTTGGCGTCCTTTGTTTCTTGGCGGTAAAGAAAACATGTATTTGAACCGCGGAGACGCCAAGGACGCGAAGGGGTCAAGCAATATACACGCCATCCGGTAGGGGCACGTCCTCTTACTACGAGGGCCCCCAACCTAAGGTTCTTTTATCCGAGAGGGAATTTGTGCCCCAGGAGGGAATTGAACCCCCAACCTAGGCGTTAGGAGTGCCTTGCTCTGTCCTTTTGAGCTACTGGGGCCTAAGCGCATTATAGCATAATTTCCCCTCGATCCGCGGCTTAAGCCGCGGCGCTCAGCTCTCCCAACCAGGCCAGCACGCGCGCCTCAATCTCATCCCGCACCCGCCGAAAACGCTGCAATTGGGCCTGCGCATCCCCCACATCCACAGCGGGATCGTCAAACGGCCAATGCAGGCGCGTGCCCACACCCGGGAAGATCGGGCATTGTTCCTCAGCGCGGCTGCACACCGTGATCAGGTATCCAAAATGCATCTGGCCCAAATAGGTTTGCAGCGTTTTGGACGTATGGCCGCTCATGTCCAAACCGGCCTCCTCCATCACCTGCACCGTCAACGGGTGCAGCCCCTTGGGTTCCAGGCCCGCCGAATGCACCTCAAACCGGTCGCCCGCGTAATGGCGCAGCCAGGCCTCAGCCATTTGACTGCGGGCCGAATTGCCCGTACACAAAAACAGCACCCGAATTTTCGTCATATCCCTCTCGCTCCCGTAGACCTAAAAGTGCCGCCAAACCGGCAGCCCGTACCTTGTTAATATACCCCGCCGCTGTTAACAGCTCGCAGCAAATAAGTTATCGTTGGGTTAACAAAGCACATCCCACCCCAGTGCCAACCAAAAACCGCCCATACGGGCGGTTTTAGATTTAATTTTTGCTTTCCAGCCCCCCTACGAACCGTAAGCGTCTTCGTAATCCTGCATGGCGGCTTCCACCACCTGCATGGCGCGCTTGGCGTCGTATACCTCTTCAATAAAGGTTTGGGCTTCCTTGCCCGGCACCAGTTTATACGTGCTGAAATAGTGGCGCAGACGCTCCACCAGCACTTTGGGCAGGTCGTCAATATCCTGGGCACTCTCCCAGAACAAATCATTGGCCAGCACGGCGATGATCTTATCATCCGCCTCGCCGTTATCCACCATCAGCATACCGCCCACCACGCGCACATTCAGGATCACTTCTGATTTGGTG
This sequence comes from Levilinea saccharolytica, assembly GCF_001306035.1. Lineage (GTDB taxonomy): Bacteria > Chloroflexota > Anaerolineae > Anaerolineales > Anaerolineaceae > Levilinea > Levilinea saccharolytica. The sequence continues at coordinate 33,424 of NZ_LGCM01000046.1, forward strand.
ATGGGCCGCTCGCTGATCACGCAGATGTCCAACGGGTCGCCGTCGCCGCGTCCCGCCGCCATGGTCAACTGGCTGACGCGGTCGCCGCAGAAAGTGCGCGGGATAAAGCCGTACAGCGTGGGCGGCTGCGAAGAGCTGCGCTGCGGACGATCCACGCGCAGATAGCCGGTGGTTTTTTCCACCTCATATTTCACCAGATCAAAGGGGGTAATTTCGATATAAGCGTGGACAATATGGGGCGGCTGGGGGCCAACCTGCAGACCGTGCCACGGGTGCGGACGCCAACGAAAGAAGGGGTTAGGAAAAGACATGATCATTCCTCCTGTTCCATTTTACTATGAACCCGGTAAAATAAGAGCAGGTTTCACCATTTTTTGCAAACGGAGGGTTCATTGAGCGACATCAGCATTTTATTAGACCTGGTCCTGGCCGCCATGGCCATCGCCATCATCTGGCGCGGCGATTTTAACATCAGCGCCAACCGGCGCCTCACCGCCGTGCGCGCGCGCATCCTGGCCAGCCTGCTGCTCATCGGCATCGCCGTCGGTTACCTGGGCGGCGCCTTCCGCACCGTCAGCACCCTCACCATGGTGGCCATTTTGATTTTGGCCTACGTCCTCTCTGAAAAAATCGAGCCGCAGGACCCGAAAAAGTAAACCACCGCACCCAGGGGGCAAAAACCTGCTCTGCATCCTTCTCCCCAACCGCGTCTGAAAAAGCCCGCGGGCTTTTGGTATAATGGAGCTTCAGTCCGGGGTCAAAGAAAAGGCTCTTGAAATCCATCGGCTGATGAGGTAAAATAAATAAAACATAAGTTCTAAATTCTCGCCCCACCGGTCCCCGCGGGTCGCAGCCTGGCCTGAGTGTTCTGCCGGTGGGATTTTTATGAACCTGGGAGCCGCGCATGGTGAAATACAGCGCCGATCAAATTATCGAACTCGAATTCCTGGAAGCCGTCCGGCGGCGCCCAGGCATGTACATTGGCAACAACAACACTCACGGTCTGCACCACATCCTGCTGGAAGTGGTGGATAACGCCGTGGATGAATGCATGGCGGGCTATGCTGACCTGATCCGCGTCACCATTTTCCGCGACGGAACCGTCACCGTGGAAGATAACGGCCGCGGCATCCCCATTGATTTCAAAGCCGAATCGGGCATGAGCGCCATGACCCAGGTGCTGCTCAAGCCCCATGCGGGCGGCAAATTTGGCGGGGACGAATCGGCTTACAGCAGTTCCGGCGGCCTGCACGGCATCGGCCTGAAATGCACCAACGCCTTTTCCTCCCTGCTCCAGGTGGAATCGCGCCGCCACGGGCTGGCCTTTCGTCAGGTGTTCTCCGAAGGCGGCCTTCCGAAAACCGAAGTGGAAATTTTCGATGCCTCCGGCAAAGTCGGCGAAATTAACGCCGAAACCGCCCTGCGCCTGGACCGCAAAGAGATGGCCACCGCCCTGGAAGTCAAGGGCAAAAAAGTGCCGGTGCAGACCATCACCGGCCAGCGCAGCGGTTTCAGCCTGACCTTCCGCCCTAACCGCGCCTGGTTTGCCCGCGAAATGGATTGGCCCAATCCGGAGCAGAGCGTCCCCTGGGACGCAGAGCGCCTGGATACGCGCTTCCGCCAGATCGCTCACCTCTATCCCGGCGTGCGCATCGAATTCCACGACCAGCGCGACGTGCGCAGCGAACCGCGCGTGTACTTCTCCAAAAACGGCCTGGTAGATTACATCGCCTATCTGAACGAAGGCCTCGACCCGCTGCACAAGCCCATCCTCTTCCGCGACAAGAGCGAAATTGACACCGAAAGCGGCAAACAAACCGTGGAAATTGAGGTGGCCATCCAGTACGCCGGTGAAGAGACCCAGATTTATTCCTTCGTCAACGCCATCCCCACCCCCCTGGGCGGCACGCACGTCACCGCTTTTAAAGCCGGCCTCACCAAAGCCGTCAAACAGTTCGCCGTCTCCAAAAAACTCTTCAAGGGTGAAGAGGATGTGCGCGGGGATGACGCCCTGCTGGGCCTGACCGCCATCGTCAAAGTGACCATGACCGGCACGCCGCAGTTCCTCTCACAGACCAAAGAAAGCCTCACCAGCCCCGAAGTGCACGGTCCGGTGCTTTCGGGCACGTATAACTACATGAGCGACTATCTGGAGAAGAACATCCCCATCGGCAAGGTCATCGTCAATCAGGCCGTAGCCGCTGCCCGCGGGCGCGAAGCCGCCACCCAGGCCCGCCGGCTGGTGATCAAAAAATCGGCCATGGACGCCGGGGAATACGTGCTGGGCAAGCTGGCCGATATCCAGCGGCGCGGCGGCAACCCCGTGGTGCCCCTGGAACACACCGCCCTCTACCTGGTGGAAGGCGACAGCGCCGGAGGCTCTTGCAAACAGGGGCGCGATTCGCGCTACCATGCCATCCTGCCCCTGCGCGGCAAGATCCCCAACGTTGAGAAGATGAACATCAACGAAATCCTCAAGAACCGCGAAATCGCCGCCATCATCGCCGCGGTGGGTTCGGGGGTGGGCGCCGACTGCGACATTTCCAGCATGCGCTACGGGCGCATCAGCGTGCTGGTGGACGCAGACGTGGACGGCAGCCACATCGCCACCCTGCTGGCCACCCTCTTCTGGCGCACCATGCGCCCGGTGATCGAGCAGGGGCGCTTCTTCGTGGCACGCCCCCCGCTGTACCTGCTGCGCAACAGCAAGACCAAAGAAGAACGCTACGCCTATACCGAAACCGAACGGGCTGACTGCGAACAGGAATGGAAGAGCCAAAACTACACCATTCAGCGCTATAAAGGCCTGGGCGAAATGAACCCCGAACAGCTGCGTGAGACGGTATTTTTCATGCCGGGCAGCAGCGCCGAAAAAGGCCGCCGCAGCCGCGCGGCCCAGGCCGCCGAGCGGCAGCTCACCGCCGCCGATTTTTCGCAGCGCGATCTGCGCATGGTGATTGAAGACGTGCACCGCACCCGCTCACTGATTGAGCGTTTGATGGGCAGCGAAGTCGGCCCGCGCAAAGACTGGCTGATGAACGTGGATTGGAGCGAGGAAGACTAATGGCAACCCCTGCAACTGAAATCAACGGCGAAACCACGATCCAGGAACAGCCGCTGGATCATTTTATCGAAGAGGCTTACCGGCGCTATGCCGTGCTGACCATCTTAGACCGCGCCCTGCCGGATGTGCGCGACGGCCTCAAGCCCGTGCAGCGCCGCATCCTGTATGCCATGGGCGACATGAACCTGAAAAGCTCCACCCCCCACAAGAAATCGGCGCGTGTGGTGGGTGAAGTGCTGGGCAAATACCACCCCCACGGCGACCAATCGGTCTACGATGCGATGGTGCGCATGGCCCAGGATTTCTCCATGCGCCAGCCGCTGATTGACGGCCAGGGCAACTACGGCTCGATTGACGGCGACAGCGCCGCTGCCATGCGCTACACCGAGGCCCGCCTGGCGGCACTGGGTGAATCCATGCTCGAAGACCTGGAAAAAGACACGGTCAACTGGCGCGCCAACTTTGACGGCTCGCTGAAAGAGCCCATCGTGCTGCCCGCGCGCTTCCCCAACCTGCTGGTCAACGGCGCCTCCGGCATCGCCGTGGGCATGTCCACCAACATCCTGCCCCACAATTTAGGCGAGGTGTGCGACGCCGTCCTGCACGTGGCCAAAAACTGGAAAAAACGCGACAAAATCAGCGTGGAAGAGCTGATGAAGCTCATCCCCGGCCCCGACCTGCCCACCGGCGGCCTGCTCTACCGCTACCGCGTCAACGGCGACGAGAAAAAAGTGGATATGATCGCCCGCGCCTACGAAACCGGCAACGCCACCCTGGTGTGCCAGGCCAAGGCCGATATCCAGGATATCGGCGGCGGGAAATCCGAAATCCTCATCACCGAGCTGCCCTATCAGGTGCAGAAATCCACCATTCTGGAGCGCATCGCCGCCAGCCGCGATAAATTTGGCGGCATCACCGATGTGCGCGACGAATCGGATTACAACGGCATGCGCGTGGTCTTTGAAGTGGCCCGCGGCGCCGACCCCCACGACGTGCTGGAAAAGCTGCTCACCCACACCCAGATGCGCAGCAGCCTGTCCTACAACGCCCTGGCCCTGGTGATGGACCCCGAAGGCAAAGCCAGCCCCCACAACCTGACCCTGCGCGATATGCTGGTGGAGTTCATCAAGCATCGTCTGGAGGTCATCACCCGCCGCTCACAATATGAGCTGGATCGGGCCGAAGCCCGCCTGCACATCCTCACCGGCCTGCTCAAGGCCCTTTCGATGATTGACGAAGTTATTGATATCATCCGCCGTTCGCAAACCACCGAATCGGCCAAGGCCAACCTGATGAAAAAGCTGGCCCTCAGCGAGATTCAGGCCCAGGCCATTTTGGATATGCCCCTGCGGCGGTTGGCCTCGCTGGAACGCAAGAAGCTGGAAGATGAACACAAAGAACTCAAGGCGCGCGTCAAGGAATTAAAGGCCATCCTGGGTTCCGAAGAGCGCCGCCTGGAAGTGGTGGGGCAGGAAACCAGCGATGTGCAGGCGCGCTTTGCCACCCCGCGCCGCACCGTGATCGTGGAAGCCGAAGAAGGTCACCAGGCGCGCGTCACCGTCTCCGATCTGGTGACGCCCACCGAAACCCAGCGGGTAATGGTGACCGCCAACGGTGTGCAGCGCGCCAACGCCAAAGGCTACCGCGAATCCGTCACCAAAAACAAACCTTCCTCCCGCGCGGTGGAAGCCGCCCTGCTGAAGGTCGAGGTTGCGCCGGATGAACGTCTGGTGATGATCTCCAGCTTTGGCCGCCTGTGGCAGGCCAACACCGGCCGATTGCCCCTGCAAGCCTCCTTCAGCGAGATTGGCCTGGAGCGCGGCGAACGCATTGTGGGCATGGGCGCGGCCCGCGCCGGGCACAAGCTGGTTCTGCTGACCCTTTCGGGCAGCATCAAGCGCGTGGCCGTGGAAGACCTGCCCAACGGGCGCACCGAGGGCAGTTGGACCGCCATCATCGGGCTGGCCAAGGATGACGAAGTCCTCTTCGCCGGAATCGCCAGCGACTCGGCTCACATCGTGGTGCTCACCGGCGGCAGCGACAAGACTCCCCCGCGCGCGCTGCGCTTTGAAACCGGCTCCGTGAACCCCCAGGCCACCCCCACCGCCCGCGGTGTGGCCGCCATCAAAGTGTTGGATGATCCCCTGGTGGGCGCGGTGCTCATCGAACCCAACCAGTTCAAGCAGTTTGTCTATCTGCTCAGCGAACGCGGCCACCTCAAACGCGTCAGCCTGGAAGAATTCCCCGTGCAGGGGCGCGGCGGCCAGGGCGTTCAGGTGTGGAAGACCAACCCCACCACCGGCATGTTGACCGCCCTGGCGGTGGGTAAGGCCGATGTCGATTTGGATATCCTTTCGGAAAAGGGCAAGCGTCTGCGCATCAGTGCCAAGGATGTGCCCCAGGCCACGCGCGTGACCAAAGGCTCAGATCTGGGTGCCAAATACGCGGGCGGTGAGCTCTTCCCCGGCGAAGCAGCCGAATTCCTCAGCGCCTCCTAGCGCCCCCTTTCCCCATCAAAAAACGCCCCCGAAAGGGGGCGTTTGGGATTAACAGTTGAACGCCTCAGCACGCCCTTCCCCAAGGGGGCCTGCCGCAACGCGGTCTAGATAAAAGGCAGCACCACCCTGCCCGTCAGCAGCAGGGCAAAAGAACTGAGCACACAGCACAGGATCAGCAGCATCAGCACCAGCAAAAAGCGCTGCGGAGCCGTCATCCCCAAAAAGGTACCGCCCCCTTGGGCAGACGCGCGGCGCCGGCGCGGGCCTTCTTCCGGCGGAAGCTCCTCAGGGACTCCTTCCTCATATGAAGAAGCGGCAGAATTTCGCAAATCATCTAGCATGGTTGGCCTCCCAGCATCAGGATCCTTCGTCCAGCGGGCGCAAATGCACGTCGCCAGCGATTACATTATAAACTTGCCCGGCCTCAGTCCGCAAGCGTAAACTGCCTTCAGCTTCCACACCCAAAAGCACACCTTCCACCGGCGGTTGATGGGGCGGGTCTACGCGCACGCGCTGGCCGCGAAAAGCCAGCCGCACCTGCCAGGCTTCCAGAAACGCTGGGCTGCCCAGGCGCGCGCGCCAGGCCGCCATGCCGCCCAGCGCCCCCCGCAGCAGTTGCCAACGCTCCACTGGCCGGCCCAAGGCCGTCTCCACACAGGTGGCCGGGAACATCACCGCCTCGGCGGGCGGCACGGCAGAGGGTGCAACATTCACGCCAACCCCCACCACCAACGCCCCCAGCCGGTCGCCGTCCCAGGCCGCCTCCACCAGGATTCCAGCGGTTTTGCGGCCGTCCAGGAGCACATCGTTGGGCCATTTGATCTGCGGGTGCAGCCCCAGCGCCTCCAGCGCTTCGGCCAGCCCCAGCGCCGCCAGGGCCGTGAACTGCCCCAGATACGCCGTCTCGGCCGGGGTGGGGCGCAAAATCAGGCTGAAGGCCAGCGCCGCGCCGGACTGGGTCACCCAGCGGCGGTTCAGCCGCCCGCGCCCCGCGCTTTGAAAATCCGCCGCCACCAAAGCCCCATCGGGGGCGCCCTCCGCCGCCCAATCCAGGGCCAGCGTGTTGGTGGAACCCACCGCGGCATAGGCGCGCACCGCCGCAGCGGGCATATCAGGGGGAAAGCCGATCAGGGGCAGCAGGGGTTCGTCCACGCTATGATTGTACCCGAAAAAAGCGCGGCCTCCGTCTGCCGGAAAAAACAAGGGCCAGAAGGGGGTGAATGACCCTTCTGGCCGATGGCAAAGCTTAAGAATGGAGACTGCGCTCCTGAATACGATTGTTAGCGGGCGTTGACCTTAATCACCTTGGGGCGGGCCTGTTCCGCCTTGGGGATGCGCAGAGTCAGCACCCCATTTTCCAAATTCGCCTCGGCCTTGGCGGCATCCAGCGGTTCGGGCAGGCTCAGCGTGCGGTAAAAGCGGCCGCTGGGGATCTCGGAGAGCAGATAGTTGGCGTTCTCTTCACGGGCCAGCTTCAGTTCACCTTGCAGGGTGACGGCCTCGTTGACGATTTGCACGCTCAAATCCTCCGGCCCCACACCCGGCAGCAGCGCGGTGAGCACATAGGCGTCTTCTTCGGCTTGCACACGCACGGGGAAAATCACTTCCGGGCGTTCGTTTTCGGCTTCCGCTTCCCACATACGCTGGGCCATGCGGCGCTGCGCCATGCGGCGAGTCCAAGGGTTCGTAACATACAGAGTCATGATTCACCTCCAAATTTTTACTGGTTGCCATCGCCCGCAGGCGATTTGTTGGTTAAGTTCTTTACGATCCTGATGATATCCCCCGCGTATTGGAAAATTGCTAACAAAAGATTGGCGTTTTATAAGAGCCCGCAGGAAAGCAAAAGATGGGCAGCAAAAACTGTGGTATGATTCGCGCGTACGGATAAACGAGGAATGAATGGACAATAAGATCACAATTATCGAAGGCCCCACCCCCACCTTTGACGATATTCAGGACGGTTGGGCGCTGGGTTTAAACGAAGGCCCCTCCCTATATGACCTGGCTCTCACCCGCCTGCGCACCTTTAACGGCCCGGCGTTGGTGCAGCGCTGCTACCGCAGTTGGAACCAACAGGAACCCATTTACCTGCACTTCCGCAACGACATCGGCCTGGAGGAACGCGTGCCCATCGTGGCCGCCCGCGCTGTAGACAGCGACGAAGGCCAGGTGCTGCTGCTGTGGGTTCGCCGCCGCCCGCAAGAAACCGAGTTTGAAATTGATATTGATATGGATGATGACGAAGAGGACGACCTGAGCTAATTCAGGGTTTCCCCCCACCGGATAGAACGCCGCAGTGAACACCTTAATCTGGAGCTCTGCGGCGTATTTTTTCAAATCAGCCGACCCGACCCCCTAGACCCCCAAAAAAGGTGAAGCCATGGCCCTCGATCTGAATCCCATCCGTGCTCAGTTTCCGGCCCTCAGCCGGCCCTACATCTTCCTGGACAATCCCGGCGGCACGCAGATTGCCAAAGCCAGCCTGGAGCGCATCCGCGGCTATTTGGAGAATCACAACGCCAACCACGGCGGTGTTTTTCGCACCAGCCAGGAATCGGATGCTGTGGTGGATGCTTCGCGCCAGGCCGCGGCGGAGTTCCTGAACGCCTCACGCCCCGAAGAGATCGTATTTGGGCCCAACATGACCTCGCTCACCTTCAACATCAGCCGCTCCCTGGGGCGCGTGTTGAAACCCGGCGACACCCTGGTGGTCACCCGCCTGGATCACGACGCCAACATCAGCCCCTGGCTGCTGATGGCTGAAGACCGCGGCCTTAAGGTGCGCTGGGTGAACTTCCACAAAGATACCGGCCTGCTGGATATGGACGACATGGCCGCCGCCCTGAACGAAAAGCCCGCCCTGGTGGCAGTGGGGTATTCCTCCAACGCCCTGGGAACCATCAACCCCATCCGCGAGATCACCGCCCTGGCTCACGCCGCCGGAGCGCTCATCTATGTGGACGCGGTGCAGTATGCCCCCCACGGCCCCATTGACGTGCAGGATCTGGGGGTGGATTTCTTGGTGTGTTCCCCCTACAAATTCTTCGGCCCTCACATGGGCGTGCTCTACGGCCGTTACGACCTGTTAGAAAGCCTGCCCGCCTACCGCGTGCGTCCTGCCCCGGCGCATGCCCCCGGCAAATTTGAGACCGGCACGGGCAATTTTGAGCACATGGCTGGGCTGCTGGGCACCTTGGAATACCTGGAATGGTTGGGCAACGCCTACGGCGAAGAACACGCCGAGCTGTACGCCAGCCGCTTCAAAGGCCGCGCCCTGGCCCTCAAACAGGCCATGAGCGCCAGCCGCGCTTATGAATATGAGCTGAGCGCCGCCCTGCTGGATATCCTCACCCACACCCCCGGCGTGCATCTCTACGGCCCCGCCGACCCCCAGCGCCTGGAACAGCGCGTGCCGACCTTCTCCTTCACCGTGGACGGCTGGAGCCCCGAAGCCGTGGCCGCTGCCTTCGCGCAGCGTTCCATCAACCTGTGGAACGGCAATTTCTACGCCCTGGCCGTCACCACCCATTTGGGTCTGGAAGACCGCGGCGGCCTGGTGCGGGTGGGGGCAGCGCATTACAATACCCTGGATGAAATCGGGCGCTTTGGCGAGGTGTTAGCCGAACTGGCCGCCCAGCGCCCGCAGTAAACTGACTGCCAAGAAAGGAAATTCGTATGAAAACCTATCCGATCCCCATGGTCCCTGGGCCGGTCAAAGTGCCGCAGCGCGTGCTGCAGGCCTACCTCACCGATTACGGCGCGGCGGATTTGGAACCGGAGTATCTCAGCCTGTACAACCAGACCGAAGCCGACCTCAAGCAGATCATGGGAACCCAGCACTCGGTGGTCATCATGACCGGCGAAGGCATGTTGGCCCTGTGGGCAGCCCTGAAGAACTTCATGAAGCCCGGTGAACGGCTGCTGTGCCTGGGGACGGGGGTATTTGGCTACGGCATCGGCGATATGGCCCGCTCGCTGGGCATCCAGGTGAAAACCGTCGGCTTGCCTTACAATCAGACCCTGCACAATTGGGATGAAATCGAAAGCGCCATCGCCGACTTCCGCCCCAAGATGATCACCGCCGTGCACTGTGAAACGCCCTCCGGCACACTCAACCCCATCGCCCCATTGGGCAAGCTCAAAGAGCGCTACGAAGTGCCCCTGCTGTATGTGGACGCAGTGGCCAGCCTGGGCGGCGCACCCGTGGAAACCGACGCCTGGCATGTGGACCTGATGTTGGGCGGCTCGCAGAAAGCCCTCTCGGTTCCCCCCGCCATGTCCTTCTTCACCGTCAGCCCGGCCGCCTGGGAGATTGCCAAGCAGGTGAACTACGCCGGTTACGACGCGCTGCTGCCCTTCGAAACCGCCCCGCAGACAGGCTATTTCCCCTACACCCCCTACTGGCAGGGTCTGGCGGCGCTGCACGAAGGTGCGCAGATGCTCCTGGAAGAGGGTCTGCCGGCCAGCTTTGCCCGCCATCAGCGCCTGGCTGAAATGACCCGCCAGCGGCTGGTGGAAATGGGCTACAGCCTCTTCCCCGCCCCCGAAGCCGTCCCCTCCCCCACCGTCACCGCGGTGCAGGTTCCTGAAGGGATCGAATGGACCGACTTTGACCGCAAACTGCGCGAACGCGGTTTGGTGGTCGGCGGCAGCTACGGCCCCCTGGCCGGAAAAGTTTTCCGTCTGGGGCACATGGGTTCGCAGGCTGACCCCGACCTGCTGGAGCAGGCTCTGGCCGTGCTCAAAGCCGTGCGCTGACCGCATACCGGCTGCATACATAACCACCGGCGGAGGATTGAATCCTCCGCCGGTTTTTGGATGATCTTACAGGGTGATCACCCGCTCGGCGCGCATCTGCGCTTCCAGGATGTCGTTCATGCCGCCCACAATGCCCACCTGCACCTGATCGGCCAGCCCGTAATAGTTCAGGCAGGTGGAGCACAGGATCAACCGCACGCCGCGCTCTTCCAGGGCTTTGAGCTGTTCCAGCACCGGCGAACCGCTCACCGCCAGCTTGACCCCGTCGGTGTACAGGCAGATGGCGTTGGGCAGCCAGGCGTTTTCCAGCAGCAGCTTTAAATAGGTGCCTATCAATTTCAACTGCAATTCTCGCTCTCCCTGCCCCATGCCTTCGGCGCGGATGAGCACCACGGTGGATTGCGCTTTTTCCTGCAAATTCATGTCAGTCCCTCCCAAACGCTGGATGATGCCGCCCTGCTGCCATAAAAAAACGCCGCCGGTCTCACCGGCGGCGCGCGCAATTCACATGCATTCCGTCCCAGGCGGATCGTCTCCGTCGAGCGTGCCTTGCGGTGAGGGGCAAACTGCTCCGGCGAACGCGGATCAAGTGGCGGGGCGGTGGATATTCATAAAATAAGTATACTGCATTTTTGGATGCGCGTGTATAAGATCGCGGGGCTGCCGGTTGACAAGCACCGCAAATTTGGGTATCGTCAGGGTAGGAATAAACTACCGGTAATCTTATCTGTGAGGATGTGTGCCATGCCCAAAACCTATCAGCCCTCTGAAAAAATCCCCTCTTCAGAGATCACCCCCGAAAAGCACTATTACACCCGCCGCCAATTCATCCAGCTGGCGGCCGCTGCCGCGACAACCGCGGCCCTGGCGGCTTGCGGTGTGCGCCCGCCCGAAGGCGAACCCCTGCCCAATCCCTCGGCAGCACCTTCGACCTCCCCCTCCCCCGCCGGGGGCTCTGAGGAGAAGCTGACCAGTTACGAAGACGTGACCACCTTCAACAATTTCTATGAATTTGGCATGGACAAAGGCGACCCGGCCAAGTTCGCTGGGAAGCTGCAAACCAGCCCCTGGACGGTGGAGGTGTACGGATTGGTAAACCAGCCGCGCACCTTCGCCATCGAAGATTTGCTCAGCGGCTACACCCAGGAGGAGCGTATTTACCGTATGCGCTGCGTGGAAGGCTGGTCCATGGTCATCCCCTGGCAGGGCTTCACCCTCAGCCAGCTGCTGAAGGCGGTTGAACCCACCGCCGAAGCCAAATACGTGCGCTTTGAAACCCTCTACCGCCCCGAGGAAATGCCCTTCCAGAGCTACAAGGGCTTTCCCTGGCCCTATCAAGAGGGGCTGCGCCTGGATGAGGCCATGCACGACCTCACCATCCTTTCCACCGGCCTGTACGGCCAAACCCTGCTGCCCCAAAACGGCGCACCCCTGCGCCTGGTGGTGCCCTGGAAATACGGCTTCAAGAGCATCAAGTCCATCGTCAAAATTGAACTGGTGGCCGAGCGCCCCGCTACCCTGTGGAACACCACCGCCCCGCGCGAATACGGCTTTTATTCCAACGTCAACCCGGATGTGCCCCACCCGCGCTGGTCGCAAGCCAGCGAACGGCGCATCGGCGAAGGCGGGCGGCGGCCAACGCTGATGTTTAACGGCTATGAGAAAGAGGTGGCCGGTCTGTATGCGGGCATGGATCTGAGGGCCAATTACTGATGAAAGCCTGGCCGTACCTGCGCGCGGCCGCCCATGTGGGCGCGCTGCTGCCTTTGCTGCTGCTGATCTTTGACGCCCTGCGCGACAACCTGACGGCCAACCCCATTCAGGCCGCCACCCAGCGCAGCGGCACGGCTGCCCTGGTGCTGCTGCTCATTTCGCTGGCCTGCACCCCTTTGTATACGATCACAGGCTATGCGGACTTCTCACGCCTGCGCCGGCCCCTGGGGCTGTATGCCTTTCTTTACGCCCTGGTGCACCTGAGCATCTTTGTGGTGTTAGATTACGCCTTCGCCTGGGATTTGATTTTGCCTGAGCTGGCCCAAAAGCGCTATCTGATCGCCGGTTTGGGGGCCTTTGCCATTCTGTTGGCCCTGGCGGCCACCTCATTCACGCTGACGATGAAAGCCCTGGGAAAGCATTGGAAGCGCCTGCACCGGCTGGTATACGCCGCCGCGGGGCTGGTGGTGCTGCATGTGGCCTGGGCAGAGAAGGGCAATTTGAGCACACTGAGTGGGGACATCCTCAAGCCCGCCCTGGCGCTGGCGGTGCTGCTGGTGCTGCTGGGTCTGCGCCTGCCGCCCATCCGCCGCCGCCTGACGGCCCTGCGCCGCACCCCTCCGCGCCGGGTGATCCGCACCTAGCGGGGGTGAGGGCCGTCCTTCGTATTCGATGGAGCGGTACGTCCGCTACCGACCAAGTGTCATCGCGAGCCGCCGTTCTTTGGCGGCGTGCCCTCGCACTTCGAGGGCGTGGCGATCTCTACCCCGAAAGGTAAAAATCACTTTGCGTCCTTGACGTCTTCGCGGTTCAAAGACAGGTTCTTTTCACCGCTAAGAAGCAAAGAACGCCAAGAAAGCAAATCAACGAACACCTGGCACTCCGGTGCGTTCGATGAAACAAACCGTCCCCCCTTCGCGTCCTTGGCGCCTTCGCGGTTAACACCCCGCCCCCAACAAAAAAGGCGCGCTCCCTGCGGAACGCGCCTTTGGCTTTCATCCTCCAACCTTATTCCATCAGCCAGCAGGCCACCCAATGATCCGGGCTGACCTCTTTGAACTCCGGCTCCTGCTGCGCACACACATCCATCGCCATCGGGCAGCGCGGGTGGAAACGGCAGCCCTTGGGCGGGTTCACCGGGCTAGGTACATCCCCGCGCAGGATGATGCGCTTGCGTTTGAAGCGCGGATCCGCCACCGGGATGGCGGACATGAGCGCCTGGGTGTAGGGGTGCTGCGGATTGCGGAACAGCTCATCCCGTCCGGTCAATTCCACCATCTTGCCCAAATACATCACCGCCACGCGGTCGGAAATATGTTCCACCACGCTCAGATTGTGGGCGATGAACAGATACGTCAGGTTAAATTCCTTCTGCAAGTCCTTGAGCAGATTCAGCACCTGGGATTGAATGGACACATCCAGGGCCGACACCGGCTCATCGCACACAATGAACTGCGGGCGCAAGATCAGCGCGCGGGCAATGCCCACCCGCTGTCGCTGGCCGCCCGAAAATTCATGCGGATAGCGGCGGGCGTGGTAGGATTCCAGCCCCACCGTCTTGAGAATTTCCATCACCCGATCCCAGCGGTCCGACGGCGTGCCGATGTTGTGGATCTTCAGCCCTTCCAGCACCTGCTCGCCGATCTGCGTGCGCGGGTCCAGCGAAGAATAAGGGTCTTGAAAAACGATCTGAATATTGCGGCGCATGGCCTTCAGTTCGGCATCTTTGAGCTTAAAGATATCCGCACCGTTAAACAGAGCCTGGCCGCTGGTCGGCTCAATCAGGCGCAGCATCGTGCGGCCGACCGTGGTTTTGCCGCAGCCGGATTCCCCCACCATGCCCAGCGTCTCGCCCTGGCGGATGTTAAAGCTGACGTTATCCACAGCCTGCACCCATGCCACCACGCGCTGGAGCACACCCCCGCGGACGGGATAAAACTTCTTCAAATTGGATACCTGGATGAATGGGTCGCCCTTCTGAACGGCGGTCTCGGCTACTGTCATGCGATCCTCACAGCGGTTCTAGGATAAGGTGGGAATGAAAAGGGGCGCACAGCCGGGCAGCGTTTGCCTGACCCGACCAGAAAAATTATACATGATTTTTTCCTGTCAACCCACATTTTCAGGGCAATTTTTGCACGAATTCAGAAATTTGTGCGCTTTCACCCGTAAAAATCCTGCCAGTGGAAGATCCACAGCGCGGTCAGCAGCTGCACCCCCACCAGCCAGGCCGCCGCGCGCGAAGGATGCTTGCACAGGGCGCAGATTTCACGCGCGGCGTACAGGCACACCAGCGGCACCAGGAACAGCCACAGACGCTGCACCTCACCGTCCGTCTGCCCGCCCACATTCAGGGCCGCATAGGTCACCCAGGCCGCCGCCAGCAGGGAATCCGCCGCGCCCGCCCGGCGGCGCACAAAAGTCCACACCGTGCGCGCCGTGTTCGCCAGGAACAGGATCACCAGGGGGTAACCGCTCCAGGTGAGCATCTCGGTGTTGTTCAGCCGCAGCGAGCGCAGGGTCTGCTCCAGCCCGGGCACGTAGTCCTTGGCGCGGCGGTGATTGAGCATGGCCGTCTGGTAGCGCTGCCAGATGTCATAATCCAACAGCCAACGAAAGGCCATATCCGCCACCAACATCCCCGCCCCCAACCACAAGAGCATGCGCAGCGTCACCGTCAGCGGGCGGGTGCGGCGGTTGAGCCAGCCGTCCAACACCACCCAGCCCCCCGCCAGCGCCGCCAGCGGCAGCAGCGAAAAGCTGAGGTACAGGCACACATAGATATAGGCCCCCAGCAGGAACATGATTTCCACCGAGGCCCGCCGCATCCCCCACCCCGCCAGCAGCAGCCCCCCCAAAAACAGCAAGGGGTACAGGGCGTTGTCTAAAAAGGTGGGGATGAGCAAAAAGCTGGGGCAGGAAAACAACAGCAGCGCCGCCAACGCCTCGCCCTTCAGCGCCCCCAACCGCCGCGCCAACAGGGTCAACAGCACCAGGCTGAGGCCCGCTAAAAACGGGAAGGCATAGGCCTTCAGGCGCGTCAGGCGCAAGAAGCGCGTCTCGCGGTCGGCCTGCGGCTGGCCGGCGTTGGCCAGGCGCTCCAGTCCGATGTAGGTCAGCAGCACCCCAGGGGGCTTGGTGCCCAAATACCAGTCGTCGCCATAGCGCGCCTCATATTCCCTCAGCGCCTGGGGCAGGGACGGTTGGGCCGCCGCTGCCTGGGCGTAGCGGCTGAAAACCCCGTCGGCGTATTTCACCCGCAGGGATTCAAACCCGCCCCCCTCGATGAAGCCAAAGCTGATCTGCGCCGCCGCGGCCCAGCCCGCCAAGAGCAGCAGTCCCGCCCAACCCAGGCGCGGGCGAGAGCCCGCCCACAGCGCCAGGGCGAAGCTGCCCAGCAGAAGCACCCCAAAGATGATCCAGGCGCGGGAGTCCAGCGGCTTTTCATAGAAATACCACTTCCAGCCCGGCACGCGTAAAAAAGTCTCCAACCGAAAAACCAGCACGATCCAATGAAAGCCCACACTGCCCAGCAGCGCCGCTGCCAGCAGCCCGCGGAGCAGGCCGCCCGCCCGCGCCTGGGCGGTGATTTGGGCCGGAAAACGCAGCCCCAAAAACAGCAGAGTCTGCACCATCACCGCCAGGCCCCACACCCACAGCGGCAGAAAGCGCCCAAAAGCCGATGCCCCCAGTTGGTACAGGCGCGGCGCCCAATCCCCCGGGCGCGCCAGAATTTGGGTTGTCTCAAAAGACAGCGGACGGCTGAGCGCCCAGCCCAAAGCCGCCCAAAGCGCCGCCGCGGCCAGCAGCGCCAGCCCCCAGCCCCAAACGCGCGGCCCCAGGCGGCCTTCCAGCTCCTCCGCCAGTTGCGGACTGCGCGCCGCCCGCCAGGCCAGCGCGGCCAGCCCCCCCACCGCCGCCAGCACCGCCGCCGCCGCCCCCAGGCGCACAGCCGAATAGCCCAAAATCAGCCCGCCGCCCTCCGAAGGCTCGCGCAGCAGCCACACCACGGCCGCCAACCCCTCCAGCGCGCTCAGGCCCAACAGCAGGCTCAGTCCGCCCCCTTTACGCATGCGCCCCCCGCGCTGCCGCAGTTTTCAGCGCCTGTTTTTCTTCCTCCGTCAGGAAGGCGGCTTCCAGGGCGTTGTACTGCGCCTGGCGGATCATCTCAGGCGTCAACCCCGCCGCGGGGGCGGCCACATTGTATTCGTGCGGCAGGTCAATGCCGCTGATGCCGGGGTCATCCGTGTTGATGGTGGCGCACAGCCCCGCCTCCAAAAAACGCCGCAGCGGATGGCTGGGGTAATCCGGCACGGTCGAGGTCTGCACGTTGCTGGTCAGCGAAGATTCGATGCCCACGCGCAGCCGCGCCAGGGTCTCCATCAAAACCGGGTCTTCCAACGCGCGCACGCCGTGGCCGATGCGCTCCGCGCCCAGCTCGCTCAGCGCGTTCCAAATGCTGTCCGGGCCGTCCGATTCACCCGCATGTGCGGTGATGCGCCATCCGGCGCTGCGCGCGCGGCGAAAATGTTCGCGGAACCAGGGCGCCGGAAAATGCGCCTCATCCCCGGCCAGGTCGAGGGCGGTGATGTGTTCGCGCTGCGTCAGCAGCGCCTCCAACTCGCGCTCGGCCGCCTCCACGCCGTAGGTGCGGCTGAGGATGCCGATCAAATTGGCGCGCACGCCAAAATCGCGCTGCCCGGCCTGCACCCCATCCACAATTGCCTCGGTCACCCCTTCGGCTTGCAGACCGTGGGCCAGGGCCATGAAGCCGGGGCTGAAGCGCAGTTCGATGTACGCCAGCCCCTCGCGCTTGGCGTCCTCCACGTTTTCGTAAGCAATCCGGCGGCAGGCGTCGTAATCCACCAACACCCCCACCATCCATTCAAATTTGGTCAAAAAGGCCATCACCCCCGGCTGTGGGTCGGTGACCTGCACATACGGGCGCAGCGTTTCCACCTCCCAGGCGGGCAGGGGTAAATTGTGCTGGCGGCCCAGATCCAAAATCGTCTCCAGGCGCACCGCGCCGTCCAGATGGCGGTGCAGTTCCACCAGGGGAAAAGTTGGGTCAATCATCGCTGACATGACAGCCCTCCTAAGTTGGTTTAGAAGAAAAACAATACGTATAACAGGCTGGAGACCGCACAGGCCACCAGCATCACCGGCAAGCCTCGTTTTGACCACAGCACCGGCGTGATGGGGTGGCGGGTGCGCTCGGAAAGCGAGGCAACGATCACATTGGCGGTGGAGCCGATGATCGTGCCGTTCCCGCCAAAACCCGCCCCAAAGGCCAACGCCCACCACAGCGGCCCCACATCCAGGCCGCTTTGCCCCAGCCCCTGAATCACCGGAATCAGGGCGATGGTGATGGGCACATTATCCACCACCGCCGAAAGACCCGCCACAACCCACAGCAGCACCAGCCCCAACACCGCCGGGGAGAGATGGCCCCAGCTCAAAATGGCCTGCGAGAGCATCGCCAACACCCCCGCGGCTTCCATGCCGCCCACCAAAATGAACAGCGAGGCAAAGAACAGCAGAATATCCCACTCCACCCGGTTCAGCACCGCGCGCACATCTGGCCGGGTCCAAACCAGGGCCAAAGCTGCCGCCGCCAGGGCCACAAAAGAAGGGCGCACGTGCAGCTGCTCTTCCAGCATAAATCCAATCAGGGCCAGCCCCAAAGCGATTAAAATCCGCCGCACCATCTTGCGGTCCTTAATCGCCTCCTGGGGGTCCAACTCCAAAACCGCCGCGGCCGCCTCGGGGCCGGGCGCGTGCAGTTCACGCCGGAACAGCCAGCGTAAAAATCCCAAAGTCACCACCCAGGTGACCAGCACAATGGGCAGCGAATATACCAAAAAATCGGTAAAAGTGAAGCCCGCCGCCGAGGCAATCAGGATGTTGGGCGGGTCGCCCACCAGGGTGGCCACACCGCCGGTGTTAGAAAGCAGCGCCTCCGAAAGCAGGAAGGGCTGCGGGTTATACCCCAAAATCTCACAGATCAAGATCGTCACCGGCGCAATCAGCACCACAGTGGTCACATTATCTAAAAACATAGACACCAGGGTGGTCACGGCCCCCAGCAGCACCAGCAGCCGCACCGGCCGCCCGCCCGAAACCCGCCCCACCCACACCGCCAGAAACTGAAAAAATCCGGTTGGCTCCAACAGCGCCACCAGCATCATCATGCCCAGCAGCAGCCCCAGGGTGTTAAAGTCAATCGTGGCCACGGCCTGCTCTTCGGTGTAAAAGCCAAAGATCATGCCCGCCGCCACCATCACCACCGCCCCCACCAGCGCGATGATCGTCCGGTGCACTTTTTCAGAAAAAATGACGCCCAGGCACACCACAAAGATCAATGAGGAAATCCAAACAGCCGTCATGGTGTCCCCAGCCCTTTCTCCCCCCTCAGCCCAGCTTCCAGGCGCGCATCACCGCGCACCCAATGTCCACATGCGAAGCCAGACCGATTAAAACGCCGTGTTCATTCACCACCGGCAGGTCGCGGATGGCGTGATGGTGCAGCAGCGCCGCGGCGTACATGGGCGATGAATTTTCTTCCACAAAAATGGGTTCGTGCATCACCTCACGCACCGGACGCGCCAAATCTGCCGGGTCAGGCTGCTGCAATTCGCCTGCGCCAAAATGGGATACAAAGGCGAAATCCTCCACCAGACTCACGAAATCGGGCATGCCCAGTTCCAACAGATCGCGCAGCTTTACCACCCCCACCAACTTTCCCTCCGCATCCACCACGGGAAGCATGCCAACGTGATAGCGCAGCACGAAATCCACCGCGTCGCGCACACAAGCCGTATCAGGAAGGGTGTACACCTGGCGTTTCATACAATCACGGATTTTCATCAGAATCCTCTTGTGGGAAAAGCCGTATCTGGGTGAATAATCCGATTATACCTGTTTCAGCGCCTCAGGATTTGGGATTCAGGCGGGTTTCTGCCCCAACAAAACGCCGCCGGAGAGGTTTCTCCAGCGGCGGTCAAGATGCAAGATCGGGCGGCTCAGGCCTGCCCGTCGGTCAAGATCATCTCCGCGGCGCGGCGGCCAATCTCCACCGCAAAGTTGGTGCCGCGATCCCAGGGGTACACCTGGCTCATGCTGGCAAAATACAGCCCGGCCAATGGGGTGCGCACGGCGGGGATATGGCGCGAGTGGTTCAGCAGCGGAACCGGCTGGGCATAGGGCGTGCGGAACAGCCAGCTCTGCCGCACCCAATCCGGCTGAAAATCGGGGTTGATGCGTGCCAGCGAGGGTAAAAAGCGCTCCAGCAGCTCTTCCTGGCTCATCTGGAAATAGGCGTGATCCGTCTCCAGGTAGTCACCCATATACAAGATATGATCGCCGCCAAAATGCTCCGGCGAGACGAAATTGGTGTGCTCCACCAGGGCCAGATAGGGGAACCCGGCGGATTTGGGCAGGTTGTACCAGTAGTAGCCCTGCGGCGAAAGCTGGCGGCGCAGCGCCAAAACCATCACCACCGCGCCCAGATGTTTCAATTCCAGCAGTCCCTTTAGATAATCTTCGGGGAGCTGCGGCGCCAGGCGCGCCATCCAGCCCGGTGAGGTGGTGGAAAGCACGCGGTCAAAGCGCTGATCCCCCGCGGCCGAGCGCACCGTCCAGCTTCCGTCCGCTTCGGACTGCAGGGCCGTCACCGGCGTGGAGAACAAGATCTTGCCGCCCAGCCCGCGCAAGTGCGCGGCGAAATCATCTGAGAAGGCCTGAAAGCCGCCCTGATAAGTGCCCAGCCGCGTGGTGCGTGCGTGCAGGCGCGCCCACATCCAGGCCATGTTCACCTGCTGGGCGTAGCGTTCGCCAAATTTGCCCACCAACATCGGCTCCCACATCTCGCGGTACACCGAATCGCCCGCCCATTTGCGCATCCAGGCTTCCACCGTGGTTTGCTCCAGCGGCTGCCAGTTGTTGGTCAGGCGCAGATACAGCCCCACCAGGCCAAAGCGAATCTTGTTCACGCCCCAGCCCAGCCCCGGATACAGCAGGGCTGCCGGGATGGAGTCAAAGGGGTAAAACTTGCCGCGGTGATACATGACCGTTTTGGGGCGCGGGAAGAGCATCTTGTGGCGCAAGCCCAGATCGTCCATCAGCTTCAGCATGTGCGCGTCGCTTTGGAACCAGTGGTGGTAAAAGCGCTCCACGCTCCAATCCCAACCGGGGGCCTTAAACCCCGCGGCCAGGCCGCCCGCCGCCTCGGCGGATTCAAACACGGTCACATCCTGCCCGGCGCGCAGCAGATCAAACGCTGCCGCCATGCCCCCATACCCAGCGCCAAGGATTGCAATTTTCATCTCGTAGTGTCCTTTCGTGCTCCCATGCTGCCCCCCATGCTGCCGCGCTCCGAGGGCCGGCCTTACTCCGCCGCTTCCTGCGGCGACCGTACCACATCCTTGCCCCAGCGCAGCGGCTGACGCAGGTAGTAGTAGGCCCCCAGCAGGGTGATGGGGAACCACAGGGCGCCGTGCAGCACCAGCGTGTAGCCCGCCGCCATCTCGCCCGGAACGCCGTAGGCGCTCAGGAGGGCGATGCCCGGCGCGTCAAAGGTGCCCACATAGCCAGGCGCTGAGGGGATGGTGGTGGCCAGGTTGACAATGCCGTTCATCAGCATCAGCGCGAAGAAGCTGACCTCGAAATCAAAGGCGTGCATCACAAACCAGTATTTACCCGTCTCCAACAGCCAGATCAGCACCGTGGTGAAGAAGATCATCAGCGCCTCCCAGGGAGAGCGCAGCGATTCCAGGCCGGTCAAAAAGC
The DNA here is from genome assembly GCF_001306035.1 of Levilinea saccharolytica. GTDB lineage: Bacteria > Chloroflexota > Anaerolineae > Anaerolineales > Anaerolineaceae > Levilinea > Levilinea saccharolytica. The sequence goes on from NZ_LGCM01000046.1 coordinate 54,247, forward strand.
GCAGGGCCACGGCGCGGGTCTTCTCGCGCAATTTCACAGGCAAAAAGCGGTCTACCGCCCAGTTCACCATGCGTTCGGTGACTTTGGGGAACATGGCCGCCAGCAGAAAGGCCACCAACGCGCCGAAGAACAGCAGCGAGCCGCCCAGGGTGATGGCGCGGATGGACAGGCCGCCGATCACGCCCGATTCGCCCGTCAGGCGGCCCAGTTCGGATAAATTCAAAAAGACAAAGGCCAGCATGACCACGCCGTCAAAAATGCGTTCCACGATCACCGTGGCCAGCGAGGCCGAAATGGGCACCCCTTCGCGGTCTTTGAGGATGGCGGCGCGCAGCACCTCACCCGCCCGCGCGGGGTAAATGTTGTTGCCCATATAGCCAATGGCCACCACCGGGAACATGGTGCGCGTGGGGATCTTCTTCAGCGGGCGCAGCATGTAATGCCAGCGCCAGGCGCGCACATACACCCCCAAAAAGTACACCCCCACCCCCGGCAGCAGCCAACCGTAGCGCGCGGATTTGACCGCCGCCCAAATCTCCGCCGGATGCAGGCGGTTAAGAACCAGATACAAAAAAACGGCGCTGATGAGCAGCCCCAGCCAGAATTGCCATCGTTTCATGGGCCGAATTATAACACGCACCCCCTGAAAAACAGACCGGAGGCGTTCCGCCTCCGGTCTGCACAGTCCGCAGAAACAACAGGTTTTACTTGGCTTTGGCCTGGTTCTTCACCGCTTCCGCGGCGGCCTTGGCCGCTTCGGGGTCGCCCAAATACCCGCGGGAGACCACTTTCAGGTCCTCATCCAGCTCGTACAGCAGGGGGATACCGGTGGGGATGTTCAATTCCACAATTTCATCATCCGAAATGCCGTCCAGGTATTTCACCAGCGCGCGCAGGCTGTTGCCGTGAGCGGCGATCAGCACGGTTTCGTGCTTCTTCAGGTGCGGCACAATGCACTCGTGCCAGAAGGGCATCACCCGTTCCAGGGTGATCTTGAGCGATTCGGTGGAGGGCAGTTTGGCCGGGTCTACCTTGCGGTAGCGCGGATCAAAGCGCGGGTGGGTGGGGTCGTTGGCGTCCAGCACCGGTGGGGGCACGTCGTAGCTGCGCCGCCAAACCAGCACCTGCTCATTGCCGTATTTTTCGGCGGTTTCAGCTTTGTTCAGGCCCTGCAGCCCGCCGTAATGGCGTTCGTTCAGGCGCCAGTCGCGCACCACCGGGATCCACATCTGATCCATCTCATCCAGCGCCAGCCACAGGGTGCGGATGGCGCGCTTGAGCACGGAGGTGTAGGCGATGTCAAACAGCAGCCCTTCGGCCTTCAGCAGCTGCCCCGCCTGGCGGGCTTCCCGAATGCCCTGCTCGGTCAGGTCCACATCCGTCCAGCCGGTGAAACGGTTGGACAGATTCCATTCGCTTTGCCCGTGGCGCAGCAGCACCAGCTTAATCGTGCCTTTTTTCTCGTCGGCCATGTTTACTCTCCTTGACCATGGGTAATTTTCTAACCCCAAACGGGGAAGGTTCCATTCCGTTACGGCCTTATTGTATCCTAGCCGTCAAAGTCCGGCAACCCTGCCGCGCTCATCTTCCCCTAGCGCAGCGCCCCCAGCAGGGCAAAGGCTCCCCCGCTGACCAGGAGCGTCAGGTACGGGATCAGCGCATGCGCGCGCGCGGCCCACAGCGGCGCGGGGCGGTCGCTGCTCACCAGCCCGCCGGTCGCCATCGCCAGCACAAAGCAGACCGCTGCCAGCCCCACCCCCGCCCATTGCAATGCGCTCAGCGGGGCCGCGCGCTGGGTGACGACCGCCTGCCGGATCAGCCAGACCAGGATCCCCAGCGCCGCCAGCTTGTGGACGGTGAAAGCCGCCAGAGGGTAGGGCTTGCCTGCGCGGCTGAGGCCGTAACCCAGAACGAAAACCAGGCCAAACAAACCGCCCAAAGCGGCGATTTTCCAAATCGTAGGGGTCATGCTTGCTCCTCTTGGGTAGGTGCAGCGGACGGCGAGGCCGCGGCAGCCCCACCCCAAAACATCTCAAAGCCCTGGCGGATGAGGGCGGCCTGCTGGTCAGGGTCCGGCGTTTGGCGCAGCAGCAGCATCACCGCCACTATGGCCTGATACAGCATTCCGCCGATCAGCTCGGGGGGGTACGGCCCCAACACGCCCTCCGCCTGGCCTTTTTGGATGGCGGCGTAGTAGTAGGCAAAGGCGCGCTGCGATTCAGCCAGGGTTTCGGGTGTGATCCACACCGGATCGCGCAGCTGCTGGGTGGCTTCGAAGGTATAGGGGCGTTCTAAAAACCAGCCCAAGGTGGCGCTCCACACGGCCCAAAAGGTCTCACGCGCCGAAAGCTGGGGGGAGAGCTGCGCGGTCACCCGCTGGGCCTGTTCATAGGCCAGCTGCAGGGCCAGTTCGTTCACCAGGGCTTGTTTGGTGGGGAAGTACAGAAACAGGGTGCCGGACGCCACCCCGGCCTCGCGGGCGATGTCGGCGGTGAGGGCGTTGGCCACCCCGCGCTCGGCGAAGAGTTTCAGCGCGGCGGCCAACAATGCGGTTTTTCGTTCGGGGTTGAGTGAGCGAGTCAAGGGGTCTCCTTCTATAATGACTGACTACTCACTCATTGTAATGAGGTTGGGGATATTTGTCAAGGCCCCCATGTGCCAGCGTTAGGGCACGCCTACGCCTGCCCCATCGGGGTGAGGGGGTAGACCGGCGTGCCCCTACGGGTTTTTGGCGGTGTGGGGGATGCCGGCGGTCGGGCACGCCTACGGTTGGCCCATCGGACCCAGGGGGTAGACCGGCGTGCCCCTACGGGTTTTTGGCGGTGTGGGGGGTGCTGGCGGTTGGGCACGCCTACGCCTGTCCCATCAGGGCCGGGGGGTAGACCGGCGGTTGGGCACGCCTACGGTTGCCCCATCAGGGCCGGGGGGTAGACCGGCGTGCCCCTACGGGTTTTTGGCGGTATGGGGGGTGCTGGCGGTCGGGCACGCCTACGCCCGCCCCATCGGGTTCAGGGGGTAGACCGGCGTGCCCCGACGGGTTTTGGCCTAGAAGAACAGCTTGACCACCTTCAGCGCCTTCTGCTTCCAGGGCACGCGGTGGGTCACGCCTTCCCCTTCGGTGAAGGTGTCCTTGTTCTGCAAATACCAGCGGTAATTGCGCAGCATGGCCTGGCTGTTGGAATACAGCGGGCGGTAGCCCAACACCTGCTGGGCCTTTTCAATCGAAACAAACGAGTCCTTTGAAGCCGTCTCGTAAATCCACGGGTACAGCGGCGAAAGCTTGAGCTTTTCCAAAATCCGCAGCGCCGGGATCACCATCCAGGTGGGGAAAGGCACAATACGCTTGCCAAAGCCGGCCTCGTCCAAAACCGCCTGATAATCCTGGCGCATGGTGGTATATTCCGCCGCACCTACATTAAACGTGGTGTTGACCGCCGCGGCGTCCAGCGTGATGCACGCCAGAATCACCTGACACAAATCGTCCACATCCAGCAGCTGGTAGCGGTTGTTGCCCGAGCCGATCATGGGGAAATGCTTGCCCTGGCTGGCCCATTCGTAGAAAATGGCAAACACGCCCAGCCGCTCCGGCCCCACAAACGACTTCGGCCGCAAAATGGGCACGCACATGCCCTTCTCGCGGAAGGATTCGCACACCGCCTCGGCCTCCACTTTGGCCTCGCCGTACGGCCCCACCCCATGCACCGGGTCGGTCTCATACAGCGGGTGGTGATCCGGCACGCCGTACACCGCCGTGGAGGAAATATGAATGAAGCGCTTGACCCCATAGGCATGGGCCTGTTCCATCAAAATGCGCGTGCCCTTCACATCGGTGGAGTAAATATCCTCCGGCGAATACAGCGGCAAGGCCGCCGCGGTGTGAATGACCACATCCGCCCCGGCCATGCTGCGCGCCACGGCTTGTGGGTCGCGGATGTCACCCTGCAAAAATTCGATCCGGTCGCGTTCCGGGTACGTGAAATCCACCAGGTCAATCCCGGCGATGTCCGTATAGCCGCGTTCCAGCAGGTAGCGCACCAGGTTGATGCTCAAAAAACCGCTGATTCCGGTGATATAGATTTTCATGCTGCTTCCTTTTTTTCATAATTTCGGCGGGCAGCCCGCCCCACCCAAATTATACCAGTCGTGAACTCATGCGGGGAAAATGTAAAACACCCTTGACATGTAAAGCAAACTTTACTATAATATGTACAGTTTACTTTACATGGGAGGGCGCATGAAAAATCGCTTGGAAGAATTTCGCAGCCAACGGGGCTGGACACAGCAGGAGCTGGCCGACCAGGTGGAAGTCTCCCGTCAGACGATCATCTCGCTGGAGAATGGGCGCTATAACCCCTCCATCCTGTTGGCCTTTCGGCTGGCGCGTTTGTTCCAGATGCCCATCGAAGATCTCTTTTTATATTCACCGGAGGAAGAAAACCATGAGTAACTATTCACAGTGGGTACAGCAAAAACTGCGCCTGGGCTGGGTTTTTTTGGCCGCGGGGGTCATCGTGGCCGCGGCGGGGGCGTGGATCGGCAGCGAATTTGCCTACCTGCCCTACAACTTCCGCATCATCACCGGCCTGGGTATTCTCTTGGCTGGGGTGGGCTTCAGCCTTCTGGTGCGCTACTGGCACGCCCGCAAAAATGGGGCCGAGGCGCGCCGCGTGAGCGCCGCCGAACGCGACGAGCGCATGCTGCTCATCCGTGCCCGCGCCGGCAACCGCGCCTTTTGGGTCTCGCTGGGCCTCACCTACACCGGCCTGATGTGGGCCTCCTTCGCCGCCAACGGCAGCCTGCCTGAACTAAGCGGCGACACGCTGTGGTTCTTCCTGGCGGGGGCAGTGTTGGTGCCCTTCATCGTCTACATCGCCAGCATCGTCCGCGATCAAAACCGGCTGTAAGCCCACCGCACACAAAAAAAGGCATCCCGCGCGGGATGCCTTTTGAGTTTCCAGAAAACTGCCCCTAAAGAGTCACGATGGAGGACGCGATCCAGGTGATAATGATGATCACCGCCAGCACCGCGAACAGCACCCGCTGACGGCCTAAGCGCCGCTGCTCCTGCGAGGGGCCGGGTTTTCGCGTGGGGGTTTTGGCGCGCTTATTTTTTACTGCCATAAGGTTTATTTCACTTCCTTCTGCTGCTGGCACAAAAAAAGCCCGGCTCAGCACGGGTGTGATCTTTCCGCCCGTGCCCAGCAGGGATTAATCGCTGGTCTTGGTGACAGCCGTGCTGGAGGCGCTGGGTGTGGAGCTGCTCTCCGCCGCCGGTTTGGTCTCAGCCGCTTTCTCTGCGGGTTTCTCTTCGGTGTGCGTTGCTCGGCTCTGCCCAGAGGGGGAGCGGTGATCGGTGGCGTAAAAGCCAGAACCTTTAAAGACGATTCCGACCGGGGTATAGACCTTGCGCAGCGACTTCTTATTGCACTCCGGGCAGCGCGCCAGGGGCGGGTCAGAAAACCGCTGGTTGCGTTCAAACTGCACACCACAACTTTCGCACCGGTAGGTATAAATGGGCATAGCGATTACACTCCTTACAAGACTTTCCACGTATTTCAATCTGGCATTATAGCAAGGAATTATAAGAATTTCAATAACAAATGGAGGGATTTACCCTTTACTTTCCTCCTGTCCCGCCGAAAGCAGCCCGCGCTGAATGGCCGTGCTCACCGCCGCCGCCCGCGAATCGACCCCCAGCTTGTTGTACAGACTGGCCAGATGCGCCTTCACCGTGCGTTCGCTGATCCCCAAATGGTAAGCGATCTCTTTGCTGCGCTGGCCGCGCCCCACCGCCGCCAAAACCTCCAGCTCGCGCTCGCTCAATTCCGGTGCAGCCGAGGGCGGCGCCGCGCGTTGGGTTAACAGCCGCGCCAGCACTTCCGGCTGCAGCAAGGTTTCGCCGCGGGCTGCCGCGCGAATGGTGTTGAACAGGGTCTGGCGGTCGGTGTCCTTCAGCAGATAGGCGCGCGCCCCGGCCTGCAGCCCGCGCACCATCCCATCATCCTCGTTGTAGGTGGTCAAAATCACCACGGCAATCTGCGGGTGTTCAACGCTCAGGTGCTGGATGGCGGTCAGCCCGTCCATGCCCGGCATGCGCAGATCCATCAAAATCACATCCGGCCGGGTTTCCCCCGCCAGGCGCAGCGCCTCGGCCCCATCCGAAGCCTCGCCCACCAGTTCCATGCCCTCAGCCGTCTCCAGAATCAGGCGCAGCCCCTCGCGGATGATTAAATGGTCGTCGGCAATCAAAATGCGGATGGGGTCAGCCGTCATGGGGCGGCCTCCGTGTCAACAGGAATGCACCAGCGCAGCAGCGTCCCCTGCCCCGGCGCAGACTGCACCCGGCACTCTCCGCCCAACAGGCGAGCGCGCTCCTGCAGCCCCAGCAGGCCGTAATGCCCGGCGGCCACCCCGGCGGGGTCAAATCCCCGTCCGTCGTCGCGCACTTCCACGCACAGACGCCCGTCCGCGTTGCTCACCTGCACCCAGGCGTGGGCCGCCCCGGCATGGCGGGCGATGTTGGTCAGCCCCTCGCTCACCACCCGCCGCAGGGCTTCGCCCGCCTCACGGGAGAGATCTTCCGGTACATCCATCTGAACCGCACAAGGGATGCCCAGCGAAGTTTCCAGACGGTGCGCCTCGGCCGTCAGTTCCCGGGCCAAATCTTCGCTGGCGGGCCGCCCGCTGCGCAGGTCGTCAATCACCCGGCGCGCATCCCGCAGGGTTCCGCGCGCGCGTTCCATCGCCTGCTGCACGATGGTTTGGGCGCGGTCGGTGCGCCCCCCCGCCAGGTGGGTATCCACCGCCTCCAGCTGCAAAATCAGCCCGGCCAACCCCTGAGCCAGGGTGTCGTGCAGCTCGCGGGCCATGCGCTGACGCTCGCTGCTCAGGGTCAAATCCTCAATCTGCGCCGCGTAGTCCGAAAGCTGGCGGTTAGCCTGTTCCAGCTCCGCGGCCAGTTTTTGGGCGCGTTCGCGCGCCTCGGCCTGGCGGCTGTAGAGGGTCACATACACGCTCACAAAGACCGCCAGCGGCAGCACCATCAACGCCCAAAAAGGCAGCTGCCCCCAACCCAAAAGAAGGCCAAAGTTAACTCCTGAAAGCAGCAGCAGGTACAGCGTCATGCCCACACCCGCGCGGCTGATGCGCAGAAAGCCCAAGGCTTCTCCGATCAAGCTCATGTACAGCCCAATCGCCAGGGCTTCCGCGGCGCTCATGGATACCAGGGTGAACACCAACCCGCTCTGCACCAGCAGCACAATCACCGCCGTGCGCGTGCTGAGGTTGAGGGTGATCACCGCCCAATGCAGCCCCAGGTGCACCAGCATCAGCGCGGTAAAGAGCACCAGCGTCCCCGGCTGGCGCATGTCAGGCTTATTGACCAGCGTCCAGACGTACAGAAAGACGACCGCCGCGGTCAGCATGTACCAAAACCACACCACCTGCTGGCTGTCTTCATCCGGTGGCTGAGAAGCTTTCAGCATCGTTTTCCAAGGAATGGGCATCGTCTCGCACCTCTTCTGCCCTGATTATACAGCCGCAGCCCCCAGGGCACACCTGTCCATTCGGACATGTCCGTTCGTACCCGACCAAAGTACAGGCCGTCACTAACCGAACGACCGATGGCAAAAACGCCCCCGCCGTCTATACTGACGGTAGTTCCATTCGCTCATTTTTAATCGCAGGAAAGGGTAAACCGCATGACCGATCGTTTTGCTATTGAAATTGTCGACCTTCATAAACAGTTTGGCCGCCAAACCGCTGTGCAGGGCCTCAACCTTCAGGTGCGCGAAGGTGAAATTTTCAGCCTGCTGGGGCCCAACGGCGCCGGAAAAAGCACCACCATCTCCATCCTCTCCGGCCTCATCGCCCCCACCCGCGGCGAAGTGACCCTGATGGGTCACCCCCTGCGCACCCAGGCCAACCAGGCGCGCGCATCCCTGGGCGTGGTGCCGCAAGATATCGCCCTCTACCCCGATCTGAGCGCGCGTGAAAATCTCTATTTTTGGGGGCGCATGTACGGTCTGCGCGGCCAAACGCTGAATCAACGTGTGGCTGATGTGATGGAGCTGATCGGCCTGAGCGAGCGCCAAAAAGACCGCGTGGGCACCTTTTCCGGCGGGATGAAGCGCCGCGTCAATATCGGCGCCGCCCTGCTGCACCACCCCGACATCGTCGTGCTGGATGAACCCACGGTCGGCATTGACCCGCAGAGCCGCCGCCACATCCTCGACAGTGTCAAAGAGCTTAACCGCCTGGGGGCCACCGTGCTGTACACCACTCATTACATGGAAGAAGCCGAAGAGCTTTCGGATCACATCGCCATCATGGATCAAGGCCGCCTGATCGCCCAGGGCACCCACGCCGAGCTGACCCAACTGGTGGGCGAGCAAACCCGCCTGGTGTTAACCCTCAGCCAGCCCCCCGACGGGGTTCTGGAAGTCTGGCGCCAACTGCCCGGTGTGCAGCAGGTGTGGACCGAGGCCGAGAACGTCCACCTGCTGGTGGGCGACAGCACCGCGGTGCTGCCCCACCTGTTCGAGACCGCCGCTCAGGCCCACGTCCACATTGTGACCGTCAGCATCCAGGAACCCAACCTGGAAGCGGTCTTCCTTCACCTCACCGGCCGCGCTCTGCGCGACAGCTAAAGGGGAGCATACCGAATGAACCTGTTTACGATTGCTCTCAAAGACCTCACCCGCTCCCTGCGCAGCCTGTTCGCCGTCGGCATGATGGTGGCGGCCCCCTTGATGATTGTAGGCCTGATCTACTTCGCCTTCGGCGGCATGTCCAGCGGAGAAACCGCCAAAATCGCGGATGTACGCGTGGCCGTGGTCAACCTGGATACCCCGCCCGCTGGTCAAGACGCCCTGGGCGGCCAACTGCTGTCTATGCTCCAGGATGAACGCATGCCCGATTGGCTGCTGGCCAGTCCCTACGACAGCGAAGCCGCCGCGCGCAGCGCCGTGCAGCGCCAGGAGATCGCCGCCGCGGTGATTGTGCCCGCCGATTTCACCGCCCAACTGATGAGCGCGGATGGGCACACCGAGCTGCGCCTGATCCACGATCCCACCCTCAGCATCAGCCCCACCATCCTGCGCTTGCTGCTCACCCAGTACGCCGACACCGTTTCGGCCATGCGCGTGGCCGTGAATGTGCTGCCGGAGCCCAGCCCCCAGGCGGTGCAGCCGCTGGTCAGTTCCTACAGCGCCTGGCTCACCGCTTTTCTGAACAACCTCAACCACAGCCCAGAGCCTTATCTTCAGGTGCTCAGCCCCGCCCAGCAGCAAGACAGCACCAGCGCCACCACCAACCCCATGGCGCGCGTTCTGGGCCTGATCTTTGCCAGCCAATTGGTGTTCTTCTCCTTTTATACGGGGGCTTACAGCGCCACCTCCTTCCTGACCGAACAGGAAGAGGGCACCTTGCAGCGCCTGTTCACCACCCCCATCCCGCGGGCGGTGATTTTGGGCGGCAAATTCCTCTCAGTGTTTGTGCTGTGCGTCCTGCAGGCCGCGGTACTGCTGACCGCCGGACGGCTGGCCTTTGGCCAGGGGCTGACCGTGGCAGCCGTGGTGGCGGCCCAGGTGGCAGCCGCGGGCGGCTTCGGCATCCTGCTGATCTCCTTCATCAAGAGTTCGCGCCAAAGCGGGCCGGTGCTGGGCGGCGGGCTGACCGTGATGGGCATGTTGGGCGGGTTATTCACCGCGGCGGTGCCCAACCCACCCGCCTTTATGAACCTGACCGGCCGCCTGGTGCCCCAGGGCTGGGCCTTCACCGCCTGGAAACAGGCGCTCAACGGCGCCTCCCTGATGGAAGCCCTGCCCGCCGTGGGCGTGCTCTTTGCCATGGGCGCGGTCTGCTTCGCCGTGGGCGCCTGGCTCTTTAACCGCCGCTTCTCTGCCCACACCCTTTAAACAGAGGATCTCATGCGTATCCTGTACCTTACCCTCAAAGATTTGTCGCAAATCCTGCGCGATAAAATGTCCATCCTCTTTCTGGTGTTCATGCCTGTGGTCTTCACCGTGGTCATGAGCATGGCCTACGGCTCCTCTTCCTCCGAAGCGGTGTTAAAGCTGGGTTGGGCCAACGCCGACCCCAACGGTGCGCTCAGCGCCCACCTGCGCACCTTGCTGGAAGCCGACGGCGGGGTAGAACTGGTGGAGCTAGACCCCGCCCAATTTGACTCGGCCTCCGAGCGCGTGCGCCGCGGCGAATGGGCCGGAGCGGTGCGCATTCCGGCGGAATTCAGCCAGCTGGCGCTTTCGGGCAGTCAGCCCAACCTGGAAGTGCTGGCCGATTCTGCCTCAGCCAGCGGACAGGCCGCCGCCCAGATCACCCGCACGGCTTTTGTGCGCGTGATGAGCGCGGCGCAGGCCGCCCTGCAAACCGGCGGGGCCGGCGACAGCCGCGAAGCCCTGCTCCAGCGCCTGCAGCGCGCCGTGGACGGCTGGCGCGATCCGGCGCTGTCGGTGGCGGTGGAAAAAGCCGCCCCCCCGGCCAAGTCAAGCTCCCTGGCCGATCATCCCTACGCCCAAAGCTCCCCCGGCATGATCGTGCAGTTCACCCTTTTTGGGCTGGTCTCCTCCGCCATGATCGTGGTGCTGGAACGGCGCGGCGGCACTTTGCAGCGCCTGATGACCACCTCCATGCCGCGCAGCGCCGTGTTAGCCGGGCACTTTTTGGCCATGTTTGTCACCATCCTCGCTCAGGAAATTTTACTGGTGCTGTTTGGGCAGTTAGCCCTGGGGTTGGACTACTTCTCGCAGCCGCTGGCCGTGGGGCTGATCCTGGTGGCGCTGGCCTTATGGGTGGCCAGTTTGGGTCTGCTCATCGGCGCGGCGGTGAAGGGTCAGGAACAAGTGATCCTGTGGGCGATGGTGGCCATGTTCGTCTTTTCGGCCGTGGGCGGCGCGTGGTTCCCCTTGGAAGGCGCCGGCCCCACCTTTGCCGCTGTGGGGCGGGTGCTGCCCAGCGCCTGGGCCATGACCGGCTTTCAGAATATCCTCCTGCGCGGTCTGGGAGCGCAGGCCGCCCTGCTGCCGGCGGCGGTGTTGGGCGGCTACGCGCTGCTGTTCTTTAGCCTGGCTGCCTGGCGTTTTCTGCGCAGTGAAGCCTGAGAGCGTGCTACAATCTTAACGACCAAATTCCATTGAGGAGGCCGTGCATGTCCCTTCCGTTGTACCAGGTGGATGCTTTCAGCCCCGTTCCGTTTCGGGGCAACCCTGCCGCTGTCTGTCTGCTGGATCATCCCCGCCCGGATGCGTGGATGGCGGCCCTGGCGGCTGAGATGAACCTGTCCGAAACCGCTTTTGTGCTGCCCGAAGGTGATGGGTACCGCCTGCGCTGGATGACCCCCAAGGTCGAAGTGCGCCTGTGCGGGCACGCCACGCTGGCCAGCGCCCACATTCTCTTTGAAACCGGCCAGGCCGGCCCCAACGACACCTTGCATTTCCACACCCTCAGCGGCGAACTGACCGCCCGCCAAGTGGACGGCTGGATTGAGCTGAACTTCCCCGTCAAAAGCGTGGCCGCCAGCGAAGCGCCCGCGGGCCTGATGGAAGCCCTGGGCGTGCAGCCGGTGTGGGTCGGCAAAAACGAACAGACCTATCTGGTGGAGGTGGAGGACGAGGAAACCGTGCGCAGCGCCCAACCCAACCACGCCGCCCTGGCCAGCCTGCCGCTGCGCTACGTGCTGCTCACCAGCCGCGGGCGTTCCGGCGGCGCCTATGACTGCGTTTCGCGCTATTTTGCCCCGGGGGCAGGCGTGGCCGAAGACCCCGTCACTGGCTCAGCCCACTGCTATGTGATTGACTACTGGGGCCAAAAGCTGGGCAAAGATCAGCTGCTGGCCTACCAGGCTTCAGCCCGCGGCGGCGAATTACGGCTGGTTCGCCAGGGGGAGCGCGTGCTCATCCGCGGTCAGGCTGTCACCATCTTCCGCGGGGAACTGCTGGCCGCCGACTGAGGCCGTCAGCGCTTCGCTCAACGCCCACAACTGTTCCGCCGTGTCTTTTTGGTACGAAAGTGCCGAAGACGACACGGCTTTTTTCTTGTCAAAATAGCGCCCGCTGACGCCTTCGACCTCCGGAGAAGAGGCCAAATAGATGGAGGTCTCCGCGCCCTGCTCCGGAGTAATGGCCGCAACCTGGAACAGGCGGAAGAGCGGGTCAAATAAACCGCCGTTGCTGCGGCCGAAACGCGTGGCCACAAAGCCCGGATGCAGCGCGTTCACCGTCACCCCGCTGCCCTCCAGGCGGCGCGCCAATTCATAAGTGAAGAGAACATTGGCCAGCTTGCTCTGGCTGTAGGCCCCCCAGCTGGAATAGCCGCGCGTCAGTTGAATATCCTGAAGGTTGATCCGCCCGCCCACATGCGCCGCCGAAGAAACGTTCACAATCCGCGCGGGTGCGCTGGCTTTGAGCATGTCCAGCAGCAGATGGGTGAGCAGGAAATAGTTCAGGTGGTTCAGCGCCAGGGTCATCTCAATCCCGTCCGCCGACACCTGGCGGCTGGTGAAGAGCGCCCCGGCGTTGTTGACCAGCACGTCCAGCCGCGGGTTAGCCGCGCGGTATTCCGCCGCCAGCCGGCGCACTTCGGCCTGGATGGACAGGTCACCCACCAGGGTCTGCACCGGATGGGGCGACTGCGCGCTGATTTCGGCCGCCGCCGCCTGGGTTTTGGTGGGGTTGCGCCCCACAATCGTCACCCGCGCGCCCATGCGTGCCAGCTCGCGGGCAGTCACCTTGCCGATACCGTCGGTGGCCCCCGTCACGAGAATATATTTGCCAGATAGATTGGTCATGCTGCCTCTCCTCATCGTTAAAGTAATCCCATTCTAGCGGGTGTGCGCGCCGCTGACCAGAGCGCAGCCCCGCAAGGTGATACAAACCTTACTTAAAGCAGCAGGCCGCCCGCTGCGGACGGCCTGCTGTTTCGGTTTTAGGGAAAGCTTAGTAGCTGAAATCCGTGATAATCACGTTGGTGATGCCCTCATCCTCGCCAGGGCCAATTTCCACTTGCAGCTCACGCTCGCCCTTGGTGAAGGTCAAAATGTACAGAGACTCATCGCTCAATTCATCGGTCAGTTCCCAACCCCCGTTGACCAGCTCGGTCTTGTAATACTCGGCCAGCACATCCGCCGAATCGGTGCTGTCAAACACGAAGTAACCTTCGTCGGTCTCGCGGTTGGTGGCGTTGTCGGGAATGGGAATTTCCGACATGCTGGTTTCCTGCTCCTGGCACAGCTCAGGGAAGGCCACCTCAACGCTCTGGTTGATGTCGGTCAGGTTATATTCCCAGTTCATCTTGCCCGTGCCCGGCTCGCCCGCAATTTCCATCTCGCCCTCGGCCTCGCCGCTGAAGCGGATCACCTGCTCGCCGTCCTGGGCCACCCAGATCTCAGCCGTAAATTTTTCCATCGAGCCGTAGTAGGTATCCAGGGCTTCCACGGCGTAGTGATTGGTGCTCACCCCGTTGACTTCCACACCCTCTTCCAACAGCTCACCCTGGGTGATGGTGGGGAACATTTCTTCCAGGGCAAAGACATAGGCAAAGTCCAGGTGATTCTCTTCGGTGAAGAACACCGTGCAGGGCGAATCGGTCTCAAAAGTGTCGAGCACATAGGTCTTATCGCCGAACACGTAAATTTCTTCCGTATCCAGACCGGTTTCCAATTCCACCTGCGCGCCGGTGCGCTTAATATGGTAGGTCAGGTCCGCATTGTTGGCTTCCTGCAGCAGGTCGAGGGTTTCGTTGAGGTCGTTGCCCAGTTCGTTCTTGCCCTCCGCCGACAGTTTAAAGGTCAGGCGGTAGCTGTCGAGCGTATCCAGGGTGCCGCCCATCGGTTCTGGGGGAGCTTCCTCGCCCTCTTCCGCGGGGGGCGCATCCTCCGCCGCGGGGGCAGCCGCCTCAGGGGTCGGTTCTGACGTGGAGGGTTTTCCAAACAGGCTGCAAGCAGACAGCAGCAGCGCAAAAATGCTCAAAAGGGTCACGATCTTCAAAACACGGGATGTTCGCATGGTGATTTCTCTCCTTATCCACTCAAGCAACCAGGGCGGCCCAGGGCAGCCGGATTTGCTCTGATTATATAACCACAAACGGCCGAAAAAGCCCGCCGTCCCACAAGTCTAATCCTGGTTTAATCCCCCCTAAATCCAGCGCAGCCATTCCGACACGGCGCGGTACAGCCAGGGCGCAGCCACATGGCGGCTCTTGCGCATCACCCAACCCAACACCAAACCCTGCACCAGGGTCAGCCCCAAGCGCAGGGGCAGTTCCGCCGGGAGAAGCAGCAGGCGCGGCAGTTGGAAGAGGGCAAACAGCACGGCCGCGGCCGCCCAGCCGTAGCGCGCCCCCAGCCAGCCTTCCAGGCGCAGTTGGATATACCCGCGAAAAATGGTCTCCTCCGCCAGACAGATCAGCAGCAAATACACCAGCGCCGAAACATCCTCGGTGGACAGGCCGTTCAGCAGGCGAAAAACGCTGCCGGTCAAAAAGATGGTCAAAAACACCAGGGCCGCCGCCACGCGGATGCCGCCCGCCAGAAAATCTTTGCCCCAGCCCGCGCTGCGCACCGGCTGACGGCGGGTGAGCAGCGCCGCCGCGAAGGGCAGCACCGCCGCCGCGGCCACAAACAAACGCTGGCCCAAATCCCCAGGGGCCGCCGAAGCCTGCCCGCCGGTCACCGTGCCGCCGAACACCAAGAACGCAAAGATCAAAATCAGAACAAACAGCGCCAGCGAGACGGTGGCCTCGCGGCGCGGGTATTTAAACACCAGGGGGCGCAGCTTGAGGCGCGCGCTCATCCCGGCGATCATCATCACCGCCAGCACGCCCAACCATTCGGCAATTTGCAGTAAAAGGGTGCGCTCCATGCCTTACACCCCTTCCACCGGCTGGGTGGGAGCGGTGTTGGATTCATCCTCCAGGTTCAACTCCACCTGCTCTTCCATGGTCACCTGCCCGCGCAGGAAGGCGCCCTCTTCGGTGGCAAAGGCCACCGTGGTCACATCCCCCCACACGCGGCCCGTGGAGCGAATTTCCAGCTTTTCGGACAAAATATTGCCGCGCACAGCCCCCGCCACGATGACGGTGTTGGCGCGCAGCGTCTCACAATTCACCCGGCCCGTCTCGCCAATCACCACCAGGCCGCGCACGGTGATTTCGCCTTCAAACGCGCCTTCAATGCGCACGCCGCCGCTGCCGCGCAGGTTGCCCTTCCAGTTGATGCCTGGCCCCAGCACAGAGGTCACACGTTCCACCGCCACGGGTTGCGTGGGGGGTTGAGGGGGGGAGGTTTTTCGAAACATAGGCTGCTGTTCTATCTCCTTCAGAGGGTTATTCCGCCGCGGGCCTGGGCGGCCAAATGGTGCCCGCGTACACCCGGCCTTGCGCCGGAACATCGGCCTTGACGGTGGCGCCGTTGCCCACGCGCGCCCCGCTGCCGATGGTGAGGTTCAAATTGACCGTGGCGCCCATGCCGATCTGCGCGTGATCTTCCACGCGCACCCCGCCCGCCAGCAGCGCCCCCGGCGAGAGGTTGACACAGCGCCCAATGTGACAATCATGCGACACCACCACGCCCGCGTTGATGACCGTGCCAAAACCCACGCGTGCTTCGCTGCTGATGTAGCTTTGCGCCAGCACCTGCACACCGCCTTCCAGCACCGCGCTGGGCTCCACACAGGCGCTGGGATGCACCAGGTTGGGACATTCCAGATGGGCCTGTTCCAGCAAATCGAACACATGCAGCCGCACGCGCACATTGCCGATGCCGCCTACGGCGTTAGCCGCCAGCCGCAAACCGCGGGCTGCCAAAGCGGGCAGCAGCGCTCCCCCGCCCAACACCGGCGCGCCGTTCACCCGGCTGCCCACCGGCAGACTGTCGTCCAGCACACCCACCACGGTGTACACCCCCCCGGCGCGCACCAGGTCAATCACCGTTTTGCCGTGGCCGCCGCCGCCAAACACCAGCAGCGCGGGCGGCTCAAACTGCAATTGCTCCCAGATGGGTGCATCCATCAGGGCTGCCCTCCGTCTAAATCTGCCGTCCAGCGAAAGCGCCAGGGCAGGCTGAGCCAGGGCTCAGGCGTTTTGCCCAGCCCCACCCGCGGCCCGGTGACCACCTGCGCCTCCGGGGCCGTCAGCGCGGGTTCAATCCACAATCCCGCCGCCGGACTGCACAGATCCGCGCCGTTCAGCGCGCCGTCCACGCCCAGGGCCTGGGTCAGCTTGGCGGGGCCGTCTGTCCAGCGCGCAAAAGGCTGTCCTTTGCGCCGTTCGGCCATCACCGCGCGCCCCTCGGCGGGCCAAACCGCGCGCAGCAGCACAGCCGCGGGGAAGCCCTCGGGGCCGGTGACGCAGTTCAGCATCCAGTGCATTCCATAGGTGAAATAGACATAGGCGCGCCCCGCAGGGCCGTACATCACCGCCGTGCGCGGAGTGCGTCCGCGGCGGGCATGGCAGGCCTGGTCTTCTTCGCCGCGGTAGGCCTCACATTCCACAATCCAGCCCGAAAGCCGCCGCCCCTCTTCCATGCGCACCAGGCGCGCGCCCAAAAGGCCGCGGGCCACGTCTAAAACCGGGCGGTCGTAAAAATCGCGAGGGAGCGGGCTGGCGGACATGCCTGTATTGTACATGAAAAGCGCCCCAAAATTGGAAACACCCCCCAATGGGCGTTTACGGAAAGAGCGGACGAGAAGGCATGAGTGTGCTGGCTGAAACGCGTCCGCGGCGTTCTTTTTGAGTCTGGATGCGTCCGTTGGCATGGGCACGCACCAAGGCCTCCACACAGCGCGCGTCCAGGCGCACATCAGCCTGCTGGCGCAGCTCAGCCAAGGCGTCTTTCAGCTTCATGGCCGTGCGGTAAGGGCGGTCGGAGGTGATGGCGTCAAACACATCCGCCACCGCCACAATCCGCCCCGCCAGGCAGACCTGCTCACCCTTCAGCCCGCGGGGATAGCCGCTGCCGTCCAGGCGTTCGTGGTGCTCCCACACCGCCCGCAGCGCCGGGCGCAGCTTGGGGATGTGGCCCAAAATGCGCATGCCCATCTCTGGATGGCGGCGAATCTGCGCGTCTTCCTGCAGGGTCAGCAGGCCGGGCTTGGTCAGGATCGCATCGGGCATGCCGATCTTGCCGATGTCGTGCAGCAGGCTGCCGATGCGCAGTTGGTGGATCTCTTCTGCGTTCAGGCTCATTTCGCGCCCAATTTCCACGGCGAATTCACTCACCCGTTGGGAATGGCCCACCGTGTAGGGGTCTTTGGCGTCAATCGCCGCCGCCAGGGCGCTGATGGCGTTCAGGAACAGCTCATTGGCTTCGTTGTAAATGCCAGCGATCTCCAAAATGGTCGCCGCCTGGTTGGCCAGGGCCTGCAGCAGGCGCGCATCTTCCTGGGTGAATTTGCTGCCGATCTTATTGATGGCTTCCAGGCCGCCGATGATGCGCTCGCGCACCCCGCCGCGTTTGCTGCCCAAATCCAGGGCGCGGGTCTTCAGCGGCACGGCCAGGATCGAACGCGTGGTCACGCCGCCCATGTGGTCGGCCTGGGCGTAATGGCGGTGATCCAGGCTGACATCGTCCACAATCACCGTCTGGCCCGATTTGACCACGTGGCCGATGATACCTTGACCAGAGGGGACGGTGATCTTGTTGTCCTTACCCTCCGGCATATTACTGCCCAAATACAGCTGGATATCGCCGTTCTTTTCCACCAGGAATAAGGAGCTGAATTCGGTGTTCAGCAGGTCATTGGCGTACGAAATGATCCTGCGTAAAATCGTATCGCGGTCCAGGGTGGAGCTGATCTGCTCGATGATATTCACCAGGGCTTCCATGCGCGCGGTTTGCTGCTTCACCGAGGCAATCAAATCCAGCTTTTCCAATTCGCTGCCCAAACGCTTCACCAGCAGGTCGCTGACCACCAGTTGGGGCTGTGCAGCGTCAAAAAGCGCCACCGCCCCGCGCTGGGGGTTGTTTTGCGCCAGCGGCAGCAGGCACACCAGCCGCGCGCCCAACCCAGGCAGGTGCAGGCAGCGCGGGCTGTCTGCGGTGATCTCGGCGCACAGGGCCTGCACCCCTTGCGGCGGCAGTTCCACCCCCTGCGAATAACTCACCAACATCTCACCCGGCTTGGCCCTGGGCTCCAGCAGCACAAAAGCCGCCGCCTGGTTGAAGTCCATCAGCAGGCTGGCCATGCCGCGCAGCAGCGTATCCCGATCGGTTGTGCTGGCAATCTGGTTGGCTTTTTGTAAAACCACCAATAAGTCCTGAGAGGGCAGCGCATCTGTGCTGCCCATCCAATTCCCAGGTTGGGTTGTGTGAGGTTCCACCTTATTTCCTTTGTAAACGCGAATCTTGTTCCAGGGTCAGCCGCAGACCCGTTTCCAGGGGGGTTTTGGGCTGGAAATTTAATACCTTCGCCGCCAGACCGAGATCCGCGCACATGCGCGAAGGGCCGTTGTCGCTGCGCGGGTTATACACTACCTCCGGCTGGCCGCCAGTCACCGTCATAGCCAAGCGCACCAGATCGCGCACCGAGGTTTCGACCCCAGAGCCCACATTGATGACGGCCTGATCCACAGCCTCGGCGGTGGCCGCCGCGCGCATCGCGTCCACCACGTCATCCACATAGATGTAATCGCGGGTCTGCAAGCCGGAGCCGTGCACCACCAGGGTGCCGTTGCTGCTGGCCTGACGCAGAAAGTTGGGAATGACGGGCGCATGCACAGGCGGCAGATGCTGCCCCGGGCCGTAGGCATTAAACACACGCAGGCACACCGACTCCATGCCCCACAGGGCGGCAATCGTGCGCACATAGTATTCGGCCGCCAGCTTGGAGACGGCATAGGGGGAACGCGGTGCGGGGGTCGCCGTCTCAGAGATGGGCTGGTCCAGGCGTTCGCCGTAAATGGCGCCGGAGGAGATGAAAATCACGCGGCGCACGCCCACATCGCGCATGGCCTCCATCAGCGTCACCGTGCCGCCCACATTCACCTGGTTGTATTCGCGCGGGTACAGCAGCGATTCGGGGACCAACACCCGCGCCGCCAGATGGTACACACAGTCCACGCCTTGCAGCAGGGTCCACAGTTTGGGGCGGTCGTTCACGTCGCCGCGGGTGAAATGCACCTCAGAAGACAGCGCCGCCGGGTCACCCGTGGACAAATCGTCTAGGCCGCGTACGGTGTGATTTTCGTTAACGAGCCGGTTGGCTAAAGCCGATCCCAAAAAACCGGCCGCGCCTGTAATCAAGAAATGCATAAGACGCTCAACTCAACAGATCCACTAAGAATGGGTGTTTCCCTAGGAATTGTTTTGATTATAGCATACCCTTTTCGGGTACGCACAACGCCAAAACCCGCGCCAGTTTGCCAGCCGTCCAGCCCAAAAGGGTGAGGCTCAGGGAGGACAAATGTCCCCGCACGCGTGAAGTTTGACCCGTTGACAGATGCACGCTTCGACGTTAACCTAAAGATACTTGTGAAATCTCACACATCCTACTCTACGGGTGTGTCATTCCCTCAAAAAGGAGCAAAACCCATGTCTAAAACCACTGAGAACTTAAAAGCCGCCTTCGCGGGCGAATCGCAGGCCAACCGCCGCTATCTGGCTTATGCCAAACAGGCCGAGGAAGAGGGTTACCCCCAGGTAGCTCGCCTGTTCCGCGCCGTGGCCGCCGCCGAAACCATCCACGCCCACAGCCACCTGCGCGTTCTGGGTGAAATCAAGAGCACCCTGGAAAACCTGCGCGAAGCCGCAGGGGGCGAGAATTACGAAGTGCATGATATGTACCCGCCCTTCATCGAGGATGCCAAAGCCGAAGACAACGCCAAAGCCGTGCGCAGCTTTACCCACGCGATGGAAGTGGAAAAAGGCCACGAGAAACTGTATTTGGCCGCGCTGGACACCCTGGGCAAAGAGGAAGAAGAGTACGATTACTACGTGTGCCCCATCTGCGGCCACACCCACCCGCGCAATGCCCCCGAAAAATGCCCCGTGTGCGGTGCGCCCGCCAGCCGTTTCGAGCGCATTCACTAATTCTCCCTGTTTTCTGCTGGTTCCGCCATCCCACAGTCATGTGGGGTGGCGTTTTTATTGGGCAGACTCTCCATTCGGTATATAATACAGAAAATGGGGATGATATTCATTTTGGAGTGACGCCATGCCAGAAGCAAGAGCGCATCTACCTGAAGAATGGGCCCAACAGGCGCGCTGCCCGGTGTGCAGCCAGCGCCCGTTGAATGTGGTGCAAAGCGCGGATCAGCCCGACCGGTTGGCCTGCCCGCGCTGCGGAACGCAGTTTGAAATGGATTTGGGCGGCCAGCAGGTGCGGCTGGTGCAGGTCCCGCCCATCCTGCCCGCGGAATGGGCCGGCACCTGGGTGAAAGCCGCCGATATTCAGGCGCGTGTGCGCCAGGTGGCCCTGGCCGCGCGGGAACGCCGGGCCGCTCCCCCACCCGCCGCAGCGCCACAGCCCATTCCTACCCCCCCGCCCGCCGCCGCACCTCAGCCTGCGCCCGCAGCCGCCGCGCCTCAGCCCGTCCCCACGCCCGCGCCGCGCCCGGCCCAGCCCGAAAGCCGCCGCGCGCACCGCCACGAAATCGGACGACATCCTGGTGCGCCATTTGCGCCCCTTCCGCACCGCCTGGCTGGCGCCGCTGCTGGTGGTGTACGCCTTTGCGCCCTTCTTCCCCAGCCTGCAAACCGGCATGCAAAAAACCGCCCTGATCCTGATCATCTGGCTGTCGGCGGTGACGTTTAACGCCCTGTTAAACGCGGCGAACGATATTTATGAGAACAGCAAGAATTACAACGGGGTCAGTATTCAAGGCTATCTGGATCTGGTCAAGATACTGGCGGTGGTGGTGGCGATCATTTTCAGCATCACCCTGCTGACCGGGCAGTCACCCTGGGTGCTGCTGACCAGCCTGGGGGCGCTGACGGCGGTGGTGCTGCTCATCTTTCAGGGCACGCTGCTGTCTCTGGTGGCCAGCATCCAGATCGTGGCCAACGATTTGATCAAAGAAGGCGATTGGATTGAAGTGCCCAGTTACAGTGCAGACGGGGACGTGGTCAACATCAACCTGCACACCATCAAGATCCGCAACTTTGACATGACTTACTCGGTGATCCCCACCTACAAGATCGTGGAGGTGGCCTACCGCAACTGGCGCGGGATGAAGGAAAGCGGCGGGCGGCGTATTCAGCGCTCGATCTCGGTGGACATGAACACGATCAAGTTTTGCGATGCTGAGCTGCTGCAAAGGCTGCGGCGGATTGACCGCCTGCAAACTTATGTGGACCGCAAAATTGAAGATTTGGAGGCCTACCGCCAGGAGCACGCCGATCACTTTGACTCGCCCCTGGACGGACCGCAGATCACCAATGTGGAGGTCTTCCGGCGCTATATCGTCAAGTATTTAAAGAGCCGCGAGGATATTTATCAGGAAAACATGCCCTTTTTGGTGCGGGCGCTGGCCCCCAGCCCCAACGGCCTGGATATTGAAGTATACGTGTTCGCCAAGACCACGGAATGGACGGCCTATGAGCTGATCCAATCCGAGATTTTTGATCATTTGCTGGCGGCGGCGCCCAACTTCGACCTGCGCGTGTTCCAGCAGCCCAGTGGGTTGGATTTTTCCGATTTTGCGCGCTCGGTGCGGGTTTGAGGACGATTCCCACGCAGAACGGATTGCCAACCCCTTGACCCCGCGGATGGGTTTGCGGAACGATGGGGGTTCAGGGAAGGAAATGAATTTCAAATTCCAGGCCTGCCTCGTTTAAAGCCGCCTGGAGTTGGTTTAGGGGCAGATCGTGAAATTCGATCACAAAGCCGCAATCGCTGGACAGTTCGCGCGGGGTGGGGATGAGCTTAACCAGGAATCCCGCCTTCTTCAGCGCTTTTTCTCCGCGCAGCGCAGAGGTGGTGGTGTGAAACAGGACAATGCCGCGGCTCATGGGTTAATGATCCGTTCGACAGCCCTGAGCGTGCTGGCGATGTCCTGCGGGCTGGTGGTGGGGCCAATGGCCAGGCGCACGGTTCCGTTTGGAAAAGTCCCCAGCGAGCGGTGGGCGGCGGGGGCGCAGTGCAACCCTACGCGGCACAGAATGTCAAATTCTTCATCCAGGCGTCGGCCGATTTCTGATACATGTTTTCCCTGGATGGTGAACGAGACAATGGCAACGGATTGGTCAGGATGGGTAGGGCCATAGACCTGCACCCCGGCCAGGCGGGTTAACCCCTGCTGAAGGGTTTGTTTCAGCTCGTCTTCTTGGGCTCGAATGGCCTGTAGGCCGTGCTGTTGGACCCAATCTAACCCGGCTTTGAGGCCGGCAATGCCCACGCCGTTGGGTGTTCCGCTCTCGTAGCGGTCTGGCAGATCCTCCGGCTGGGTTTCGAATTCTGAGCGGCTGCCGGTTCCGCCGCGCACCAGGGGGGATAATTGGGCGGTGTCAAATGTGTCAGCGAGGACCAGCCCCCCTGTTCCAGGCGGCCCTTGCAGCCCCTTATGGCCGGTAAAAGCCAGTAAGTCGGCGCCCATTGTGGGGAGGTGAATGGGCAGGCTGCCGGCCGTTTGGGCTGCATCTACCAACACCCAGGCCCCGGCTGCGTGGGCCAGCCTGGCAATTTCTTCTGCCGGAGCGATGGTTCCACTCACATTGCTGGCGTGGTTCAGGATCACCAGGCGCGCGGGGGTTTGCAGCGCTGCCGCGAATTTTTGGGGCGAAAGGCTGCCGTCTGACTCTGCGGGAATCACCTCCACCTGCACGCCGCGCTGTTGCAGGGCGCGCAAAGGGCGCATGACGGCGTTGTGTTCCATACCGCCGGTGATGACGCGCTGACCCGGTTGGAGGAGACCCTGGATGGCCAGGTTGAGGGCGTGGGTGGCGTTCAGGGTGAAGATCACCCGAGTGGGGTCTTGTACGCCAAAAAAGTCGGCCAGGGCATCGCGGGTATCAAAAATCACCCGTGCGGCCTCGATGGATAGTTTATGACCGGAACGGCCGGGGTTTCCCCCGGCGCGTTCCAGGAAATCATGCATCGCCGCCGATACTTCGGGCGGTTTTGGCCAGGAGGTGGCAGCGTGATCCAGGTAAATCATTTGGTCAGGGTGATCCGGTAGGAATGATCGTCCTCATCGGCGACCTCGGCCTTCCAGCCGGCCAATTTGCCGGTGCGTTCGATATTGTGGCAGGAGGTGGCGGAATCGGATAAAACGATGAGGGTACCCTTTCCAAGAGAAAGGAGCGCCTCACGGGTCAACATGGCGGGTTCCGGGCAGGAAAGGCCGCGAACATCCAGGATTTTAGCTGAAGTCATGAGGGATCTCCTTAAGCAGAGGCTTTTTCACGCATGGTCAGGCCGAGGATCGTCAGGATCACCAGACCGGCGATGACGGCAGCGGCGCTGTTGGCGCCGGGACCGGCGGGGGAGGCGGCCAGGCTGAAGGTGTGGGCCACGCCCGCGCCGGCGATCATCCCAAAGACAAACAGGGTCGCATCTGCATCCCCTTCACCGCTTAAAAAGACCTGACGGCCAGGGCAGCCGCCCGCCAGGGTGAAGGCCAGACCAGCCAGCACCATACCGCCAAAATTCCACAAGGCGTTGGTGTGGGCGACGGGTTGGGCTTCAAACCCGGGGTTGAACTGTCCCAAAGCCAGGTTGGTGACAAAAGCGGTCAGCACCAGGGCAAGCACACCGTAAAACAAATGCCCATCTCGTAAGAGCACCACATCGCGCAGGGCACCCACCGTGCAGAAACGAGAACGCTGTGCCAGGAAACCCACCACCAGCCCAACGCCCAACGCCAGGAGCAGGGAAGCGTGCTGGCTGCCGGGGCCTTTTTCGGAGAAGAAGATGGGGCCAACAGGGTTTCCTTCCGCATCCCGACCCAGAAGGGGCGCAGTCACGAGCAGGATGAGCAAAAGCAGCGCAAACGCAGGCATGACCCAGCCCGCCGCGGGTGAGGCGGCCCGGCTGCGGCCCAGGCTAAAGCCGCGTTTGAGGAAGAGGATGCCCAAGCCAATGCCAGCAAACAGGCCAAGAATCCCTGGAATGGCGTTCCAATCCCCACCCGAAAGGCGCAGGTAAGCCCGCCAGGGGCAGCCCAGGAAAACCAACGCGCCGATGATGGCAAACATGCCTAATAAAAAGCGAATTAGGGGGGAAGATCCTCCGCGCGGTTTAAACTCGCGGAAAAGGAGGGCTGCAGCCAGAGACCCGAACACGAAGCCGATGATTTCGGGGCGGATATACTGCACAGTGGCGGCCCGGTGGAAACCTAAAGCGCCGGCAATATCACGGCTGAAGCAGGCCACGCAGATGCCCATATTGCCTGGGTTGCCGAATTTGACCAGGAGGGGAGCCAGAATGCCGATGACAATGCCGGTTAAGATGGGCCCCCAACGGGAGGTGAGGAATTTTGAAACCGATTGCATGAACAGAATCCTTTCGATGGGTTAAAAAAGCTCCTCTGCGCACCGGCAGAGGACGCCCAAATGACCCGGGATACTGTCCAATCCTTCTTCAGAGAGAAGTCTTCTTTCTGCCGTGCGCACCGACTGGATGTAACACGTACATCCGCTCACAGGGATTTCAATTCCAGCGAATTGGATTGGCCACGGCTTCACCTCCTTTTGATTGAAAATTTTCGACCTTGAACCGCAAAACGTGGGTTAGCCCCTGCAGCGGACCGCTTATTTGCGAGTTCGCCGTTGTTTTGAATGACCTTCAACACCCCCCCTATTCTCTCGAAAAAGGTGAAGGTATATATAAAGTATAGGAAAACCCGGCGGCTTGGGAAGTGATAATACTCATAAAATGAATATTATCTTGTGCAGAGATCTGTTTGAGCTGCCAATAGGGGTTGGCACGGAATTGGGCTCAGGCAGGCAGTTAAACAAAAAAAGCCCCTTTGCAGAGGCTTTTTGTGGCTCCCCGAGTAGGACTCGAACCTACAACCTAGCGGTTAACAGCCGCCCGCTCTGCCGATTGAGCTATCAGGGAATACGTCAATTATTATAAGATCGGTTTGCGCTGGTGTCAAGGCCGGGGAATGAGATGCGCGGCGCTGGCTTTGAACGCGGCCTGAACCGGCAGCCCAGGGGCCAGGCCCATCTCTTCGGCGGAAGAACGCGTGATCAGGGCCACCAGGGGAAAGCCGCAGTCCAGGGTCACGCGCACCAGGGGGCCTTGCGGCAGGGTGCGCGTCACCGTGCCGGACAGGCGGTTGCGCGCGCTGGAGGCCGGCACCCCGGCGCTGGTGTAGAGGGTGATGTCTTCAGGGCGCAGGCACACGTACACGCGCCGGCCGGGCGGCTGCTGGCCGAGGGCTTCGATCTGAAAGCCGTCGGCAGCCACCAGATTCAGCCCGTCTTGCTGGGAGATCACCTGGGCGGGCAGGTAGGTTTCAACGCCCACAAACGCGGCGATTTCGGGGTCAGCGGGGGCCGAGAACACCTGCTGGGGGGCGGCCACCTGGCGCAGTTCACCGGCGATGAGGACGGCCACGCGCGTGCCCAGCAGCAGGGCTTCGTTAAGATCGTGGGTGACAAACACGGCGGTTTGACGGGTTTCGCTGAGCAGGGTTTGCAGATCGTCCAGCAGGCGGGCGCGGGTGGGGGCATCCAGGGCACTGAAGGGTTCATCCAGGAAAAGAATCTCAGGTTCCACCGCCAGGGCGCGCGCCAGGGAAACGCGCTGGGCTTCGCCGCCCGAAAGGGTGCGGGCGCGGCGCTGGGCCAACCCAGCCACCCCCAGGCGCTCCAACCAATGTTGGGCGCGGCGTTGGGTTTCGGCGCGCGGCAGCCCGCGGAAGCGCAGCCCGCTGGCGGCGTTATCATACACGCTGGTATCCATGAGCAGCGGTTCTTGCAGCACCAGAGACGTGCGGCGGCGGTAAGCCAGCGCCCCTCGCGAGGGGATGGGCTGGCCGCGGAAGCGCAGCTCGCCGCGGCTGGGGGTGAGCAGCGCACACAGGGTGAGCATCAGGGTGCTTTTTCCGGCGCCGTTGGGCCCAATGACGGCCAGTACTTCGCCTTCTTCAACGCTCAATTGGGGCACGCGCAGCACGGAGCGCCCGTCACGCAGGATTTCGAGATCGCGGACTTCCAGGACGGCGCTCACGGCTTACTCCCTCAGGCGGCGCTGCTGCACCCAGGTGAGCAGCAGGTTGATCAGATAGGCCAGCAGCATGAGGATGACGCTGAGGGCGATGGCGACGGCAAATTCGCCTTTGCTGTTTTCCAGGACGATGGCGGTAGTGAGCACACGCGTCTGCCCGCGCAGATTGCCGCCGACCATCATCGAAGCGCCCACCTCCGAAATGACGCTGCCAAAACCGGCCATGACGGCGGCCAGCAGCGGCAAGCGCGCCTCGCGCCACAACGCCCACACAATTTGCAGGCGCGAAGCCCCCAAACCCTTGAGCTGCAATTCCAGGCGGGGGTTCAGCTGCTGCAAGGCGGCCAGGGTGAGGCCGGTGACCACCGGGGCGGCGATGACCGTTTGGGCGATGATGATGGCGGTGGGGGTGTACATCAGGCGCAGATCGCCCAAGGGGCCAGAGCGCCACAGGAAAATGGAAACGGCCAGCCCCACCACCACGGGCGGCAGGGCCATGCCGGTGTTGACCAGGCTGATCCAAAAGCGGCGGGTGGGGAAATGACCCAGCGCCAGCAGTGTGCCCAGGGGCAGCCCCACCAGCAGGCTGACGAGGGTGGCGATGCCGGAAACGCGCAGCGACAACCCGGTGATGGACAGGACTTCAGGGTCGGCGCTGAACAGCAGCTGCACCGCGTGTACCAGACCTTCCCAAATAAGTGACATGGAAGCAGTTTCCTACGCGGCAGCGGCCAGCCAGGCGGCGGCCAGCCCAGGGGCCTGGGCGGCTGACCACAGGGTGATGATTTCGCCGTGGGGCCAGCGCTGGCGGGCGATGGGGATCAGTTCGGGGCGCACCACCGCCAGAGCCAGGCGGTATTGGGCGCTGTCGAGGGCGCGCAGGGCCGAAAGCCAGCCCTGGCCGTGTTCCAGCTCGTAAGGGCCGAGTTCATCCACCACCAAGAGGTCGGCGGGGACGGCGCTGCGGAAGGCGGCGTCGCCCCAGGCCAGGGCTTCGGGATCCAAAATCCATTCCGGATCGGCGGGCGGGGGGGCATAGGCGGCCAGCGGGCGCTGCTGCTGTGTGGATAGATCCAGGGCGTCTTTGCCCTGCTTGCGCCCGTTTTCAAAGCGGGTGGGGCTGCACACCCCGCGCACCGTCCATCCGGCGTCGCGGGCCAGGTCGGCGGCCACGCGGCACAGGCTGGTTTTCCCAATGCCGCGCCAGCCGGTGATGATCATTAAGCTGCCAGGGTGAAGAGGAGGGCTTTGCATTTGCATGGGTCTATTATACCCATAGAAACAACAGCGGGCGGCCTTTCACAGACCGCCCGCGCTTGAGAATCCAGTGAGCCGGGCTTAGCGCCGCGGCAAATTGCGGCTGAGCCGCCAGCGGTTAATGAGACTGCCCAATTCGGTCACGCTGCGGGCCAGGTTGAGCTGCTCGCCGCCCGCGGCCACCAGGGCGGCGGCCTGGGTGCGGATTTCTTTGGCCATGTCCTCGTTCATGCCGCTTTGTTCCAGGGTTTCGACCCAGCCTTTTTGGGTTTCGGCGTCAAAGGGCAGTTTTTGCACCCACGCCAGGATCTTTTTTTCTTCAGGGGATAATTTTGCAGCCATAGGTACCTCCAGGATGTATTGTACCGTGAATCGGGCAGAACGTCAGGTGGGCTTTAGCGGCGGCGCGCGTTGGGCGGTGGGCTGGAGGTGCGGCGCGGACGTTCGCGCCACCAGCGCGGGTTGGGAGGCGGCAGGGTGGGGGTAAGGGGCTCATCCGGAAAAGGCTCGGCGTCCACCAGGCGGGCGTAGATGTAACGGCCCAGGATGCGCAGCGAGGCGATGGAAGGGGCTGCCAGCACCACGCCCAACACCCCTGCCAGGGCGGCGCCGCTGAGGATGCCCAGGATGACCACCACGGGTGGCAGGCGCACACTGCGGCCGATGATGCGCGGGATGAGGTAGTTCAGGTCAAATTGGGTGAAGGTGATGTGCAGGGCCAACACCACCAGAGCAAAGGTCCAGTTGGGCAGGGGCAGCCAGGTGGAGCCGCCAAACAAGGCCAGCAGTGAGGCCAGCACCAGCCAGATGCCGTGGCCGACGGAGGGCAGAAATTCCAAAATGCCCCCCAAAACGCCCATCGCCACGGCGAAGGGCAGGCCGATGATCAGACCTTCAGCGGTCAGGATCAGGCTGACGATGACCGCCAGCAGCAGCTGCCCGCGGAAGAAGGCGCTCCAGATGGTGTTGATCTCGTCGCGCAGGCGGATGAAGTCGCTTTCATAGCCAGGAGGGGCCAGCGAGGTGAGCCAATCGTTGAGGGCGGCCGAGTCTTTGATGAGATAGATGGAAATGACCACGATGAAGACCACCCACACAATGGACCCCACCAGGGCGGCCACGATGTCAATCGTCTGGGTGAAGAGCGGGCGCAGCAAGTCTTGCAGGCTAGCCGAAAGCTGGGCCAGGAGGGCCTCACCCGAGAAGGTGAAGGGACCAATTTGCAGCGGTTGATCCACCCACTGTTGGGCCTGGTTGAGCAGCAGGGTGATGTCGCGGGCCAGTTCGCGCACCTGCTGGATGAGCAGGGGGATGATGATCCACAGCGCGCCGCTGATGAACAGGGCGAGCAGCAGGTAGATGACGGCGATGGCTGCGCCGCGCGAACCCTTCAGCGGCGGCTGCAGCCGGTTCACCAGAGGGGTCAAGACGTAAGCCAGGATCACCGCCAGCACCACCGGCGCAATGACGGCGGAAAACTTGTAGAGCAGGAAGATGAACCCGGCCAGGATCACCAGGGAGACGGCGATTTTGACCTGGGGCGACCAAAGGGGGCGGGAAGGCTTCATGCATGTATTTTATCGGAAATATCCACGGGGAACAACGCCCCTGCGCGGGGTATAATGGACCCAACGGGGAAAAGTTGGCAGCACACAGGCCCCCAGGCTGGGCGGGGGGAGGGCCTGAAAACGATGATCAGCAGGAGCGTGACATGTTCGCGGTGATGGGCAAAATATTATGGGTGGACCTGAGCGAGGGGCGGTGCTGGGAAGAGGCCGTGCCGGAATGGGTGTACCAGACTTATCTATCGGGCATGGGTTTGGCGGCCTACACGCTGTACCGCGCCGTCCCGGCCGGGGCCGACCCGCTGGGGCCGGAGAACGTGTTGGGGTTTGTTTCCGGCCTGCTGACGGGCACGGGCAGCATGATGACCGGCCGCTGGATGGTGACGGGTAAATCGCCGCTGACGGGCACCTGGGGCGACGCCAACTGCGGCGGCACGCTGGCCCCGGCCATCAAACACGCGGGCTACGACGGCATTTTTGTGCGCGGCATCAGCCCTCGGCCGGTGTATCTGTATGTGGATCACGGGCGGGCGGAGCTGCGCGCGGCGGACGAGCTTTGGGGGCTGGATACGCGCCAGACGGAAGACCGCCTGCAGGCGCTGTTTACCGGCCGGCCGGTGAGCGTGGCCTGCATTGGCCCGGCAGGGGAGAAATGTTCGCGCATCGCGGGTATTTCCAACGACCAGGGGCGCATGGCGGCGCGCTCGGGGCTGGGGGCGGTGATGGGGGCCAAGCGGCTGAAGGCGCTGGTGGTGAGCGGGGCCTTCCCCATCCCCACGGCACAGCCCGAAGAGATGCAGCGGCTGACGAAACGCTTTTTACGTTGGGCCAATTTCCAGCCGCCCTTTGTCAACGGCCAGGGCGCGCGCCTTTTGGGGACGGTGATGCGCTGGATGCCGCTGAGCCTGCGCCAGGACGGCATGCTGTACAAGTTCTTTTTGACTAAATACGGCACGGTGGGACTGAATCAATTCAGTATTGAGACGGGCGACGCGCCGGTGGGCAACTGGGCCGGGACCAACGAGGATTTCCCCCCCAACCGCTCAGAAACCGTCAACCCCGACCGCATCCGCGAGCGAGAGCAGGCCAAATATCACTGCTATTCCTGCCCGGTGGGCTGCGGGGGTATGACCCATTTTGCGGGCGGGCAGCGCGAAACCCATAAACCCGAATACGAAACCGTTCTGGCCCTGGGCGGGCTGCTCTTGAACCAGGATCTGGAAAGCATTTTTGAAGCCAACGAAATGCTGAACCGGGCGGGGATGGACAGCATCTCCGCGGGGGGCACGCTGGCTTTTGCGCTGGAGGCCTACGAACGCGGCTGGATCACCCGTGAGGACACGGGCGGGCTGGAACTGCGCTGGGGCGACAGCACGGTCATTTTGGAGCTGCTGCGGCGCATGATCGCCCGCGAGGGGATTGGCGATTGGTTGGCGGACGGCAGCCGGGCGGCAGCGGAGCGCATGGGGCGCGGCTCCATCGAGGCAGCTGTGCAGGCGGGGGGGCAGGAACTGGCCATGCACGACGGGCGCAATGATCCCGGCTTTGCCCTGCACGCCGCGCTCGACCCCACCCCCGGGCGGCACACCGTGGGGGCTTACCTGTATTATGAAATGTTTCAGCTGTGGCGCAAGATTCCGCGCCTGCCGGCGGCGCGCGGGCCGCTGTACCCCAAGGGGCACAAATACGGTGCGGACCGCGAAAAGGCGGTTCAGGCGGCGGCCAACAGCCAGTTTATCCAACTGCTCAACGGCGCGGGGGGGTGTCTGTTTGGGGCCTTTATTGGGATGCAGCGTATGCCCTTGTTTGAATGGCTGAACGCGGCCACGGGTTGGGATCTGGATGCGGAAGCCTATCTGCGCATTGGGCGCAACATTCAAACCGCACGCCAGGCGTTTAACGCCCGCGAGAATTTGCCCCTCAAAGCGCCCATTTCTCCGCGCGCCCTGGGCTTGCCGCCGCAGACGCGCGGCGCGAACCGCGGGCGCAGTGTGCCGTTGGAAGAGCTGGCCAGTCTGTATTGGGCTGAGATGGGCTGGGATGAGAGCAGCGGACGCCCTCCGCGGGCCGAACTGGCGGCGCTGGGTCTGGAAGCTGAGGAATAGGGGGACCGTATGGCGCATTGGATCAGCGAGGTATGCAGCGGCTGCGGGGCCTGCGCGCATATTTGCCCGGTGGGGGCGGTGCTGGGACAGCGCCGCGAACCGCACCACATTGACCCGATGCGCTGCATCGACTGCGGGGCTTGCGGGCGGGTGTGCGCGGCGGGGGCGGTGCACACGGCACAGGATGAGGTGGTGGCACGGCTGGCGCGGGCTGCGTGGCCTCGCCCTAATTTTGACCTGCGGGACTGCACCGCCTGTAAAATTTGTGTGTTTGCCTGCCCGGTGGGGGTGATTCAGTTAGACGCGCAGGGGTTGCCCAGCCTGACTCGGCCTTCGGCCTGCATTGGCTGCGGGCTGTGCGCCCGCTGCTGCCCGGCGGGGGTGATTGACATGGCGGTGAAGGTTTAGGTTTTGGGCGCGCGGCGGGCAGCGGGTTCGGGGGCGGGCCGCAAACCGTCCAGCAGGTGCAGCACGGCCAGAATGGGGTGGCGGCGCAGCATGCGCGGCCCGGCGTAGCGCATCATCACGCGCACGCGTTCCCGCAGGGCGGGCTGGTAACAGTGAACGCGGCATTTCGCGCAGGTGGATTTATCTTCCTGAAAAGGGCAGCGCTGCAGGCGCTGAAGGGCATACTCCTGCAATTCCTGACAGTCTGCGCACAGGGTTCCGGCGGGTGGGTGGTGCAGATCGCGGCAGTACAGGGCGGTCATCACCTGGATGGTTTTGGCTTCGCGGCGCAAACGGGGGTGAGTGAAGGTGGGGGGCGGGTTCACGCGGTTCTCCGGTAGAAATAAGCTTCAGGATACGAATAGATTACGGCTTTTGCCGCTCGGTTTCTTTGCGCTGGCGCAAACCCGCGGAATCATCCTGGTGCGGTGCGCAGGCGGCGTACGCTGCTGAGGGCCTGCACCGCCCACCGCTCATCCTGAGGGTCTTTCCAGGCGGCGGCCACCATGGCGATGGTATCGGCATCCACCACCGCGCCGGTGAGGATCCAATGGCTGGCGGGGGAGTTGTTGGGGGGGTGAATCTGAAAAAACGTGCGGCAGGCGTCCTGGCGAGGAAGGGTTTGCCAGCCCGCGAAAAAGGCATCCAGGCCGGCGCTGTCATCTTGCAGCACTTCCTGGCGGGGCATGGGCACCAGGCGGAAGGTGCGGTCGAGGTCCCAATAAATGGGGCCTTTGTCGGTTTCAGCGAACAAGAAGCGCCCCGGCAGGCGCGCCACCCAGTCGTGGGGGAAAGGGATGAGCAGATCACCGCGGCGGTAGCCGATGGGTTCGCTGAGGG
The DNA here is from genome assembly GCF_001306035.1 of Levilinea saccharolytica. Classification (GTDB taxonomy): domain Bacteria; phylum Chloroflexota; class Anaerolineae; order Anaerolineales; family Anaerolineaceae; genus Levilinea; species Levilinea saccharolytica. Next base: position 86,587 of record NZ_LGCM01000046.1, read on the forward strand.
GCAGGTCGGGGGGCACACAGGCGCTGGGGGTCGGCATCTCCATCAAAGCCGCCAGTTCACTCCAGGCGGCCAGGGGCAGAGGCAGCAGCGGGTCGAGGCGGCGGGCGGCGTCCAGATGGGCCAGGGCGGCTTCACCGAGATTGCGTTCCAGAGGGGTGCGGGGGGAAGTCCAGGTGCAGTCGTTCCACAGCAGCCACAGGGCGGCGTTGCGGTGGTAGAGGGCGTCGCGTTCCACATTGGGCCAGACAAAGAACTGTTGGGCCAGGGGGGTGAGAGACGGAGCGGCCAGCAGGCTGGGAACCTCCGCAGCGGCGAGCACGCCCAGGGGGGTGCAGATGCCTTCGCGGCGAGCGGGATACCAGGCGTCGGTGGGGAAGTTGACGTGGATGCCCGATGCGCCGGGCTGCACCTGGGTGAGGGTGTAGAGCATGTCGTGCAGCCAGGTGTAAAAATGCTGGCGCAGGGTGCCAAAATCGCGCAGCTCCCAAAAACCGGTCTCGTCCTGCACGCGCAGCTCCACCCAGGCCTGACGGCTGTAGGTCAGCAGGAAATCGGCGGCGGCTTTATGAAAGCCCGGCCCGGCTGCACTGCTTTGGGCCGAGCCGCGCAGTCCGCCCGCGGTTTGGGCCACGTACAGGGTGCCGCCGGGGCAGAATTCCACCCCCGCTTCGCCCGGTCCCCATTCCACCCAACGCAGGCCCAGACGGCGGGCAAGCAGCTGCATTTCGCGCAGCAGGTTGGGCTGTAACATGCGGGCGGTGCTGGGGATGGGGGCGGTTTCGAACAGAATTTGCAGACTCATCGTGGTTAGGCCCAGAGGTTGGCTGGGGTGAGGTAAGTATAACAAACCATGCCAAATTTGGCCAAAACTCGCACATCTGGGTCAGAACAGGTAGAATTCGGGCATGACGCAGACGGAGATGGATGAAACTCAGACCAGGGTGACAGTTCTGGCCCAAATTGTGAGCCGGGAAGTGCTGGGCGGGATGGGGCTGCGTCCGCCGGGGCTGCCTTACCGTCTGGCGCAGGTGTTGGCGCGGCCGGGGGTGATGCGCATGGCGCGGCTGTTGGCCCAGGCGGACGCTGAAGCCGGGCGGCGCGGGCTGCACGCGGCGGGCGAGGTGCTTTTGGAACGGCTGGCGACGAGCTGCACAGCCCAGGGAGCCGAGGGTGTCCCCGCGGAAGGACCGGTGCTGATCACGGCCAACCATCCAGGCGGGCTGGAGCTTTTAGCCCTTTTGGCGCAGGTGCGGCGGCCGGATGTGCGCGTGCTGAGCAACCCGCAGCCCTTTCTGCAGGCCATGCCCCACGTTTCACCGGCCATGCTGTACCTGAGTGCGGACTCAGCGGGTTATTTCACGGCCATTCGCCAGGTGGTGAGCCAATTGCAGGCGGGACGGGCGGTGATCGTCTTTCCGGCGGGGCAGATGGAGCCTGACCCGGGGGTGACGCCTGGGGCGGTGGAATTCCTGGAACGTTGGTCGGCCAGCTCGGGGGTGTATCTGCACAAGGTTCCCGAAACGCGCCTGGTTCCGGCGGCCCTGACGGGGATCGTCAGCCCGCGGGCGGTGCAGTCGCTTTTTGTGCGGGGGTGCAGGCCGCCCAAGGCGCGCCAGCGCACGGCAGCTTTTCTGCAATTACTGGTGCAGCTTTTGGCGCGGGACCGCTGGCCCATTCACATCCGCCTGGTGTTTGGCGCGCCGGTGGGGGCGCGGGAACTTTCGCCGGAGCTGGATCCACAGACGTTGACGGCAGGGACGCGCGCGCTGACGGCGCGGCTGCTGGAGAGACTGGGGGCTTTGCCTTCGGTGGGTGTGCCCTTCACGGGCGAGGGGGCGTGAACGGCGCGTCCCTACTCGTTTGCGCTCGGGTTCAACCCCAATTGATCGCGCAGGTGGGCCATTTGGGTCAGCAGGTCGGGCAGGCTGGCCTGTAACTGCTGGAGCTGTTGATGGAAGACGGCCGGATCCGCCTGGGGTTCCTGGTGTTCCAACTGGCTGGCCAGGGCTTCCATTTGGGCCAGGGCCTCGGCGGCGGCGGGCGCACCCAGGTTGCGGCAAGAGGATTTGAGGGTGTGGGTCAGGCGGCGGGCGGTTTTCCAATCCCCCGTTTCGGCAGCCTGACGGATGGCCTCGGTTTGGCGGGGGGTGTCTTCGAGGAAGAGGTTGACAATATCGCCCAGGCGCGAAACCGACCCGCTCCCCAGGGTGGTCAGCCAGGACTGCAAGGCGGCGGGATCTACCAACGGGGCGCTACTGCTGAGTTCAGCATCCATTTGCTCGGCGCGGCGCTGAGCGTTTTCTAACACGGCGTTCAGTTCCTCCATGCGAATGGGCTTGGCCAGATAGGCGTCCATGCCCACGGCGAGGCTGCGTTCCTGTTCACCGGAGAGGGTGTGGGCGGTCATGGCGGAGAGGACGGGTTGGTGAGCGAGGGGCAGATCGGTGCGGATGCGCTGGGCGGTTTCCCATCCGTCCATGACGGGCATTTCAATATCCAACAGCACCAGATGATAGGGCAGACCCGCGGCGGAACGCAGGCTGAGGGCCTGGAGGGCTTCCTGACCGTTGCTGACGGCGTCGGCGCGGTGGCCGAACTGCTGCAGGAGCAGCAGGGCGATCTTTTGGTTGATGGTGTGATCTTCGACCAGCAGAATGCGCAGCGGGTGGGTGGGGGCCGGAGCAGGGGCGGCGGACGCGGGCGCAGCGGTTGACGGGGGACCTTGCAGCGCCTGGCGCAGGGCTGCGATCATCTGCGTGCGCCGCAGGGGTTTTTGCATCAATACCCCGCCCAATGCACCCGTTTTGCGGGCGTCCCAGCCCAGCGGGGCCAGCCACAGCAAGGCCGGGGCGGGGCCGTTCCAGGTGGGCGGCAGGATTTTGGTGAAACCCTGGCAGAGAGCGGCATCCACCAGGATAAAATCGGGCTGAAATCCGTCTGGGTTCAGCATTTCCGTGTGAAGCTGGGGGATGGATTCAACCAGGCTGACGCGCAGCCCCAGCCCGCCCAGTTCACGCGCCAGGGCGGCGCGCTGCGAGGCGTTGGGCACCACCCCGGCGATGACGCGGCCCACCAGGTCTTGGGGTGGGACCGCGGAAAGCTCTTGTGAAGCGGCGGGGCGAACCTGCACATAAAAACGGAAGGTGGAGCCAACTGAAGCGGTTTCATCCACCCAGATGCGCCCGCCCATGCGTTCGCAGATGCCGCGGCAGATGGATAGCCCCAGGCCGGTGCCGCCGTAGCGGCGGCTGGTGGATGAATCTCCCTGAACGAAGGGGTCAAACAGATTGGGGATCTTATCGGCGGGCAGGCCGATGCCGGTGTCGCGCACAGAAAAGTGCAGGGTGGGCGCGCCGTCTGGCTGAGTCTCGGCCCAGGCGCGCACACATACTTCGCCCTGGTCGGTGAATTTGACGGCGTTCGAGATCAAGTTGAGCAGCACCTGTTTGAGGCGGGTTTCATCACCAGAGACGACCTCGGGCAGCGAAGGATCCAGGTCGCCGATCAGCTCCAGGCCTTTATCGTAGGCGTTCAGCGTGGCCAGGCCGAGGGCGTCTTGAATGACGGCGCGGGGTTGGAAATCACGGTATTCCAGCTGCATGTGCCCGGCGTTGATGCGGGAGAAATCGAGCACGTCGTTGAGGATGGCCAGCAGCGATTCGGAGCTGAGGCGGATGTACTGCAAATACTCCTGCTGCACCACATCCAGGGGGGTGTGGGAGAGGACTTCCACCATGCCGAGAATGCCGTTCATGGGGGTGCGCAGCTCGTGGCTCATCATCGCCAGAAAGGAGGTCTTGGCGCGGTCGGCTTTTTCGGCCTGGTCGCGAGCGGCTTCCATCTCGGTGTACAGGCGGGCTTTTTCCAGGGCGATGGCTACCTGGTTGGCAAAGGCCTGGGCCAGGCGGGCGTGGTCGGGGGTGTAACTGGCGGGGTTGGTGCTGTCGAGGGTGAGGGCGCCGATCATCTTGTCCTGGATCATCAGGGGCACACCCAACCAGGATTCGATGTGGTTATGGGGCGACTGGTGGAAGATTTCGGGGTAGACGCGCTTGATTTCGTTAAAGATGGAGGGTTGGCGGGTTTTAAACACCTGCTGCATGGGGTTGTCGCCCAGAACTGGAAAGCGCAGCCCGATGACATCCTCTGGGTTCGAAAACCCGCGCTGACCGACGATTTCGGTGTAATCGTCTTTGAGCAGCTGTACCGAGGCGGTGTCGTAGGGCACCACATGGGTCAATTGATCCAGAATCTGCTGGATGGCAGCTTCCATCTCCAATGCGGCCACGCCCTCACCAGCCTTGCGCAAGGTTTCGGCCTCGGCGGCGCGCTGTTGGGCGGCTTCGTAGAGGCGGGCGTTTTCCAGGGCCAGACCGGCCTGGTTGGAAAAGACGGCCAGGGCTTCGGCGTCTTTTTGAGTGTAGGCGTTGGGTTGAGTGCTGGCCAGCGAGAAGAAGGCCAAGATCTTGCCGCGGGAGAGGATGGGACAGCCGGCCCAGGAATTGAACAGGCGCGAGGCTTCGGTGTGCACCCAGCCGGGGAAGGCGTTGATATCGGGGATGATGAGCGGTTTGCCGGTTTCAACCATGGTGCGGAAGTTGTCGGTTTTGCTGATTTCAAAACCTTTGGTTTCCACATCGGCGCGGACGGCGGGGGGGAATTCACAGTGAAAACGCGTGCGCACGGGGTAGGCATGGCCGTCGAGGGAGAGGAACACATTGCCGATGTGGTACTCCAAAACGGCGGAGATCTGATCCAGAATGTGATCCAGCACCTGTTCAAAATTGAGGGTGGCGTTGAGGACTTCACCCGCGGAGCGCAGAGCCTCGGCCACCCGACGGGCATGTTGGGCGGCTTCTTCGGCCTGCTTTTGGGCGGTCACATCCATCATGTACCAGTCGTAGAGCAGCACGCGCCCATCTGCGGTCCGCACCACGTGGGTGTAGTCGTGAACCCAGCGCTGCTCGCCGTCAGCGGTGAGGATGGGGTAATCCTGCTCGTAAAAATTGGCGCCGGAAAGGATCAATTCCTGGGCGTTCTTGCGAATGCGTTCACGGTCGCTGATGGGAATGAGGCTGAAATATTCGCGCTTGCCGCTGATGAACTCATCGGCGCTGTAACCGAACTGTGAGATGTTGGCCGAGACGTACATTTGGCCGGCGGCGGCGTTGCCAATTTGCCGCCAGACCACCACGGGGCCGCCCAGGAACAGTTCGCGCTCCTGCTGGAAGAGCATATCCAGGTTGTGCCGGTCGTTGATATCGTGGAAAATCAGCAGCGTGCCTGCCCGCGAATCGGGTGACCAGAACAAGGGGGTATAGCGCAGCTCATACTGGCGCTGGTTGAGCTCAATTTCGGTCCAGGTGGCATCCGTGAGGTTTTGCGCCAGGTCCACAGGTAAAATCTTATGCGCATCCAGGCCGATGGCGCGGTGCATGGGCAGGTTAAACATAACGTGGGCGGCGGGGTTGATATCGGCGATGCGCCCTTGCAGATCCAAAACGATAACGCCGTCCTCCATGTGTTCCAGCACCAGGCCGCGCACCATGGGCATCAGATCCAACAGGCCGCGGCGGAAAACCGCCCAGGCGAAGGCCAGGCCGGTGATGGTGAAGGCGAAAATGGACAGGCTGGGCACCAGCGGACTGGCGGCGAAGATGAACTGGCTGAGCTGGGCGATCCAGGGGACGAGCGTGCCCACCACCAGGGCCACCACCTGCCCGTGGTACTGCTGGGGGGTTTGGAACAGGCTGAGAAGCAGCAGGAAGCCGCCGGTGAGGAAGAAGGTGGTGGAGTAGAGGTAATGCAGCCACCAGACTGGGCCGCGGTCGTAAAGCAGCAGGGAGAGACCGTGGTGTTCCACCAGGCGCGGGGCCATGCTGAGGGATTGTTCGGCCCAGCCCATCAAAATGACGGCGGCGATGAGGGCGGGTTCCAGGGCGAACAGGAACCAGTTGCGGTTGTGAATGGACATCCACCGGCCGGTGTAATTGAGCGTGAAGGCCAGGAAGGTGGGCGGGATGAAGCTGGAAACCACGAACTGCGCATACAGCCAGGGCAGGCGCGAATCCAGATTGCCCTGGGCCATTTCCAGCGCGTTCAAGGCGGCCCACAAGGCCACGCTGAAAAGCATAAAGGTGAAGGGGCGAACCGCGCGCGAGGCGCGCCGCCGCATCCAGGTGAACAAACCAATCCCCAGGCAAAGTGCGCCCGATAAAAGGTAGAGGGTCACGGGCCAGGTGCCAAAGTTTTCCATGCTTCCATTATAGCCAGAAGCGGCCGATTCCCATGCGGTGGGCGGTTTACATTTTTGTCATGCAAGATGAGAATTGGATTAGGGTTTTGAAAAAGGCTTGTACAAGCTGTGTAGAATTAGTATAATGTTTGTGTATAGCGTAAACCAACCCGTAATCCACAGCCCTTCGCGGCCAGAGCAACCCAGGAGAACCGACCATGATACCGATCTCAGAGATTCCGGATGTTCCGAAATACAATATCAAGAGCGTGTGCAACCAAACGGGTATCCGAGCGGTGACACTGCGAGCCTGGGAACGGCGGCACGAGGTGCTGACCCCTCACCGCGCCGAAAACCGCTACCGCCTGTACAGCGACCGGGACGTGGCTTTACTGCGCTGGATTAAGAACCGCGTGGATGAGGGGGTTTCCATCAGCAGCGCGGTGAGCGAACTGCGCAGTATGCTGCGAAATGGGGTCTGGCCCGAAACCTCGCCGGTGAGCGTGGATGCGCCGGTGCGCAAGAGCGACGCGCCCCCCAGCGATTATGCCCACGGCTTGTATCGGGCGTTGATTCAGCACGATGAAGCCCGCGCGGGCGAACTGCTGCGCGAGGCCAACGCGGCCTTTGACATCCGCACCCTGTGCCAGGACGTGATTGCCCCCTGTCTGGTGGAGATTGGTGAAGCCTGGTACACCGGGCAGATCCGCATCACCACCGAACATTTTGCCAGCGCCTACCTGCGCGGCAAGCTGCTTTCGATTATGCAGACCTACCCCACACGGCGCAGCGCACAGCATGTGCTGGTGGGGGGAGCGCCGATGGAACAGCATGAGATCGGCAGCCTGATGATGGCCCTGCTGCTGCGCAGTGAGGGCTACCGTGTGGAATTTTTGGGGCCGGATTTGCCCCTGGAAGATTTGGTGGACTACGCCTCCTACGAGAAACCGCACATGATCATCCTTTCGGCCACCCTGACCGAATCGGCTGAGGCGCTCCGCAATTTTAACGCCAAGCTGAGCCGGCTGCGCCCAGCGCCGATCTTTGGCTACGGCGGGGCGGCATTCCGCGTGAAGCCAGAGCTGCGCAAGCAGGTTCCGGGCTTTTACCTGGGCGATACCCTGGTGGAGGGTTTGGAAAAAAGCGCGGCCCTGTTAGAAGAGAAAGCGGCACAGCGCCGGAAATAGGCCAGGGCAGCGGCCAAAGCGGATGACCTGACTGAGATTATACAAAGGCTCGACAACCGTTGGAGAGCATGCTATATTAACCGTAGATGGGAGGTCACGTCATGGATGAACAACGGTTATTTGATACGCACCGTCCGGTGTATAACATCAAAGCGGTTTCGCGCCTGATTGGCCTGCTGCCCGTGACCCTGCGAGCCTGGGAACGGCGCTACGGCCTGCCCAGCCCCAGCCGGGGGGAGCAGGGATATCGGCTTTATTCGGAACACGATGTGCGCACCCTGCGCTGGCTGAAAGCCCAGTTAGAAGCGGGCCTTTCTATCAGCCGTGCGGTGGAATACTTAAATGAACTGCGCACCACTGGGCGCGATCCGGCGGAAGTCAGCCCTCTGCCTTATGTGGCCCAGCCTGCGTCCTTAAATCACTTGTCCCAAGAATTGCTGCACAGCTTGGTGCAGTTTAACGAAGGCCAGGCCAACGAGATTTTGCGGCGGGCTTTTTCGCTGTTTGCCATGGATCAGGTGCTGACGGAGATCGTTCAGCCGGCCCTGGTGGAAATTGGTGAACGCTGGCACCGCGGTGAGCTGCCGATTGCGGCGGAACATTTCGCCACCCAGTTTTGCATGCAGACCATGTTTTCGATGATCGCCTCCTCCAACCCGCCCACGCACCCGGGGGTGCTGGTGGCGGCCTGCGCGCCAGGCGAAACCCACCAAATTGGGCTGCTGATGATTGTGGTCATGCTGCGCTGGCGCGGTTGGGATGTGAAATACCTGGGGCCGGATTTGAACCTGGAACGGCTTTCGGAAGCGCTTGAGCCCATTCGCCCCCGCATGCTCTTGTTTACCGCCACACGCGAAGAAAGCGCCGTGCGCCTGGAGGCCCTCAGCCAGGTTCTGGCGCAGTTCCCTGCGCCCCAGCCGCTGGTGGTGTTGGGCGGACAGGCCTTTCAAGAACGGCGCCTGCCCGAAAGCGTACCCGCGGTTTACATTCAATCCACGCCTTCGCTGAGTGTGGCCATGATCGAAGAGCTGCTGCAAAGTTAACCGCCATGCCGCGCTTTGAACACTGCTTTGAGGTAAACGCGCCGCTGGAGGCTGTGGCGGAGTTTCACCGCGATGCGCGCGCGCTGCGCCGCTTGACCCCGCCGCCCATGTGGGCGCAGTTTCACCGCGTGGAACCTTTGGGTGAAGGTTCCGAGGCCGAATTTACCCTGTGGTTGGGGCCGCTGCCGCTGCGCTGGTTGGCCCGCCACCAGGGAGTATCCCCGCTGAACGGCTTTACCGATGTGCAGGAACGCGGCCCGCTGCTGCGCTGGGCGCACACCCACCGCTATGAAGCGGCGGGTGAAGGGCGCACGCGTGTGGTGGACCAGGTGGATTTTGTTCACCTTCCCGGTTGGCGGGGGTGGGGAACGCGCCTGCTGTTCAGCCGGGCGGGTCTGGCCTTTTTGTTTGCTTACCGTGCCTGGGTCACGCGCCGCGCGCTGCGCGGGGCTTGAAAAAGGGTGGGGAAAATCACTTATCCTGGGTGAAGGCAATATTATAATCAAACAAAGATGACATGCAGACCTTCACCCTTTCCATTGGGCTGGGATTAATTTCGGCGGTGTTTGGCGCGTTTGCCAATTTATCGGCACGCCAGATCATGCGGCTGACCTCTCCACGGGATTATTTAGCGTTAAACTTCGGCTTGTTATTTTTATGGCTGCTGCCGGCAGCTCCGTTTTTGGGGCGGGTGCAGCTTTCGGCGGCGGCGCTGGGGGCGCTGCTGGCGGCGGCGCTGGTGGATGCGGCGGCCAATTACCTGTACTTTAAGGCCTTTGAACAAAACGATGCAGCCAGCGCATCCATGCTGCTGTCGCTTTCGCCGCTTTTTACCCTGGCGCTGGCGCCGTTTTTTGCGGCGCAGGCGGGAGCGGTGAGTTGGGCCCAGGCGCTGGGGGTGGCGGCGGTGGTGGCTGGGCTGGTGCTGGCGGCGCGGGGCGTTAACCCCCAGCCGGGCGGCGGGGCCAGAAGCTGGGCGGCGCCTCTGGGCGCGGCGGCTCTGTTTGGGGCCAACTTTTACCTGTTGAAATGGATTTTCGCGCAGGGGTATGCCAACCCTGTGGGGTATTACTTTTTGCGGGCGGGGCTGATTGCCATTTTGGCCTGGGGGATGCTGCGACCGCGCTGGGCCTGGGTGAACGGCGCGGCGCTGCGCCTGAGCGCGGGACGGGCGCTGTTGGTGGCGGTGCAGTGGCTGCTGCTGCTCTATGCCTTACAGGTGGGCAGCCCGGCGGTGGTGAAGGCGGCCAGCGATGCATCGCCGCTGTTTGTGATGGCATTTTTAGCCCTGTTTTGGAAGGCCCGCTTGCTGCCGCGTCAATGGGCGGCGGCGGGGTGCATTTTGGCGGGGCTGGGGCTGGTGACTTTGGGCGGATGAGATTGTACAATCCTTATATTAACCTTATATATTGATTCGTTAAGTATATACACATGTGATATAAATAACGGTGAAACCATTCAACCACCTTGCAGAATCATCCAGGAAGGGGATCGAGCACATGAAAAAGAAGATCATCGTCATTGGCGGGGGTTTTGGCGGGCTGGGGGCGGCCTGCCGTTTGGCGGCGCGCGGACATGATGTGGAAATTTTTGAACAGCGCGACCGCTTGGGGGGGCGCGGCTATCTGTATGAGATCAACGGCTTTAAGTTTGACGGCGGGCCCACGGTGATCACCGCTCCGTTCATGTTTGACGACATCTTTAAGGCGGCGGGCAAAAACCGCGAAGACTATGTGCAGTTTGTTCCCTGCGATCCGTTTTACCGCATTTTTGACCACAACGGGCGGGCCTTCAATTACAACGGTGACCACGAGTTCACCCTGTCGCAGATTGATCAGTGGAATCCGGCGGACAAAGAGGGTTACACGCGCTTTATTGAGACTACCAAGCCGATCTTTGATAAAGGCTTTTTGGAGCTGGCGGATCAACCCTTCACGCATGTGAGCGACATGCTCAAGGTGGCCCCCGACCTGGTGCGGCTGCAGTCTTACCGCAGCGTGTACAACTACGTGAGCCAGTTTGTGAAGGATGATTTCCTGCGGCGGGTGTTCTCCTTCCACCCGCTGCTGGTGGGCGGCAATCCCTTTGACACCACCAGCATCTACGCCATGATTCACTACCTGGAACGTGAGTGGGGCGTGTGGTATGCCCTGGGCGGCACGGGCGCCATTGTGGACGCGCTAGCCAAACTGTTCGGCGAGCTGAACGGCAAGGTGTCTTTGAACAGCGAGGTGGCGGAGATTTTAACCGAGGGGCGCAAGGTGACGGGGGTGCGGCTGGCTGACGGCAGCATTCACCGCGCCGATGCGGTGGTGGCGAATTCAGAAGTGGCCAACACCTACATGAAGCTCATCCCGGCTGCGGCGCGCCGCCGCAACAGCGATGCGCGCTACCGCAACACGCGCTACAGCATGTCGCTGTTTGTGATCTATTTTGGTACCAAGCGCCAGTACCGCCACGAGGGCAAGCTGGCCCATCACAACATCATCTTATCCGAGCGCTACAAAGGGCTGTTGGAGGATATTTTCAACCGCAAGGTGCTGGCCGATGACTTTTCGCTGTACCTGCACATGCCCTCGCTCACCGATCCCAGCATGGCCCCGGAGGGCTGTGAGACCTTCTATGTGCTTTCGCCGGTGCCGCATTTGGACGCAGATATTGACTGGAACCAGATGGCGCGCCCTTACCGCGATAAGATCATGCAGTTCTTAGAAGAGAACTACCTGCCGGATCTGCGCGCCAATGTGGTGGCCGAGCATTACATTGACCCGCTGCATTTCCAGAACACACTGAGCAGCTACAAGGGCGCGGCCTTCTCCGTGCAGCCGGTGCTGACCCAGTCGGCCTGGTTCCGGCCTCACAACCAGTCGGAAGATTTTGACAATCTGTACCTGGTGGGGGCGGGCACCCATCCCGGCGCGGGTCTGCCGGGGGTGCTGTCGTCCTCCATCATTGTTGAGAATTTGATTGAGGCCAAAGGGTAACGGCGCGTAGGCCGGATTGGAAAGAAAGGATTAACGGTATGAGCCTTCTGACTCAAGCTTCTCCCATCAGCGCGGCGGCATGGAAGAACGCCCAGCAGGCGACTGAGGCGGTGATCCGCCAGCATTCGCGCACCTTTCATTTTGCCACGGGGCTGCTGCCCAGCGCTGCGCGGGGCGCGATTCGCGCGCTGTATGCCTTTTGCCGCATGACGGATGACTTGGTGGACCGTGACGGGGCGACCCAGGAAGACCTGGACGCCTGGCGCGCCCAGGTGAATTTGCCCGCGGCGGAGCAAAAAATGCCTGTGCTGCTGTATTGGAGCGGGGTACGGGAGCGCTTTGGCGTGGACCGGCGCTATGAGCAGGAATTGATTGACGGCGTGAACATGGATTTGCGCTGCCGCCGCTACGCCACCTGGGATGAGTTGGAAGATTATTGCTACCATGTGGCCTCCACGGTGGGCCTGCTTTCGATGCCGATCATCGGTATGGCCCCTGGCTTTCAGTTTGAACAGGCAAAACCCTATGCCGTGCGCCTGGGGGTGGCTTTGCAGCTCACCAATATCCTGCGGGATGTGGGTGAGGACGCGGGGCGGGGCAGAGTGTACTTTCCGGAAGATGACCTGGCGCGGTTTGGTCTGACGCGCCAGGATATCCTGACGGGGGTGCAGGATGAGCGCTTCCGGGATTTGATGCGTTTTGAAATTGCCCGCGCGCGGCAGTTATATGAAGAATCCCTGCCCGGCATCGCCATGCTCAGCCGTGCGGCGCGCCCGGCGGTGGGGGCGGCAGCTTTGCTGTACCGGGCTATCTTGGATGAAATTGAAGCCATCGATTACCAGGTGTACACGCGCCGCGCACACACCACCGGTTGGCAAAAGCTGAAAATGCTGCCGGGGATTGTGCTGGCCGTGCTGCGTGTGCGTCCGCCCGCGGCATGATTCTTGCGGAGGGCAGGGGGCAAAACGGCTGTAGAAATGCGTCCATTCCTGTGCTATACTACTTGTATGAACAACCTCAAGCCAGGGCTGTGCGTTTGTGCCCCGTGAGGGCGAAGACGCTGACGAACCCGGCATGGGTTGGGAAAACTCGGTTGACGCTAAATCCAATGAATCCCTCGTTGATCCCATAACCTTCACCTTTTCGGCGCACGGCGCTGCAGAGGGCGGGAAGGTAGGTTAGCTCTCTATCAGTACGCTTGAAGGGGGCGGGCGGTCCATTTGCGGAGGTGCGGCATGGTCGCTGAAGACGAGAAAATGCAGGATGTGTTAGCGGTGGTGATCCAATTGGGGGAGAGCGGCGCCGTCTTTCAGCTGTGTTTTGGCTATCAGGGGTTGATCTTAACGCGCACGGCCAGTTTGGTTGAGACGCATAACCGTATGGCGGTGTTTCGCAGCCAGCAAGATCTGCCGATGTTGGAGGCAAACCGCGGGATGTGTTTGCACCACGCTGAGCTGCCGCAGAATATCAGCGCGCGGGTGGAGTCCTTTTGGGCGCAGCGGCGGCTGGTGCGGCTTTCGGGGCTGACCTGGACGGGCAGCCCGTGGCGGGAGCGCGAGCTGGAACGGGTACGGCCTGCGCAGCCTTTGGCTGCCCGCCTGAATTTGAACGCACCTCTGGACGGAACGGTACAGGATGTTTCACCGCACGGGCTGGGGCTGTTGGTATCCTGCCTGGACCGGCGGCGGCCGTTGGAGTGGATGGGGCAAAGCGCTCACGTGCAGCTGCGTTTGCCGGGGATGCCGTTGATGCGCCTGCGGGGGGAGGTGATGAGCGTGCACGCCTACAGTGCGCATTTGATCCGTGTGGGGCTGCGCCTGTACCCGGGGCGCGAGCAGGAGCGCCGCCTGGGTGGTTTTGTGGAGGGGCGGCGCCGGGCGATTCTGCATGAGCTGTCGTCCATCCATCCGTTGTTCCAGCCCCCTGGGGAGTCGTACCGGCTGTTTTTCTGAGCGCCCGTATGGGGCCGCAATAGGGTACGGGCACGGGCGAGGGTGCGAGCAAAAGGCGCGGTGAAAGACGCCCGTGCCCTCGCAATTCGAGGGCGTGCCCTCGCAATTCGAGGGCGTGCCTTAGGGTACGGGCACGGGCGAGGGTGCGGGCAAAAGGCGCGGTGAAAGACGCCCATGCCCTCGCACTTCGAGGGCGTGCCCTCGCAATTCGAGGGCGTGCCTTAGGGTACGGGCACGGGCGAGGGTGCGGGCAAAAGGCGCGGTGAAAGACGCCCGTGCCCCGACACAAACCCATCTGCGCGGTCATGGGATGCAAAGATCGTCCTCGAACATAGGGCACGGGCGAGGGTGCGAGCAAAAGGCGCGGTATAAGACGCCCGTGCCCCTACATATACCTATCTGCGAATCATGGCTTTTACATTAGGCGCATAGATCGTTCTCGCACCGAGAGGGCGCGCCTTAGGGCGCGGGTACGGGCACGGGCGAGGGTGCGAGCAAAAGGCGCGGTGAAAGATGCCCGTGCCCTCGCAAATCGAGGGCGTGCCCTCGCAATTCGAGGGCGTGCCCCTACATATACCCATCTGCGGATTTTGCCTTCCGCAAATGAAAAGGGAGGGCCTTTTCAGACCCTCCCTGATGTTCCAGTTCTTACCGCCGTCCGGCACTAATACGGGTCCACCCCGCCCAGGCCGATGTCGCAGGTGTTGTTCACGGACACATTGGCCCCGTTCACCTGCAACACCTTCCACCAATCTTTGTTCTCATTGCACCCATTGATTCCCACCGGCGCATCTTGCAGCCGCACACTGGTTACCACCTTGCCGCTGGCCCACATGCGCACTACCGCCGCGGTGAAATTAGGGCTGGTTGTGGTGGCGCTCAAATAGCCAACCGTCTTCGGGCTTTGGCTGCTCCCGCCAATGGCGTCGGGGCGGTGATAATCGGTGACCACCAGGCGGTATTCCCCGCTGTACCACGGCAGCATATACGGCGCTGCCGACTGCTTGACCTTCGGCAGAACGCTGATAAATTCCACCGGGCTGAGCGGCTGGCCGTAATTGTCCTGGCCGTAGTAATACCCGCCGTCAAAACCGTGCTGCGCGTAGGGTGAGAAGGGATAACCCAGGGCCTCCCCATTCAGGAGACTGCCCACGCCCACAAACACATCCTGCTTGCCGGGGATGTAGGTCAGCAGCTTGGGCGAAGCTCCCCAACCCAACTCTGTGCCGATGATCCCGCCCTGATCGCCGTTGACGCCGTCGCGAGGCAGCAGCAGGTACATATCCAGATCCGCATCCGGATCCACCCGCCCCTGCGCGGGGTTAATCGCCGGGTCCACCCAGTCCAACACAAAATTGATATTGTTTTTCGAAGCCAGGCTGACGCGGTTATAAGCGTCATTCAGCGCCATGCCGCGCAGGTCCCCGCTCAAATTAACTTCGTTGAAGGGCTGGTAACCGGTGGTGTAACCCGCCATCGAAACCGACAGGCGGTATCGAATGCCCGTTTCGCTGGCCGGCAGGTTGGTCAAAACCACCACAGACCCGCCCTTTTCGGTTTTGGTCTTGTCGCGCAGCACCGGATTGGCGCCGCTGATATCATGGGCAGCCACATAGGCGCCCACAATCGGCGATCCGTTGGTGGCGTCTTTCACTTCCACCGCCAATGCCGCCCGCTGCATGGCGCGCGCCACATTCAGGTACACCGCCGCCAGCTTAATCTTGCCCGCGCCGTAAGTAAAGCCGTCCATGCGTTCATCATCGCCGTAGTTGTCGTTCGAGGCCGGCCAGCAGTACGGAGCTTTCACAATCATGGTTGTGGCGGGGTCATCATCATGATCATAAGGCTTACCAAACCAAATCGTCTCGCCGTGCGGGTCAAAACTGTTGGTCGGGCTGCCGTAGCCCACATCAGCCATCACTCCGGGGGTGTTATCTGAGGCAAATTGCAGCGGCTCGCTCAAGGCCACCAGAGTATCTTTGACCTTCTTGGGCGGGTTCAATTCGGCTTTAGGCACCAGGCTCCACACCCGTGCCGCCGAACCGGTGACCAGGGCAGCCGCCTGCGACGTGCCGCTCATATAATCATAGCCAGAGCTGAGCTGAGGCTGGTAGGAATTGAGATAGAAGGGGTTGCTCACCGGCGTAGTCGAATACACATCCTCGCCGGGGGCCACCATCGTCACCCAGCGCCCATAGTTGCTGCCCGTGGCGATGCCGTTCTCGTTGTAATTGCCAGATGCGCACTGCTCCGGCAGGAACACCTCGCTCCCGTCCGGGTTCACCACACCGTCGCCGTCTTTATCCACCCACAGGGGGTAGGGGGAGAAGGGCGAACGCGCCGCCGCCACGGAGATCACCTGTGAGGCGATGTTGTTGAACGATTCCGGCGCGGTCACTTCGGGATCCGCGTAGGCCGCCGGGTAAAAACGGCCCGAAACGCTTTCGTTGCCCGCCGAGGCCACCAGCAAGCGCCCCATCAGCGCGGTTTCCAAGGCCTGGTACTGCACCTTATCGGCCAAATACGACCCCAGGCTCATGTTAATGATCTTCACGCTCTTGTTCGTCCCACAGTACTTGATGCCTGCGGTGACGCTGAAGGTGGTGCCGATGCCCTGCGCGTTGAGCACTTTCACCGCCAGCACCTTGCCGTTGGAAACGCCCACCGTTGAGCTGGCATTGGTGTTAGCCCGCCCGGCGATGATGCCCGCCACGTGCGTGCCGTGGCCGTTATCGTCATCCGGCTTCTTATCGTTGTTGTAAAAGTCTGGGCCCGAAACTACCACACCGCTCAGGTCGGGGTGCTTCACATCTACGCCCGTATCCAGCAGACACACCAGCGGGGCAATCGTCTTTTCGCCCCAAATCAGGTCGGCCTGAATACGGTCCCAGGCCCACAAATTGCCGCTGAGCAGCTCTTTGGGGAAAGAAGGAATGGCCGCCGAACGCGTGCCTTTCTTGACGATGGTGCGCAGACTGGCCACTTGCTCCCAACTCAGGCGCACATCCAGGCCGTTGGGTGAATCGATCACATAGGCGCTTTGCGTACCGCCCTGGGCCGCGCCGCCTTTGCTTTCTGGCAGGCTGTAAATGTAGTTCGGCTGGGCATAGACCACCCCCGGCAGGGAGCTGACCTGGGCCGCCAAAGCGGCTACATCCGCCTGCGGATCCGCGCTCAGCAGGGCCATATCGCCGTAGCTGGCCGCTACCGCCGCCCCCACCGACCCCGCTAAAGCCCGCGCCTGACCGGCTGGCCCAGACGCCCCGGTTTTTCCGTCCAAAACCACCACCAATTCCCCCGGCACATAAGTGCCTTCGGGCAGCGGCGTGCCGCTCTGCGCCGCCGCGGGTTTGGCTGCGGGGAACATGCCCAGGAGGAAAACAACCATCAGTAAAACCATCCAGCCGCGTGAACCTTTCATCTCGACCTCCGTTCTTTCATCCAAAAATTGTCATGGGGCCAACTGCACGCGGCCCAAATCCACGGTTTCGCCCGTTTTCACCGTGAAAACGCGCGTCTCCCCCCCCTCGTCCACCACCGTCAGCGCCTGTTCCGCGGTCGGCCCCACCACCAACACGTAGCGCCCCGCCGGAACTGCGCTGAGAACAAAATCACCTTGCTCTCCCAATTCGGCCGAAGGGTGAATGGCCGGCTCTAACATATAAAAGCCCGCACCCTGATCGTCACCCGAAAAAGGCGCCGCAAAGATCCGCAGCGGTTCTTCTTCCCATCGCCCGGCCGTGTCCATCACCTGCCCGCGCAGAACCCCGCCCGGGGCTGAGGCGTCCGCCTCCTGTGCAGGCGCGGGCGGTGGGGTCGGCGTTTGCACCGCGCAGGCCGCCAGCAGCAGGGCCAGCCCCGCGTAAACCGCGCTTAGCAGCGCGAAGCGCAGCTTAGTATTCCAGAATTTCGGCATACGGAATCCCATTATATTCATCGCCCAGCGTGCTGTAGCTGCCCGTGCCCACCGTGCGCTGTACCCGCGCCACCACCACCACCGGCTGGTCACTTTCTACGATCACTGCGCCGGCAAAATGGTTGGTATCCGGGTTCAAGGCCCGTGCTGCGCCCGGATTCGAGGTGCGCCGCGCGTAGGGGGCCAGCGGCCCCGGCTGCGCATCGCTGCGCGCCACCCAATGGCTGCTCTCCAGCACCCCGCCGGAGCCGTAATACAGCACACGCACATCCGTGGCGGGTTGGTTGGAAACGTTCATAATCGTCAGGTAGGTGCGCAGACCCGTGCTTTTGGGCGACCATTCCACATAGGGCAGCACCGTGCGGTACGGCTGTCCTGGCAGAGCCGCCCCTGGCATACGCAGCCCCGTGTAGGCGGTCATCAGCCCGTCGTCGCTGCGCACCTTTCCCAAGGCGGCAATCGGCTCACCGTCCGAATGGATCACCGCCGAAAGGCCCTGGCCGCGCGTCTGCGCGTACACTGCCTCATCGCAGGCGTCAAAGCGG
This sequence comes from Levilinea saccharolytica, assembly GCF_001306035.1. Classification (GTDB taxonomy): domain Bacteria; phylum Chloroflexota; class Anaerolineae; order Anaerolineales; family Anaerolineaceae; genus Levilinea; species Levilinea saccharolytica. The sequence continues at coordinate 104,449 of NZ_LGCM01000046.1, forward strand.
TGGTTATACCCCGGCGTAATCACCGCCGTCGGTGAGGTCGCCACCAGATCGCCCGCGGCGGAATAATACTCCACCCACACCGTGGCGTCCCCGGCCCCCACGTTCTGCACCATCATTTCTGCGCTCATTTTGTTGTCGCCCATCTCGCACATGGCGTTGGGCATGAACAACCACGAATCCCCCCCGTTCACCCCCTCAAAGGCATACGCCCGCCGGCCGCCGCCCTGGATCTCCTGGGCCACCACCACCAACCGCGCTGGGTCATCGTTGCCTGCCCGGAAGGCCTGCACCACCAGGCTGCCGCGGAAAGGCAGGCTGGGCTGCTGCATTGCGCCGTTATAGGCTTCTTTTAGAGCATCCGAGGCGTTGATCACCAGGGTGCGCTGGTTGTAGAGCGGCTTGCGCGCCGTCACAAACTCACCCTGTTCCTCAGAGTAAAACCGCAGCACCACTTCGATTTGTAAGCTTTCCACATTCTGAACGCCAATGCGCGTGTCATAGGCCTGATTGGCCTGCACGTTGGGCAGGTAAAACGTGCCCAGACCCGCATCGCTGAGGGCAAAAGAAGTGTACAGAATGGGGCTGTAGGGTTCTTTGGTCTCTGTGGACACCTGTTTGTACACCGCCAGCACCGGCACCGTGGCGCTGATCACCGCACCGCCGGTGAAGTTCGGGTCGCGCAGCACGTTGCCCACCAACAGGGTGCCGGATTGATAGGGCTTGATCTCGATATCGTTCAGCAGTTCCCGCCGCGAGGTGGAACCCTGCTGCAGGAAAAGCACGTTCAGCACCGGCTCGGTGTAATCCGGCGGCAGCGGGTCCGGTTCGGGGTTCGGGTTAAAGTAGGCCACCACCGAAGTCCAGGTCGTCTTGCCGGCCGCGTTCGCGGGCGCTGGCCCAGGCGTCACCAAGACCCCCAACAACATCAACAGCACCACCATGCGCAGGGCACGTTTCATATACCATCTCCTTCCCAAACCGTCCGTGAAATACCAACCAGCCATGCGCCACCCCCCGCCCAGCACCTTTTAACCTTAGCCGCACCCCCAAAAAATGGCAATAACCCAATTGGATTATTGCCCCAGGTCTTACATTTCTGTAAAGTGCCCCGTGCGCAAATATTCCTAGGGCAGCACCGGCGCCAGAGAGGTGAACACCGCCCGGTAGGCCTGCAGGCTGGGCAGCCACTCCCCCTGGGCTGTGCGTCCGCCAATCACGTACACGCGCGATTCATACCCCACCACGGCTGCCCCTTCGCCCACCTCCAATGGGGCCTGGCCCAACGCCTGCCAGGCTTCGCCCCGCCAGGAGGTCTGCCACAGGGGTAATCCCGGCGGACTGCCGCCCCCCACATACACCTGCCCCGCCAGCCCCACCGCGCCCATGCCGCCGCGCCCGGCGGGCAGCGCGCCGCGCTCTTCCCAGGCCTGCCGCTGGGGGGCATACAGCCACTGGCGCGGCGAAAGCCCCTGCTCACCCCAGCCGCCCATCACCATCAGCCGTCCCTCCAGCGGCAAAGCCGCCGCCCCCCGCACCGCCTGGGGCAGCCGGCCGCCCTCCGTCCACCGGTCCTGGGAGGGGTCATACACCCACACCGTGCCGCGCGCGCGCTGACCGTCCCAGCCCCCAAAGAGGTACAGCCGCCCATCCAGAGCCGCCGCCGCGGCAGCGCTGCGCCCCGCGGGCATGGCGGCTGCCTGCGTCCACACATCCGCGCGCGGGTCATACACCCGCAGGGCCGCGCTCACCTTGCCGTCCGCGCGCACTCCGCCCGCCAGGTACAGGCGCTCACCCAGCACTACCGCCTGCACATCCCGCACTGCTTCGGGCAGCGGGGCGCGCTTTTCCCAGGTGTTTAAGGTCAAATCGAACATCAGCGTGTCTGCGCTCAACCCGGCCGCGGTCTGCCCCCCCATCACGTACATGCGCCCTTCAACCACCGCCGCGGCCATGCCCGCCCGCCCCTCCGGCAAATCGGCCAGGCGCTCCCAACGCAGCGCGTCCACATCATCCCGGCTCACCGCCGCTGGTGGGGTGGGGGGAGCCAAAGCCGCGCGCAGTGCGGGCAGCGCCCAAATCAGGATCGCCGCCAGCACCACCAGCGCCGCAGCCGCCGCCCACCGCCGCCCACCCACGCGCCGCCGTTTGGGTGTGGGGATCGCCGCAGGCTGCGCAGACGGCTGCGCCTCCTCTTCCCGCGCCGTCATCACCAGCCCCATCTCCAGGGCCTGGCGCGTGGCGGCTGCGCGCGTCTCCACCCCCAGCTTGGCGAAGATCCGCCGCACATGCACCTTGACCGTGTTGGGACTGATGCCTAAGGCCTGGGCAATTTCTTTATTTCCCACCCCCGTGGCCACCAGACGCAGAATCTCACGCTCTCGTTCGCTTAACTGCGAAGCTCCATCCATAAGAGAATTCTAGCGGTTTCTCCCCATTCGGGCAAGCCGCCCCCGTTTTTCCGCTTTAATGATTGTCTGATTCAACCACTTGCGATACACTCCAATATCGATTCAACCCACCCCCATGCCTGCCGTCCGGCTGAGGCTGCGCCGCAATCGCGGCTTTCGGGGGGGGAGCGCTGGTTTTTGCCTGCGCCCATTCTTCCATCAACGAGGTTTCCCATGACACCCCCATCTTCTCAGGCGTCCCACAGCGCCATCGCCGGATCGGGCTATAAATACGCCCAGGCCAACCCCAACGCCAAGAAATACAAAGCCTCCGCGGCCGTCCAAAGCGTTACCCTGCCGCCCAAAGTGGACCTGCGTCCCTATCTGACCCCCGTTGAAGATCAAGGCAATACCAATTCCTGCACCGCCAACGCCATCGCCGGGGCCTATGAATACCTGCTCAAAAAGCACCTGGGTAAACCCCTGGATGTGAGCCGCCTTTTCATCTATTACAACGCCCGCTGGCGCGCCGGGGATCAAAACGAAGATTCCGGCTCTGTCATCCAATACGGCATGGAAGGCGTCCAGGCCTTGGGCTCCTGCACCGAACCCACCTGGCCTTTCCAGGTGAAACGCGTCACCCAGAAGCCCTCTGCCACCTCATACACCGAAGCAGCCCGCTTCCGCGGCCTCATCATCCAAAAACTGCCCGTGGATCTGAAAGCCTGGAAGCGCTGTTTGGCCGAGGGCTATCCCATCGTGTTCGGCTGCGCCCTGTTCGAATCGTTTGACAGCTGCTCCCAAAACGGCGGCGTGGTGCCCATGCCCAATCCCAAAGACGTGTCCCGCGGCTCGCACGGCTCCCACGCCATGCTGTGCGTCGGCTATTCGGAGGTGGAAAAGGTCTTCATCGTACGCAACTCCTGGGGGGCCGCCTGGGGCGACCGCGGCTACTGCTACATGCCCTACAACTACCTCATGTCGAAGAAATTTAACCTGGGCGACTGCTGGATGATGCGCTCTGAAGATGACCTGCCCGATCCGCAGGATACCTGGGTCGAAAACCGCAAGCCGGTCATCAAGCATATGCCCGATTTTGAAATCAACGCTTACCCCGTCACCGCCTACGACTCGATTCCGGTCCAATTGATCTCGGAAGAAGAGATTGTGGAATATCAGGACGAAGCCCCAGAGGACTTCGTGGAATACATCGAAGAAGTGGAGCCGGAAGCCTACGTTGAGGATGACGAGGACTACCTCTTCTGCGACGACGAAGAATACGACGAGGACGAGGAAGACGAAGAGGACGAAGAGTACGAGGAAGACGAAGAGGACGAGGAAGACGAAGAAGACGAAGAAGACGAAGAAGACGAAGAGTACGAAGAGTACGAAGAGGACGAAGAAGACGAGGAAGACGAAGAGTACGAAGAGGACGAAGAGTACGAGGAAGACGAAGAGGACGAGGAAGACGAAGAGTACGAAGAAGACGAGGAAGACGAAGAGTACGAAGAAGACGAAGAAGACGAAGAAGACGAAGAGTACGAAGAGTACGAAGAGGACGAAGAAGACGAGGAATCTTACGAGGATGACGGCGGCGAAGCCGAAGAAGACGGAGGGGATGACGGGGGAGATGACGACGGCGGCGAAGAATAACCCGCGCCCGCATAGGGCATAACCCAACGGGAGAGGCCAACGGTCTCTCCCGTTTCGCTTTCACCCACCTCTTGACGGCCCGCGCAGTGGATTTACAGAGCGTTTTTGGGTTTCGTCACTGAAAAGTGGCAAAGATAGGTTATTGACATTTTTCCTGTTTCTCTTATAATTAGATTAGTTTGATTTACTTACAAACAAATCCCCCGGTCGAAAAAAGCAAACATGAATCAACGCAAGACGGCAGACCAATCGTTAATGCGGGAAATGAACACCTCCATCATCCTGCATGCCATCCGCTTAAGCGCCCCTCTTTCGCGTGCGGAGTTGGCAACCCGAACCGGTTTAACGCGCAGCACGGTCTCGTTGATCATTGATGATCTCATTGACCGCGAATTTGTTCAGGAAACCACCATCAGCCAGGTCTCAAAGGTCGGCCGCCCTGGCATGCTTCTACAATTTAATCCTGAGGGTGGCTGTGTGATCGGCGTCGAAATCGGCGTCGATTTTATTTCTGTCATCCTGACCAACTTCATCGGCCAGGTGCTCTGGCGGCACAAACGGATGACCTCAGAGCAAGAGACCCAGCTTGACCTGCTCCAAATCGCCGAAAATATCATCGATGAAGCCCTGCACTACGGCAAGAAGCTCGATTTGCGCCCGCTGGGGATTGGGGTGGGCGTGCCTGGCTTGGTCGATTCACACCAGGGCAAACTGGTGTTTGCCCCCAACCTGCATTGGGTGGATGTTCCCCTGCGCCAGATCTGGACCAAGCGTTTTGATCTGCCCGTCTTTGTCGAAAACGAAGCCAACTGCGCCTGTTTGGGTGAGTATTTCTACGGTATAGCCCACACCGTGAAAGATTTCCTCTTTCTCAAAACCGGCGTCGGCCTGGGCGGCGGGGTGATGATTGACGGCAAGCTCTTCCGCGGGTCCAGCGGTTTTGCGGGCGAAATCGGACATATCACCATTTACGAAAGTGACGTGGTCTGCGCCTGCGGGCGAAAGGGTTGTCTGGAAACCTTTGTGCGCCCTTCCAGCCTGTTGACTCATGTCGCCGCCCGGTTGAAAAATGGAGAAGCGAGCCTTCTGTACGAAATTGTGGGGCCCGACCTTTCACGGCTCAGCATTGAGCACATCGCCGAAGCCGCCCGGCAAAATGACGCCCTCGCCATCAGCGCGATTGAAGCCCTCGGCGTCCATTTTGGGATCGGCATCACCAACCTGGTCAATATTTTCAACCCAGAGCTGGTGGTGTTTGGCGGCACTTTAGTTCCCCTTCATCCCTGGATGATCCCGGTCATTGCGGCAACGCTGCAAAAGAATGTTTTACCTCCCCTGCGAAAGATTACCCGCATCGAGCCCTCTTCTCATGGAGAGGATGCCTGCTTGCTGGGGGCGGTGGCGCTCGTCATGGATGATATCCTGCGCGAGCCGCTGAACATTTCATAGACCGCTTTCATACATGCTCAAAACTGGGAATAAACTCAGCTCTACATCTGGGAGTACCAGTCACAGCGAAGACCATCAGATTGGAAAAAATGGAGGTGCAGCGAAAAGAAAATGTATTGGGTTTTACAGAATCAATTGAAAGATGTCTACCAAAGTAAATTTTCAGGAGGACAAGAACCATGAGTAAAAAATTCTCACAAATCGTTATGATGGCCATTGGCGTCATTGCGATTGTCAGCATGATGGCCGGGTGCGCCGCTCCCGCCGCTCCCGCCGCCCCCGAAGCCACTGCCGCCCCCGCCGCCTCTGGCGAAAAAATCAAAGTGGGTCTCTCGTTCTCAGATTTCGCGACCGAACGCTGGAAGAACGAAGAAGTCCTGCTGCGCAAGCTGTTGGAAGACAAAGGCTACGAAGTTCTGAGCCAGGAAGCCAACCATGACGTCAAGGCGCAGAATGACCAGATCGACAACATGGTCAGCCAGGGCGTTAAGGGTCTCATCGTGGTGGCCGAAGACGGCGACGCCGTGGTGACCTCGGTGGACAAAGCCGCGGACGCTGGCGTGAAAGTGCTTGCCTACGACCGCCTGATCAAGACCCCCAAAATCGCTGCTTACCTGTCCTTCAACAACGTCGAAGTGGGCCGCCAACAGGCCGACGGCGTGATGAAGGCCATCGGCGCCGACAGCTGGGACGTGGCTGCCAACGGCAAGATCCGCCTGGTCAAACTTGGCGGTTCCCCCACCGATAACAACGCCATCCTCTTCCGCAAGGGCCAGGATGAAATCCTTGCCAAGTATGCCGACAAGATCGAAGTCGTCGCTGACCAGTGGGTGGACAACTGGGATGCTGCCAATGCCCTCAAGATGATGGAAAACATCCTCACCGCTGCTGGCAATGACATCGACGCGGTTGTGGCTTCCAACGACGGCACCGCGCTGGGCGCTCTGCAGGCCATGAAGGCCCAGGGTCTGGCTGGCAAGGTCCCGATCTCCGGCCAGGACGCCACCGCTGACGGCAGCAACAGCATCGTCAAGGGTGAACTGACTGTCTCCATCCTCAAAGATATCCGCAACCTCTCCCCGCTGGCTGTCGATACCCTCGACACCATCCTCAAGGGCGGCACCGTTACCGGCCTGAAGAACTACACCATGGCCGAACTGACCAACGACGACACCAAGACCGGCGAAGTCCCCTGCCTGTTCCTGGAAGTTCAGCAGGTCAACAAAGACAACGTGTTCGACCTGGTGGTCAAGAGCGGGTTCCAGAGCTACGATGATGTCTATCGCGACATCCCCGATGCTCAGAAACCGCCCAAGCCGGGTGAATCGGCTGCTCCTGCCGCTCCTGCCGAAAAAATCAAAGTGGGTCTCTCGTTCTCCGATTTCGCGACTGAACGCTGGAAGAACGAAGAAGTCCTGCTGCGCAAGCTGCTGGAAGACAAAGGCTACGAAGTTCTGAGCCAGGAAGCCAACCATGACGTCAAGGCGCAGAATGACCAGATCGACAACATGGTCAGCCAGGGCATCAAGGGCCTCATCGTGGTGGCCGAAGACGGCGACGCCGTGGTGACCTCGGTGGACAAAGCCGCGGACGCTGGCGTGAAAGTGCTTGCCTACGACCGCCTGATCAAGACCCCCAAAATCGCTGCTTACCTGTCCTTCAACAACGTCGAAGTGGGCCGCCAACAGGCCGACGGCGTGATGAAGGCCATCGGCGCCGACAGCTGGGACGTGGCTGCCAACGGCAAGATCCGCCTGGTCAAACTTGGCGGTTCCCCCACCGATAACAACGCCATCCTCTTCCGCAAGGGCCAGGATGAAATCCTTGCCAAGTATGCCGACAAGATCGAAGTCGTCGCTGACCAGTGGGTGGACAACTGGGATGCTGCCAATGCCCTCAAGATGATGGAAAACATCCTCACCGCTGCTGGCAATGACATCGACGCGGTTGTGGCTTCCAACGACGGCACCGCGCTGGGCGCTCTGCAGGCCATGAAGGCCCAGGGTCTGGCTGGCAAGGTCCCGATCTCCGGCCAGGACGCCACCGCTGACGGCAGCAACAGCATCGTCAAGGGTGAACTGACTGTCTCCATCCTCAAAGATATCCGCAACCTCTCCCCGCTGGCTGTCGATACCCTCGACACCATCCTCAAGGGCGGCACCGTTACCGGCCTGAAGAACTACACCATGGCCGAACTGACCAACGACGACACCAAGACCGGCGAAGTCCCCTGCCTGTTCCTGGAAGTTCAGCAGGTCAACAAAGACAACGTGTTCGACCTGGTGGTCAAGAGCGGGTTCCAGAGCTACGATGATGTCTATCGCGACATCCCCGATGCTCAGAAACCGCCCAAGCCGTAAGATACGCTGAAGAATTTGCCCCGGTCTTCAGGGTTTTCCTTGGGGGCCGGGGCATCATGCTGATATATAATAGTAGATATTCAGCCACTACCCAACAACCATCCTTCCAGCGCTGGAGATCTACACGCAGGAGCGAGAAAAGGAGCATCCGTGAGCGACGATATCATCCTGGATATTCGTAACGTCACAAAGCAATTCCCCGGCGTCACCGCGCTCAGCGATGTGTCACTGCAGATCAAGCGGGGCGAGATTCACGGTCTTTGCGGGGAAAATGGGGCAGGTAAATCTACCCTGATGAAAATCCTCTCGGGTGTCTATCCTTTCGGCACCTATGAGGGTACCATTCTCTACGAGGGTCAAGAGCTGAGACTGGGGGAAGGCTCGATCCAGGAAGCCATTAAGAAAGGTATTGCCATCGTGTACCAGGAGTTAACCCTGGTGCCGAATATGAACGTGGGCGAAAATGTGTACCTCGGCAAAGAGCCGACCGAAAACGGCTCCATCAATTGGAATAAGCTCTACTCCGATACACGCGATATTTTGCAAAGATATAATCTGGATGTTGACCCGCAGACCCCGGTGAAAGATCTGGGCGTAGGCAAGCAGCAGATGGTTGAAATTGCCAAGGCCCTCTCCGAAAACGCCAAGATTCTGATTTTGGATGAACCCACCAGCGCCCTTTCTGAAGCCGAAATTGCCAGCTTGATGGACATTTTGCGCAGTTTGAAGAGCCACGGGGTCACCTGCATTTACATCACCCATAAGCTCGATGAATTTTTCCGCATCACCGACACGGTAACCGTCCTGCGGGACGGCAAGACCGTGGTGACCAAACCCACCAGCGAACTGAACCAACAGCAATTGGTCAGCTACATGGTCGGCCGCGAGATGAAAGAGCGTTTCCCCAAGGGAAACCGCAAACCCGGGGATGTGATTTTCGAAGTCGAAGACCTGCATGCGGAAGACCCCTCCGATTCGACCCGCATGTTGCTGCGCGGGGTAAGTCTCAACGTCCGCCAGGGAGAAATCCTGGGAATTGCCGGGCTGATGGGTTCAGGCCGTACGGAACTGGTCACCACCATTTTTGGTGAGTACGGCAAGGTGGTGAAAGGTACCATCAAGTTACAGAACCGTGAATTAAAAATTAACAGTGCTCGCGATGCCATGCAGTTTGGCATCAGCCTGGTGCCGGAAGACCGCAAACGCCTGGGGTTGGTCTTAATCCAGTCCATCCTCAAGAATATCTCCCTGCCCAACCTCGACCGTTTTGCCAGTTTCTTCCGCATCAATGCAGATGAAGAGCTGGCTGCCGCCAATCAGCAAGCCAGAAATTTGGCCATCAAAGCGCCGCATATGGAAGTCGCCGCAGAAACGCTCTCCGGCGGCAACCAGCAGAAAGTGGTCATTGCTAAATGGCTGCTTTCGAACCCAAAAGTGTTAATCCTGGACGACCCTACGCGCGGTATTGACGTTGGTGCCAAATACGAAATTTACAAGCTGATGAACGAACTGGCCGAGCAGGGTGTCGCGATCATCATGATCTCCAGCGACCTGGAAGAGGTGCTGGGCATGAGCGATCGGGTTATGGTGATGTGCGAAGGCCGGTCCAGCCCGATTCTTGAGCTTGCGGATGCCACGCAAGAACACATTATGAAACTTGCAACAGGGATTGCCTGATCGCGGCTGTGCATTCATTCATTAGGAGGATACAATGGCTGTTGCTTCCGATAAAAAAGTACCAAGCGCTGGAGCGGGCCTGATGGAAACCCTTTCAAAAAGGGTGCGCCAGAACATTCAGACGTACACCATTATCCTGGCGCTGGTAGGCATTTGGATTTTGTTTACCGTGCTCACCAAAGGCGCCTTCATGACGCCGCAGAATTTCTCCAACCTGTTCCGGCAGATGACGGTCACGTCCTTCCTGGCGATTGGTATGGTGCTGGTCATCGTCACCGGCGGTATTGATCTTTCCGTGGGGAAAGCCGCCGGATTCGTCTCGGTGATTTGCGCCTTCCTGCAAGCCCGCTTCTGGGTGGACAGTATCCCGATCAGCAATCCTTACCTGATGGCGGCAGCTTCTGTGCTGGTGGGTCTGATTGTTGGTACGGCCTGGGGCGCGGCTCAAGGCGCCTTAATTGCCTACCTGCGCATCCCCCCCTTCATCGCCACCCTGGGCGGCTTGTTCATCGCCCGCGGGCTGATCCTGTGGCGCACCGAAGGGAAAACCATCCCCGCCAACCAGGTCGGCTTCTCCTACATCGCACAGGGCTACCTCTCGGATTGGATTGGCTGGGTGCTGGCGGCGTTGGTGGTCATTTTCCTGTTCTTTAACATGTTCAGCAGCCGTTCGCGCAAGGTTCGCTACGGCGTGGAACTGCCCCCCATCGCCTTTGATCTGCTGACTACCAGCTTCTTTGCCTTGCTGGTGGTGGTGTACGTCTTCATGGTCAACCGCTACAACGGTGTTCAGGTTCCCGTGGCCTTGCTGGCCGTGGCCTCGGTGATCATGACCTATGTGTCCAACAACACCCGCTTTGGCCGTTATACCTACGCCATTGGCGGCAACCGCGAAGCCGCACGCCTTTCGGGTATCGACATCAAGAAGACCCTCTTCCTGGTCTACACCCTGATGGGCTTCCTGGTGGGTGTGGGCGGTGTGGTGCTGGCCTCTTACGTGGGCTACGGCACGATCGCCGCTGGTGAAGGCTACGAATTGGACGCCATCGCCAGCGCCATCCTGGGCGGCACTTCCACCCTGGGCGGCGTGGGCACGGTGTTCGGCGCATTGATCGGCGCGCTGATCATGTCCAGCCTGTCCACCGGCTTGCAGATGATGAACGTGGCCCCCTTTGTGCAGTACCTGGTGAAGGGTATGGTGCTGGTTCTGGCGGTGCTGCTGGATGTGTCCTTCAAGAAGGGCAAAGCCTAATAATTGCTTCAGACGTTCGCTGCTGGCGGGCCAAACAAAAAAAGGGATTTTTCTGGCCTCAAGCTGGAAAAATCCCTTGTTTTTTGTGTGTTGTGATCAAATCCGCTGTCCACGAGTCAATTCAGGGCGGCCAGGTCTACCCCACGTGCACGTATTCCCCCACCTGCCGTCCGCTTACATTCCTCACCGCCAGCGTGCTTCCATCTCGCCGTGCGGCCGCAGCACCCCCGATTGGATCACCAACCCCGCAGTAAACAGGAGCGCAAACAGCAGCGTTACCACCCCCATCGACACATCCAGATTCCAAACGATCAGCCCGGCCCCGCAGGCCGCCGAGAGAAACATCACCGCCCAGCGGAACATGACTGTCACCACCAGCACCCCCACCAGCCCGCCGCCCAACAGCAGCATCCAAACCGGCCAACCCGCCTCCAGGCGCAGATTGGCAGCCAGCTGCAAGGCCAAATAGCCGCCCGCCGCAAACCCGGCCAGACCCACCGCCGTCTTTTGCAGAGTCAGCGCCAGCAGCAGCGTCCCCACCGCCGTCAGCCCGCCCAAAGCCAGCGGCATCCAGCTGGCCGCCCCTTCTGGCAGCAGTCCCGCCAGCAGATAGCCGCCCAAAAAGCCGAGAACGCCCACCAAAATCCCAGCGGACTTTCCGCCCAGGATCAGCAGCACCACACCGAGGATCACTTGAAGAGCCGTCATCACAAAAACATACTCCCTGCACTGGTGCGTGCAAGGAGTATGCCATTTTTCAACTTTCAGGCATATCAGGCCTGGCGAATGCGGTCTTGGGGCAGGCGCGGGATGAAGGGCAGCGCCAAAAGCGACACCGCCGCACACAGGTACAAGGTGGTGCGCAGCCCCACCCAATCGCCGCCCAGGCCCACCAGATAAATGGCCCCGGAGCGAATCACGAAACTGGCCGCCATATACAGGCCGTTGGCCAGGGCGCGGTTTTCTGGAAAGCTCTCCTGCACCAGGGCCATAATGGCAGGGGTGATGCACAGCAGGGCAAAGCCCATCCCCAGCAGCATAACGATTTGCAGCGCGCCCGCCGTCAGCAAAAAACCCACTGTAAACACCGGCGCAGCTGCGATGGAAAACCAAAAAATGACCCGCCGCCCGATGCGGTCGCTGATGGAGCCGCTCAGCAGCGCCCCCACCACCCCGGCCGCTTCCATCAGCGCCAGCGAGATGCCAGCCCACTGCAATTTTGCGCCTTCATCGGTCAGGAACACCGGCAAATAGGTGGTCAGGGCTGAATCCAGCATGGCCCGAAAGGTGATGATGATGGTCAGAGGCACCAGCACCGGTGCCATCGTGCGCAGCGCCGCCCGCCACGGCAGGGTTTGGGCCGGGTTGGGCAGGTGGTCGTGCACATTTTGCAGGCCGACATACAGCAGCGCTGAAATAGCCGCACCGCCCAAAATCAGCCAGGGGGTGTTGGCCAACCCGCCGCTGCTGATCACCGCCGCAATCACCAGTGGACCCAGGGTGCGGCCCACTTCTCCCCCCACCATCCAAAAGCTCATCCCCCGCCCCAGGGTTTCGCCCGAAAGCTTGCCCGCCAGCACCGGGCCGGTGGCGTGCAAGGATGCTGAGCTGACCCCCACCCCCAGGAGCAGCAGGGCGATCAGCAGGTAGGTAGGCGCCACGCCCACCAGGCTCATCAGGGTGCAGGTGACCAGGGGGGAAAGGATCACAATCCAGCGCAGGCTCACCCGGTCGGCCACATAGCCAATGAAGGGCTGGAGCAGCGAGGGCAGTTGGGTGAACACGCTGAACAGTCCCGCGCTGGCGCGGCTGATGGAGAGGGTTTGAATCAGGACGGGCAGCAGGGTGGGCAGAAACGCGATGTAGGTATCGTGAATTGCATGGCCCGCGGCGATGAGCGCAACACGGCCAGCCTGGAAGGTGTTCTTGGGTGTGTGCATGAAGGGCAGGCGCCTTTCTGGATTGGGATACGGTGATTATAATCCAGAAAGGCTGCCACCCCATGATCCGCAGATGACGCAGATTACGCAGATAGATATGCCCTCCGCGGCGATCTGCGACGTCCAATACGAAAGGCAAGATCCGCAGATGACGCAGATTACGCAGATAAAACGCCCTGCAGCGAAGCGATCCCTTCCTCATGGGTAGAGATTGCTTCGACCAGAAAACCCATCTGGTCTCGCAATGCGAAAGGCATGATCCGCAGATGACGCAGATTACGCAGATAAAACGCCCTGCAGCGAAGCGATCCCTTCCTCATGGGTAGAGATTGCTTCGACCAGGAAACCCATCTGGTCTCGCAATGCGAAAGGCATGATCCGCAGATGACGCAGATTGCGCAGATGGATAGGCCCTCCGCGGCGGGCTGCACCTTTCAGGGTAGAGACTGCTTCGGCCCCAAAAATCTGGGACTCGCAGTGACATGCGAAAAAGTGCGCTAGCGGCTGGGGTAGGCGATCACCAGGACACGGTGGGTGTTGCTGGTGGGCGGCCAGCACGAGATGAGCAGCAGTCGCGGGGCCAGCCCCGGCTGCAAAAGCGCGGCGTAGGCGTCCGTGTCGGCGCCTTCCCCCAGGATGGGCAAAATCATCACCTCGCTGATCTGGTAGGTGCTGCTGCCCTCGCCCGTCTCCAGCGTCACCGTGTCGCCGGATTGCAAATCGGCCAGATTGCGAAACACCGAAGAATGGATATTGTTGTGCCCGTAGAGGATGATATCCCCCTGGGCGTCGCCCGGCAGGGCGCTGGAGATGGCCCAGCCGACCTGGGCGTCGGGGGAATCCCATTCGGCAGCCTCGACGGTGGGCTCCCAGCCCACGGGGGTGACGGGGGCCAGCAGGTTGAGGGCGGGGATGCGAATCTGGGTGATGAGGCGGGGGCCAAAGGCGGCCTGGGCCAGCCCGGCCAGATCGGTGGGCAGGGGCGATGGGCTGGGCGTGGGGGCCAGGGTGGGGCTGGGCACGACCGTGCTGTGCTCCAGGCGGGGGGGCGGCAGGCTGGGCGTGGGG
>NZ_LGCM01000055.1 GCF_001306035.1 Levilinea saccharolytica
TCAGGGCAACGATGCGCTGCAGCTCCAGGTCCTGGGCTTTGTAGACTTCGGCAAACGTGCCGGAGCCGAGCAGGGTGAGAATTTTGTACTTGCCGAGTTGGGTCATCCTCTGTTTCCTGTAAAGCTGTTTTTTCGATGGATAGGTTGGACAGGCAAAGCGTTTCTGCGAGAAAGCGATGCGCTAGGGCGTATTTGCGCTTTGAGCGCAGCGGAAGCCGATGCTCTTATTGCGTCCATCGGGACTGTATTGATTGCGGTTTGCTGCACGGATGCTGGTTGATTCATCATTCCATGCCCCTCCGCGCAGCACTCGATTTTCGCCAATCTGCGGCCCTGTGGGATTACGGGTGGGGGAATTTTGGTAATAACCTTCTGCATACCAATCCGATACCCATTCCCACACATTCCCCGCCATGTTCAGTACGCCGTAAGGACTGGCCCCTTGCGGGAAGCTGTCCACCGGAAGGGTATCGCCAACGACCCCGTTGTAATTTGACAGGTTTATGTTGGGTGGAAAATTTCCCCAGGGATAGATCCGAGGCGAATATTCGCGGGCGGCTTTTTCCCATTCCGCCTCTGTGGGCAGGCGCCGCCCGGCCCATTGGCAAAACTCCTTTGCCTGGTTCCAATTGACAAAGATAACCGGATAATTGGCAAATTGGCTGTCTTCAAAATAGGAGCTTTGCAGGATAAATGAGTTTTTGTAGGGGGCAGTGCATTCACCATCAGCCACACAGCGGGCGTAAGCGGCGTTGCTGACCTCGGTCTGATCAATCCAGTAGGAATCCAGGTACACTTGGTGCTGAGGCCGTTCATCCATTTGTGCGTAGGGGTCTATGCGTGGGTCGGAGCCCATCTCAAATTCGCCAGCGGGGACGCAAACCTGGGTCATACCGTCCTGGGTAGAGGTGCGGGTTTGGCCGGCTTGTGTGCAATTGACCAAAGCAGCTGCGGTTTCCGCGGGACTGGCGGCCGAAGGGGCCTGGCCGGGTTGAAGGACTGCTGCTGACGTTGGGGCATCGCTTACCGCTCCAACGGGGTCTGGTTCCGGCGGATTGTTCGATAATGCCCTGATCAGCATTAATATACCAACGACCAGGCCGATGCCGAGCATGGCCAACATTGGCCAGATGCGCCCCGGCAGGCGAGATTTCTTTGGCCCTGGCTGTTCTTTTTTCAATGGGGGATGGAGGGTGGCCGCAGAAGGTTGATACTGTACTGTCGGCGCGGGTGCATGGATTGGCGGATCGGACGGGGGGGCCGACTGTCTTTGGTTAGCTGCCTTCGCGGGAGAAAGATCTGCGGCGGGCATAGATGCTGTGACCGCCGAGTGGAAAGCAGCCGGGGCTTCTTTGGTTGGCAGCGCGATGTTCGTGGTAAATTCCCTCAACTCGCGCTCAAAAGCGGCTGCATCCGCCGGGCGGTCGGCCGGGTTTTTACTCAGGCAGCGCTGGATGAAGGCTGACACCCCGTCGGGCAGGTCCGGCGGCGGCCATAGGGTTCCGAATTCTGGGCCTTCCAGGACGTGTTTGGTCATGACTTCATCGGGCGTTTCACCCGAAAAGAGTATCTGTCCAGAAAGGATCTCGCCCAAAATGCAGCCTAACGCGTACACATCCGTGGCGGGAGAGGCGGGGGGCTTTCCCCGCCACAGCTCAGGGGCTTTATAGTGAGGGGTGCCCGCAACACCCCCGCTGGAGGAGGTGGAAGAGGTTAAGACGCGCGCCAGGCCAAAATCGGCTACCACCGCCCGACCCTGGGGGTCAAAGAGGATGTTGGAGGGTTTCATATCGCGGTGCACCCAGCCCTGCTGGTGGAGCTGCTGCAGCCCCTCACAGACCTGCCCCAGAATACTGACACATTTATCCCAGGGCAAAGGGCCTTTTTTTTGAAGGTCAGCCAGACTTCCGCCCGGGTAATAACGCATCGCGATGAAGTAGCGCCCCTGATCCTCGCCCACACCATAGATGGTGACCACGTAGGGATTTTCCAATTGAGCGGCCAAACGGGCTTCTCTTTGAAAGCGCTGGATGAAATCCGCATCCCAAGCCATTTGCGGATGAAGGACTTTGAGCGCGACCGTGCGACCGAGAGAAGTGTCTGTGGCGCGGTACACTGTGCCAAAGCCGCCTTTGCCAATTTGCTCGTGAAGTTCGTAAATGTCAAGGATGGTCATTGAGTCCTCAGAAGTCCTGGTAGGGTCATTCACCCTACCAGGACCGGGTTTATTTTGCGGATCGCGGCAGCCGTCGGGATTCTCCACACTGCGGACAGGGGCCGTTGCTCCCGGTTAGCTCATAACCACATTTGGCACAGGCCTCTGGTTTAGGTTTAGGCTTACGGATGAGTAGATAGGCGATGGTTGCGATCGCCGCTGCTCCCGCAATCGCTGCCCACCCCCAGTTAAATACAGGCTCCGGTTCTTGCGGCTCTTCTGCGGGCGGAGCAACCGCCGGAGCCGAGACGGGTACGGCGGTGGAGGTGGGGACGGGGGTGGCCTGTGGAGCTGCGGTGGCCGTGGGAGGGATGAGCGGGGTTTCGATCAGAGCTTCGGTATTTGCAGTTTCACCACGCATATTCAATTCCACACTCAAAGCAGCGCTGCGGCCGTCGGCTGGCAGGGTGGTCGTATAACGAACTACGTAACGAGTCTTCAGCAATTCTCCCATGTCGCTGAATAGAGCCGCCAGGTCAGAAGATGACGGGGCGGGGCGGTACAGGCCGCCCGTTTCGGCTGCCAGCCGCTGTAAGTACGGCTCGTCAATGGTACTGCCCAGGCCGATGATAAAGAAAGGCACTCGCGCTTCTTTGGCCAGTTGGATCGCTTCTTCGGGGTCGCCAATATTGGCTGGATCGTTCTTTCCATCACTCAACAGAAGCACTGCGCGGTGACCAGAAGGCGTACCTTCGAGCAGTTTCACCGCTTTGGCGGCGGCATTATAGAGCTCGGTACCGCCGCTGGCCTGCAGCGCTTCGATGGTGTCGTATAGCGGAAGCAAATTTGTGCTTAAGGCATGTTCCCGCTGACTGGAAAGCGCGGCAGGATCGGGGTTGACATCGGTAGAGAAGGCTACCAGGCCGGCCTGATCCCCTTTTTCCAGATTTTCCAAAAAGCGAGCCGCGGCAACTTTGGCGTCATTAATAGGTTTGCCTTGCATACTGGCAGAAACATCCATTGCCAGAATCACGCGCAGGTCCGTTTTGGTGTCCACCTCCACCGCGGTGGGGTGGAATTTGATTCCATTTCCTTCTTGAAGGGTGAAATCCTGGGCGGTCAGCCCAGTGAGGGGCAGGCCGCTGGCATCCCAGGCGCTCAGCTGAATTTGAATCACGGGGAACTCATCGGATTCAATGCGGTCCAGGAACAAATCAATGCCAGGTGTCTGTGCCACGACAGAAGGTTGAGTTGGGGCAATAAGCAGCGTGAACGCAAGGATCCAGGCAGTCAGCAACTTCATTGGCGGCATGATTACATCCCCTTAAACTCATTCCCACATTTTTCACAGAATTTGGCGTCCACTGGTGCGGACTGTCCGCAGTTCACGCACACCTTGCGGCCGTCAGTGCCATTTTGAGCCGTAACCCCACCCCCAACGCTGTGGATCACCTGCGGAGCCTGCCCAGGGGTGATGATGATAGGCTGTGTGGGCGTCTGCTGTCCCTGACTGCGTGCAAAAGATTCAGCCACGCGGGTGATATTATCCATGGCGCGCTCAGTGGTTTGGCGAGATTGGTCTGAGGATTTTTCCCAGGCTTCCTTGATGTCCTCGGCCCGTTTATCGGCCTCTTCTTGTGCACGGCGCGCAGCTTCATCCTTTTCGTGCACCAGGCGTTCGTACATTTCTTTCACCTCAGCGCTGGTGCGTCCTTCGGCGATGGCGCGGAATTTTTCCTGGAAGGCTTTGGCCACCTCAGGAGAATTCTCTGCGGCCATGGCCAGAATTTGTTCCTCACTCATGCCCTTGAGAGCCTCAGTTTTCTTAAGGTCAGCCAAAATGCGTCCCTGCTCTGTGCCTGAGATGGCGATGAGCGCTTCGGGCCCCAGTTTGCCAATTTCAGCTAAGCGGCGCAGCTGGTACTCCTGCTCACTTTCCTGCGTTTTGAGCATGTGTATGCGTTCGTTCTGACGCAGACGTTCTTCCACTTCCATGCGTTCAAGAAGCATTTGTAACTCTGCTCGTTTCCGTTCCAACTCATCCACGCGGTGAATACGGAGTCTCTCTTCCTCATCCAGGCGGCGAATGCGGTTGGTGTCTTCTTCGTCCTTGCGGCGCATTTCCTTCATCTGCCCGAGTAAGCGCATCCCCATCATGGCATCGGCTTCGTCTTCTTCACGCTCCGCGCGTCGCTGGAATTGAGCCAGCTCAATTGCCCGTTTACGGCGATCTTCTTCGATCTGTTGTTTGGCTTTCTCAATTTCTATCCGCTTCAATTCGAGCTTAATTTCTTCTTCAACCACACGCAGACGAAGCTCAAACTCATAGTCACTGCGTTTGCGGGCAATTTCGAGCTCGTTATTCAGTTTTTGCACATCTTCAGCGTGCTGGAAATTTAACTGCATGGCGCGCAGCGAGAAATTATGCTCAATCTCTGCTTTCGTGATCAGATATGCCCGTTCACGAATATGATCCTGATCTTGCTCCAACCAGCCTTGTTTTAGCTCTTCGCGTTCGCGTGCCTTAAGCAGTTTATCCAGATCAATGCTATCCAGGAAGAGTTCAAAATCATGCTCGCTGCGGACTTCGTTGATCTTGTCCGATAAGCTGGCTTCACGCATTCGTTGGAATAAAGCAATCCGCTGTTCGTGAATTTGGACTTTTTCGGTTTCGGCTGCTAAAGCGTTGAGATCTTCGCGATGCTGCAAGGCCTGCCAACGTTCTCGAAAAGCGGTTTCCTCCTCAGCCTTTCTGATTCGCGCCTCTTCTTCAAAGCGTCTTTTCTCCTCTTCGGATCCCGCAGCCAAGCGCATGCCTTCCAACTCGGCGCTGGTTCGCATATTAAGGAGGGCATATTTCCCGCGGATACCTTTCACCTCATCGTAGGGTTCCAGGTTGAGTTCGACCGTGCGGGTTTGCAGGAAACGTAAACCGCTTTGTGCAAAAGTGCGCTTCAGGCTTTGCTCTAACGCCAGATCCAACTGGGTACACAATGAGGCATCTTCTGCTAATTCACTCAAGCTGTGCTCGCGCAGCCACCGATCAGCCACTTGTGCAACTTCGGGGTAAAGATAAGCACGCAAGTCTTCTTTTCCGTACCGTTCTCTACCCTTGAGAATATTGATGAGGAACTTGGCCGGCTCATTGACTTCCACAACGAGACGCAGGCTCATACCCACCGGCAGAGGATCGCGGGTATAACGCCCACCTAAGTTAATGAGTAAGTCAGTAGGGGTGATATCTACCAATAAGGCAGTCACTGAATGCGGAATATCGCCCTTTAGAATATCCCAACCTTTTTGGAGAACATTCTCAATCTTGTAACTGCCCGGCGGAACTAATCCAAGGTTTTCACCGCGTGAAACAAGCAGCGCATTCGTGCCGGGGTCCACCATCAGTCCCTTATTGAGCAAGCCAGGTAGATCGTTCGCTTCTACGCGAACAGCAAAATCCTCTTCTCGACGAGCCCACCGTTGGTGGGACATTTCTGGGGCAGCGCTTTCTGAAAGCGGGCGCCCGCATTCGGCGCAAAAACTGGCTTCGCCGCGATTTTGTGTTCCACACGCGCCGCAGATTTTTTTCCCAGAGGCAAGAGGTTCCCCACAATGGGAGCAATAGGCGGCATTGCGGTTCACCGGTTTCCCGCAGTGCGGGCAGTCAATTGAAAATAATCCCATGACCATCATATCCTCCCGAATCGTTCAATTCAATTTAATGGCGCGTTGACGCCCGCTGAAATGATACAAAAATGCATCAAGATGACCCTCGAGATTCACAAGGTCAGTGGTCAGATCATCTCGTGTCGAAAAAATTTCCTGAAATTGTCTGGCAAGATCGGCCAGAGCCGATGATTCTGCCAGAAGTTGCTCATCATAATCCAATAAGATTTCCCAACTGCGTTGTGGAATGTTCAAATCGCTCAGATAAGGCGGCGCACCAAAATGGGTCTGAGCCACTTTGTCACTGACATCCTCAAATTTTCTGCGCAGGTCGCGAATTCGTAATGCTTTTTCCTGTTCGCCGTTATGGTAGCTGCGTGATACTAAATCATCCAACATTGCAGCAGCCGTTTTCATATCATTTGCTACCTGCCCTCGCACGAGACGGTCAGCCTGGGTGCGATTGTTACCCGTTAACTGATCAATGTGTTGGAGATTCCCACAACGCCAATTCTGTTCGGCAATCTCCTCCCGTTTTTGTACCAATCGTTTGAGCGCCTCAAAGATCAGCGGCAGGATCACCAGCCACAAGCCAGTGAGCCATGCGAATTGAAAATCACCAGAAATGCCTTTTCCGAAGTAGATCGAGAGCCCTGTCACAAATAGACCAATGGCTAGCAGGAGGAAAATCCAAAAAACATACCAGAACCACCACGAACGCATGGGGCGGTCGGGTTGTGGCGGTGGGGTCATTTCTTTCTTTTTAAGAAGGCCGTCCATTCTCCAGCGTGAAGGAGCGCTGGATTGGTTTTTTACGGCCCGAACCCAATTGGAAATCTTGTCAGTCAGGGGCTGTGATTTCTTTTCCGTTTGCGTCGGTGAATCTTCCATGACGACTTGTAGGCGGCTTTTGTCCATTACGTCCGGTGCCAATTGATGGACGAACTCTTCGTATTGCGCCTGGGTTTCAACTGCCGCCATTCGCTTTTGTAGTTCAACATCTTGAAGACGTTCTTCAAGTGCCTGGACCTTTTCAGCCAATTCTGCACGCTCATCTGAACGCCAGAATGATAAAGCCTGGATGGAGATAAGCTCCATACCGCTGGTTTGAAGAATCCCAGTCAACAGCCTGGTGAGCTCCTCGCTGATCTGGCGAGCGGGCAGGCCGGCAATTAAATCTACCGCAAGATACCGACGGGCGATTGTGCTGATGATGGCTTGCGTGTCAGCGCTGCTTAAATCGAGCACGTTGGTATCCATCCCGTTTTTTGGGAGAACCAATTCTTTGAAAAAACAGACTGGATCCGATATCGTTACCAAAGCTGAAATCCAGGCATCTAGCAGCACGCCATCCCCGCTCATAAAATAGCTTGCCTGGAGTTGTAGTACACAATGATCATCTGAAACATAGCCAGCCATCATCCCGGCGCCTTTACCAGCCAGGCGTTCAAGCCAGTTTATAACACGATGTTTCCCGGGCGGTAGAATACGGGAGTGTTGGTCGGTCTCCAAGATCACACCGATGTGCCCTGGCGGGATTTCTAAATAACGATTGAGCTTTCCAGAAAGTTGGCTGACATGGAAAAATCTTCCCGATGAGCCTTTTTTAGTAGTTTTCTGCATCGATAGCCCTCCTAAATTATTCTATTCTTCTCTGACCAAACCCGTCAGGTCCATTCCGCAGCCCCAGCAATGTTTTGCGCCTGGGTCGATCGATAACTTGCATTGGGGGCAGCTCAATTTTGGAGACAAATCTTGATTTTGCTGTAAAGGATCTCCATGATGGTTTTGGCTTCTTTTTTGATCAACCTCAATTTGAGGAGAGGATCCGCGCGAAACGACCACTTTATCACCTTTTTGGCCGCCAGACTCCACTTTGTCACCGCCAACCATCTCTACATGTCCATTTTGGGTTTGTATATAGGTGCCGTTGACAAAAATCTGGGCTGGGTGGTCTACCCCCGTCGATTCATCTTTGCTTTTGACACGCACATAAGTGGTTTGCCGCGCATTGTATACGCGCTGCGCCAGATCTTTCCACGTCCAGTACAAAATGAGTGGAACGTTACCATAAAGGCCAATTTTGGGCCGCAAAACAAGGTCGAGTAGTAGCGGCTTATCGGGAGCTAAATGACTGAAACGCGTGGTCGTGGCTTCAATATCTAAATCAAATCGTTCAGGATTTACCTTAAAATCAATATCAGTGGCTATGCCATAACCATCGTTAATCACTGTCAATGTAATATGATTAAAGGCGCCTTCCTCAAATACTTGTCTGGCCTGTCCTTCCACCATGATTCGCGGGAGACGACGATGGAAGATCACCTTTTGCCAACATATTTCTTGACGTTCATCTTCATAGGCTTGCTGGTAAGAATGCATTGCTGTCTCGTACAATTCTGCAATGAGCAAATGATCTGCCTCGGCATCCTCGCATTGACAAGCTGCCCGATACCAGGCGTCAGCAGCAGCAAGCGTAAGCTGTTGGAAAGCCGTCGTTTCCCCCTGCCCGATCAGAACGCAAAGGCGGGACCGTATTCTTGCCTCCTCCTCAAACGATCCCTGCGTTCTCAAAAGATCAGCCAAACGCTCCATACTCCAGCGATCTGGTTTTTGCTGGTTGACCAACCGTCGCAAAACGGCCATTTCTTGCTCAGGTAAATTTGCCTTGCAATATAGTTGCACCGCTCGATCGAGGTAACCGGCTTGTTCAGCTAAATTCGCGGCTTCTGACAGGAGATTCGCTTTTACGAACCAGTTAATATTATCCAAATCAGGGGGCATTTTTTGAGCGACTCGCCGGGCATTAACCTCATCACCTAATTGGGCATATAAATCACGAGCGCGGGCAGGATCTCCTGAATGTTCAAATAATTCCGCCGCGCGGCGAATGTCATTGGATTTTTCATAATACTCTGCGGCAGTTAATTCATCCCCCTTGGCAAGAAATACGCGCGCCTGAGCTTCTAAATCGCCATCATGCTTGAAACACCGCAGTGCATCTTCGTACAATTCCTGGCGTAAAGCCAATTCACCGGCCCGTTTATAATCCCCCGCATGTTGATACAACAGAATCGCTTTTTGAGGCTCTCCCAGGTTGGTTTCAAAAATTTCCGCAGCACGTAGAAAATCGCCATGAAGTGCATAAGCATGGGCGGCTTCGCGATGGTCCCCGTTTTGTAGGAGTACTCTAGGGTCGGTATCATTGCCAACATTGGGTTTTAACCACACAGCGGCAATTTTCCCACTTCGTGTCCCTGCAACCGTGATCCCTTCAGCAGCGAACGGTTCCGTACGAAGAGGATCTTCATCACTGCCCAGACGGTAATGCCAGATCATTTGACCGTTTTTTGTCTTGGCAGTTAGCAAGCTGCCGTCGTCATTAAACAGCAGAAGGGTTTCAGGATCCACTACACAGAGATGCCGAGGTCGTGCGGGTAGGTCGGCTGCCCAACAAGTCTCTCCGTTGCGCGTGTCAATGGCCAGAAGTTGATAACGGCCAGCTTCTGTCACATTTTTGCTCCCGCGCACAACGCTGTAGGCGATGGTTTCGCTGCCGTTGACGGATAACTCTAATGGAGTATAGGCATGGCTAATATTCCGGCGCCATTGCTCTTTCCCGTCGTTTACATCGCGCGCGATCCAGGTTGTGCGGCCTTCCTGATATAAGAAGGTTTTTCCGATCACTCGAGGTGCGTAGGGGAGGAGGCCAAGTGTTGGCAGCTGCCATTGTTGCTCACCATCACTGAGGCGGTAAGCAGAGAGCAGTCCTTCGCCCAACATGGCTTTTCCGTCACTGATCAAGATATTTTCACCTGCCAAGACTGGTTCGGCCGCAGACCACCAGGTCATGAGAGCCTGTTTCCAGATGGGATGCAGACTCTCATTGAATTCGAAAAGAATCAATTCATTGGCCCCCGTGCGCAACAGGAGGCGGTCATCTAATGGGACGGCTTGGCCGATAATCGAACTACCCCCTTCCCAAAGGGTGGACATTTGGCCCGTCGCTGGGTCAACAACAGCCAAAAATCCACTTTGAGCAATTTCGAGCGGGCGTTCATCGCAAATTGAGACCAAAAAATGGCGGTCTATGCTGATTACGCTACGCACCCTATATCCAACTTGTAAATTAATGCGCCAGAGCAATTTGCCATTGCGCAGGTGGATGCCACCGATTTCCTGACCTTCAGAGAACGGCAGGAGCAAAATATCTTTCAGAACGGCAGGTTTGGCTGACATTCCGTGTCCTGGCCCACCCAGACCGCCTCCCAAATTTACCGGTCCCCATGCTATCTGGCCAGCCTGCGCTGCAGGAGGGCGGATCCATCCACACTGGGCGCAACTGGATGCATTGAGGATCAAGTGATTGTTGGGGCAGAAGATGGTCTGGTACATGATGCTAATGCTCCCTGGCTTTTTCGCGGTCTGTTTTTGCTTGATCGGAGCGCCCTAACGCATCCCACACACTGGCTCGATTTGAATAGTAGTTGGTATTTTTTGGATCCAGTTGGATGGCGCTAGAAAAATCAGCCGCCGCTAGTGAGTATTGATTCTTGTCATAGTAGCAAAGCCCGCGGCGGTTGAAAAAGTCCGGGTGTTTTGGATTCAGCTCGATGGCGCGAGTGAGATCGCGTATGGCGGCATCGTAATCTTTGGATAGCCGGTAAGAATTTCCGCGGTTGGAATAGAAGACAGCCCTTTCCGGAGCCAGTTGGATGGCGCGAGAATACTCCGCGATGGCCTGCGCGTACTGGCCGGTGTCATAGTAGCAATGTCCGCGGTTGTTGAAATAGTTCGGGTCTTTTGGATTCAGCTCGATGGCGCGAGTGTAATCGCGTATGGCGGCATCGTAATCTTTGGATAAGTAGAATGAATTTCCGCGGTTGGAATAGAAGACGGCATCCTCTGGAGCCAGTTGGATGGCGCGGGAATACTCCGCGATGGCCTGTGCGTACTGGCTGGTGTCAAAGTAGCAATGTCCGCGAAGGTTGAAAAAGTCCGGGTCTTTTGGATTCAGCTCGATGGCGCGAGTGTAATCGCATATGGCGGCATCGTAATCTTTGGATAGCCGGTATGAAATTCCGCGGTTGAAATAGAAGACGGCATCCTCTGGATCCAATTGGATGGCGCGGGAATACTCCGCGATGGCCTGCGTGTACTGGCCGGTGGCTTTGTAACAAAGCCCACGGCGGTTGAAATAGTTCGGGTCTTTTGGATTCAACTCGATGGCGCGAGTGAGATCGCGTATGGCGGCATCGTAATCCTTGGATTGGTAGTATGAATTTCCGCGACTGAAATAGATGACGGCATCCTCAGGAGCCAGTTGGATGGCGCGGGAATACTCCACGATGGCCTGCGCGTACTGGCCGGTATCAAAGTAGCAATGTCCGCGACGGTTGAAATAGTCTGGGTCTTTTGGATTCAGCTCGATGGCGCGAGTGAGATCGCGTATGGCGGCGACGTAATCCTTGGATAGGTAGTATGAATTTCCGCGGTTCCCATAGAAGACGGCATCCTCCGGAGCCAGTTGGATGGCGCGGGAATACTCCGCGATGGCCTGTGCGTACTGGCCGGTGGCTTTGTAACAAAGCCCACGGCTGTTGAAATAGTTCGGGTCTTTTGGATTCAGCTCGATGGCGCGAGTGTAATCGCGTATGGCGGCATCGTAATCCTTGGATTGGTAGTATGAATTTCCGCGGTTGGAATAGAAGACGGCCCTTTCCGGAGCCAATTGGATGGCGCGGGAATACTCCGCGATGGCCTGCGTGTACTGGCCGGTTGCATGGAAACAATTTCCGCGGCGGTTGAAATAGTTTGGGTCTTTTGGATTCAGCTCGATGGCGCGAGTGTAATCGCGTATGGCGGCATCGTAATCCTTGGATAGGTAGTATGAATCTCCGCGGTTGGAATGGAAGACGGCCTTTTCCGGATCCAATTGGATGGCGCGGGAATACTCCGCGATGGCCTGCGTGTACTGGCCGGCCTCCCAATAGGCATACCCTCGATTATTGAAGTACATTCCATTGGCAGGGTCCAGTTCGATCGCACGCGTATAATCACTAATTGCCTCAGGATATTTTTCAGCTCTGCGGCTGCATCTTCCTCGGGAATTATAATAAAGTGGCTTCTGAGGGGCACGCTCTATGGCCTGAGTGAGCAGCGAATAGGATGTTACCAAACTGCCCAGGGGGTGGTTCTTATCCACAGCGTTCATGTGGGCTATACCCAATGCGTGGAAATAGGCCGCATTGTTGGGATCTATTTGTTGGGCTCGACTTAAATCTCCAAAATAGCCCGGCCAATCTTTGACATCCAGTTCAACGCACAGATACCCTCGCATCATACCCCGCAGCCAAAATAGACTGCTGTTTTGCGGGTTTTGCGCAAGCGCCTGGAATAGTTCAGTTAGCAGCGGCCGCAGTTGAACCTGGGTGAAGAAATTGTCTTTATCGGCATTTTCGTATGCATCCTCCAAATAATTGCATACTTTTTCTCTAATTGCTTTTGAAAGGTTGGGGGTCAGGAGCAGCGACTGCCCTTTTTGTGCCACAGCCTGCCAATCTTTCATCAGCGCATCTAATTCAATTTCGCTGAGTTTGCCGTCAAACTCTGGGTTCTCTTTTTGGGTGCATGTTCTACAAAGCACTGCACCCGGCACACGGTGTTCAAGGCACAAATGTGCCCTACCGCAGCCTTTACAGCGAAAAGTGTCTTCCGGGCGGTTTAATTTTCCGCACTCTGGACACTCCACAGCATTTGAACCCGCTTGGGCAGGCATGCCCACTTGAATGGTACTGTGGGCGCCCTCGGCATTTTGAATGGCAAATCCGCTGATTCGGACTGCGGGTTGATCGATCCGGCTCGATTGAGGAACCGGATTTCCGCACTGTGAACAAAAACGGGCGTTCTCATCAATTACTGCGCTGCATTGAGGACAAAGCATGGCGGGTTTCTCACTCACTGGCTAATCAGGGGTTAGAACGAGGCTGACAATCAATAAAGCCAGGGTGCCTTACATGGTTTGGTAGGCCTGGCTGCATCCCACCTGTTTGAAAGAGGGAGCCAACACAACATCCGAGCCCACCCATCCATAAGGTGGGGTGGGGTGAGGCGGGTTTAAACAATCTCAATCGAGTGAATACATGGATCTCCCCAAGTTCATCGATTGTACTCATATGATCCCCTTTTACACCCAATAAAATCAAGGATGAAACAAGGTTTATCCTTCGGCTTTTTGGGCCCAATCGCTGTATTTTCGCAGCATGACTGCATCTGCGATGGGCTGAACCTGATCAAACGCCGTGCGGAAATCTTCCTCACTCAACGGCTCAATGCGGATATGGTAATTGCGTACCGCCTCTTGCCCTTGATCTACGACCGTCAGCAAATCAGGATTGGCACGTTGCGTCATGCTAGCAACCGCAGTCTGGCAAAGCTGTTCGATTTCCCGGCCGGCATAACCATCGGTGCGCCGTACCAGCTCGTCCATGCCCAGCGCGGATTTATGACCTCGTTTGGTTAAATGGATTTTCAAGATGGCTTTTCGAGCAGCAGGGTCGGGCAGGGGAACATAAATGCGGCGCTGAAAACGGCTCAAAATTGCCGTATCGAGAAGCCAGGGTACGTTGGTTGCCCCCATGGTTAAAACAAAGTTTTCATCCTCTTTGGTGGCTAATCCATCCAACTCGGCAAGTATTGTGCTGACGATGCGCCTCTCGGCGCCGCTTTCGCCTGACCCACGGGGTGGGGTGAGGGATTCAAATTCATCTAAGAAAATTACCGACGGGCTCATCTTCCGCGCAGCAGCATATAAGGCGGTTATGAGTTTGCTGCTTTCTCCGAAATACTTCGAGAGAAGGTTGCTCACTTTCACATTGAAGAAGTTCGCATCCAGACTGCCGGCTGTGGCGGCTGCCAGCAGCGTTTTGCCGGTGCCAGGTGGGCCGTAAAGGAGCACGTTATGCCACGAGCTAATTTCTATGCCATCGGGTTTACGAGCTAAAGCCAATCCATACGCTGATTTGATGGCTGCTTTAGTATCCTCTAAACCACCAATATCTGCCCAGCGCACACTGGTTTGTTGGAGCAAATTGAGCACTTCACTTTCATAGTCATCCGTGGTGGATTCTTCGGATGACCGGCTCGCCTTCGGGCCGCGCCTTTCTGATGGAGCAGGCTCGTAGGGAATGTTATTGTCTAACGCATGGGCTTTTTCCTGATAAAACTGGACACGCTCCATGCGCTGACGGCGCACAGCAGGATCATTAGCCGAGGATGCGTATTGGCGGTAAAGTTCGGCACACTGGCGGTACGCTGCTGCGGCGTCCCCAGTTTGTCCCTTGCGCAGCGCATCCTCGGCTCGCTTTAATGCTTTTTTAAACTCAGCATAAGCCATCTCACCGATATTGATCGGCATGAAAGCCCCCTTGATTAGAATTCTTCACTATTCTCAGACTCTTCTTTTTTCTTTTTCTCATTTAAAGCGCGTAATTCAACGTCAATTTGTTCCTCGGTGACTTCTCCAGCTTCACGGGCGCGCTGCATTGCTTGCATAATGTCAAGAACGTCCTTATCTTCGCGATATTCCGGGGCAATCGAAGCGTTCATGGTCATGGCTCGCAGCAAGTCATCGAACTTGGTCATCTGGAATTCGCCATCCGCGCTGGAAAGATCCACATACCGCAGGACATCATCCATGTTAAGTCTGGACAATATCGTTTGACTGGAGGTTGACAGAATCAGCGACCGTTCTTTGATTTGAATCAGACCGTTGAGGACGCGCATCTGTTTAGACAGCGCTTGAAGCACCTGATCCAGACCAGCAGCCTCACCATCCAGGTCGCGAATTTTTCGTGCCAAAACCATCTGTTCGCGATCACTGGTTTGGCCCTGTACGCCCTCACCAAACAGTTGGCGTTTTCGCAATTCAATTTCACGCAGGCGAGCCAGGGTTTTCTTTTCTTGCTGCTCAAGCTGGATTTTTTCCATCTTAAGCGTATCCAGGGGGATATCTTCCAATTTGAGCTGGGCAGTTTCAGCGGGAGGGGGTTGAGATTTCGCGGTGCTGTTCAGCCAATCACGCAGCATATTCTTACCAAATTCGAAGATAGGATTTTTTACGCCAGCCATGAGTTTCTCCTCTAGAACATGATGGGTTAGTTGCGGATTAGCGCCATACCCAGACGGGGTATTTCCATGATGGAGTATGTATCCCCCTGAGCCATGCGCTGAAAAGCCAATTTTAGAACGCTTTTTGAAAAAGGCAGCGTGCGACCTGCCTGCTCCAGGGTCAGGCTGTCATAGACCAGCAATTCGTTGTTAATCGCACGGACAGCCTCAGCAATTTGTTCTGATTCTAGCAATGGTACGAAAAGCTCCGCATAGATGCGGGCTCGATCATCTTTCTCATTATAGATCAAGTCTCCATTTTCCAGATCGAACAAATAGACCAACAAACGACGTGCGACAAAAGCCTGGCCGGGCTGTTCTGAAGCGGCAATCATCCGCCGAGCCGATGGATCCCAGCCGGTGGTCGAGGCTAATAAAATCAATCGAAAGCACTGCTCGGTGTTCGCCTCTTCGATTTGGCGTGACAGCCATGCTTGAAGGTCCTGACTGTCGAGCGGATACGAGTCAAAGCCATTGTTTGCGTGGGCTTGTAAGCGACTGATTGTGTTCACTTGAATTTCTACAGGCGGGCCATCGGTGCCTTTGGGCTGGGGCGGCCGGGCAGTAAACCAGGCGTTTAACGGCATCTGTGCGATGGTTTGCGAATCCAAGAACACTTTGTTCAAAAGGCGCATCACGTCGGCACGGTGATCGCCTTGTTCCAGGCAGGTTTGCCAGTTTTGAATGGTTATAACTGAACCGTCCAAAGGGTGGATTAAGGTGGTAATGCCGGTTAACCGGGTAAGGATGCGTTCGGTGAAGTTGATCTCGCGCAGGCGAGCTTCACCTGAGCGCACTACCAACGGAATCTCGCCGCGGGCCAATGCCTGAAGTGCGGTTTGAAGGCGGTCTTGAGCAGAGGGTTGATGACGGGCACAGAACCGCTTGCCTTCGATTTTGCAGGATGCACATAGAATCTCCTCACAGCTTTCAGCAGCGCAGGTTGCCGCAATCTGGCTTTCGGATATAAGGATGCTGTAGCACGATCCGCAGCGCAGCACCGGGTGCAACGGAGTGACTTCAGCCCTCTGATCCAAACGGCTCTCAGAAAGTACAGCTTCCAGGTCGCTGCGCCGAATGAGATATAACCCCCCTACCATGGAAGCAGGGATTTTGCCGGTTTTGATGTGGCGGTACACCGTGCGCGGATTGACGCCCAAGAATTGAGCCGCTTCATTTATTTTCAGATATTCACGAGGATCGTTCCGGTCTGTCATTGCGCCCACCTGATTGACTATTTGTACATTATTGTACATCGTATCCCAAAAAAGTCAAGAGGGTATATGCACTTTTATGTACAATTCTTACATTGTTTTGACCTTAACCATATTTTACCCCCTTAGAACGGAAATCATCACCGGAGGAACATTACAGTCTATTTACATTCATTGGAAGGACACCCATTCGTACTGCTCCTGATTCAGGTGCGTACTGCGATTCACATTGGTTTGTAGCTTTGCTGGAAATTCGCTGACGCTGACCTGGCGGTTGCAAATACCAATCGGTGGAGACACCCGTTCATTTTTCAGCGGGCACAACGGAAGCCGTTGAGGGCGTTCGCATTGAACGGGAGGTACCTGTAGCGGGAGGCAGCGCGGAGGAAGTTAGCACTGCCGCTCCACGTGCCGCCGCGCAGCACACGGTAGTCCCCCGCCTCTGGGCCGACCGGGTTAGCGGCAGGAGAGTTCTGGTAGTAACTATCCCCATACCAATCCGCCACCCACTCCCACACGTTACCGGCCATATCCAGCGCGCCGTAGGGGCTGGCCCCGGCGGGGTAACTTCCAACGGGCGCGGTATCTGGGTAGCCGTCACAGTTGGGCCCGCCGGGAACGGTGTAAGAATCAAATAGGGTTTCATCATCAAAATTGCCTCTTGAACAGGAGAATTCATCCCCCCAGGGGTAGATGCGTTTGTCGGTGCCGCGGGCGGCTTTTTCCCATTCGGCTTCGGTGGGCAGTCGCCGCCCGGCCCAGGCGCAGTAGGCGCTGGCCTGGTGCCAATCCACATAGAGGACCGGATAGTTGTCAAACTGGCTGCTGCCGTAGTAGGAATACCGTGTGTAAGATGATATTTCCGCGCGCGGGGTGCATTTTCCGTCGGCCACACAGCGCGCGTACATGGCGTTGGTGACTTCGGTCTGGTCAATCCAGTAGGCGTCCAAGAAGACGCGGTGCTGAGGCAGTTCATCGTCCCGCGCCTGCGGGTCTGTGCTCTTGTCCGAGCCCATCCAGAATTCACCGGCGGGAATGTAGACCATTACCATTTCATCTTTGGGGGAGACCTGGGTGGAACCGATGTCTGGAGTGGGGCTGAGACCTGTTTCGGGAGTTGGGCCAGTGGAGGCGGCCAGAGCGGTCTGGGTGCTGTGCAGGCTGCGGGTC
This sequence comes from Levilinea saccharolytica, assembly GCF_001306035.1. Classification (GTDB taxonomy): domain Bacteria; phylum Chloroflexota; class Anaerolineae; order Anaerolineales; family Anaerolineaceae; genus Levilinea; species Levilinea saccharolytica. Next base: position 17,368 of record NZ_LGCM01000055.1, read on the forward strand.
TGCGCGCCGCTGATCCACCATTGGATCCATTGGCTCAACCCAAACAGCACCAGCACCGCGGCCGCCCCCAGCGCCAGCCACTTGGCGTTCTGCTGCCACCCGGCCTGTCGGCGCTGGCGGGCCTCGGCCTGCTGGCGTTCGCGCTGCAACTGTTCGCGGGCAACGTGCCGGCGGCCCGCGTGCAGCCGTTCGGCGGCGGCGCGCCCGTCCCAGGGGCGCTGCCTGGGGTCCTCCGCCAGCATGGCCGCCAGCAGCTCATCCAGCCAGGCGGGGGTGTCGGCGCGCAGGCTGCGGGCACGCGTGCCGGGGCGCTGGTTGTGGTAATCTCGCCCGGTCAGGGCCAGAAACAGGCAGGCGCCGAGCATGTAGATGTCGCTGGGCGGCTTGAGCGCCTGACTGCCGAAGTTGTGCTCCGGGCTGCGGAAATTGGGGTGGCCGGGATGCACACTGAGCAGGGCGCTGGACACGCCGTAGCGTTCGCTGAACACGCCGGGGACCTGAGCCAGCCCCAGATCGGCGAGCCGGGCCCGGCCGTCACGATCAAAGAGGATGTTGCCGGGGTGCAGGTCGCGGTGGATGACATCTCTTTGATGCAGGACTGCCAGGGCATCGGCGATCTGGCCGCCGATGCGCACGACCTCAACCACCGGGATGGGGGTGCCTTCGCGGTCGGCGGCTTCGATGCGGGCAGCCAGGCTGCCGCCCGGCATGTACTCCATGGAAAGCAGCAGAATGCCGTGATCCTCTTCGAAGTCAAACACCTGGACGAGGTCTGAGCCGTGGAAGAGCTCGTACAGGCGGGCCTCCAGCTCGAAGCGTTCGCGGGCATCCTGCAGGCGCTGGGGGGCCGAGAATCCGGGGGCATCGGCGCGCAGCACCTTGACGGCCCGTTGACCGTTGAGCTTGATGTGGGTGGCCAGGTAGACCTCACCGAAGGCGCCCTGGCCGAGCAGGCGTTCGATGCGGTACTTGTCGAGGAGAATGTCATTGGGTTGGTAAACGGGCATGCGGGTCCCCCTGGGGGTGAAGTGGATATCGATATTGTACAGGCAAATCGCGGTCATGGGCTCCTCATAGACGAGCCCACGTGGATTAGGTTATTACCCTATCGGGGGGGCCACAGGCTTTTTTGTCTTTACTTTCTCCTTCTCTGGGGTGTGGCTTAGGGTTGGCCAAACCTGGATTGTATGGGTCATCGTGGGTGTATTCGTGATGGTTGGGGTAAGGGTTGACGTAATTGTCGCTGTGGCCGTAGGTGTAGCTGTGTGTGTATGTGTTGGTGTGGGCGTTGGCGTAGCAGTATTCGTGGGCGTTGGGGTGGGGGTTCCGTAGCGCAGCGCGGCCAGGGCGGCCTGGTGCGGGCGCCCGGCCTGGGCCAGGGTGAAGGCGCTCCAGCCGACGGCCAAGAGCAAGGCCAAAGCGGTCAGCCCGCCCGCCACCAGCATGGCCGCCCCCCAGCGCTGTTGAAGACGCTGCCAGGGGGTGGGCGCGGGTGGGTCCAGGCGGGCCAGCAGCCCGTGGGGGTCGGGCGGGGGATTGGGGCTTTGCCGCAGCCAGCGCGCTTTCTCGCGCGCCTCTTCCAGCTTTTGCCCGGCTTCGGCATACGCCGCCCCGGCGCGTTCCTGCAGCTGCACCTGTTCCAGCAGCTGGCGCACAGCCTCATTTTCGGGCTGGATGTCAGCGGCTTCTTCCAGATAAGGTCGGGCGGCGATGGGATCATGCCCGGCCAATGCCTGGCGCGCGCGGTTGAGAGCCTCATCAAACGAGCGCTGTTCCGTGGAAGCCAGGGCAGCGCGTAGGGCGCGCGCAAACTCCAGACAGGAGGCATAGCGCGCAGCGGGGTCTTTCTCTAAACCGCGCAGCACAACCTGTTCAATCTCATGGGTGACCCGCGGATGCAGGCTGCCTGGGCGGGGCGGGGCTTCACGTACGTGCTTGAGATAAATTTCCAGGGCGTTGCTGCCCTGAAAGGGGGGCGTGCCGGTGAGCAGCTCGTAGGTCATCACCGCCAGCGAATACTGGTCAGAGGTGGAGCGGGCGCCCTTGCCTTCGGCCTGCTCGGGGGAGATATAGAGGGGGGTACCTGTCAGCTCGGCGGATTGGGTGTCGGTGGATTTCTCCACCGCACGCAGCACCCCGAAATCCGCCAGGCGCGCCCGGGCACCTGGCTGGTCTAAAGGAGCCGAAAGGAGCACATTGGCGGGTTTGACATCCCCATGGACGATACCCTGGCTGTGGGCGTAATCCAGCGCTTCGGCTACCTCACCGATCAAGGAGCCGATGAGGCGCAGGTTTAAGAGACCGTGATCGCGCACCCACGAAGCCAGGTCGCCGCCGGGCATGAATTCCATCACCATGAACAGACGACTTTCAAATTCATCCAGGTCGTTGACTGGCACAATGCCGGGGTGGCGCAGGCGGGCGACGGTACGGGCCTCCTGGATGAAGCGCTCCACCGATGCAGGATCGCCAAACAAGGCCGGGTTGAGGAGCTTGATGGCGACAGTTTTCTTGAGTGAAATTTCCTCTGCCTTATAGACCACAGCAGCGGCGCCGCGGCCAATTTCCCCTAAGATGCGGTAACCGCTGAATTGAATGTCAGGTTTCTCTAAGCTCATGGTTTACCCCCTGGCCGTCAGCAGCAGAAAGGTGAAGTACAACAGCAGCCCACCCGCCCCAAAGCCCAACACCAGCCCCACCAGACCCTGGCGAAGGACCTCACGGGGAGGGAGCTGCCGGCGAGGGGCAGGACGCAGCCCCAGGGTCGGAAAAAGACCCAGGGGATCGGGATAGTTTGGGATTTTTTCCAGGGTGACCTGCCCTTTTTGACAGGCCGCCTCCCAGGCGCGCAGGCAGGTCTCGTAGACCTCGGCATTTTGGCGAGCCTCTTCCAGCCGGGCCAGCAGGGTCTGCATATCGGGGCGGCCCTGCACCAGGGTGCGCGCCGCGGAGAGCTGTTCCAGGGCCTGGCTGAACTTGTTCTCACCCAAAAGCGTTTCGGCCTGGCTCAACAGGGCGCGGGCCTGGCGGACCTTTCCGGTATCCCAGGCGGCAGCCAGAGCGCGGGCAAATTCACCGCAGGAGGGGAAGCGCGCCGCCGGTGATTTGGAGAGCGCCCTGGCCAGCACCTCGTCCACTTCGGCGGGCAGATGTGGATTGAGCGTGGAGGCGGAAGGCGGCGCCTGGGTGACATGCAGCAGGGCCAGAGCGGTGGAGTTATCCGCCGCGAAAGGGAGCTGCCCCGAAAGCAGTTCAAAAGCCACCACAGCCAGTGAGTATTGATCGGCGCGCCCGTCCAGGTTGGGCATGGCTTGGGCCTGCTCAGGTGAAACATACGCCGCGGTACCCACCATTCCGCCAATTTGGGTGAGATGCGGCTCACCGGGCATGCGCACCAGACCAAAGTCGCTGAGGCAGTATCCCCCCTCCTGGTTAATCAAGATGTTCGAGGTTTTGACATCACGATGGATGATTTTCTGTTCGTGGGCGTAATCCAGAGCGCTGGCGATCTGTTGGACAGCACGCAGCGCTTCTTCTGTCTCCAGAGGGCCGTTGATTTTGAGCTGCGTGCGCAGATCACGCAGTGGGAAATAATCCATCACCAGAGCTACCCGGTCACCCTCTTCCATCAGGCGGTGGACTTTGACGATATGGGGATGATCCAAGTTGGAAGCGGCCATGCCGTCCAGGCGGAAACGTTCACGCGTGACCGGATCGGAGGCGAAGATGGGCAGGAGCACTTTAACGGCTGCATCGGTGTGCAGGGTCAGGTGGCGGGCATGGTAGACCGTTGCAAACCCGCCCGATCCGATTTCTTCCAGAAGTTCGTATTTGCCAATGGTATTGTCCGGCATGATGCTTCCCCTCTGCAGATGAAGATTGACCTATTATAGCAGGGATTCGGGAGGGAACCGTGTCCCTGGACACCTGGTGACACCTCACCCATGTATGGATGTATTGACGAGCAAAGCCGTTGCCAGGTTTAGCTCTTTAAGGATGGGCATCGGGGACTTCGTCCCTGTCCGCCGGCAGCGCCTTCACATGCGAGACCGCGCCCACATCCCCGTGCACGCGCACCCGGCCGATAATATCTTTCAGCAAACCTACGTGGCCAAAGATTTCCACACCGTCGTAGGGTTTGACGTTCCAGGGGAAGACTTTCTGGTTATGCCAGCGCCGGCCTTCTGAATCTACATACGAGGCGTGCACGACCAGGTCGCCGCTGGTGAGGGGGTAGAGCGGGGCTTCAATTTCCACCGGCACGCCAACGGGTAAACGTTCTGCCTGTAAATGGATGCGCACCTGCAGATTGCCCGCGATGCGAAAGAGGACGTTGTGGGCGGCCGAATTTCCGCGGTTGACGACTTCAAACACGGCGGTGTAGCTGCGGTCGGAGTCACAATTTTCGGGCAGATTGACTTTGCTGAAGGTCAGGTAGGGAGCACGGCCCAACCGCTGGGCCTCGGCGCGGCAGCGGTCGGCTTGCGCCTGATCACAGGATTCTTCATACCAATCGGAAGCGCGCAGATACATGCGCACCATCAGTTCCTGAGATGGATGGCCCGCGAGGGCGTAGTTTTCTCCGGCGCGCTGAAATTCTTGGGCCAGGTCGCAGGCATTTTGATTGGGCAGCCGTTCACGCAAGCGGGCGCTCCATTCATAGCGCTCGCCTGCCTGCCAGTAGGACAGGGCGGAATGGAAATATTCGCGGCGCTCTCGGGGCGAGGCTGCGGTGACCGCAGCCAAAATGGAATATTCACCCGCCTTCTCCTGTTGACGATCCGCGGCGAGAAACCGTGCTGCCCAATCATAGCGCCCGCCGTGCCAGGGGACGGCGAAGAATTCGCCCTCCTTCGACCCGGCGTAAAAAACGCCCTCGGCGAACAGCACATCGCTGATCAGGGGGCTGCCTGATGGGAGCACGCTGGACCACACTTCATCACCGTTGCTCAGATCCAGGGCATGCAGGCCGCCGTCATGCCCGGCGCAGACGGCCAGACCCATTCCAACTGCGATGCCGCCGGTCACCCGGCGGGGCATTTGCGGGGATCGCCAAATTTCATGCCCGCTGGACAGGTCAACGCGCCGCAGGGTGTGGTCTGCCAGAGCCAGCAGGCAGCTTCCATCCGTCAGAGGCAGCGGGGCGGCGGTGATGGAAGCACCCAGGCTGTAGGTTTTTTCCAGACGCGCGTGGTGAAGACTGACCGTCACCAAACGGCCGTCTGCCAGCGGACAGAGCCAATGCCCCTTTCTTAAGATGGGGGGCGCGTTGAGAGCAGCGTCCAACGACAGGCTGCTTTGGGGCAGGATGCTGCCGTGATTGAAGGCGAATAAGGTGCATTCGCCCTCCCGGTTGAGCACCGCCAGGGTGGAATCTGCCCTGGCCAGCCAGCGCGCGCCGCGCGGGGCTGACACGCACCAGGCCGGGATGATCTGCCCGCGGAGGGTATCTACGCCCAGCACCTGACCGTTTTCGCAGGCGGTAAACAGACGATTTTCTCCGGCCAGCAGCGGCGTACCCAGGACGCTGTCTGGCAGGCCAATCTGCCAGCGCAGGGACCCACTGCGCAGATCTGCGGCTTTTAGTTCCGCGCCCAGATGCGCCAGGCCGCTGCTGGCCGCGTACAGGGAGGCACCGTCGCTCACCGGGCTGCTGCGCACGCCAGCGGTGAAGGGCAGCGGTTTTTCCCAAACGGGCTGCCCGGTTTCGGCGTGCAGTGCGCTGACCCCGCCGGAAATGCGCGCGGCCCAGGAGACGTAGATGTTTCCGCCGCGGCGCAGGGCGCAGCCCTGTGCCGCCCCGTTGAGGTGGCTCAGCCACTGGGGTTGGCCGGGCTGCATCAGGGCGTTTTGCGCGCGCCGCCAGCCGCAGGTACATTCGGCCTGGCGCGGGTCGAGGTATTCGGAACATTCCGGGCAAAACAAGATCATGGCGTTTTCCAATCTGTTCATCTGTCTTATCAGCGGTGTTGCGGTCTATACGCTGTCTATCCAGAGTTTGTAGATGATTTTTACCCCTGGGGGGCAAAGCCCCCTCGCGAAGCATCCACGTCAGGGGGTTGGCCCCCCATCAGACAACCAGAACGCCCTGCGGGCGGCAGAAACCAGAGAATCAGAAACCCGTTCAAACCGTTTCTCAGCGGGCACAACGGAAGCCGAAATCGCCGCTGCGGTTGTCGGGATTGCCCCTGACGCGATTCGCCGTGCGGATGCCGTTCGAACCACAGTTCCAAGAGCCCCCGCGAAGCACTCGGGTTTCGCCCGAACCCGGCCCAGTGGGGTTGGAAACAGCTTCAGAAGGGTACGGTCCATACCAATCCGCCACCCATTCCCACACGTTGCCGGCCATATCCAGCGCGCCGTAGGGGCTGGCCCCGGCGGGGTACTGCCCCACCGCGGTGGTACCCTTTTCATGATTATTAAAGTTCGCTAATTGCCCATTGGGGGCTTGATCCCCCCAGGGGTAAATGTGCCCGTCCGTGCCGCGGGTGGCTTTCTCCCATTCGGCTTCGCTGGGCAGACGGATGGATTGGCCGGAAACCTTGGAAGCCCAGGCGCAAAAGGCGCGGGCCTCCTCCCAGCTGACTTTTACCACCGGGTGGTTCTCTTTGCCCTGAGGGATCACCCCTTTTGACCAATGCTCAGGCGGCTTTTGGCCAGTCTGCTGAACAAAGACCTGATATTGGCGGTTGGTCACCGGGTACTTGCCGATCCAGTATTCATCCAGAATTACACGATGTTGCGGCTTTTCTTTAGAATATGCGGCTTTGTCTGAATCTGCTGAACCCATCTGGAACGCCCCGGCGGGGACGCGGCAGAATTCCATCACCACGCCATCGGCCAGCGGCACCACGAGGCGGTTTTCTTCCACTTTCGGCGCTGCGGGTTTGGGAGGCTGCGGGGGCGAAGCGGCAACAGGCGCTGGCAATTCAGCGGGTGTTTCCTGGGAGGGCGGGGTCTTTGCGGGTTGGCTGTCCCCGGCCCGCAGCCTCTCGGCCAGCTCCTGCCCGTCCCAGGGGCGCTGCTCGGGGTCCTTGGCCAGCATGACCGCCAGGAGCTCATCCAGCCAGGCGGGGGTATCGGGGCGCAGACTGCGGGCAGGCGTGCCGGGGCGCAGGCCGCGGTAGCTGCGTCCGCAGAGCAGCTCAAACAGGATCAACCCCAGGGTGTAGACGTCGGAGGCGGGGGGCAAGTAGGCGAAGGAGGTTTCCTGCTCGGGGCTCATGTAGGCGGGGGTGCCGGGATGGTGCTCGACCACGCTCAGACGGGAGCGCATGGAGGCGCCGCTGGGGATTTGGGCCAGGCCCAGGTCAGCGATTTTGGCGGAGCCGTCGGCGCCGAAGAGGATATTGCTGGGTTTGAGATCGCGGTGCACCACCTCGCGCTGATGAAGGACCGCCAGGCCCGCGGCCACCTCCCGCGCTGTGCGCGTGATTTCAGCCAGGGGAATTGGCTGACCGCATTCGCGGGCCGAGTTAATGCGCTTTTGCAGGCTGCCGCCGGGAGCAAATTCCATGGCGAGAAGCATCTCCCCCTCGGCGTCGTCAAAGTCAAACACCTGGATGAGGTGGGGGTGATTGACTTGCGCCCCGAGCTGAGATTCCAGTTGGAAGCGAGCACGGCCCTCGGCGTACAGGCTGGAGCCGATCCCCTCGGCGTCCCGGCGCAGGACTTTGAGCGCGCGGCGGACATTCAGGTGGTTGTGCACGGCCAGGTAGACCTCACCGAAGGCGCCCTGACCGAGCAGGCGTTCGATGCGGTACTTATCGAGGAGGATGTCATTGGGTTGGTAGCTGGGCATGCGGGTCCCCCTGGGGCGAGATGATACCTGTATTGTACATGCAATCGGCAGGATGCGTGCTGCTGGATCGGAAGCAATATTTGTTGAATCGCGGCGGGGGCAATTTTTGCTGGGGGCGGGGCGAATACTGGACAAAAACGCATCTGTCGGGTAAAATCCAGTGTTGCAATCGTTAAGAAGATTCAATCGGAGGAAGCTTTGGCTAACATCAAGTCGCAAATTAAGCGCAACAAGCAGAACGAAAAACGACGCGTGCGCAATCGTGTTTTCCGGGGTAAGGCTCGTACCTTTGTCGGTAAGGCTCGCCTGGCGATCAACACTGGTGATCAGGACAACGCCGCTGAGGCTGTCCGTGTGGCCGTGAGCGCGCTGGATAAGGCCGCGGAAAAGGGCATTATCCACAAGAATAACGCCGCACGCCGGAAAAGCCGGTTAATGAAGCGTTTGGCTGAGCTGCAAAGCTAAGCCTGAAAGTTTCTCCCGGACGATTCGGGATCCATCAAGCATACCGGCAGCGGGAGTTTACCTACTCCCGCTTTTGCATTTCCACCCAGTTGATCGAACGAGACGCGCATGTTTGAAGCAGAACAAGAACGAATTGGCGAACAGATCCGCACTTACTGCCAGACCCAGGGGCTGACTCTGGAAGCGGTTCAATGGAACTGGATTCCCTTCAGCGGGCATTGGGGGATTTCGCTGCCGTTTTTCCCCATCGCCGCCCAGGAATCGCGCCAGGGGCAGAAGATTAACGTGGGGGCGCGGGCGCAGGAGCTGGCCGAAGGGGCCGCGGCCCATTTGGGGCTGCCGGCGGGCTTTGAGCGGGTGGAAGCGGTGCGCGGCTATTTGAACCTGTATTTTGACAGCGGGGCCTACGCGCGGCGCGTGCTGGAGCATGTGCGCCAGGAGCAAGAGCGCTTTGGCAGCGGCGCGGCGCGCGGCGAGCAGGTGATGGTGGAATTTTCGCAGCCCAACACCCACAAGGCTTTCCATGTGGGCCATCTGCGCTCGGCCATCCTGGGCGACACCCTGGCACGCATCCTGGAATTCGCGGGCTACGCGGTCATCCGCGCCAATTACCCCGGCGATATGGGCCTGCATGTGATCAAATGGCTGTGGAATTACCAAAAATTCCATAAGGGCGAGAAGCCGCAAAAGGACATCACCCAGTGGATGGGCCAACTGTACGCCGAGGCCAGCCGCCGCCTGGAAGAAAACCCCGATCTGGAAGCCGAGGTGCGGGCGCTGTATCAGGCCTGGGACCGACGCGAGCCGGAGATCGTTGCCCTGTGGGAAGAAACCCGCCAATGGTCGCTGGAAGGCTTTCACCAGATGTACGATCTGCTGGACATCCGCTTTGACCGTTACTACTTTAACAGTCAGGCGGAGCAGCCCGGCAAGGTGATGGTGCAGGATTTGATTGAACGCGGCATCGCGCAGGATGAACGCCCCGACGGCGCGGTGATTGTGAAACTGGATGAGCTGCTGGGCCTGAAGAACGAAAAGTACCGCGTGATGGTGGTGCTGCGCTCTGACGGCACGGCCCTGTACGCCACGGAAGACCTGGCCCTGGCCAAGATCAAATTTGAAGAATACCCCCAGCTGGCGCGCTCGCTGTATGTGGTGGATGTGCGCCAGTCGCTGCATTTTCAGCAGGTGTTTAAGACGCTGGAACTGGCCGGGTATGATTGGGCAGAGCGCTGCCAGCATATCCCCTATGAGCTGGTGAGCCTGCCGGGGAATGTGGTGATGGCCTCGCGCGAGGGCACGGTGGTGCTGCTGGAAGATCTGATCCGCGAGGCGACGGAGCGCGCGCTGCAGGTGGTTTCAGATAAGAACCCCGATTTGAGCGCGGAGCAAAAGCTGGAAGTGGCCAAAGCGGTGGGCATTGGGGCGATTAAGTATCCCATGCTGGCGCGTGAGAACGCCAAGACGGTCACCTTTGATTGGCAGGCGGCTTTGGATTTCAACGGCCAGGCCTCGCCGTACATTCAATACGCGCATGTGCGCGCCAACAGCATTCTGCGTAAGCTAGGCGGGGATCTGCCCGAATTGACCGAACCGCAGCATGAGCTGGCCCCGGCCGAGGTGGAGCTGATTGAGCTGATTTCGCGCTTCCCCAAAGAGGTGCAGCGGGCGGCGGCGGAGCTGCGGCCTTTGTGCCTGGCCTCGCTGGGCTACGATCTGGCGCGTTCCTTCAGCGATTTTTACAACCAGTGCCCGGTGATTTCGGCGGAACCGGCGGTGCGCGCCTTCCGCGTGCATCTGGTGGCGGCGGCCAAGCAGGCTATGGCCAACTGCCTGAACATTCTGGGCATTCGCGCACCCGAAGTGATGTAGTTCGTTCCAGGGCTTCCCATATTGGGAAGCCTTGTTTCGGAATAGCAGTGGCAGGATCCTCATGTGCCTTTTTGGGCTGGAGTGAATCGTATCAAACCATCAGACACCAAAAGGAGAAATGCAAGCATGACCCCCATCCGTACTCTTATCATGGGCGCTGCAGGGCGCGACTTCCACAACTTCAACGTGTTCTTCCGGGATAACCCCGATTACACCGTGGTCGCCTTCACAGCCACCCAGATCCCCAACATTGACGGCCGCAAATACCCCGCGGCCCTGGCCGGTTCGCTGTACCCCGAAGGCATCCCGATTTTCCCCGAAAGCGATCTGCTCAAGCTGATCAAAGACCTGAAGGTGGATCAGGTGGTCTTCGCTTACAGCGATGTGCCGCACGAATACGTGATGCACAAGGCCTCCCTGGTGACGGCCGCGGGCGTTGATTTCCGCCTGATGGGCACCACCACCACCCAGGTGAAATCCACCAAGCCGGTGGTTTCGGTGTGCGCCATCCGCACGGGCTCGGGCAAGAGCCAGACCACCCGCCGCGTGTCCTTGATCCTGCGCGAAATGGGCTACAAAGTGGCCGCCATCCGCCACCCCATGCCCTACGGCGACCTGGTGAAGCAGAAGGTGCAGCGTTACGCCACCTATGCCGATTTGGACAAGCACGAATGCACCATCGAAGAGCGCGAGGAATACGAACCTCATCTGGATAACGGCGTGATCGTGTACGCCGGTGTGGATTACGAAGCCATTTTGCGCCAGGCCGAGCAGGAAGTGGACATCGTTTTGTGGGACGGCGGCAACAACGACTTCTCGTTCTACAAGCCTGACCTGAGCATTGTGGTGCTCGACCCGCACCGCCCCGGGCATGAAGTGGCCTATCACCCCGGCGAAACCAACATGTACCTGGCGGACGTGTTCGTGATCAACAAAGTGGACACCGCCAACCCCGATTCCGTCATCGCCGTGCGCAACAACGCCGCGCGCCTGAACCCCGATGCGGTGGTGATCGAAGGCGCTTCCCCGCTGTTCGTGGACGACCCCGAAGCCATCCGCGGCAAGCGCGTGTTGGTGATTGAAGACGGCCCGACCCTGACCCACGGCGAAATGGCCTACGGGGCTGGCTGGGTGGCGGCTCGCCGCTTTGGCGCCGCCGAAATCGTGGATCCGCGCCCCTACGCGGTCGGCTCGATCATCAGCACCTACCAGAAGTACCCCAAGACCGGTCAGATCCTGCCCGCAATGGGCTACGGCGAAGCGCAGGTGCGCGATTTGGAAGCCACCATCAACCGCGCCGAAGTGGATATGGTCATCTCGGCCACCCCGATTGACCTGACCCGCATCATCAAGGTCAACAAGCCCATGCAGCGCGTGCGCTACGAACTGCAGGAGATCGGCGTTCCTACCCTGGAAACCATCCTCAAGGCGAAGTTCCGCAAGTAGTCTTTGAATTTGGCCAGCAGGGCGGGGCCAGCCCCCGCCCTGCTGTGTGTTTAAAGCGCAGCAGGTTCTGAGAAACGTTGGAAATACGGTACAATTGACGCATGTTTATTGACGAGATCTCTATTTACGTACAATCGGGCAAGGGCGGGGACGGCATGGTGCATTTCCTGCGGCAGAAGTTCATCGCGCGCGGCGGGCCGGACGGGGGCGACGGCGGCCGGGGCGGGGATGTGATTCTGCAGGTGAACCCCAAACTGAACACGCTGGCGCATTTCCAGCAGAACGCGCGCTTCATCGCCAAGGACGGCCGCAACGGCGGGCCCACCAACATGACCGGCCGCTCAGCGGAGCACCTGATCATTCCGGTTCCGCCGGGGACGATGGTGTATGACGCGGCCACGGATGAACTGCTGGGCGATTTGGTGGAGCCAGGCCAGCAGCTGACCATCTGCAAGGGCGGGCGCGGCGGGCGCGGCAATCAGCATTTTGCCAGCTCGCGCAACCAGGCCCCGCGCACGGCTGAACGCGGCGAGCCGGGCCAGGAACGCAGTCTGCGGATGGAGCTAAAGCTGATCGCGGATGTGGGCATTGTGGGGGTTCCCAACGCGGGCAAATCCAGTTTGCTGGCGGCGGTGACCAACGCCAAACCCAAGATCGCCAACTACCCCTTCACCACCCTGGAGCCAAATTTGGGCGTGGCCCTGCTGGACCACCTGAACAGCCTGGTGCTGGCGGATATCCCCGGCCTGGTGGAAGGCGCGCACATGGGCGTGGGTCTGGGGGATGCCTTCCTGCGCCACATTCAGCGCACGCGGGTGCTGATTCACCTGCTGGACGGGATGAGCGAAGACCCGCTGGCGGATTTCAGCCAGATCAACAGCGAACTGGCCTTGTTTGACGCTGGATTGGCGAAGAAACCGCAGATTGTGGTGCTGAATAAGATGGATCAGCCAGAGGTGCAGGAGCGCTGGCCCAAGATTCAGAAAGAATTGAAGAAGCACGGCTACGAGCCGTTTGCCATCTCGGCCCTGGCGCGCACGGATGTGAACCCGGTGCTGTGGAAGGCGGTGGAGCTGCTGCAAACCGCCCCAGAGCCGACCGTGGTGGGTGAGCTGCCCGTGTACCGGCCGGAGGAAGATCCGCGCACCTTCACCGTGGAAAAGACAGACAGCGGTTATGTGGTGCGGGGGCGGGCCATTGAGCGGGCGGCGGCCATGACCTATTGGGAACATGACGGTTCGGTGCGGCGCTTCCAACGCCTGATGGAAACCCTGGGCGTGGAAGAGGCCCTGCGCAAGGCGGGCGTGGAGGAAGGCGACACCGTCACCATCGCCGGTTTCGAATTGGATTGGCAGGATTAATTTGGGCGCGCCGCGCATTGGCATTTTTGGCGGCACGTTTGACCCGCCGCATTTGGGCCATTTGATCCTGGCGGCAGAAGCCCAAGACCAGTTGGGGCTGGAGCGCCTGCTGTGGGTGCTGACGCCCGACCCGCCGCATAAGCAGGGGCAGGTGATCCGCCCCGCGGAGGTGCGGCTGCAAATGGTGCAGGCGGCGCTGGCGGATAACCCCGCCTTTGAGCTGTCGCGGGTGGAGCTGGACCGCCCTGGGCCGCATTACGCCCTGGATACGGTGCGGCTGCTGCAAGACCAGTTCCCGGATGCGGATTTGTTTTACCTCATCGGCGGGGATTCGCTGCACGATCTGCCCACCTGGCACCAACCCGCGGAATTGATCCGCGCCTGCGCCGGGCTGGGTGTCATGCGCCGCCCGGGGGATGGGGTGGATTTGGCCCATTTGGAAAGCCTTTTCCCCGGCCTGAGCGCCAAGGTGCATTTTGTGGAAGCGCCGCTGCTGGAGATCGCCTCTTCGCAGATCCGCAGCCGCATCGCGGCGGGCAAGCCCTACCGCTATTACCTGCCCGCGGGCGTGCGCGCGCTGATTGAAGAAAACGGCTGGTATCGCGAGGAAAGCACCTGAGCGCTGAACTTAACGGATATAGAGACGACCGCCCACGGTAAACCCGCGGGCGGTCGTCTTTTTGTGGTTGGAGAGGGATCAGGGCGCGTCTGCGCGGATCAGCTCCAGGCTGCCGACGCCCAATTCCACGCGGATGGTGAGCAGGGGGCCGGGGCCTTCGGCGCGGTAGGTGCTGCCGGAGATGTTCCAGGTGCCGCTGGGCGAGACGTTGTTCAGCCCGCCGCTGACGATGACCTCGGCGTTGGTTTCCGCGGGAATGCGCAGGGTGGTGCTGCTGACCCCGCCGGTGATGCGCACGTTAGCGGGCTGGAGCAGAGTGCCGCCGAAATCGAGCTGATAGGAGCCCGCGCCGCCTTCAAAGGTCATTTCTTGAAAATTGGCGTTGGCCAGGCCGCTGAGGCTGATGCTGGAGGCGCCGGTTTTGAAGGACAGCAGGCGCATGACCTGCGGGTTGGGCTGGGTGAAGGACACGTTCAGGCTGCTGGCCCCGCTGGACATTTCCAGGCGGGTGATGGGCAGGCCGGACAGATCCAGGGAGCCGTCGTAGGCCCCGGCATTGACCTCCAGCTCAAAGGGGGCGGCGCCGCCGAGGCGCAGATCCCATTCGTTGACGATGTCGTTGTTGGGGAATTGGGCGGTCAGGCTGGTGGGCTGCAAGAGGCTCAGGCGGCCGTCCTGGCGGGTGACTTTGGGCTGCCAGGAGTCGACGTTGCAGCGGATTTCGCCGTCCACGAAGGTTTTGGCCCCTGGGGCCAGAGTCAGCCGGCCGGCGCCCATTTCGATGAGCAGGCGGGCGGGGGCTGCGCCTTCGGGCAGCGGCTCGGCCAGGGTGAGGGTTTGGGTGGCGCCGGTGTTGACCGTGCGCACGGTGGGGACGGTGATGGTGCAGGCCAGGCTGGGCAGGATCAGTAGGAGCAGCATGGCGGTGATTTTTTTGAGCATAGGGTACCTCCGGTCTGAGATGGATCAGACATGAGCTGGGTTAAGAGTGCGGTGTCATTACGGGTGAAGTGAAGCAATCTGCTGCCTCCTCGTATGTCATTGCGAGCCGCGCAGCGGCGAAGCAATCTGCTCGCTGAGGTAGAGATTGCTTCGCCCCAAAAAACCGGGGCTCGCAATGACATGGCGGGTGATGAGCGTAGCGAAGCAATCTACACGCCGTGAAAGCAGAGCTGTGGGGGATGAACCGCGAAGGCGCGAAGGGCGCGAAGCAATCTGCTGTCTCCTCGTATGTCATTGCGAGCCGCGCAGCGGTGTACCCTCGCACTTCGAGGGCCAAGCAATCTGCTCGCTGAGGTAGAGATTGCTTCGCCCCAAAAAACCGGGGCTCGCAATGACATGGCGGGTGATTGTATGCTGGGGTAGAGATTGCTTCGCCCCAAAAAACCGGGGCTCGCAATGACATGGTGGGTGATTGTATGCCGGGGTAGAGATTGCTTCGCCCCCCAAAAAGCGGGGGGCTCGCAATGACATGGTTTAGGTCTCAATGACATGGTTTCGGTCGCAACGACATGGTTCAGGTGCAATGACATGATTGATTATGGGGTTAGATTTGCGCATCCTCGCCCGAACCCGCCGGGGGTTCCGGGGCCGGGATCGGCGCGGGTGCGACTACCGCCGTAGGCGGGGTGGGGACAGACACAGCCTGCGTGCCGAAGCGGGTGGTGATGACCGCGCCCAGGCCGACGACAGCGCCCAGGAAGCCCACGATCCAGCCCACGCAGGGGATCAGGCCGAAGAGGCCCGCCACCAGCGAGGTGAGCAAAGTGCCCAGGCCGGCGTTGACCGCGGGGGCCCACTGCACCTTGAGGGCGGCGGCCAGGCGGTTGCCGACCTCGTAGCCCAGGGCCACCCAACCGAAGACCAGGGCGGTGATGAGGGCCAGAATGCCCAGAATGGCCAGCGGCGAGAGCACCAGGGTGATGGCCAAGAGCAGCACCAGGGCGGGGGCCACGATGAGGGTCAGCAGGCCCATCGCGCCGCTCACCAGGGTTTGAGCCGAGATGGCGTGGGTCACGCGGGCGGTGACGTTGGGCATGAAGAGGACGACCAGGGCCGCCAGGGCAGCCAGAGCCAGCACCTGGAAGGAACTCCACAGGAAATCACCGATGGAGCGCATGCCGCTCTTCCAGGCCGAGAGCACCGGGTTTTGCAGGGTATTGCGCGGCAGGTCAAACGAATAGCTGCCGGGGGCGCCGTTGACCACGTCGCCGTTGACGACCGCGCCTTCGGCGCGGGCGATATTGGCCCCCACCGAGATGAGGTTGCCGTTCACCACGGCGGTATCGCTGAGGTTGATGGTGCCGCCCACGCCGACCACGTCGCCGTTGACCTCACCCGCGACCTCAATGGAGCCGCCGGTGACGACCACGGAGCCGTTGACGGTTGCGCCTTCGCGGATGACGGCGGTGCCGCCGATGATGGCCAGATCGCCGTTCAGCGACTGACCGTCGTTGAGGGTGTAGCTGCCGCCGAAGATGACCTGACCGTCGTCGTCAGGACCCTGGGCGTACACGGGGGCCGGGAAGGCCAGGAAGAGCGCCGCCAGCAGCAAAGATACAAGAGTGAGCTTATAGAGAGATTTCATTGGTTTGTAACTCCTTTAGCAGAAATGCGCCAGAGGGAGACTGCCCAGATCAGCCCAAGCAGGCTGAGACCGGTGGAGAGGATCACCCAAATGGCAACCGGGATGTAGAGGGGCAGGGCATGCCATAAAGACATAATCACCTGCTGCGCATTGTTCCACTGGATCACCAGGCGCGTGGCCAACCCCAAAGCGTTGACGAGCAGGGTGGCAAAACTGGTGGTGAAGGCCAGATAGGCCATCAGTGCGAACAAAGCCAGCATGGAGGCGGTGGTGGTGATCAACACAAACCGGCGGGCTTGCAATTGGTGTTGGAGGGCGCGGCGTTCGGCCAACCTGGCCTGGAACCGCCCGGTGAAACCCGGGGCGGGGCGAGCGGGAGGGGCCGCACGCATCGAGCGGCGGGCAGCGATCCAGCCGGTGGCCAGCTTGCGGCAGGCGGCACACGAATCGAGGTGTTCTTTCATTTGGCGCTGTTCAGCCAAAGACAGCGCGGCCTCATCCAGGATCCAGGATTCATAAGGCTGATGATTCATAAGGGTTCCTTTCCGCATACGCCGGTTCCTTGATGTGCTGCTGCATCTGTTCCGCCAGAGCGCGGCGCGCCCGGTGGAGACGACTTTTGACAGCAGGGACAGTCAGCGAAAGCGCATCTGCAATCTCCTGATCGGTAAAGTCATACCAATAGCGTAAGACGATGGCGGCGCGGTCGGGAGCGGGCATTTGCGTTAACATCTGATGCAAAATCTGGCTCTGCTCCGACTGCGCGGCGGCCTTTTCGGGGCCGACGCCGCCGTCGGGAAGAAAATCTTCTTCCAGGCTGTCAATCGAAAAGCTGGTAAATCGGCGTTTGCGCTGCTGGTCAATGCAGTAATGCGCGGCGATGGAGAGCAGCCAGGTGATGAAGGAGCGGTTGGGGTCGTAACGCTTGAGGGCCTGATAGGCGCGCCAGAAGGCTTCCTGGGCGGCGTCTTCGGCCTCGGCCTCATCGCCCAGCATGCGGTAGCAAAGGTTGAAGACGGGGTTCTGGTAGGTTTCTACCAGCCTTGAGTAGGCCTCGTCATCTCCTTTGAGCGCTTGCTCCAGCCATGCGGCTTCTGTGTCGGTCACCATTTGCTCCTGATTTTTTGCTTTTCTATTACAATATACGCAGGAAATGCAAAAACGTTGCACCCAATTTTCGAGGGAATCCAGATGAATTTTAACCGACCGCACCGCCGATTCAACCCGTTAAATGGACAATGGGTATTGGTTTCGCCCCACCGCGCCCAGCGCCCCTGGCAGGGGCAGGTGGAAAAGACCGCCGCAGCCAATTTGCCGGCCTACGACCCCACTTGTTACCTGTGCCCGGGCAACCGGCGCAACCAGGGGGCCGATAACCCCAAGTATACCGGCCCGTACGTGTTTGACAACGATTTTCCCGCGCTGCTGCCGCCGGAGCCGGGGGAAGAACCCACCGATCACGCTCTCTTTCGCGCCGAGCCGGAGACGGGGGTGTGCCGGGTGGTGTGCTTTTCGCCGCGCCACGATTTGACCCTGCCGGAGATGGCTTTGGAAGATGTGGAGGCGGTCATCCGCACCTGGAGCGCGCAGACGGCGGAGCTGGGCGCGCGGCCGGAGATCGGCTATGTGCAGGTGTTTGAAAACAAGGGGGCGGTGATGGGCTGCTCGAACCCGCACCCCCACAGCCAGATTTGGGCCACGGGACAGGTTCCCAACGAGCCCGCCGTCGAGGCGGTGCAGCAGGCGGCCTATCACCAGCGCACGGGGGGCTGCCTGCTGTGCGATGTGACCGCCGAAGAGCGCGCGCGGGGTGAGCGTGTGGTGGCGCAGAACGAGCATTTCACCGCTTTTGTGCCTTTCTGGGCGGTGTGGCCCTTTGAAGTGCTGGTAACATCCAACGCGCATGTGACCAGCCTGCCGCAGCTCAGCGCGGAACAGGTGCGCGGGCTGGCGGACGTCTTCCGGCAGGTGACCATCCGTTACGACAATTTGTTTGAAGTCTCCTTCCCCTATTCGATGGGCTTCCACCAGGAGCCGTTTGACGGGCAGGCCTATCCGGGCTGGCACTTCCACGCCCATTTTTACCCGCCGCTGCTGCGCTCGGCCACCGTGCGCAAATTTATGGTGGGCTTTGAGATGCTGGGCATGCCCCAGCGCGACCTGACGGCCGAAACGGCCGCCCAGCGCCTGCGTGAGGTGAGCGGGGTGCATTACAAGCAGCGTTAATCTAAGGGATGCGGCAGGGGGCAAGGCGGCAAAAACCCCGGCGGAAGAAAGGAAGCACGCGGATGGCAGACCACAAAAAAGAACAGGAACGCGCGGAACTTCACCGCACGATTTGGAACATTGCCAACGATCTGCGCGGCAGCGTGGACGGTTGGGACTTTAAGCAGTACGTGTTGGGCATGTTGTTTTACCGCTACATCTCCGAGAACATCCGCGGCTATATCAACGCCGGGGAGTGGGAGACGGGCAACACCGGCTTTGATTACGCCCGCCTGGCAGATGACAAGGCCGAGCCGGCGCGCGGCGACCTGGTGCGCACCAAGGGTTTCTTCATCCTGCCCAGCGAGCTGTTTGAAAACGTGCGCGCCCGCGCCAAAGAAGACCCCAACCTGAACGAAACCCTGGAAGCCATCTTTACCCACATTGAGGCTTCGGCCCAGGGCACCGAAAGCGAAGAGAATATCCGCGGGCTGTTTGACGATATTGACGTGAACAGCAACAAGCTGGGCGGCACGGTGGCGCAGCGCAACGAAAAACTGGTGAAGCTGCTCAACGCCGTGGCCGATTTAAAGCTGGGCGACTACAAAGACCACACCATTGACGCGTTTGGCGACGCCTACGAATACCTGATGGCCATGTACGCTTCCAACGCGGGCAAGAGCGGCGGCGAATATTACACCCCGCAGGAGGTTTCGGAGCTGCTGACGCGCCTGACCCTGGTGGGCAAAACCCAGGTGAACAAGGTCTACGACCCGGCCTGCGGTTCGGGTTCGCTGCTGCTGAAATTTGCACGCATTTTGGGCAAAGAGAACGTGCGCCGCGGCTTCTTTGGGCAGGAGATCAACATCACCACTTACAACCTGTGCCGCATCAACATGTTCCTGCACGATATTGATTACGATAAATTTGATATCGCCCTGGGCGACACGCTGACCGACCCGCAGCATTGGGACGAAGAGCCGTTTGAGGCCATCGTCTCGAACCCGCCCTATTCGATCAAGTGGAAGGGCGACAGCGACCCGATTTTGATCAACGACCCGCGCTTTGCCCCGGCGGGGGTGCTGGCGCCCAAAAGCAAGGCGGATCTGGCTTTCATTCTGCACAGCCTGGCCTGGCTGGCGGTGAACGGCACGGCGGCGATTGTGTGCTTTCCGGGGGTCATGTACCGCGGGGGGGCGGAACAGAAGATCCGTCAGTACCTGATTGACAATAACTATGTGGACGGCGTGATTCAACTGCCGGACAACCTGTTTTTTGGAACCAGCATCGCCACCTGCATTCTGGTGCTGAAGAAATCCAAACCCGAAAACAGCACCTTGTTCATAGACGCTTCGAAAGAATGCGTGAAGGTGACCAACAACAACAAGCTGACGGCCGATCACATCGCCCAGATCGTAGACGCCTACGTGCAGCGCCAGGATCGGGCGCACTTCTGCCGGCTGGTGCCCAACCGCGAGGTGGCCGCGCAGAATTACAACCTGAGCGTTTCGACTTATGTGGAGGCGGAGGACACGCGCCAGGCGGTGGACATCGCCGCGCTGAACGCCGATTTGCGGCGCATGGCGGCCCGCGCCCAGGAACTGCGGGAGGAGATCGACAGAATCATCGCCGAGCTGGAGGGAGAGGCGTGAGCCGCCTGCGCGCGCTGCTGGCGCAGCTCTGCCCGGAGGGGGTGGAGTATAAGACGTTGGGGGAGGTTTGTAATATTCTGGATAGTCAGAGAAAACCTGTAACAAAAAAAGACCGAACAAAAGGTATCTATCCTTACTACGGCGCAAATGGTATACAAGATTATGTTGGTGATTATATTTTTGATGGTGTTTTTCTTCTCGTAGGCGAAGATGGAAGTGTTATTAATACGGATTACAGTCCAGTTTTAACCTGGGCAACTGGAAAAATATGGGTTAATAATCATGCTCACGTTTTAAGTGAGAAACCAGGAACCCTTTTGCGATTTATTTATCATTACATGCAAACCGTGAATATTGATTCACTAGTCAGAGGTGTACCGCCTAAACTTAATCAGCAAAATTTGAGAAGCATAATCATCCCCCTGCCGCCGCTGGAGGTGCAGCGGGAAATTGTACGCATATTGGACCAGTTCACGGAGCTTACCGCGGAGCTTACCGCGGAGCTTACCGCGGAGCTTACCGCAAGAAAGATACAGTATGAGTATTACCGGAATAAGCTTATCAGCTTTAACAAGTATAAAACCAAACCCTTTGGAGAAATCGCCTCCATCGTTCGAGGCGCGTCTCCACGTCCTATCCGGGCTTTCATAACGGATGCCGAAGACGGAATAAATTGGATAAAAATCGGTGATGTTCAGCCTGGGAGTAAATATATTACTTCCACTTCTGAAAAGATTACCCCAATGGGCGCGGAAATGTCCCGATTGGTGCGCCCAGGTGATTTTGTTTTGTCGAATTCTATGAGCTTTGGCCGTCCCTACATCATGAAAACAGAAGGCTGTATTCATGATGGTTGGCTGTCGATCAGTGGATTTGATGTGTACTTCACTCCAGACTTCCTTTACCATTTGCTAAGTTCCAACACAATTCAAATGATGATGGCGCAGCGGGCATCAACCGGTACGGTACAGAACCTCAATGCGGATATCGTAAAAAACTTAGATCTACCCGTTCCTCCTTTGGAAGAGCAAATCCGTATCACCACGATCTTAGACCATTTTGACGAGCTGACCGCGGGGCTGAGCAGCGGGCTGCCGGCCGAGATCGCCGGGCGCCGCCAGCAGTACGCCTATTACCGCGATCACCTGTTTTCCCTGTTGGAGGCGCGGGCATGAGCACCTATCAGATTGTGGCCAGCACCACCGATGCCACCGTGGTGGCCGAATACGCCGCCGATTACAGCACCCGCCCGGAGAGTTACCAAAGCGAGGCCGAGCTGGAAGCCGAGTTCGTACGCCAGCTCAGCGCCCAGGGTTACGAGCTGTTCACCGGGCGGGACGAGGCGGCTTTGCGCGCCAATCTGCGCCGCCAGTTGGAAGCCCTGAACGAGATGACCTTCAGCGAAGACGAATGGGGGCGCTTTTTCCGCGAATGCGTGGCCAATCCGGGCGAGGGCATTGTGGAAAAGACGCGCAAGATTCAGGTAGACCATGTGCAATTGCTGCGGCGCGACGACGGCAGCACCAAGAACATCTATTTGCTGGATAAGAAGAACATCCATAACAACCGCCTGCAGGTGGCCCACCAGATCACCCAGCGGGAAGGCGCCTACGAAAACCGCTACGATGTGACCGTGCTGGTGAACGGGCTGCCGCTGGTGCATGTGGAGCTGAAGCGGCGCGGGGTGGCCGTGCGCGAGGCCTTTAACCAGATTCAGCGTTACCAGCGCGACAGCTTTTGGGCGGCCAGCGGCCTGTTTGAATACGTGCAGATCTTCGTGATCTCCAACGGCACGCACACCAAATATTACAGCAATACCACGCGCGAAGCGCATTTGCGCCGCCAGGGTCAGGGGGCCGCGGGGGGGCGGGGCAAGCACAGCAGCCACAGCTTTGAATTCACCAGCTTTTGGGCCGACGCCCACAACCGCATCATCCCCGATCTGGTGGATTTCAGCAAGACCTTTTTTGCGCGCCACACCCTGCTGAACATCCTCACCCGCTACTGCGTGTGGACTTCGGAAAATGACCTGTTGGTGATGCGGCCCTATCAAATCGCGGCCACCGAGCGGATTTTATCGCGCATCGCCGTGTCGGCGCAGTACAAACGCACGGGCAGCATCGAGGCGGGCGGCTACATCTGGCATACCACCGGTTCGGGCAAAACGCTGACGAGCTTTAAGACCGCCCAGTTGGCGGCGGCCCTGCCGACGGTGGATAAGGTGCTGTTTGTGGTGGACCGCAAAGACCTGGATTACCAGACGATGAAGGAGTACGACCGCTTTGAAAAAGGGGCGGCGGACGGCAACACCTCGACGCGCGTGCTGCAGCGCCAGTTGGAAGACCGCGACGAGAAGGGCAACCCGCACGAATACCGCATCCTGGTCACCACTCTGCAAAAGCTGGAGCGTTTCATCCGCAGCAACCGCCAGCACCCCATTTACAAAAAACGGGTGGTGCTGATTTTTGACGAATGCCACCGCTCGCAGTTTGGCGATATGCACCAGGCGGTCACGCGGCATTTTAAGCAGTATCACATCTTCGGCTTCACCGGCACGCCCATTTTTGCGGCCAACGCGGGTTCGGGGGGCAGCCCGCTGCTGCGCACCACGGAACAGGCCTTCGGCGAAAAGCTGCACACCTACACCATTGTGGACGCGATCAGCGATCAGAACGTGCTGCCGTTTCGGATTGACTATGTTAACACCCTGCACATGCCGGAGGGGGTGGCCGATAAAAAGGTGTACGGCATTGACCGTGAAAAGGCCCTGGCCGACCCGCGGCGGGTGAGCGAGGTGGTGCGCTATGTGCTGGAGCATTTTGACCAGAAGACCCAGCGCAACACGGCCTACACCCTGCCGTCGCGCACACGGCAGGGCGAAGAGCGGCGCGTGGTCGGGTTCAATTCCATCTTCGCCGCGGCCTCCATCCCCCTGGCCATGCGCTACTACGCCGAATTTCGAAGGCAGAACGCCGAGCAGCAGCGCGGGTTGAAGATCGCCACCATTTTCAGTTTCAGCCCCAATGAAGAAGAGGCGGGCGGGCTGCTGCCGGATGAGGATTTTGAGATGGAGCGCCTGGACGCCCCCGCGCGCGATTTTTTGGAGGCGGCCCTGCGGGATTACAACGCGGCCTTCAGCACCAATTACGACACCTCGGCGGACAAGTTCCAGAATTATTACAAAGACCTGTCGCTGCGCATGAAGAACCGCGAGGTGGATTTGCTGATTGTGGTCAACATGTTCCTGACGGGTTTCGACGCCACCACGCTGAACACGCTGTGGGTGGATAAGAATCTGCGCCAGCACGGGCTGCTGCAGGCCTTTTCACGCACCAACCGCATTTTGAACAGCGTTAAGACCTTTGGCAATATCGTGTGCTTCCGCGACTTAAAAGAAGAAACGGATGAGGCCATTGCCCTGTTTGGCAACAAGGACGCCGGGGGTGTGGTGCTGCTGCGCACCTACGAGGAGTATTATCACGGCTACGAGGAGGAGGGGCAGCATCAGCCCGGCTATGTGGAACGCATCGCCGAGCTGACCGCCGCCTATCCGCTGGGGCAGCCCATCACGGGCGAGGAGGCCCAAAAGGACTTCATCCGCCTGTATGGGGCCATTTTGCGGCTGCGCAACATTTTGAGCGCGTTTGACGACTTCACCGGTCAGGAAATTCTTTCGGAACGGGATTTTCAGGATTACCACAGCCGCTATATTGACCTGTATCAGGAGCTGCGCCGGGGGAGCGAGGCGGATAAGGAAAGCATCAACGACGATCTGGTGTTTGAACTGGAATTGATCCGGCAGGTTGAGGTGAATATTGATTACATCCTCATGCTGGTGGCCCAATACGGCCAATCCAACTGCCAGGATGCCAGCATTTTGACCACCATTGACAAGGCGGTGCAGAGCAGCCTGGAACTGCGCAGCAAGAAGGAACTGATTCAGCGCTTTATTGACCAGATGAACGCGGCCACGCAGGTGGATGAGGATTGGCGCCAGTTTTTGCAGGAGCGCCGCGCAGCGGATCTGGAGGCCCTCATTCAGGATGAAAAGTTAAAGCCGGAAGAGACGCGGCGTTTCATGGAAAACGCCTTCCGCGACGGGGTGCTCAAGACCACCGGCACGGCCCTGGATCAAATCCTGCCGCCCATCTCGCGTTTTGGGGGCGGACGGGCGGAGAAAAAGCAGGGGATTATCGAAAAGCTGCTGCGCTACTTTGAGAAGTATTGGGGTCTGGTGTAGGCCTCAGCCCTTGCCGTTGAAGGTGATGGTGCTTTTGCCTTGCAGGGTTTCTTCGATGCGCTGGACGACGATATCCAGATGCTGGGGCTTGTGGACGAAATCCAGGTCGCCGGTGTGCAGGGTGAGCACGGGGCACAGTTCGAAGGTGTTGATCCAGTCTTCGTAGAAGGAATCCAGCAGGGCGAGGTAATCGGCGCTGATGCCGGTTTCGATATCGCGGGCGCGCTGGCGGATGCGATCCATGAGCACGGGCACGGGGGCTTTGAGGTAGATGAGCAGGGAGGGCGGGGGGAGCTGTTCGGTGATGAGGTCAAACACGCGCCGGTAAGTTTGATAATCCAATTCGGAGAGGTTGCCCAGGTGGTTGAGGGCGCGCGAGAAGATGAAGGCGTCTTCGTAGATGCTGCGGTCAATGATGGCCGAACGCGGGTCCTGCCACAGTTCCAGGTGCTGGCGGGCGCGGTGGCCGAGGAAATAGACCTGCAAATGAAAGGACCAGGCGCGCATGTCGCCGTAAAAGTTGGGCAGGTAGGGGTTATCGGCCACGGATTCAAAGGCGGTGCGCCATCCCAGGCGTTGACCGATGCGTTCGGTGAGGGAGGTTTTGCCGGATCCGATATTGCCAGCCAGCAGGATGAGACGTTTGGGCATACGGTTCTCCAATTAGGGGCTAGGTGCGAGTATATCATAGGCGGGGGGATGGGATAGGCGCATTTGCGGGGGAATTTTTTGCGGTGCGGGGGAGAAGGTGGTATCATGGGCGATTATGGATCGGTTTGGTTAGATTAAGAGGTGAAATGATGCAGCCCACAGATGATTTTTCCATTTTTCCCATCACCACACGCGTGAACGCGGCGGGGCGGCTGTCCATCGCCGGGCACGACCTGAAGAGCCTGGCGGAGACCTACGGCACGCCGCTGTATGTGTACGACGGGGCCACCATCCGGCATCAGGCCGAGCGCTTGCAGAGCTTGTTCCGGCAGTATTACCCCGGCGAGGCGGCCGTGGCCTACGCGGTGAAGGCCTATTTTTCACACGCGCTGGCGGTGAAGATGGCCGAGATGGGGCTGGGGGCGGATGTGGTCAGCTACGGCGAAATCCGCATTGCTCAGCAGGCGGGCTTCCCGGCGGAGGGCATTCACCTGCACGGCAACAACAAGTCGCAGCCGGAGCTGGAGGCGGCCCTGGCCTGGGGGGTGCAGGCCATTGTGGTGGACAGCCTGGATGAGATGCGCTATCTGGAAGATCTGGCGCGCAAAAATCAACGCCGGGCGCGCATTTGGCTGCGGATTACGCCGGATTTGCGCGTGAACACGCACCCGCACATTGAAACGTCGCACGCCGACAGCAAATTTGGCCTGCATATCCAAAACGGGGAGGCCGCCGAGGCCATCCGTTTCTGCAAGAACAGCCCCCATTTTCACCT
This sequence comes from Levilinea saccharolytica, assembly GCF_001306035.1. Lineage (GTDB taxonomy): Bacteria > Chloroflexota > Anaerolineae > Anaerolineales > Anaerolineaceae > Levilinea > Levilinea saccharolytica. Next base: position 43,042 of record NZ_LGCM01000055.1, read on the forward strand.
GGTGGGGCTGCATACGCATTTGGGGTCGCAGATCTTTCAGGCCGAGCCGTACCGCAAGGCGATTGAGATGCTGTATGAGGTGGCCGATGCAGAAGGCTTTGTGCCGGAGGAGATCAGCCCCGGCGGGGGTTGGGGGGTGCGCTACACCGAGGCGGACGGGCCGGATGACGCCGAAGCCTGGGTGCGCACGGTGAGCGAGGCGGTGGCGGCGGCCAATCACCAGCGCGGCTGGAAGCTGCCCAAGGTGATTTTGGAGCCGGGGCGGTGGATGGTGGCGCGGGCGGGGGTGGCGCTGTACCGGGTGGGATCGCAGAAGATGACCCCCAACGGCACGCACATTGTGGCCATTGACGGCGGCTTGGCGGATAACCCGCGGGTGGCGCTGTATGGGGCGCAGTATACGGCGCGGGTGGTGGAGCGCCCCAGCGATCCGCCGACGGAGGCCATGCGCGTGGTGGGCAAATTCTGTGAATCGGGGGATGTGCTCATCCCGCACATTTTGCTGCCGCCGGTGCAGCGCGGGGAGCTTTTGGCCACGCCCGCGGCGGGGGCGTATCAGCTGAGCATGTCGTCCAATTACAATTTTGCGGCGCGGCCGGCGGTGGTGTGGTTGGAGGAGGGCCGGGTGGAGGTGATGCAGTGCTGCGAGCAGCCGGAGCAGCCCGGCTGGTGGGTGTACACGCCGTGAATCAGGGCCGCCCGTGCGAACGGGCGGTTTTTTTGTGTGCATGGGCGCGTGAAGGGGCACGTCGGTAGGGGCGCGTGTAGGGGCGCGTCTCAGACGCGCCCGAAAAACGGGGGCACGCGCCAGAAGAACGGGGGCACGCGCCCAAAGAACGGGGCACGCGCCCGAAGAACGGGGGCACGGGCCAAAAGCGCCCGTGCCCGTACGGGAACGTGAACGCAGGGAAGTGATCTGCACCTTTCGGGGGGGAGATCCCCACAGCCCTCGAAGTACGAGGGCACGCCCCCAAAAGGCGGGGGCAAGCAATGACATCAGGATGAGCGGGGCACCCTACGCAGATGGACGGCTTTGCAGCTGCTTGACGGCGGGCAGAGCCTGGGCGACGAAGAAGGTGATCATCAGGCGCACGATGCTGCTGTAGAAATTCATCATGGAGCCTTGCCCTGGGCCGATGAAGAGGCCCAGCACGGCATCCAGCCCCAGCAGAACCACGGCGGCCAGGAGTGCCCACCACGACAGGCGGCGGGTGAGGTAGGCCAGGGCCAGCAGCAGGGCGCCGTAGCCGAGCTGGTACATGCCGATGCCCATGCTGACGAGCACTTGCCAGCGGAAGAGCAGGGCTAGCAGGCCGGTGAGGAAATTAAACCCGCCTACCAGGAGGATGAGGCTGAAGGCGTTTTTGAGGCGGGTTTCGGGGTGGGCGGCGGTGCCGGGCAGGTGCTGCCCGTTGCGCAGCACGGCCAGCTCGGCGGCCAGGCCGGTAAAGAGCTGCACGTGCAGGGTGGAGCCGTCGGGCAGAGGAAAATCTTGCCCGGCGGTCAGGGCTTTTTTATTTTCCACGCGGCCCACTTCCACGCCGTCCAGTTTGACGGTGAACTGGGTCCAGTTGGGGGCCCAGGAAATTTCCAGGCGCAGGGGCCCGTTGGGTTCCAGGGCATAGGTTTGGATGGGCATACGGCAGGGTGCTCCTTGGGCGGGTGGAATGGGTGCATCCAGTCTACCTGTTCTGGGCGAAATGTCAAGGGGGCTGGCAGGCGGTTGAAACCAAGAGGGGGATGTGTTATGATGATAGTGGACATCTAAATAAAACAGGCTGCGGCGCTGCGGGTGTGCATTTCTCCGCCTGATTTGGCTCCATTTCCCTCCCACCGGTTCGGCGGGAGGTTTTTGTTTGCAGAGGAGGTGCAAGATGGCCGTGATTACTATTTCCCGGCAGTATGCCAGCGGGGGGAATGAAATTGCCCTGCGCGTGTGTGAGCGGTTGGGCTACCGCATATTTGACAAGCGCTTAATGGTGCGGGCGGCAGCGGTGTTGGGCCTTTCGGAGCAGGAGATCTTTGACTTTGCCGAGACCAGCTACAAGGCTAAGAGCTTTTTGGAACGGGTGTTTGGCGGGTCGCAGGATGTGGCCCAGGTGCGGCTGTGGAAGGAAGACGCCTCTGGAACGCGCAGCGTGCAGGAGCTGGCGCTGAGCGAATCGGCTGCGCTGCAGTTGGTGCAATTCGCTATCCGCGACGCCTATCAGGTGGGCAACGTGGTCATTGTAGGGCGGGGCGGCCAGGCGCTGTTGGCGGATCAACCCGATGTGCTGCATGTGCGTGTCGTCGCACCGGAGGAAGAGCGCATTCAGCGGGTAAAAGAGGAACTGCGCCAGGCGCGGCAGGCGTATAAGGCGGATATTGAGGTACGGCGCGATGCGCAGGACCGCATTGCCATGCGGGATGCAGCCTCGGCGGAGTATCTTAGCCGGTTTTATAATATCCGCTGGGACGATCCGCAGCATTACCATATGGTGCTGAACACCGGCAAACTAGACGTGGAAGAAGCGGCGGATTTGATCCTGCTGGCGGTGGAACACCTGCCTGAACGGGCCGTCGCCTGAGCGGCATGAAAAGTCGGCCAGCCCTGATGGAGGAGACCCCATCAGGGCTGGGTTTTATAGGGTTAACTCACCGCCCAATCGGGGATGCGCAGGCTCTGACAGCCAAACAAGCGGGCGTGCAGGGCGTCTTCATCGGCGGTGGTGAGGATTTGGATGCTCTGCTGAGCGAGGGCAGCCAGGACCTCGGCGCTGAGGCTCAACGAAGCGCGGAAAACCGCAAACAGGCTGTCCGCGCAGTCGTCGGCGGCCACGCGGTTGATGGAGAAGGTGCCGCAGTCCTGGCAGCGGTGGACAATCATCAGCTCCCCGTGGTGGTCGGGCCCGTATTTTTTGGGCGAGCGCTTGAGGGTGAGGGCGACGGGGCGCATGGGCGCTTTGCAGGCGGCCAGGCGGTCTCCGGCGCGGTACAGATCCAGGTGGCGTGAATAGAGGCACACCGGGCAGTGGTTGCGGTTCTGCACGCCGGAGAAGGCGGCCTGAGCGGTGACAAACTGGCGGCAGTGGCAGCAGGTGAAATCGCCAAAGGTGGGGTGGGTGTAGTGTTTCATGCGGCCTCGGCTTTCAAGCGCAGGTAGCTTTGGTAGCGGCGGGGGTGAACGGCCCCTTGCATGACGGCCTGTCGCACAGCGCAGCCGGGTTCTTCGTCGTGCTGGCAGCTGAGGCCAAAGCGGCAGCGGCCCAAGTGGGGGCGCATTTCGGGGAAGCAGGCAGCCATATCTTCGGGCGTGATGTCCCACAGGCCAAATTCGCGCATGCCGGGGGTATCCATGACCGCGCCGCCGCCGGGGAGGGGGTAAAGGTGGGCCGCGGTGGTGGTGTGGCGGCCTTTGCCGGTGACGGCGTTGACCGCGCGGGTGGACTGATCCGCGCCGGGGAGGAGGGCGTTCAGCAGGGTGGTTTTGCCCACGCCAGATTTGCCCACCAGCAGGGTGGTCCCTTGAGACAGATGCCCGCATAGCTCACCCAGCCCACTGCCGGTTTGGGCAGAGACCAGGGAGACCGGGTAGCCCAGGCTGCGGTACAGATCCAGGATTTCGTGCAGTTCCAGCTCGGCGGGGGAGCCGCTGGAGGTCAGGTCGCATTTGGTGATGCAGATGCGGGCAGGCAGGCCCTGGGCTTCGGCGGCCGCCAAAAAGCGGTCCAGCAGATTCCACTTGGGGGTGGGGCTGGCAGCGGCAAAGACGGGCATGACCCAATCCACGTTGGCGGCGATGACCTGCTGGGGGGCGTGGGCACCGGGGCGCGAGGCGGCCGCCGGGCGCGAATATTCGGAGCGGCGGGGCAGGACTGTCACCAGGCGCGGCAGGTCGGGGGTGGGGGCGGTTTCACAGCGTACCACGTCACCCGCGGCGACGTGCGCGGCCAGGTGGGGAGGCAGGGCGCACATCAGGGTGTGGTCACCGGCCAGAACCTGGATTTGATGGATGAATTTTTGGATGACGAGCCCGGTAAAGAGGGCGGAATCAACGATGGTAGTAGGTTGAGGTTTCATGGTGTATGCTCAGGTTAAACAAAACTGCCAGCCGCGAGAGCTTTCCCGTGACTGGCAGAGGGTTCTTATTGATGGGGTTCAGGGAGGCAGAGTGCCTCCGCTTCAATCAAAAGGCCACGGGCATTGATCGCTCCCGAGGCCAGGCAGGCAACGCAAAGGAAATGACAGCCCTTTCCGTTTCAGGCGCAATCAACGTGTGAGATTGTGAACCACCCGAGCAACTTTCGCCAAAAAACCCGACCTTTCTACAAGAATATTTGCTTCAAATTTTGAATAGTTTTCTACAACGCTGTGATTGTATCCGCAGGGTGAAAATTTGCCACTGGCCATCTGGGCAGGATTTCAGCCCCCCGGATGGGCGGAATCGGGGTAAAAAAACACGCCCTCCGGGGTGCGGAAGGGCGTGAGGGTTTGCCTTTGGGCTGGCGCGGCTAGCGGGGGCGGCGCTTGCGGGAGCGGCGGCCTGAACCCACGGCAGAGGAAGGCGACTGCGGCGGGCGGCTGGGGGCTTCATCAGGGGCGATGAGCGGCTCGTGGAAGGTCTGCTGGTAAAAATCATCCAGGAGCATGGCCAGCAGGTGATTATCCTCGCCGGATTGAGCCAGGGTGGGCACCAGGGGCACGAAGCGGGCCATACGCTCGGTTTGCAGCCGGTCGCGGGTGCGCAGGCGGGCTTCCAGCAGGGCAATGATGCGCTCGGAGACCACGTGCTGAACATCCTCATCGGAGGGCAGGGGGCGTTCGTTCAGGGGGAAGTTGAACTGCTTGGCGATGCGCAGCAGAGCGGCGCGTTCCACCGCTGTCACCAAAGTGATAGCCGTGCCAGAGGCGCCGGCGCGCCCGGTGCGGCCGGAGCGGTGGATATAGGCTTCGGGGTCTTCGGGCGGCTCGTATTGGATGACGTGGGAAAGCTCCGGCAGGTCAATGCCGCGGGCAGCCACATCCGTGGCTACCAGGAAGCGCAGCGTGCCGCGGCGCACGCGGTCGAGCACTTTTTCACGCGAGGACTGGGCCAGATCGGAGGTCAGGTCGTCGGCGTCATAGCCAAAGCGCTGCAGGACGGTGGTGACGTAGTTGACGCGCACCTTGGTATTGCAGAAGATGAGGGCCGACAGGGGATTTTCCACCTCGATGATGCGGATCAGGGAGCGGTCTTTATCCATGCCGGGGACGGAATAATAGACGTGCTCGATCTCGGAGACGTGGATTTGATCGGAGGAGAGGTTGAGGAAGCCGGGGCTGCGCATGAACTGGTGGGTCAGGCGCAGCACGGGGGCGGGGAAGGTGGCGGAGAACATGTAGGTGCTGATGGCATGTTCGGGAAGATAATGCTGCACGCGGCGCATGTCGGGGTAAAAGCCCATCGAGAGCATGCGGTCGGCTTCATCAAAGATGAGGAACTGCAAGTGCTGCAAGGTGAGGGAGCGGCGCAGGAGGTGGTCCAGAACGCGCCCAGGGGTGCCGACGACGATATGAGCGCCAGCCTGGAATGCGGCCAACTGCTCGCGGTAGCCCACGCCGCCGTACACGGCCACCGTGCGCACGCCGGTGCCTGTGGCGAGGATTTCGGCCTCGGAGGCAACCTGCACAGCCAGCTCACGGGTGGGGACGAGGATGAGAGCCTGCGTGGTGGGCTGGAGGGGGTTGACCATCTCCAGAATGGGCAGCAGGTAGGCGCCCGTTTTGCCGGAACCGGTGCGCGATTGGATCATCATATCGCGCTGGGCAAAGAGGTAGGGGATGGCGCGGGCCTGCACAGGCATAAGCTCATTCCAGCCGGCGCGGGCGATGCCCGGGCGCAGGCGTTCGGGCAGATCGTCCAGAGTGGCTTCGGGCAGGTCGGGAAGGGATTCTTGGGAATCTACATTGGAATTTGACACGTGTTCCTCATTCATGGGGGCCGTCGGACGGCCGCTGCTGATTAATGATTTCGATGGCCGCTTTTCCGGTCATGTGTTCGATTTGAAGTTCGGCCGCGCACACCCGTTTCCAATCGCGCTCGATCTCTGCATCCCCTTCGGCGGCGAAGCCGGGGGAGTACTTTTCGACCAGGCACTGCAGGGCGTATTTTTTCTCGCTGTCATCGGTGAGCAGGCGGGCCTTGCCAAAGACGACAGCGCTGCGGTAATGGGTGGTGAAGGCGTGGGGGACGACGGTATCGGCTTGAATGACGCAAAACGAGACCTTGCTGTTTTTACGGATGCCGTCCAGCTTGTGGCCTTCGGTGGCAAAGTGGAAATACAGCTTGCCGTCTTTGTAGGCGTAGCTCAAGGGGACGGCATAGGGATAATCCTCATCCCCCAGGACGGCCAGGACGCCGGAGGTGCAGCTTTGCAAGATCTCAATGGTTTCTGCTTCAGAGAGCAGCTGTTTTTTTCGGCGCATGTCTCGGAACATGGGCGCTCATACCTTTCGGATCAGATGAACCGATTGTAGCACTTTTGGGCGCGCTTGGGAGTAATTGGCACAGCAGAGAGGCATTAAGACAGCAGTTTTCCGCCAAAGGCGACCCGGCCGGTGCCTTCCGGCTGGTAGAGGATATGGACGTTCTCCTGGGGACGATTACAGACCTGGGCGACGGCGGCGGCCAATTGGGCGGCCTCTGCCTGCAAAGCCGGCAGAGCGGGCAGGGCTGCTTTCAGCACCGAGACAAACACCGGAAAGAGTTCGTTCGATGGAGTGAGATTCTCGGCGTAGTTTTGGCTGGCGATGAGGGACACTTTGACCCAGGTGCCGCCGGGTTCTGAATTGAAAATTTGACCAGCGCGGTCGGCCAAGGCCGCGGCGAGGTTTGGGGGGAGGGTTTCGTCGGGGCGGGTGACAATTTCAACATGCAGGATGGGCATGGGGGACCTTTTTTCAGATCTGGGGGGATGGCTGACAAACGGCAAGGTTTCGCAGCGTATGGGATTTAACAGGAACCCCTTCTGGAATTTCAGCGCAGAATCCCGATAGGCGGGTAAGTCCCCGTCTGTCGAGTCTATAGGTATAAGGGGTTGTCGAACACCCTACGCTTTTTCACGGCGCAAGTTGGCGGCTCCCCACCGCTTTACGATTAGGAAAACCGCAATTGCTAGAAAAAGACTCATGAACCCGATGGTGAGCAGGTCCATTTTCATACTGGGCATTGCCAACCAGATCGACCAATTCATTGAAGTGTGCATCAGGAGGGTAGCCAAAATGCTGCCGTTGGTATGATTGAATAACCAGGTGAAGAGGATTGATGTAAGGGTAATCACTACCAGCAGCGCAAAAAAGGTAACGAGATTGTCCGCCATGAACCTTCCGGGAATAAATACGGCTGGCAGATGCCACAGCCACCAGAAAAAGCCCAGGATGATACTGGATGTTAGCGCACTAAAGCGAGATTGTAAGCGCGGTAACGCGTACCCTCGCCAACCAAACTCCTCCTGAAGAGGGCCGGCAGTGAACAAGATGACAAAAAAGGCAACCAAAGCGTAGGGCGGATTAGAAATTACCGATAGGTCCAATGGCCTTTTGCCCACCAATATCGCGGCAAAAATGGATCCGCTGAAGATGATGAGCGGAAGAAACAAGATCGCTGCCAACCAGACCTTCTTGAAACGAAAGTCAATTCCTCGCTGTAAGAGTTGGAGAATGCCTTTACCTCCTTGCTGTAAATAAGTTAGCAGTAATGCGGCAAATAATGGACCAAATGCGGCAGGGTTGAACGGCCCAGCGAGGAAATCCGACAGCCCTGAGGGCAAGGAGATGCCCTGTGCTGCCAAAGCATTAGGGATCCAGAAGATCCAAGAAAAAGCGAAAGTAACCCCAAAGTACCACCACAATGATTTGTTGTCATTCATTTTGCCTGTCATTACAATCTCTCCTATCGTATTCTGCCCAATGGTGTGCATTCATGGCAGGTGGGATTTGGCAGGTAAATACCTAAGCGAAGAACCCGATTTCGGGGTTAAAACCTTTCCTTTGAAGGCAACAAGTGCGCCGCACTGCGTCCAGGTGGGGTTGAATATCGGTGGTGGATGACCATCTTATTCCGGTTCTGGGATCTGATGCTCGCCCAGGTGGCCGGTGAATTCCATGTTAAGCTGGCGCAGCACGTTCTCATTCTCGAAAGCGGCTTCCGGTAAGCGTTCCACGAAGTCAATCAAGGCGGTGCGCATGGTCTCAAAGGACGCGGCGATCTCATCCTCGCTTTTGGCAGCCGCCTGGGCAACGGCTTCAGCGTTGAAGGCGTCCACATCATATCGGAGCGGTTGGAAGGTGGGGTCGCTGAGATAGCGCTGGATGGATTGATGGCCGACCTGCCACCAGGCCACGATGTGGGCCAGCAGGTCGCCAAAACGGGCGTACCCCTGCGCGGCCAGGAAGGCGGTCTGCGCCTCGGGGGACATGCGGCGAAATTGGGGGATGTATTCCGCCCAATCCTGGCGGAGGATCTGTAGAACTTGCTGTTGAACCGGATGAGTCATGAGGATACCCTTTTTCGTTTGATTATATCCCCCTGTTTTGAAGAGTCAAATACCCACTGGCTGTTTTGACAGGATGTCCACAAGGGCTTAACGGCGGCGGGGATTTTCGGCCCAATTGGCCGGGTTGGCCTGGATGTATTGATGGATTTGCTGATATTCCTGCTCACTGCGGATGATGTGTTCGTAATAGTTGCGTTGCCATACGGGCGTGCCGGGGGCTTGGCGGACGGCGTTGATGCGCCGGGCGGAGAAGGATTTGAAGGCACGCACGATTTCGGACAGCGGATATATGCGCGGGTTGGTGGGTATAGGGTCGGTGGGCGTAGGGGTGGTGTGCGTAGTGGGCGTAGGGGCGGGTCTCAGACCCGCCCCTACTACAACGGCCCCCGCCCCTACAACCACATCATCCACATTATGCAGGAGGATGATTCCATGCACATGATCCGGCATGATGCAAAAGGTGCCCAATTCAACCTGGGCATAATGGACGGGCAAATCTTGCCAGGCGTGTTCAACGATTTTGCCATATTCATTCAAATGCATGCCGCCGTCATGGATTTCCCCCAGGGAGGTTTCGTGCCCGTGTGCCTTGATGGTGACGAAATAGGCGCCGGCCCGGGTGTAATCGTAACCGGGCAGGCGGATGGAACGGCGGCGGTGCTGCATGCGGATGCCTCCAATGCCCCCGTGCCTGGGGGATGCTGCTGCCAGGTGCGGGAATCCCCTATTGATATTTGAAGATCACCCCACCCCTCAGCACTCTGAGTAGCCGCAGGCGTAACATTTGCGGCAGCCCTCCTCGTTCACCACGGCGGCCTGGCCGCATTCGGGGCACAGATCGCCAATGCGGGGCAGGCTGACAGCTGCCAAAGGCGGTGTTGCCGCGGCGGCCTGGATGAGGGGCAGGGGGGCCTGGATGGGGGCATCGGCATCGGATTGGGCCAGGCGCTCCTGGCGTTCCTGTAAATATTCTTCCAGCACCTGGGCCACGCCGTCGGGCAGAGAGCGCACGCGGTTGGGGCCAAAGCCCAGGGATCGCCCGCCGCCGATGCCGCCCAGCTGGCGGGTGATTTCGCTCAGGCGGCGCGAGGGTTCGATGGGAGAGGCGATGCGCAGCACGTACGACACCAGCCGCCCGATGGCTTCCGAGACGGCGGCGGTGTCGGAGCCGGCCTTGGCGGTGTTGATGAAGACTTCAAAGGGCTGCGAGCCGCCGTTTTCGTTGATGGTGACAAAGGCTTTGCCCAGGGGGGTTTCCACCGTGTAGGTGTAGCCGGGCAGGGAACGCGGGCGGGGCTTTTTGGCGTCGTGCCAGATATGGAGCTGATCCGCGGCGTCGGCAGCGGGGGTCTTTTGCTTGGCCTGCAGGGTGGCGTGGGTTTCCAGCACCACTTTTTCACGTGAGCCGGTGACGTACACGGTGAGGCCCTTGCAGCCCAGCTTCCAGGCCAGCAGGTAGGCGGTGGCCACATCTTCGGGGCCGGCCTCAGCGGGGAAGTTGATGGTCTTGGAGAGGGAGTTATCCACAAAGGCCTGCATGGCGGCCTGCATGCGCACGTGCTCTTCGGCGGAAATATCGGCGGAGACGACGAAGACCTGACGGATGGATTCGGGCAGGGCTTCCACCGCCTGGCAGGAACCGTCGCGCATGGTCTGTTCATAGACGGCCTGTTGGGTTTCGGGGTCCAGGCCGGCTTCTTCCAGTGCGCGCTGGAAATGGGGCGAGGTGTAGGTGAGCTGCAGATCGCGGCCGTTGTCGTTGACGTGGCGGATATAGGCCAGGGCGAAAACCGGCTCGCAGCCGTAGCCCTCACAGCCGGCCACGGTGGCGATGGTTCCCGTGGGGGCGATGGTGGTTTGGGCGGCGTTGCGGATGCCGTACTGGCGCAGATCGGCCTCCAGGCCCTCCCAATCCACCGCCGGGCGGCCCCAATCGCTGGTATAGGCTTCCAGCGGGGCGGGCGGCGACCAGCGCAGATTGGCGGGGTCGTACAGCGAGCCGCGGATGGCGGGGAAGGGGCCGCGTTCACGGGCCAGATCCACCGAGGTGCGCATGGCCTGATAGCGGACAAATTCCATCACCTGGGCGGCGAATTCCTGACCCTGGGGGGAGCCGTAGCGGATGCCGACGTGGTACATCAGGTCGGCAAGGCCCATGATGCCCAGGCCGATGCGGCGGGCGCGGTGGGCGGCCTCGGAAAGCTGGGGCACGGCGGGGACGTACTGGTTGGCGTCAATCACATCGTCGAGGAAGCGGGTGGCGATCTCCACCGAATGGCGCACGGCTTCCCAATCCACGCTGTGATCGGGGCCGAAAAGCTCAGCGAGATTGACGGAACCCAGGCAGCAGTTTTCATAGGGGCCAAGCCACTGCTCGCCGCAGGGATTGGTGGCTTCCAGAGGGTAAAGGTGCGGGACGGGGTTGTAACGGTTGGCGGCGTCCAGGAAGAGCATGCCCGGCTCACCGTTGTGGTGCGACTGGCGCACAATCAGATCAAACAGCTCGCGGGCGCGCACGGTGCGGTAGGTCTTGATGGGGATGCCGGCGGCCTCGGCCTCTTCCAGGGTGCCGGAGAAGCCGCGGTAGGCGGGGTGGTGAACATCGGGGAAGCGCAGATCCCAATCGGCGTCGGCTTCCACGGCGCGCATGAAGGCGTCGGTGATGCCCACGGAGATGTTGAAATTGGTGATCTGGTTTTCGTTGGTCTTGCAGGAGATGAACTCTTCGATATCGGGGTGATCCACACGCAGCACGGCCATGTTGGCGCCGCGGCGCGAGCCGCCCTGAGCCACCTCGCCGAAGGCGTGATCATAGACACGCAAAAAGCCCACCGGGCCGGTGGCCTGACCGGCGGAGGATTTGACCAGGGAGCCCTGGGGGCGCAGGCGGGAGAAGGAGAAGCCGTTGCCGCCGCCGGTCTGCTGGATGAGGGCGGCGTCGCGCAGGGTTTGGAAAATGCCGGTGGATTCGCGGCCCATATCATCCGTGATGGGCAGCACGAAACAGGCCGCCAATTGACCCAGGGGAGTGCCCGCGCCGGTGAAGGTGGGCGAATTGGGGAAGAAGCGCCGGGCAGTGAGCAGGGTGTAAAATTCGCGGGCGCGGGCGTTGATGTCCACGTTCCAGGATTCTTCCACTTTGGCCACGTGGTAGGCCACGCGCCAGAACATCTCGTCCACAGTTTCGGCCGGAGAGCCGTCATCTGCGCGGCGCACGTAGCGGCGGATGAGCACCTGGCGGGCGTTATCGGTCAATTGAATCGAAGGAAGATCGGCGGGGATGGGGGGAGTGGGGAGGACGGCGGCACGCCGGTTTTTAGAATCGGTGGACATGAGGGCACGCTCCTGGGAGGGGATAATTAGTTTTCCAATAAACGATCAATTTCTTTGCGGATGGACTGCAAATCGTCGAGGTGCAGGTACACGATGGCGTAGCGGACGTAGGCGATCAGATCTAGTTCTTTGAGACCGGCGACTACCATATCCCCGACCACGCGCACGGAGACCTCGGCGCGGCCCATGCGCTGCAGGGCAACTTCGATTTCACCGACGAGGCGTTCGATATCGGCGGCAGAGACGGGACGCTTGGCGCAGGCGATGCGGATGCCGCGGGCCAATTTTTCGCGGTCGAACTCTTCGCGGGTACCGTCTTTTTTGATCAGCAGGGGCGTGGCCAGGATGGGACGCTCGTAGGTGCTGAAGCGCTGGTGGCAGGACTCGCATTCGCGGCGGCGGCGCACCCCGCCGCGGGTGTCGTGGGTGGTGTCGAGGACGCGGGATTGATCGTGCTGGCAATAGGGACAAATCATACACACCTCGCAAAGCGGCCGCATTTGGAGTTCGGCAAGGGGACTGCGTAAATTTGGGTTAGTGAAAAATAACCCCCCACAGGTGGGGGTGTGCGGTGTTTGTCCCCGTATATTTAGGGATAGAGGTATTTTAGCACAAACGCTCTATGGATGCAATAGAGGGGGGAAAATCTTAAGGTTAAATGTTTGCAACGTGTAGACAGCCACAGATGTAAGGAAAAATGACGGGTATATATGCGGCGCGGGGCGGGGAGGCTGGCGATGAAGGCCAGGGATGGGGGTGAGCGGTGGCGGGGGGGAGCCAGAAGGCTGACACTTGGCGGGGGCGCGAAGGACCACCCTTAACGCGGCGGGAGGGAAGCTTTGGCGCTGTTCATCCCTTTCCAACATTCCTGAACAGGCAGAATGATTAACAGGACAGCGGCGACGAGATTGGCGGCCATCATCACCATGGCGAGGGTTTGCTTCTCCTGGGCTCGTTTGGCAAAGGCTTCAAAAGTCCCCGCATAGATCAGGTCTGCTCGCACCGATTGCGACCACTCCCCATTGACGAGGTTTAGAGTGTTTTCTACAAATCCCACCACAATCACAGGTTGTTTGGCTTTCAGATAAGCCATCCCACCGGCGTCGATTGGCCAGACGCTGGCCTGGTACGTGTCGTTCGTAACGGCAACACTCTCGTCTTTAAGGTCCAGCCAAAGTTCCATCGGCGACCACAGATGGTTTTCGTCGGTGTATGCCAAATAGTCGCCCAGCAGGGGGGTGTTGCGTTCACTCACTGTGGCCGCGATCAGGATCGCGTCACCGCTTTTCATATTTTTCATGTCGGATAACCGGGCAGTTGGCGCGTTAATACTGGCGCGGTTCAAACCGCTGAGCCCCAGGTAGGCTAGAAAAGCATTGAACAGGAGCATGGCGGTGAGGACACAAAAGAACAAGAACAGCAGGCGGTAGGCTTCCGGCGTCTTGGCTTTCCTGAGCGGAAAGCGGTACAGCAGCCAGGCCATAAAAATGCAAAAAGCAAATAGGATCAGATTGCCAACCATCGCCTCTCCCCTCAAAACTGAGTGATGAACGGCTTCCGCCCCCACCGGGCGCATTCGACGATTTAGGAACTACTATAGAACCGCATGGTCTTTCGCGTGAATGGATTATGGATTTAATTGTAGCATCATTCCGTTATCGTCATTTTGGAAAAGTCGATCATAGTCTCGACCTGGCTGCCGATTCTTGCAGCAAGGTGGGGAGGGTGCGGAGAGGCTGGAGATGGGACAGCCGTGAGTGCATGAAGGGTCACCCGTTGAGGGGTTGTGGTTTCGATAGCGGCGAAGGGCAGCCTGGATGAAATGATCTGACGCCGTATTTCTGCTGAGGAGCCTAAAGAAGACAGCGCAACAATTACATCCATGCTATGAACTTTTTCCCATCCGCAAAAACCGTTTTTACTGGAATGTGATAAATCTTGGAAAGGTTTTCTTCGGTGACCATTTCAGCTGTCCGTCCTGAGGTCAGGACACGGCCCTTTTCCATTAAGATGGTGTCATCACTCAGGGCCAGAGCAAGTTCAGGCTCGTGGGTGGACATGAGAATCGTTGTTCCTGAATTCTTTAATTTCCTTAAGATATGGACGAGACGTACTTTGTTGCTCAGATCGAGATGTGAAGTGGGCTCATCCAAGAGCAGTAGTTTTGGCTCTTGAGCCAGGGCGCGGGCAGCCAACACCATTTGCCGTTCGCCGCCGCTCAGCGTCAGGATGGAATGGTCATATAGATCGCCAATCCCCATTTTCACCAATGCCTCATAAGCGATTTTTTCGTCGTCTTGAGACGGCGCCCCCAGTGGGGGTAAATAAGGGGCGCGTCCCAACAGGACATATTCAAGGACAGTGTATTCAAAGGGGGTATGTTCGCTTTGGGGAATCAGGGAGATGTGTTGTCCCAAGGCGCGTCGGCTGTAATTTTCAATGGGGATATCCAACAGACAAATCTTTCCTGCCCAGGGTTTCAGCCAGCCTAGCACCAGATAAAGCAAGGTAGTTTTTCCTGCACCATTTGGGCCCAGGATGGCAGTAATCCGGCCTTCTTTGAGGGAAAGATCCAACCCATCGAAAACAGGAGCCTCCGTACGGTTATATCCAAAACGGACTTCTTGAAAGGTCAGCAGGGAAGGGGTCATCGGTGCACCTTCGTACCGCGGGAGATCATTAAAACGATAAAAATGGTTGACCCCAGCAGCGAGGTGAGGATACCTAAGGGGATTTCACCCGCGAGCAAGCTTCTACTCAGATCATCACATAGGATAGTAAAAATTCCGCCGAGCAGCATGGCCGCGGGAAGGGTTAAGTGCGTATCGGAGCCAAATAAGCGGCGAGCAATATGCGGAATGATCAAACCTACCCAGCCAACCATTCCGGCCACCGAGATCACAGCGGCGGTGGGCAGTACGGCGGCTGTGAGCAGCAGCAGACGATCTCGTTTGGGCGCTGCCCCCATTGAAAAGGCAGCCTCATCACTGAGGGCTAAAATGTTCAGCCGCCAGCGGAAAAGGTATAGAAAAACGAGACCAGAGATCACGGCAGGTAGGATGGCAAGCAGCTTCTTCCAGGTGATACTCGAAAGCCCACCCAGCAGCCAAAAAGTAATTTCTGGCAACTGACGCAGGGGGTCAGCCAGATATTTTAGGATTCCCAGACCCGCAGAAAACAAGGCTGAAACAGCGATTCCGGAAAGGACCAAACGCAGTACCCATCCGCCGTAACGAATGCGTCTTGCCAATAAATAAGAAAGTGCTAAACCAGCCAAAGCAAATACCGCTGCACTGCCTTGAAGCAGAACTGCCGATCCACCCAGGAAGACGATACAGAGCGCTGCGCCAAAAGCAGCGCCTTGAGATACCCCTAAAAAGCCAGGTTCTACCAGGGGATTACCAAACAACATCTGAAAAACGATGCCCCCCGCTGAAAGAACTGCGCCTAAGAGCAAGGCTGTTATTAACCGTGGTAATCGTACATTAAAAATAAGCAGTTTTGCCAATTCATCTTGGTTAACTCGCTGCCAGGAGATGAACCCCAATCCCGGGTAGCGTCCCCACAACAACGAGAAGATGAAGATTCCGACCAGCGTGACTCCTAAGATTAATAGGATCCATCGCCGGGTTAACTTCCGTAAAGCCAATTCTTGCAAAGCGACCGCAGCCGCGGTATCACTCACGGCAAATCACCTCTGAAGGTTGGACGAATTTTTGATTCGAACAGTTTGGTATCCACTCTATACATCTGCTCGTAGAACTCAAACGTCTCTTTTATGATGTCTTGCTTGGGAAAAATGTCTGGATGTAAACGAGCTGCCATCCAGGAAAGACCGAGGATCCAACGCGCGTCGGCTTGATCCCAACTGTACATGTCGGCGGGAAAACCAGACAAATGATTTTCCTTCACGGCACGTAACAACCGCCACTGCGGGTCATTTTTCAACTTTTGCGCAATTTCGGCTGAGTTCTTTTCGTAGGAAATAATGAAGATATGGTCGGGATCCCAGACGGCAATCTGTTCTACAGTTACCGCAGCCCATCCCTTTCCCGGGTTTGCTGAGGCCCATACAGGTTGACCGCCAGCAAGGTCTACCATTTTGCTTTGCATCCAGCTCATGGGCGGGACATTGAAAGCGACTACGCCATCCTTATCGTTATAGAAAAGCATTAAAACACGAGGTTGTATCGTACGATCTTTCAGCTGCATTTGGATATCATTCACTTTTTTTGCGTAGAAATCGGACAATTCCTGTGCCCTGGGTTCATTTTGAAACACCTTGCCAAGGATCATGAGATCACGCGAATATTGTTCGGGAGTTTCAAAATCGACATAAACGATCGGGATCTTTAGCGCTTCGATGGTTGGCCCCATGGTTTCGGCTAAATAACTTTTTAGAATGACCAGGTCTGGCTGGACCGCCGCAATTTGTTCAGCGCCGGCATCCCCTTGTAAAATCACTTTTTTGGAAAACAGAGGATCAATCAGCGGAATAAAATTGCCACTCCCTTGATTCGCAACGCCCAGAGCCGCCACCCGATCATGAGCTTCAGGGAACATAAACACTGCATTCAACGTAAATATCATGCCCTTACCGGTAATTACGATCCGTGATGGAGGCTGGGTGAAGGTGACTTGTCTGCCCAAGGCATCAATTACAGTGAAGCTTTGGTTTGGCGTTGCACTTGCAGAGGACGAATGTTCTTCTTGAACCGGTATGCTTGAGCATGCATGCAGAAAAATTGCAATGATCAACAGACTGATTAACCGTTTCACTGACGTCTCCTTAAAAATTAACCACAGTATCTGATATCGTAGAATCAGAAACGTCTGCTCAGCAGTCAGATTGAATTGGCCGCACGAAGCTGATACTCATTAAATGAGTATAAGGAGTATAGATTTATGAAACGGGCTTGTCAAGGGTTTTCCATCACTGTAACGGTAGAATAAGCCTCAGCAGTGATCAGGCGAACGCCATGATTGCGGATCTGCCGAAATGTAGCCCCTTGGCAGACCAGAGGCAGTACCTTTTGAGGGTCTTCAACAAGGCAGCCTGATAAAACATCAATTCCGTATTGAAATAAAAGGGGAGACAGCGGCGTGCTGGGGCCGATCAACAGCACTTTTGCACCCGGCTTGCGCAAGTTGAAGATGTTTTCAAACGTATGGTTAATCAAGGTCGTAGCTGTAACCGCCAGGATATCGGCCTGAGGAATTACCTCTGGTGCATCTGATGCGGGTAGATCGCCTTCCTGGGGGTTCAATTCTAGAACCCAAAGTTTTTTAACCTGTTCCTTGAGCCGTGGGACAAAGGGGAAATGTCCAATAAGCGCTATTTGCTTATCATGGCCTTGCTGAGCGATAAAATCCTCGGCAGCCAAGTTGCTCGAATGATCTATCGGCGGTATTAATGCGTTGATCGCTGCTAATCCAACTCCTGCTTCGGTATAACTTTTAGAAAACACCCAACTGGCTAAGTTGAGTGCAGACATCTCTTCTAGGCGGCCTGCTTTTTCGACCGCAGGGATGCGAGCGTTTTCAAATTCAGGATTCGTTAATGTGGCAGATAAACCGCAACGCTGAATCCCATTTCGTTCTACAACGACGGCAGTCCAAAACAACCCAATGTTTACACTGACGACTTTACCATCGGGTAAAGATGGAAGGATGTAGTTAAAAATGTTCATGAAGGAATTTCCTTAGGAGGTGCGAATTCTATTAAAACCTCTGTGTAAATGAATAGGCCTGGACTGATATCGGTGTTTCTGTGCCAGCACAGCGGTTTGAGGGGTGATTGATGGGTGAAATCGTTGTGAGTACAGTCAGACCTCATCAGAAGGCTTCTTCATCAAAGGCGTTGTCCGAGACGATACATGCAGTATCAAATGTTTCTGCGTAATTTTCCTAACTATACACCCATTTAGGAAGCACGTGGGCGAAGGCATGAGGGTAGAATCGGTCTTTTGTGCGCGTATCATAATATGGAAGTCCAAAATTCCTCTACGCCCTGACTAAGCCCACTCCAAAATCCGGGTATAATGTTCAGAATGAGAACGAAAACACCCTTTTTCTGGCTGCTGATTCTCGGCGCGGCGCTGCTTATGGGGGCTTGCACGCCCAATGCGGAACCGGCGCCCACTGTCCCCGCGGGCGACACGCCCATCCCCACCCTGCCTCAGCCCACATCCACGGTGACGCCGACTCCGGAGCCGGCTGCGGTGGTGGTGAACGGCGAGCGGGTGACGCTGGCCGAATTTGAGGAAGAGCTGGCGCGCTTCACGGCGGCTCAGGAGGCCCTGGGGCAGACGGTGAGCGCGGACGCGGCCCGCGAACGGGTGTTGAACGAGCTGATTGAGCAGACGCTGATGGCGCAGGCGGCGGTGGAGGGCGGTTTTCAGGCCAACGAAGCTCAGGTGACGGCGCGCATCGACGCCCTGGCTGCGAAGTTGGGCGGCGCGGATGCGCTGCGCGCCTGGTGGGAACGCAACGGGTACACCGAAGACAGTTTCCGGCGTGCGCTGGCCCGCCAGATGGCGGCTGCCTGGCAGCGTGAACAGCTCGCGGCCAGTGTAGGCAAGAACGTGGAGCAGGTGCACGCTCGCCAGATTCTGGCCTATCAGCGGGAGAACGCCGAAAAAGCTCTGGAAGAGCTGCGCGCTGGCGCGGATTTTGCAACCATTGCCGCACGCTTTGACCCGCAGACGGGCGGCGAGCTGGGCTGGTTCCCGCGCGGTTACCTGCTGCAGCCGGCGGTGGAAGAGGCCGCTTTTTCGCTGGAGCCGATGTCGTACAGTGAAATCATCGAGACCCCTTTGGGGTTTCATATTGTGCAGGTGCTCGAACGGGGCGCAAGCCACGCCCTGACGCCAGATGCGCGGCTGCGGCTGGCAGAGGAAGCGGTGGCAAAATGGCTGAAAGAAGCCCGGGCCAAGTCTGCCATTGAGGTATTAACGCCTTAGGGGGCGCGGGAAACCGGCAAGGAGAAAACGTTGACCCAGGAAGAACAACCAGACGTGCAACCGATGGAAGAACCGATCCAGCCCGCCGCCCCCAAAGCGGCGCTGCGGCCCAAGAACGCCGACGGCCTGTGGAATGTGCTCACGGTGCTGGGCCTGCTGGGACTGGCGGCCATGCTGACGGTGGCGGGGCTGATCTATTGGAATCCGTATGTGCCCTTTAACCCCTACCCACCGCCCACCCTGCCTGCGCCTTTGGTGCTGCCTTCGGCCACACCGACGATCCCGGCTCTGCCGCCCACCTGGACGCCGACGGTGACGTTGACCACGGCCCCCACAGATACGCCCGTGCCGCCCACACCAACCGCCACGCTGATTGGCATGGGGCCGACGGCCACGCCCACGGCCACGGAGCCGGTGAACACCGTGTACGCCTTCGCCCTGCAAAGCCCCCCGGCCATGATCAGCGCCACGATCCTGTATCCGGAACGCAGCAGCTGCGATTGGATGGGGGTGGGCGGACAGGTGCTGGATATGCAGGGCGGCCCGGCGGTGGGTATCTCCGTGCAGGTGGGAGGCAGCCTGGAAGGCTACGCGCTGACCCTGTACCCCAGCCTGACGGGAACCGCGCTGAAATACGGCGCGGCGGGCTACGAAGTGACCTTGAACAACCGTCCGGTGGCTTCGCAGGGTAAGCTGTGGATCCAGTTAATTGACCAGCAGCGCCTGCCGCTTTCCAGCCGGGTGTATTTTGACACCTCAGGGGACTGCGAAAAGAACCTGGTGGTGATCAATTTCAAACAGGTTCGCTAGAACTGGGTCGTAAATATTAAAGGCGCGCTATCGGCGCGCCTTTTTTGTTGGCTGAGAACGAGGGTTAAGCAGCCGGTGGAGTTTGATCGTCGAGGGCTTCGATGGGGCGCGAAAGGCCCATGCCCTGACGGTCGGCCTGTTGGGCGCTGAGGCGGTCTTGAAAATCGACAAAATGATGCTGAACGGAATTTTTAACGCGTTGGAGGTAGCGTTCCACCGGCGCAGCGCGTTCGGCGGGCAGCACGTCCAGCAGATCTTGCAGCAGGGCTTGCAGGCGGCGCATGACCTGGATGGAACCGGCGCCGTACTGGCGGATTTCGTCAATGGCCAGGCTGAGGAAGTCCTCCCAATCGGGGGTGGGGTAGAGCACGCGGATTACACCCTGGCGGCTGCGAAGGATGCCCACATCCAGGTGGCGGGTTCCCAGGCGGTGCAGCAGGTCGTCCAATTCGTCCAGGGCCTGTACGGCGGTGGTGGGGTCGTTGATGGCCGGGGAGAGGGCGCGGATGGCGATATCCACAATCAGCCGTAGGGCATATTTGGGGTCCTGCTCGATGGTGCGTTCGTGCCCCAATTCCACCGCGGCGCGCAGAAACGCCGGGCGGATGGTGCGGCGGGCGCCGCGCAGGTTTAAGATGACCGCACCGTCCGGGAGGGTGTCGCCGGGGGGATAGCGAATTTCAATCAACCCCTGGGCGCGCTGGGCCAGAATCAGAAGCTGATCCATGTGGTATTGGAGGATGATGCCCGGCTCACCGGAATGTACCAGGGATTGGGTGATGGGCGGCAGGGGCAGGGGAACCTGTTCCAGCATGGACTGGTGATCGGTGAGGTCCTCGCTTTCACCAGCGGCAAACCGGCGGGTATACATGCGCTCGATGACCTGACGCCCGCGAGAGCCGACCATGTGCAGCACACTGGAGACGCGCAGCGAGGTGACGCGCTCGATGAGGGCCAGGAACATGACGGAGGAGGCCGTCACCAGCAGCAGGGCGAAGATGACGGCCAGGTTCGGGACGGCTTCGCTGGCGCGCACATTGACGTAGGAGGCGGCGTTCAGGGTAAAGAGGAAGGTCCCGGTGAAGACGCCCAGCGCGTGGCGCACCACCGGGTCTTGGAGCAAATACCCGGCCAGGCGGGGGGTGTAGGTGGTGGAGCCGAATTGGATCAGCACAAACACCATCGAAAAGACAAAACCGGTGAAGGCGATCATGCCGGAAGAGATCGTGGAAAGCAGCGCTGAGGCGGTTCCGGCGTCAATCAAAAAGAGGCGGGGGAAGATGATAAAGTTGATCTGGGGGATGAGGTGGCCCAGGATCGTAGCTGCCAGGATGTAGGCCAGAGGAACCGACCAGATGCGGGCGCGGGAGCGCAGGCGAGAATTGAAAGGCAGAGAGAGGAGAAAAGAGGGCAGCTTCATAAGTTAATTCTACTGCCATCTGGCGAGGCGGGGGTGAAATTGTCGGCTCGGGTTGGGCAACGCGGGCGGCGGTTTCTATTGACAAAGATACCAGGGAAAAGTATCATCAATCCCATGAAATTGGCCGTGATCATTCCAGCATTAAATGAAGAAGAGAATATTGGCAAAGTCATCGCCGGCATCCCGCGCGAAATGGCAGGGGTGGATGAGACGATGATTTTTGTGATTGACGACGGCTCTCGCGACGGCACCGCGCAGGCCGCCCGCGCCGCTGGCGCGCAGGTAATCTCGCACCACAGCAACCGCGGGGTCGGGCAATCTTTTCAGACTGGCCTGCAGGCGGCTTTGGAATGCGGCGCGGATTTGATGGTCAACATTGACGGCGACGGGCAATTCTTGCCGGAGGAAATCCCGCTGCTGATCGGCCCGATTCTGGCGGGGGAGGCAGATTTTGTGCCTGCGGACCGCTTCAGCGACGGTCACGGCGGGCTGCGCAAGCCCGAGAACATGTCGGGGGTCAAGTATTGGGGCAATCAGGTGATGTCGGATCTGATTGGGCGGCTGAGCGGCCAGCGCTTTAATGATGTTTCCTGCGGCTTTCGGGCTTATTCGCGCGAAGCCATGCTGCAGCTCAACCTGACGGGGGTGTTCACGTACACGCAAGAATCGTTTTTAGATTTGTCTTTCAAGCGGATGCGCATTCAGCCCGCGGCGGTCACCATTCGCTACTTCCCGGAGCGCAAATCGCGCGTGGCGGGTAATTTATTCACCTATACGCTGCGCACCCTGAACATTATCCTGCGGGCCTACCGCGACTTCCAACCGCTGCGCTTTTTTATCTACCTGGGCTTGCCGCCCTTCACCATCGGCACGGCGGCGCTCCTGTTCATGCTCTGGCATTATTGGATGTACCGGGCCTTTTCGCCCTATAAGGCGGTGGGTTTTGTGGGCATTTACCTGGTGTCTTTGGGGCTGATCCTTTTTATTTTTGGCTTTCTGGCCGACATGTTCATGCGGCTGCGGCAGACTCAAGAGAAAATCCTTTACTACGAAAAACGACGGACGTATGGACGGGATGAAAACTAGCTGGGTAGACCGCCTGTTCAAGCGGCAATGGACTTCGGAACGGATCGCCAAATACATCGGTGCGTACCGCTCGTGCTGGCTGGCGTATGCGCTGGATGAAGATATCCGGCTGAACGCGGCCTCCGGCGGGACGATTACGGGCCTGCTGGCGCACCTGTTGGAGACGGGCGAAATTGATGGGGCGTTGGTGTGCACCTCGCAGGTGGTGGGGAATGAGGTGCAGGCGGGCTACCGCATCGCCACCACGCGCGAGGAGCTGCTGGCGGCGCAGGGCAGCAAATACATGGAAACCCATTTTTCGGGCGAAGCCGTGCCGTTGATCGAGGCTTTCCAGGGCAAACTGGCCTTGACCCTGCTGCCGTGCGACACCTGGACGGTGAACCGCATGCGCCAGAATCGCCCAGAAATTGACGCAAAAATTCGCCTGACGATTGCCCTGTTCTGCGGGCACATCTCTGATCCGGGCCTGACGCGCCTGGTGGTGCGCAAGGCCAAACCAGCGGGGGTCAGCCTGACCAGTTTCCGCAACCGCATTGGCCATTGGCGCGGCAAGCTGCGCTTTGGGTTTGAGGACGGCTCCACCAAAGAAAAGCCTTTCAGCGCCTTCAGTGATTATCAAAATCTGTATTTCTTTTGCGCGCGCAAATGCCTGCGCTGCCACGACCACACCGGCTATGACTGCGACCTTTCGGTTGGGGATGTGTGGCTGATGGCGATGAAGGACAATCCCATTAAACACAACGCGGTGATTGCGCGCAGCGCCCGTGCCGAGGCGGATTTGCAGTCAGCTTTGGCGGCGGGCAAACTGAACTTGCAGCCGGTTCCGGTGGAACTGGTGGCGGACGCGCAGGCGCGTTCGCTGCCGATGCATTACAACGTGACGGCGCGCGCCCAGGCGGGGAAGCTTTGGGGGGTGAAGGTGAGCGACCCGGTCAACGAGCGCGTGCGGCTGGTGGATTATCTGGTGGCGGCGGTGATTTTGTTCAATTACCGCTGGACCTCTACGCCCAAAGGCCGGGTGATGGTGGGGCGGCTGCCGCGGCTGCTGATCAAGCTCTATCTGTACGCGCTGAAAGCGCTGGAGGTGCTGTGATGCGCACAGCGGGCAAGGTGGCGATTATCGGCGGGTCCATTTGGGGCAACCGCGGGGCAGCGGCCATGCTGGAGACGACCATCGCGCAGGTGCGGGCGGTGCGCGGGGATGTGCGCATCGCCGTGTACACCCCGTACCCGCAGAAAGATGCGGCCCTGGCGCAGGATGACAGCCTGGAATTTTATGACAGCCGTCCGCAGGCCCTGGTGAAATATTTCGTGCAGGCGCTGTGGGTTTGGCTGCGGCGTAAACTGGGCGGCAGCCCGCAGCCGCAGGGCGCGCTGGGGGCGATGGACGGGGCAGATGCCCTGTTGGACGTGGGCGGGATCACCTTTGCGGATGGGCGCCTGATCTTCCTGCCGTACAACATTTTGACCCTGTGGCCGGCGATGCTGATGGGCACGCCGGTGGTCAAGCTCTCGCAGGCGGCGGGGTCGTTTCGCAACCCGCTCATCCGCTGGGCGGCGCGCATCTTTTTACCGCGCTGCGCGCAGACGTTTGCCCGCGGCGAGAAGACCTATGCTTATCTGCGTGAGTTGGGACTGAGCGAAACCCAGGTGCAGCCGGCCACCGACGCAGCGTTTCTGTATGCACCCTCCTACTGCCTTTCGCACGAAAACGAAACCGCCCTGCGCCAGGTGTGTGAAAAACTGGACCAGCTGAAGGCCGCGGGCGCGCCGTTGGTGGCGATCTCGCCGAGTGTGCTGGTGATGGAAAAATCGGGATCGAGCAAGATTGATTATCACCGCGTGCTGCTGGGGATGATGGAAGGCTGCGGGTCGCCGCAGGCGCATTTTGTGGTGTTCCCCAACGCTTCGCGGGAGCGCTCGAAGAAGTCGCGCAACAACGACATCATCGCCATCGAACGCCTGCGGGCCGAAGCAGAATTATCCCTGCCGCGCCCGCTGCTGAACCGCATCACCTGGATGATGTACGATGTGAATACGCGCGGGATTGACGAGATCGTGCGGCGTGCGGATGTGCTGGTGACCTCGCGCTTTCACGCTATGGTGTTTGGCCTGCGCCTGTGTGTGCCGACCCTGGTGATTGGCTGGGGGCATAAGTACCTGGAGGCCATGCAGCGTTTTCACCTGGAACAATATGTGTTTGATTACCGCGAGGCGAGAAAAGACCTGAGCCAGGTGTTAACCGAGATGCTGACGCACAGCCGGGAAATTCATGAGGACATGCTGACGCTCGTGGGGGATGTGCAGCGTTCCTCAGAGGTTCAATTTGCGTATTTGAGGGGGCTGCTGCTTGAACCGCCAAACCATTCTTAAATTCGCCAAATGGCTGTGGGTGGCGGCGGTGATTGTGGCGGGAGGGGTGTACCTTGTCACCCACTGGGCAAGCGTCTCAGGATACTTTGCCACCATCGCTGTGCAGAACCTGCTGCTCTCCGCCTTGTTTTTGGCGGCGGGTAAGCTGGTTTTGGTGTTCCTTTCGCAGGAGGCGGTGCAGGGGGAAGGATTGAATATCGGGTATGCCGAAATCTTCCGCATTGTGGCCATTTCCCAACTGGGCAAATACATCCCTGGGGGTGTGTGGCATTTTGTGGGGCGTTTTAACCTGTATCACGACCGCGAGCTTTCGGCCCGAAAATCCACCAAGGCGCTGATCGTCGAAAACGTCTGGCTGCTGAGCGGGGCGGTAATCAGCGGAGCGGCGGCGGGGCTGCTTTCACCCCAGGCGCCGGAACTGCTGGAGCGCATCGGCTGGCGCGTGGGCGGGTGGGGACTGGCGGCTTTGGGCGTGGGGCTGCTTTTGGCCTGGCTGGGGCTGCTGGTGGGGTTTGAGCGCTTTTTCCGCAAAAAGGATGAAGCCCAATTGGCCTGGGGGCGAGTGCTGCGGCTGATGGGTGTGCAGGCGGCGGTTTGGGTTCTGCTGGGGATCAGTTTTGCCTTTGTTTTCCCCCAGGTGAGCGCAGATACTCTGCTGCTCAACATCAGCGTGTACGCCTTGAGCTGGATTGTGGGCTACGTGGTGGTGTTTGCCCCCGGCGGGCTGGGCGTGCGCGAGGCGACGCTGACCTGGATGCTGGCGAGTGTGATCGCGCCGGAGGACGCGTTGATTTATTCCACCGTACACCGTTTTGTGTACGTGGTGGTGGAACTGATTCTGGGCGCTTTGGCTGGGGGGATGCAGCTGCTGAATAAAAAGGAGTGAAGCGCGAGGACTGCGGTTCACGCGACAGTAGAGAGGTTCGGGCTGAAAATGAGGCCGCAGAGCCTCTTTTTTTATTGAGTGGGGGAAGCCTGACAGCGGTAGCGGAAGAGCAGATCCGTGTTTTGCGGCTGCTGATCGAGGGTGAGTGTGCCGCGGTAGTCATCCGCAGGGGTAGCGGCCAATTGCAGCCCGGAGAAGGGGCCGGAATGGGTGAGGGTGAGGGCCAGCTCGTGGGTGTTCACCTGGGTCAGCGGGGGGAACTGAAGGATGAAGGAGCCGTTGGCGGGCACGGAACGGAAGGGGATTTCCTGGGAGACCAGGGTTTGCCCGGTGGTCAGGTCGCTGAGGACGGCGGTGAAGGCCCCGGCGGCGGCGTCACGCTGGGGGTTGAAGGCGCGCACGCTGATTTGATCCACGGAGGGACATTCCACGATGAAGGTTTGCTGCACGGCGGTGTTGGGCGGGAGCGGCAGGGTGATATCGGGAGAGGGGGCCCAGTTCTTATAGACGGGCAGCAGACACTCCTCACCCGTGTAGCGCGAGGGGCCGCACAGGGTGTAATACGAAAGGCCCATGCCCACCGTGTACAGGCTGAGGGCGGCGCCCAGAAAGGCCGCAGCCAGGGGCAGATGAGCGCGGCGCAGCGGCAAGACCCGCCCCCAGGCGGTGAGACCCAGGAGCAGCAGGGGAAACACGGCCACGTAATAACGCCCGTGGGTGGAAACCACCCCTGTGGTCATATTCTGTTTGAGAATGAGGCGCAGGGCAAAGGTGCCGAAGAAGGTCAGGGCGAAGAGGACCAGCAGGCCCACGCGCACGCGCGTGGGCGGGCGGGGATCGCTGTGAGAAGCGGCCAGCGCCCCCAGCAGCCCCAGGGGGTACAGCACGAAGACCAGGGAGGGAACCGGCCAGTAATCATAGCCGTAGGCGGCGATCCAGCCGGTGAGGACTTTGGGCAAGTTTTGGGCGCTGTACGCCAGGAGTGAAGCGATGAACCCCAGGGGATCTTTGAGCGAGTTGAGCAGCACAGTGAGGGGGCTGGTGCCTTCCAGCCCGCGGCGCACGGCGTCAGACTGCCAGGCGATGAGATTCCAGCCGCCCGCCACGAGGATCATCAGCACGGCGGCCGCTGCCCAAAAAAGGGCAAAGGCTTTGCGTGAGGGGAACTGGCGGGGGGAGAGGAGCAGCAGCAGGAGCAGAAGGGGGATGGAGTTGACCTTGACCGAAAACAAGAGCAGCAGCAGCCCAAAGGTGGTGAGGGTGATTTTGCGGTCGAAATGAGGCTGACAGATGAGCAGGTGCAGCGACCAGGCGATAAAGAGGAAACTGACGCCGTTGGTGATGGGGTCCGACGAGACGGTGGCGGCTTGAAGCAGGGTGATGGGGGCCAGGGCGAGGGCGGCCAGCAGCCATTTGCCGATGGGGATGATGCGCACAGCCAGGGCGGCAAGCAGGACGTAGAGGAGTAGATAGGTGAGGCGCAGCAAATAATAGAGGATGGGGATGGGCAGGCTGAGATACCAGCCGAAGATGCGCACCAGCACAGCCTGGACGATGTAGTTGAGGGGCGAGTAGGTGGCGCGGGTGCGGTAGGCCACCGTTTGCGGGTCGCGCACGGTGTATTGCAGGCTGTTCTGAAATTGCTGCCAGGTGAGGGGGGCGAGGAATTTTTGCTGGCGGTAGGAGACGGCGTAAAAAGACTGGGGCAGCCCGGCGCGGCCAAGATAGGAATTGGGCAGGGGGTGGTTAAGAGAAATTTCGTAGATGCGGGCAAAGTGGGTTTCTTCGTCGTTGCCTGCCCCCACCGGCAGGAGGAAAGTGAAGATCAACCCAAAAAAGAGGGCAAAGATGAGGAAAGCGGTGTGAGGTTGAATGCGGATGCGGTTCATCATACCTCGACGGGCTGCGGGATGCCGAGGGAATTATACCCGCTTTAGGGCGCCGAGGAGTGAAAAAAGCCCCCCTGCAGTGGTGAGGCCGCAGGGGGGCGGGAAGGCGTTATTCCGTCTCGACGGCGTTGGCCGCGATGACTTTTTGATACCAGTAAGCGCTGTCTTTCGGGAGGCGCTGCTGAGTTTTGAAATCTACCCAAACCAGGCCAAAGCGCTGCGCATAGCCGCGCGCCCATTCGAAATTGTCCATCCAGGACCAGACGAAGAAACCGCGCAGCGGCACACCCATCTGAATGGCGCGGTGGGCGGCGGTGAAGTGGGTGCGCAGGTAGCGGATGCGTTCGGGGTCGTGGATGCGCCCCTGGGCGTCGGGGCCGTCAGAGTAGGAGGCGCCGTTTTCGGTCACGTAGAGGGCTTTGGGCTGGTACTCGATGTAGAGGCGCGCCAGGGCGTTCAGCAGGCCGTCGGCGTACACTTCCCAGCCCATTTCGGTGACATTTTCGCGAGTTTTGGGGAGGGAGTGGATCTCGATGGGGTCGTTTTCGGTTTCGGGGACGCTGGGATTGCGCATGACCTGGCGGAAGTAGTAATTCAACCCCAAGAAGTCCACCGGCACAGAGATGGTTTCCATATCCCCTGACTGAATGAAGGGCAGGGGGGCGTCGGGGATGTAGCCGTCCGAGATGAAATCGTGCAGAACATCGGCGGGGTACTGGCGGCCATGCAGAGGCTCGAGGAACCAGCGCACCCACATGCCGTCTATACGGCGGCGGAAGTCGCGATCAGCGGCGCTGTTGGAGGCGGGCACCTGGTAATTCATGTTGATCGCCAGCCCAACCTGAGCGTTGGGCACGTTCTGGCGGATGACGGGCACAGCCAGACCGTGCGAGAGGAGCAGGTGGTGGCCGGTGGCCAGGGCGTTCATGTACTGGCCTTTAAAACCCGGAGCGTGTTCACCGAGGGCATAGCCTAGCAGGTTGACCACCGACATTTCGTTGTGGGTGATCCAATGCTGCACACGGTCGCCCAGGCGGCGGGTGACGATATCCGCATAGTCCACAAAAGCCGGGACGGTGTCGCGCACCGTCCAGCCGCCCTGATCCTGAAGTGCCTGGGGCAGGTCCCAATGAAAAAGTGTGATGAAGGGCTGAATGCCGGCTTCCAGGACGGCATCAATCAGCCGGTCGTAGAAATCCAGACCCTTGGGGTTCACGGTTCCGCGGCCGGTGGGCAGGATGCGGGGCCAGGCGATGGACAGGCGGTAGGCCTGCAGGCCGAAATCTTTCATCATTTGGATATCTTCAGGCCAGCGGTGGTAATGGTCGCAGGCCACGTCGCCGGTATCGCCGTTGTCGATCTTACCGGGGGTGTGGGTAAAGCGGTCCCAAACGGATTCGCCTTTGCCGTCTTCGTTCCAGGCGCCTTCAATTTGATAGGAGGCCGTGGCGGCGCCCCATAAGAAGTTTTTGGGGAAATAGTGGGTTGGCATGGTAAAGACCTTTCTGAGATGAGTTGGTTGTATTGTAACAAAAAGAAAGGCGAGCGCGGGATTTTGATGCGCTCGCCTTTCTGATGTTGTGAGCAGTTATTTCTTGACGTAGTATTTGGCGATATCAAAGGCGACGGCGAAGACGATGATGAGGCCTTTGACGATCTGCTGCCAGTAGGGGTTGACGCCGATGAAGGTCAGGCCGTAGTTGATGACGCCAAAAATGAGCACGCCCGCCAACATGCCGGGGACGGTGCCGATACCGCCGGAGGTGGACACACCCCCCACCACGCAGGCGGCGATGGCGTCCAATTCATACATGTTACCGTAGTTGTTGGTGGCGCCGCCGGTGCGTCCAGCTTCAAGAACCCCGGCCAGGCCGTACATGGCCCCCGCGAAGGAGTAGACGAAGATGAGCATGCGGGAAACGTTAATACCGGAGACCCGCGCTGCCTGGGGGTTGCCGCCGATGGCGTACAGGCTTTTGCCGATGGTGGTCTTGTTCAGCAGTACCCACACCAGCACAGCCACAATCAGGGCGATGATGACAATGTAGGGGATGGAATAAGGACCGGATGGGCCGATGTAGCCGGTTCCCAGCTTGGTGAAATCGGCGCGCAGGCCGCCGATGGGCTGGGAGTTATTCGGTTCCATGGCAAAGTAGATTGAGTTCATACCGTAGATGATCACCATGGTGCCCAGGGTGGCAATGAAGGGCGGCACGTTGAGCTTGGCAACGATGAGGCCATTGGCGAAGCCCAGGATGATGCCGGTAAGGATGCAGATGAGGATGGGGACGATCAGGGGAATTTCCGGCAAATTGGGGAAGAAGCGGCGGGAGTAATCCAGCGTTTGCAGCATGGAGGCTGAAATTACTGCGGCCAGACCCACCATGCGGCCGGCGGACAGGTCGGTTCCCTGGGTGATGAGAATGCCGCCCACACCCAGCGCGATGATAATGCGGGTGGAGGACATGATCATGATGTTGCGCAGGTTGTTCATGGACAAGAAGGCCGGGTTCTGGAAGGCGATGGCCAGAACGAGGATGATCAACACGATGAAGATGGCGTTGTCGTTTACGAATTTGCGCAGGGCAGCTTTATCGGGCAGTTTCATAGACTCTCTTCTCCACAAATATCACATATATTGCGTGGCAAGACGCATAATTTTTTCCTGGGTCGCTTCTTGCTGTGGAAGGACCCCGGAGACTTGACCCATGCTCATGACCAAAATGCGGTCAGACACGCCCAGAAGTTCGGGCATTTCGGAAGAAATCATGATGATGGCTTTGCCGCGTTTAGCCAGGTCCAACATCAGGGTATAGATTTCATATTTTGCGCCCACATCAATACCGCGGGTGGGTTCATCCAAAATGAGGATGTCCGGTTCGGTGAGCAGCCAGCGAGCGAGGAGGACTTTTTGCTGGTTGCCGCCGGAAAGGTTGGCGATGAGGGTCTTGATGGTGGGGGTTTTAACGCGCAGCTGCTGGCAGCTGTTTTCGACGTCGCTGCGCATGCGTTTTTCATCAATCAGGCCGGCGCGCCCGCGGTAGCGCCGCAGGTTGGCCACCACGGTGTTTTCTCGGACGGAGAGGACAGGGAAGATGCCGGATACGCGGCGTTCTTCGGTGAGCAGGGCGATACCTTGTTGTTTGGCGTCGATGGGAGAATTGATATGGACCGGCCGGTCTTTGATGAAGATTTTTCCGGAAGCCACAGCTCGCAGGCCGAAGATGGCTTCGACCAATTCGGTGCGCTGCGCGCCGACCAGGCCGCCAATGCCGAGGATTTCACCGCGCCGCAGCTCAAAGGAGACGTTTTTGAAGCTTTTGGGGTTGGTGGAAGTCAGCCCTTCGACGCGCATCATGACATCGGAAGGGGTATTGGTTTTTTCAGGGAAGCGGTTGGTCAGCTCGCGGCCGACCATGCGGCTGATGATGAGGTCGTTGGTCAGCTCGGCTGAGGCCCAGGTGCCCACACGTTTGCCGTCGCGCATGATGGTGACTTCGTCGGCGATCTGCAGGATCTCTTCGATTTTATGCGAGATGTAAATGATGGCCACGCCGCGGGCCTTGAGATCGTTAATGATCTTGAAAAGATGGACAACCTCACGCTCGGTTAACGATGAGGTGGGCTCGTCCATGATGATGATTTTGGCATTGTACGAGACCGCCTTGGCGATTTCCATGGACTGAATTTTTGACACCGACAATTCGCGCACGCGGGTTTCGGGGTGGATATCCATCTGGAGATCGTCGAGCAATGCTTTGGTGTCGGCAAACATCTTCTTGTGGTTAACGAGTTGGATGGGGCCGAGGTTAAGGGTGATGGGGTAACGGCCTAACCAGATGTTTTCCATGACGCTGCGGTGCGGGACGGGGTGAAGCTCCTGATGAATCATGGAAATGCCCTGGGAAAGGGCCTGGCGAGGATTTTCCACCTTGACCGGTTCGCCATTCAGGATGACCTCTCCAGAATCCTGGAAATAGAGGCCGAAGAGGACTTTCATGAGGGTGGACTTACCGGCGCCGTTTTCGCCCATGAGGGCGTGCACGGTTCCTGGGCGGACTTGCAGCGTGACATCATCCAGGGCCTTTACCCCTGGGAAAGACTTGGAGATGTTTCGCATTTCCAGAACGTATCTGTTTTCATCACCCATGCGATCACCTTTATGATTCAAGTTCTTGGGGAATTTTCAAAAGAGGAGGATAAAAATCAATTATAGCGAGAAAAATGAAAGGTGCAATGTGAAAAAGAGGAGCATTCCGTGAAACGGGGTGCGGCAGGGACTGCCGCACCCCGGTAGAACAGGCGGACGAAAGATTACTCGGCGTCAGCGATGTTCTCGAGCAGGATCATCTTGTAATCCACCCACACGTACTTGCCATCGGTGATTTCATAACCGGTGTTTTCTTTGGTGGGGGTCTCGCCCTTGGCCAGGACGTAGGTCAGCATGAGGGTGGCCTTACCCTGGTTCTTGGCGTCGTTGAGGACGGTGCCGAGCAGGGTGCCGTCTTTGAGGGCGGCCAGGGCGGGGGCGGTGGCATCCACACCCACAACGGGCATGAATTTCTTGTCCGCGCCGAAGTAACCAGCGGCCTTGAGGGCTTCGATGGCGCCGAGGGCCATGTCATCATTGTTGGCGAGGACGGCTTCGATCTTGCCTTCGTTGGCGGCGAGGAAGGCAGCCATTTTTTCCTGGCCCTTCACACGATCCCACATACCCGTATCTTCGGCCACTTTTTCGACCTTGATGCCGGCGTCGGTGATGGCTTTGATGGAGTACTCGGTGCGCATTTCAGCGTCCTGGTGACCGGGCTCGCCCTTGAGCATGACGTACTGCATCACGCCGTCGCCATTCAGATCAGCTTCGGGATGGGATTTCCAGTAATCCACCAGGATTTGGCCTTCCATCGTGCCGGACTGCTGGGCGATGGCGCCGACGTAGTAGACCTTGTCCCATTTGGCCATGTCTTCGGCGAGGGGTTCGCGGTTGAAGAAGACGATGGGGATGCCAGCGGCTTTGGCTTTGTCGAGGATGACGGAGGCCGCGGTGCGGTCTACGGGGTTGATGGCCAGGGCATTGACGCCCTTGCTCACGAACAGATCCACCTGATCATTCTGGGTGGCCTGGGCGTTCTGGCTGTCGACCATCTCGACTTTGATTTTGCCTTCAGCTTCCGCGGTGATGGTGTTGCGGACGGCGGTCATGAAGGTGTCATCGAATTTGTAGACGGCCACGCCGGCAACCAGGTCTTTGGCAGGCGCAGCAGGCTCAGCCGCGGCCGGGGCAGCGGGGGCGGCGGGTTGGCAGGCAACCAGCAGAATGCTGGCAACCATCACAAACGCCACGATCGTCATGAGGGATTTGAACGTCTTCATCTTCTCTCCTTGCAGGAATCTAAGTTGGACTTGCAGCGGAAGTACAAAACAATACATGCTAATACTAGAGTGAATAGGAGCGGAATTCAATTGGCGGACGGTCATTAAACGGACATGATGCGGACATGGCGTGCGCCGCGGGAGCGAAACTGCATACGGTAAGATGATTGACTTGCACCTTGCATTCATATAGAATTAATCCAAGGAGTGATTTTGCGGTTCCGCTGGTGAGGCCGTTTCATCACGTCCAGGGTTGATACTCTGGCTGGGAATCAGGCCAACATCAAACCCATGTTGGGTGTGCAATCCGCCCCATCTGTGATGGAAATGGTTAAGTTCGCGCGGTTCCTGTGGGCGCGAATCCCTGAAGATGGGTCGGGTTTAAAATTCATTCGTTTACACATTTCGGGAGGTAATTCCAATGATGGATCGTAAGAAGCAACTGCCGTTCTTGCTGTTGATGATGTTCGCGATTGTGTTCACCTCCATTGGAGCGGTGGATTTGGGCAGGACGCCGCCTCCGCCGCCGACGGTTAAAGTTCAGCTGCTGGCGTTCAACGACTTCCATGGGGCGTTGGAACCCCCATCCGGGTCGGCAGGACGCGTATTGACAGCATCGGGCAACGTGGACGCGGGCGGTGTGGAATACCTGGCAACGCATGTGAAAATGCACGCTGCCGAAAATCCCAACACCGTGCTGCTGGGCGGCGGCGACCTGATTGGGGCCAGCCCGCTGATCTCTGCTCTGTTCCATGAAGAGTCCACCATCGAGGCCATGAACTTGATGGGCATGGACTTCAGCAGCGTGGGTAACCATGAGTTTGATAAGGGCTATATGGAATTACTGCGTTTGCAGAACGGCGGCCAGCACCCGGATGGCGATGCGGACGGCGACCCGTATTTGGGCGCGGATTTCCAATACCTGTCGTCCAACATTTTCATTGACAGCACGGGCAAGCGTCTGTTCCCGGCCTACAAGGTCTTGAATTTCAACGGCGTGCGTGTGGGCCTGATCGCTTCCACCTATGAAGCTACCCCCACCATTGTGACCCCGGCAGGCGTGGCGGGGCTGCGCTTCGAACCGGAAATTGCTCAGATTAACGCCGCGGCGAAGATCTTGAAGCGTATGAAGGTCAAGACGATTGTGGTCCTGATCCACAACGGCGGCGCAGTGCCTTCGACGACCCTGTACAATGACTGCACGGGGCTGTCGGGCGATATTCTCCCAATTTTGGACGGGACCGATCCGGAAATTGATGTGTTCATCACCGGCCACACGCATGGGGCCTACAACTGCAATATCAACGGCCGCATTGTGACCGGGGCCATGTCAAACGGCCGCATTTTGACCGATATTGACCTGACGATTTCGCGCAAGACCGGAAATGTGGTCCAGGCCCAGGCTGCCAACCACATTGTGACCCGCACCGTGGCCAAAGATGCCGAAATGACGGCGCTGGTGACCAAGTACAAGAACCTGACCGCCCCGATCGCCAACCAGGTGGTGGGCTCGATCACGGCCAACATCACCCGCACAGCTGGCGCGAACGGCGAAAGCCCATTGGGGGATGTGATTGCGGACGCGCAATTGGCGGATACGACGGCAGAGGGTGCGGTCATCGCCTTTATGAATCCGGGCGGTATTCGTGCGGATTTGACGTATGCTGGAAGCGCGGCGGGCGAAGGTGACGGCAACGTGACCTACGGTGAGGCTTTCACCGTTCAGCCGTTCTACAACTACCTGACCACGATTGACCTGAAGGGTTCGGACATTAAGGCTGTTCTGGAACAGCAATTCGATAACCCCTCGGCGGGTCAGATGCGCGTCCTGCAGATCTCCAACGGCTTCACCTACACCTGGTCTGCTTCTGCAGCGAAGGGCAGCAAGGTGAGCGATATGGCGCTGAACGGCGTGCCGATTGATTTGGACGCGACCTACCGCGTGACCTGCAATAACTTCCTGGCGTCAGGCGGCGATAACTTCACCGCTTTCACCGCCGGGACAAACCTGGTGTACGGCCGTTTCGATATTGACGCCTTTGTGGACTACCTGGCCGATAACTCGCCTGTGGCTCCTCCGGCGGCGAACCGCATCACCGCCGTGCCCTAAACGGTCCAGTCGTTACAAAATGAACCTGGAGCTGCCCCTTTTGGGGCAGCTCTTTTTTGTAGGTGGGTAGAAATTCCCTCTTGACTCTATGGTTACTGGAGGGTGTATAGTAAACCTGACGGCGGAGGGATGATGAAACTCAAAATCGGTGAATTCGCGCGGTTGGGGCAGGTGAGTGTGCAAACCCTGCGCTACTATGATGACCTGGGGCTGATCAAGGCGCATGCGGTCGATCCGTTCAGCGGCTACCGTTATTACACGTTGGAACAATTGCCGCGGCTGCTGCAGATCCTGGCGATGAAGGACCTGGGGATCTCGCTGCAGCAGATTGGAACCTTGCTGGAGCAGGAGATGGATACCGCAGAGCTGCGGCGTGTGCTGCTTTTAAAGCAGGAAGAGCTGCGCAGTGAGGTGCAGGAATCGCTGGAGCGCCTGGAACGTGTTCAGGCCCGGCTGCGGCTGCTGGAGCATAGTGAGCGGACACCGCTGTATGAAGTGGTGATTAAATCTGTAGAAGCCGTGCGGATGGTCTCGGAGCGGGGCACGGTGGCTTCGTATTGGGAGGCGGACCCGCTGTGGATGCGGCTGCATGAGCGGTTTGAAGAAAGACCGCCCAGCCCTTGCGGACCGTATTTCACCCTATGCCACGCCAACGAGCCGGAAATTGATCTGGAAGTGTGCATGCCGGTGGCGGCAGACGCGGCATGGGAGGGGGTAGAAACGCGCGTGCTTCCAGCGGTGGAGACCATGGCCTGCACGGTGCACCGCGGGCCGTTCACCGGCCTGGTGACCGGCTTTACTGCTCTGATCACCTGGATGGACGCCAACGGTTACAGCATCGCCGGGCCGGACCGCGAGATCTACCTGCGGCTGCCGGAGCCAGGGCGGTATGACAGTGATGCGAATGCGGTGACCGAGCTGCAAATTCCGGTGGTGAGAAACCACTCTTAATTTCCGTAACGAACAGCGGCTGCTGTACGAAAAATCTCATAGGAGTGTACCCATGACAAACCCAACGATGGTGGTGTCGCCTGTGGGCGCGATTCGCGCTCAGGATGGGCAGTTTGCCGTGCAGGTGGATGCGGCGTTTCGCCCAGCCCTGAAGGGGCTGGAAGGCTTCAGCTATGTGCAGGTGCTGTGGTGGAGCCATTGGCTCGACCAGCCGGAGATGCGCCGCGTGTTGATGTGTGAGCAGCCGTATGTGAAAGGACCGGCGGAACTGGGCATTTTTGCCACGCGCTCGCCGCTGCGTCCCAACCCGATTTGCCTCAGCGCCGCGCCGGTGATGCGCGTGGATGTGGAGGAGGGCTTGATCGTATTGGGCTATATTGATGCGGAGGACGGCACACCGGTGTTGGACATTAAGCCGTATTCCCCCAGCTCTGACCGGGTGCGCGCGGTGAGCGTGCCGGCGTGGTGCGCGCATTGGCCCATGTGGTTTGAGGATTCAGGTGAATTTGATTGGGCCGGGGAATTTGTGAACGCGCGCTGAGGTATGAGTCAGAAAGGCGCCGGGTAAACAAAAACGTTTGTGAGCGGTTGATTGCTCACAAACGTTTTTTGTGTCGGGGCGAAAGGATTTGAACCTTCGACCTCTTGCACCCCATGCAAGCGCGCTAGCCGGGCTGCGCCACGCCCCGAAGGACAGGCGTTATTATAGTCCGCTTTGCGTGATTTGACAATGGTTTTAATTCAATTGACTTTCTCCATTGGCCGCCAAGAGCTCCTGGCGGCGTTCGGCCAGCAAGCGGCGGGTGCGGGCGGCGTCCCGCGGGTAGGTGAAATAGAAACCGGTGAAGATGACGGCGCACACCACCCAGGCGAAGGGGATGGTCCACAGCAGGGCGTTGGTGAGGCCGATGCGGTCCGCCAGGGAGCCGGCGATGAGACCTGCGAAGGCTGATAGACCGCCTTCGATGAGGTTGACCACCGAATAGGCGCTGGAGCGCAGTTCGGGGGGCACCACGGCCTGCATCATGGGCTCTTTTGCGCCGCGCCCAGGCCAGGAGATCATGAAAGCGGTGAAGAAAGCCAGGCCAAACATCTGCCAGAAGGTCATTTGCGGCCCGTTGGTGAGCAGGTAGTACATGAGGGGGACGCCGGAGACGACCGAGATCTGCCCGATGATGGTGCGGCCGTATTTTGGGCTGCGCTTTTCGGCTGCGTCGCCGATGAAGCCGCCCGCCATGTTGCCGACGGCGGCGCCGATGGCGATGATGGCAAAGACCAGCGGGGCCGATCCGCGGGGATCGTTGAGGGCGATGGCGTTGGAATAGCCCAATTCCTCCACCATCCACTTGATGAAGAAGAAACTCATCACCACCCAGGGCATAGTGCCGGCCGCGCCTTGCAGGATGGCCACCCAGATGGTGGGGATGCGCAGGACTTTAAACACATCGGGCCAGTTGATGATATAGCGCTCGGCTTTTTCGGCGGTGATGAGGTCTTTCAGCTCGGGTTCCGCCGAACCGCGGGGTAAATCTTCCACCAGCCAGGCCATGAGCACACCGGTGAGGATGGAGGCGATGCCCAGGCCGATGAAACCCCAGCGCCACAGCTCCGGTGAGGCCACAAAGCCCAGGGCCAAAACCCCCAGGACGGTGCCCATGAGGCCGACGAAGCCGATGAAACCCAGGGCGCGGCCGCGTTTTTCTTGGGCGTAGTGATCGCCCAGAAGGGAAAAGGTGGCGGGCATGAGAGCGCCCAGGCCCAGGCCGCTGATGGCGCGCACGATGAGCATGCTGCCAAAATCGGGAACCAGGCCCACCAGAACCGTCCAGATGCCCCATACGCCCGTGCCGAAGATGAGGACTTTCTTGCGGGAGAAGCGGTCGGCGGCATAGCCCCAGAAGGGAGCGCTGACAGTTTGGGTGATGTTGCGCAGGGTTTCCATGAGGCCGAACTGGGTGTTGTTAAAACCCCATAGGGCCTGGATGATGGGGAGCAGCACTCCCATGGCCTGGCTTTCGCCCTGATCCACCAGATAGCCAAAGCCCAGGGCGATCAGCGTGCGAATGGAACGATGTTTTTTGACGGGCATGAAAGCTCCTTGTGCGGTGAAAATGTGAAATGGGATGGAGGCATACTTAATACCGGGGAGGGGTCTGCCCCCAGGCGTAAAATGTGGGGACAAAAAGGATGCGTTCGCCTTTTTCCCAGGCAGCAGCATCCTGTTGACGCAGGTCGTGCAATTCCTGGGGGGAAATCAGGCCGCGCAGATCGCTTTGCAGGGTTTCCCATTCGGATTCCCAGGCTTCGGGCGAGGGGAGCACGCTCCACTGCCCGCCCAGCAGGCCGGTCTGCACGTGGATTAGCCCGGCCTGATGAAAGAGCGCGCCGCATTTGCGGCCCATGTGGGTGTCGGCCCCCTGAGCGGCCAGGGCCTGGGCCTGAAGCTGCCCCAGGCGGGTAAATTGAGTGGGGTAATCCATGCGCCCGCCGTAATCGGGCTCAGCCAGGGCGATGACCCAGCCGCCGGGGTGGGTGACGCGCACCATCTCGCGCAGGGCCTGGAGCGGGTTTTGCAGCCAGAGCAGCACAAAATGGCACAGGCTGTGGTCGAACCAACCCGTGGGGTAGGGCAGGTGGTGTGCATCGGCGCAGACGAAGCGGGCAGCCGCGGCGCTTTGGCGTGCATAGGCCAGGGAGGGCAGATCATGGTCGAGGGCGTGCAGGGCAGCCTGGGCGGGCAACTCTTTCAGCACGGCTCCGGTGCCGCAGCCCACTTCCAGAATGCGGCGGCTGGCGGACAGGCCTGTGGATTGGGCGATATAGCGGCGAAGCTCAGCCGTCCAGCGAGCCTGTTGGATGAAGCGCGCGTGCTGTTCCGCCAGCGTGGACATGGGTGGGGCTATTCCGCGCGGGCGGCGGCCCACACTTTTTCCCAGGGGTCGGTCAGCAGACTGCCCAAAACGCGGTTAACGCCCTGGGCGGGCAGCACATCCCCATCCGGTTCCACGTACAGCCAGGCCAAACCGGCGCCGTCCACCTTCTGGCCGCTCTCTTCCAACTCAATGGCCACGGGGTGAAAGGCGGAGTAGGGCACGGGCAGATCCCACACCAGGGGGATTTCCAGTTGGGCGGCCTGATTGCGGGCGGCCTGGAGGTCGTCTTTGTGTTCGGGGCCGCTGGCGCTGAGGGAAAGCGAATGGATGCCCATTTCCTTCAGCCGCGGCAGTAGATCCGTTTGACCCGCGGGGAGGGGATAGGTGAGGTGTACGGTGGTGTACAGATCTGAGGCGAGCACATCGCGCAGGGCTTCCCAGGACTGATCTTGGGCGGGGTCGAAGGTGATCATGAGGTGATCCAGGCCGCTTTGCAGCACCTGCTGAAGGTAATCCTTCTCCGCCAGGCGCAGGCCGTCGCTGAGCATGCCGGAGACGAAGCCCAACTGTTCGGCGTAGGCGATGAGATCAGGCAGATCGGGGCGCAGGGTAGGTTCGCCGCCGGTGAAGATCACATGGGGGATGCCGGCCGCCCAGGCTTTGTTCAGAATGGTCTTCCACTCATCCAGTAAAAGCTCGCGCTTGACGCGTTCCACCGGGGCAAGCCCGGCCTGAGACGCAGTGGTCTGATAGGTGAGGGCGCAATCCAGGCGGTAGGGGGCGGAAAGACCGGCGGAATACGGCTCGGTGCGCTCGAAATCGAGGAAGGTAACCGGGTCGAGGTCGGGCGTATCCACCAGGGTGTACAGGCGGTCTTCAAAATCCTGGTAGTCGCGCAGGGCGTCTTTTTGGGAGATGTGATAGCGGCGGGAGGTGCTGCGGGCGGCCTCTTCGGCGGGGACGCCGCGCACGAGGTGATAGGCGTATTCCGCGGCGGTCTGGTTGAGGTGCAGTATGGTGGAGGCGTTGACGATCAGCAGGGCAGAGCCGTTAGCCTCGATGCGCAGGTGCAGGCGCAGCGGGGGCTGACCTTCTTTCAGGGGGGCGGTGTAGGCGTAGCTGCCAGCGGGAAGGGGTTTGGCAGGGGGGAAAATACGGGCGAGTATTTGATCGATGAAGTTCATGTGGGGCCTCCAGCTAAAAAGCGGGCGGGATGGGTTGAATGCAAACGGGTGGGGCAGATTGGCCGGCTGCGCGCGCCAGGGGGCAGCCGCCGCCGCATTCTGCCAGGAAGGTGCAGGCCTGACATTCCGCGGGGAGGCCGCGCCGCTCGCGCAGGCTGACGGCCAGCTCATGATTCCAAATTTGATCCCAGGGGTCGTTCAGCAGGTTCCCCAGGGGGG
This sequence comes from Levilinea saccharolytica, assembly GCF_001306035.1. Lineage (GTDB taxonomy): Bacteria > Chloroflexota > Anaerolineae > Anaerolineales > Anaerolineaceae > Levilinea > Levilinea saccharolytica. Next base: position 83,024 of record NZ_LGCM01000055.1, read on the forward strand.
TGTAATAGGATTGGCAGGGCAGCACGGCGCCGTCGGGTTCGACGCACATATTGGAGAGGGCCGCGGTGCAGCCTTTGACCCCCAGTTCCAATTGGAGCGGGTCGAAATGGCAGTATTGGGTGGGGGTGTACCAGATGAGGCGTTGGCCGCTGCGTTCGACATGAGCGCGGGCCATTTCCAAGAGGGGCGGGAGCTGGCTTTCGGCCAACCCGCGGCCCACATTCAGCCCGCGGCCGGAGTAGATCAGGGCGTTGAGGCCAAAGGTGGGCACGCCCAGGTCGGTTAAGAACGTGAGGGTATCCTGCAGGAAGGGGGCATTATCTTCCAGCAGGGTGGTGTTGGTCATGACAAACAAGCGCGATTGCAGCGCGGCACGGATGCCCTCCACGGTTTCTTGCCAGGCGCCGGAACGGGCCACCATGCGGTCGTGAACGGCGGGATCATGCGATTCGAGGGTGATTTGCACGTGATCCAGGCCGGCTTCCACCAGGGCAGCCACGTAGGCGGGATCCTTCAGGCGGCGGCCGTTGGTGTTCAGCCCGGCAATTTGCCCGTTGGCCTGGGCATGTGCCACCAGCTCCACCAGATCGGGGCGCAGGGTGGGCTCGCCGCCGGTAAACACCACGTGGGGGATGCGCGCCTGCCAGGTGAGGTCGAGCACTTTTTTCCACTCAGCGGTGGAAAGCTCTGGACCCTGACGCGGGCGGGCGTTGTAACAATGGTGGCAGTCGTTGGAACAGCGGTAGGTGAGCGCCAGATCCATGCGCAGGGGAGCGGTGGGCCGGCTGGAGAAGGGCATGGTGTAGCTGAGACTGTCTTCCAAGGCGCAGATGGGGCAGGCATCATCCGGACGGATGAGGATTTCCATCTTTTCGGTGAAGGACGCGAATTCCTGACGGGCGCGGCTGGCCGAGAGCTTGAAACGCTCCGAAAGGGCGCGCGCTGCATCGGGGACGGGGACACCCTCCAAGAAGAGATAGGCCATATACACCGCTGTGGAATCTAATTCGTAGCGGCGGCTGGCGTTGGTCAGCAGCAGGCCGCTGCCGTCGGCTTCCACCCGCAGATGCACGCGCGACTGCTCCCCCGGCGCCTGAAAGGTGTAGGGATAGACCCCCACCTTGGGGGGCGGAAAGGGGGCAGAAACAGTCGGCTGCGCGGCCATGATCGCCCGGAACTAGCGGCCGCCCCCGGCACAGGCACAGGCGCAGCCCGCACAGGCACAAGCGCAGGCGCAGCCCCCACCGCCGCGCGAAGAGGAGCGCGAGGAATAGGAGGACTTGGGCACGGGATTGGTTTTGTTGGTCACCGCACTGGTGAAATTGCCCAGGTCGCCGATGACGTTGGAGGAAAAGTTCTGGATGCCGTTGACCATCGAGGCGGCAAAATCCGCACCGGGGAGCTGCGGCAGGTTGATGGTGGTGGAGCCGGAGCCGGAGGGCATGCCCGCCGAAACCGGCGAGGCGTTGTGCCCGGCCGTGCCGACGACCGGCGACGAACCCGTGAAGGTGGGATCCCAGCGGTGCCACCAGGTGGGAATGAAGACCGGGCCGGTGCGGAAGACATCCTGGGTACGGTTTTCAAAGCGGCGGTCGAGCATGGTCCAGCCCATGTATTCATCGAATTTCTGCATCTTGACATCGGGTGTGTCGGCGGCCTCCACCTGCTGCCAGGCGCGGGTCATGATGTCCTGGTAGTACTGTTTGGTCTCTTTGGCGCTGAAGCCCTTCATACTCTGGGTCACTGATTTGACCAGACCGATCATGACCTCCTGCATGCCCTTGCGGCGGGCGTCTTTTTTGGTTTCCTTAAAGGCCGCCAGGAACTCCAGTTCGTAGGGCCGCAGACCTTCGGGCTGGGGCTCGACGATGGAAAGCTCCAGGGGATCCTTGGTTTTCACCGCTGCTGCGCCCTTTTTGATCACCGAGAAGAGGATCATGGTGAGCACACGGTCGGGCGGCGTTTGCAGCAAAACGGCCGCTTCCACCGAGGTCAGGCCGCGCTTGACGCCGTGGCCTTCAATGGCAATCTTGGGCGGCAGATATTCCATGCGGCGCTTGCGGCTTCCCACGATGGAAAGATAGGAGGTGACGCCGATGAAGGCGGTCAGGCAGAAGCCGAAGCCCAGGCAGCCCAGGGTGTCGTTATCCACAGTGACCGCGGGAGCGCGGACGATGGTGTTATCTGGGATCAGGCGGGCGGGGAAAGCCCCACCGAAGACATACTTGGCCGAAGAACTGGCATTGGCGGCGCGCCATTCGTAAAAGACATCGCCGTCGGTGGTCAGGCCGCTTTCTGGCTCTTTGTTGCCGGGCCAGTTGCTGGGCGGGTAATAGCGCGGCTCCTCCGGCTTCAGGCCCGGGGGCATGATGATGCGCATGGTCATATCGGTTTGACCGGAGACGTATTCACTGCCAAAATAGTTAGGCTGGAACTGAAACGAGGCGTAAGGTTCGGACTCGTTTTCAGTGGAAGGGTAAATCATGCGCTCAATTTTGCCGATGTAAACGTGCACGCGCCCGGCCCGGCCCGGCTGGATGGCGTTGGCGCCCAGGCCCAGGGCGATGCCCGGCTTGACATAGGGAGAGGCGGCGATATCGGTGATGGCGACGCCGTCAATATCCGCCTGGATGGAATTGTTGGCGTAATTGCTGTTGGGCAGGCCGATATCCACATAATCAATGGGGTCAGCGGATGCATCGTTGAGGAAGTCAATGTAATACTCAACGCTGGCGGTCCCATCGGCGTTGATGAAGAGCACCGTCTCGCTTTTGGGAACCTGGAAGCGGTAGGTCTGCGCCTCAGCATTGGTGACATTCAGACCTAGGAAAAGACACAGGAAGAGGAGGATGGAAAAGCGTTTGATCATGGATTGGTCTCCAGGGGAGAGAACTACCACTTCGGTTCTTCAGTCAGTTGGTAGGCGGTGTGGCAGTAGGGACAGGTGACCATGGGCGCGCCGTTGACCAGGCTGATGTTATCGGAGGTGATGACCCCACCGCAGGATTTGCATTTGACCGTATCGAGGCTGACGCCGCCAGGGAGGTCAATTTTCACCTGGACGTTTTGAGCCTGGGCTTGCGCCTGGGCAGCCCGGCGGCCGACGATGAAGATGAGGCCCAGGCCGATGAGAACGCTGATGATGCCCACGATGATCCAGCCTGTGGAGCCGTTTGGACTGAACGCGCCCCAGATGAAAAGCACGCCGAAGAAGATAAACACCGCGGCGGCAATGTAAGCGATGGTTTTTAAGGCGTTCATTTGAATCCTCCAAACATGAATTGTGAATAGTGTAACATGGGTTTGAGGTAGGGGCAACAGAGTGAGGGCCGCTTTTGGGGTTTCTTGCTATAATACCCACATGACCCCAGAACTCCCCCTTTTCTCCGAATTTGAAGCCTATGAGCAGCTGAAACAAGCGCTGCATTATCACAGCTACCGCTACCATGTGCTGGACGCGCCGGTGATCAGCGACTATGAATACGACCGTATGCTGGCGCGGCTGCGCGAGATGGAGGCAGCTCACCCCGATTGGGTGACGCCGGATTCCCCCAGCCAGCGCACGGGCAGCCCGGCCTCCGAACGTTTTGCCAAGGTGCGCCACCCCGGCCCCATCCTGAGCCTGGCCAACGGCTTTAACGCCGAGGACGTGCGCGCGTGGTTTGAGCGCCTGGTGCGGCTGGATGAACGCGCGGCGGGGTCGGAATTTGTGCTGGAGCCGAAAATTGACGGGCTGACGGTGGTGCTGCGTTATGAGAACGGGGTGCTGGTGCAGGGGGCCACGCGCGGCGATGGTGAGGTCGGCGAGGATATCACCGCCAATCTGCGCACGCTGCGTTCTATCCCGCTGCGCATTCCGGTGGCGCCGGATGGGCCGGCTGCCCCGCCGCTTTTGGTGGTGCGCGGCGAGGTGTTCATTCACACCGCGGATTTCGAGGCCCTGAACCAGCGTTTGCTGGAGGCGGGGGAGCGCACCTATCTCAACCCGCGCAATACGGCGGCGGGTTCGCTGCGCCAGCTTGACCCGCAGATCACCGCGGGGCGGCCCTTGGTGCTGTTGACTTACCAGATCGTGGCGATGGAGGGCGAGACCCCCGCCACGCAGTGGGAAACCCTGGCGTTTTTGCGCTCGATGGGCTTTCCGGTGACGGATATCGTGGAATTGTGCCCGAATGTGGAGGCGATGTTGGGGGCGCTGGACCGTTGGGTGGCCCAACGGGACGCGCTGCCGTATGAGACGGATGGGGTCGTCATTAAAATCAATGATTTGCGGCTGGCGGCGGATTTGGGGGTGGTGGGCAAGGACCCGCGCGGAGCGCTGGCGTTGAAATATCCGGCGCGGGAGGTGACCACCCGCCTGAACCAGATCGGTGTCAACGTGGGCCGGACGGGGGTGCTGACGCCCTACGCCATGCTGGAACCGGTGGAGGTGGGCGGGGTGATTGTTAAGCAGGCCACTCTGCACAATTTTGACTATATCGCCGAAAAGGACATCCGCGTGGGCGATCGGGTGCTGTTAAAGCGCTCCGGGGATGTGATTCCCTACGTGATTGGGCCGGTGGTGGAAGTGCGCACGGGTGATGAGACGGTGTTTCAGCCGCCCGCGGTGTGCCCGGCTTGCGGGCAGGCGGTGGAACATCTGGAAGGAGAGGTGGCCTGGTACTGCGTGAACAGCGCCTGCCCGGCGCAGCTGGTGCGCAATCTGGAACACTTTGTGTCGCGCGGGGCGATGGATATTGTGGGGCTGGGGATCAAAATCGTGGAACAGCTGGCGGAAAGCGGCCTGGTGAAGGACGCCGCGGATCTGTACCGGCTGCAAAAAGCGGATTTGCTGCAACTGGAGGGTTTTGCAGAAAAGAAGGCCGAAAATCTGCTGCAAGCTATCGAACGTTCGCGGGAACAGCCCCTGAACCGCCTAATCTACGCGCTGGGTATTCGCAGCGTGGGCGAGGTTTTGGCGGGGGACTTGAGCCGCGTGTATTCGGACCTGGACGCTTTGAAGGCAGCGGGTGAGGCCGAGCTGATGCAAATTGAGGGGGTGGGGCCGAACATCGCCCGCGAGATTGTGGATTGGTTCGCACGGCCCGCCAACCGGACCATCCTGGACAAGCTGCGCACAGTGGGCGTGTGGCCGGTGAGCGCACCCCAAACCGCGGCGGCCGGGGAGGACACCCTGGCGGGACTGGTGTTTGTGATCACAGGAACGCTGCCCAATTATTCCCGCGAGGGCGTGAAGGAGCTGATCCAGAGCCTGGGCGGTAAAGTGACCGACAGCGTGAGCAAGAAGACCAGCTATGTGGTGGCGGGCGAAGCCGCCGGATCGAAACTGGAAAAAGCCCAATCCCTGGGTGTGCCGGTGTTGGACGAGGCGGGGTTGACGGCCTTGATCGAATCGCGAAAGGCAGGCGGGAGCAGCCATGCGTAAAACCTTGATTTTGAAACCGGGACGGGATAAATCGGTGCGCGCGGGCCACCCGTGGATTTTTTCGGGCGCCGTGCTGCGCGAGGAAGGGGAACCGGGGCTGGGGGAGACGGTTTTGGTGCGGGCCAGCGAGGGCGAGGCCTTGGGTTGGGCGGCCTACAGCCCGCATTCCAGCATCCGCGCACGCATGTGGACGCGCTCTGCGGACGCGACCATTGGAGGGGATTTCTTCCGCGAGCGGATGGAACAGGCCCTGCGCCTGCGGCGGGCAGCTATCCCTGCGCAGGATACGGGCATGCGCCTGCTGCACGCCGAATCGGACGGGCTGCCGGGGGTGGTGGCTGACCGCTATGGGGATGTGGTGGTGATGCAGTTCTTGACGGCGGGCGCGGAAGCCTGGCGTGAGACCCTGGTGGACCTGGTGGTGGAATTGACCGGTGTGCGCACCGTCTATGAGCGCTCGGATGTGGACGTGCGCAAGTTGGAAGGGCTGCCGGAGCGGGTGGGCGAACTGCGCGGCGAAGCGCCGGAGCGGGTGGAGATCACCGAGAGCGGGCTGCGCTTTTGGGTGGATGTGCGCAAAGGGCAGAAGACTGGCTTTTACCTGGATCAACGCCTGAACCGCCAGCGCGTGGGGGAGTGGATGCGCGGGCGGCGGGTGCTGAACTGCTTTTGTTATACGGGGGCCTTCAGCGTGTACGCGCTGGCGCGGGGGGCAGAGGCCGTGCTTTCGGTGGACAGCTCAGCCGAGGCTTTGGCGCAGGCCCAGGAGCAGATTTCATTAAACAACCTGGACGCTGATCGCGCCGAATGGGTGGCGGGGGATGTGTTCCAGATGCTGCGCAAGCTGCGCGACCGCGGCGAATCGTTTGACGCGGTGATTTTGGACCCGCCCAAATTTGCCCCCACGGCGGCCCAGGCAGAGAAGGCAGCGCGCGGGTATAAGGACATCAATCTGCTGGGCTTCAAGCTACTGCGCCCCGGCGGGGTTCTGGCCACCTTTTCCTGCTCGGGGGGGATTAGCGCAGATTTGTTCCAGAAGATCATCGCGGGGGCGGCGGCCGACGCAGGTGTGCGCGCCAGCATGGTGGGGACGATGACGCAAGGCCCCGATCACCCCGTGGGGTTAGAGTTTCCGGAGGGGGCGTATCTCAAGGGCTTGCTGTGCGTGCGCACCGAATGAGGCGGGCTATTTATAGGCGGTGATGCCCAGCAGATCCTGATCGCCGTTGGTGTGGATGCCGCCCAACGAGGGATAAATGGTGATGTCGCGAAAGCCCAGCAAGGTCAGCAGGCTGCCGTATTGGCGGGCGGTGTAGGCCTGAAACGATTGGGCATAGCGGGTCACTTCAGCCGAGGCAGCGTCCACGATGTAGTAGCGGCATGTGGCGGTGTTCTCTTGGGGATCCCAGACATGTTCTTCCAAAACGAGATGGGGCTGGTCAGAGAACAGACCGGCGTCTTGCGTGTACCATGTGGAGGAAGATTGGCCGATGGCCTGGACGGCTTCGTAGGTGTGCGGCTCCAGGACGAGAACCCCGCCCGGGCGCAGGGCGGCGTAGGCTTTGGATAAAATGCGGCGGATGTCGCCGGGGGAAAACACGTTCATCTCGCCAAACAGGAACAAAACCGCGTCAAAGTCCTCGCCAAAATCCGCTTCGCGCAAATCGGCGCAGTGGTACTGCGTGCTGCTGGCTTCGCTTTGGGCGGCTTGCAGAGCGTATTGGATGGAGGCAGGAGAATAATCAATTCCCGAACCGATGTGCCCCAACTGCGCCAGGCGGCTGAGATACAGCCCCGGGCCGCAGCCCAGGTCTAACACTCGCCCCGGGCGGGCGGTCAGGGCATATTCATGAATCCAGGCCACCTGGGCGGCAATTTTCTCGGTGCGGCGGCTGGCCCAGTCGTGATCCTGCGAGAGGTGTTCATTTAACATGCGCTGACTGAAAGCTGGGTCGTGCCAAGGGATGTTATCGCCTTCGGACCAAGGCAGGGGCTGGGGGACGCGGGAGATCAGATCATTCAGGTTCATGGCAGGACCTCGGGATGAGCAAACAAAGGCTGGGGTTCGTCCGGCAGGGTGACGTCCGCTAAAAGGCGGCCTGCCGCGGCGCTGGCCTGGATGAGCATAAGGGTGAGCGGGATAGGCCAACCGAACAGGCGGGCGGCCTGGGGGGCGCTGGCGGCGCCGACGGCGCGGAAATAGGTCTCTAGCAGATAGGCGCGGGCTTCGTTTTCCTGGATGGGGCCGGCCTGGGCTTCGATCTGCGGAAAATGGCGGGGGAGGATGTCGTAAATGAAGGCGTAATGCCAGGCTCCGGCCTGGGCCACACCCACTGGCAGCAGCTTGAGCTGCACTTGCAGGTCGTCGAGGGCTTTGTTAAAGCGGCTGGTAGAGGTCGCCGCGGTGAGGTTGGCCGCCCGGCGCAGATCCAGGGTGTGCAGGGGGCCTTCACGCAGCAGAGCTTCGTAGATCAGCTTGGATTCCAGGGTCAATGTGCCGGATAGATATTGATCCTGATAGTCATTTTCGTAATCGCCGTAATTGGGGGAGAGGGCGTAGAAATGGGGCAGGGCGTCCAGCGAGGCGATGGTGTTCCTGCGGCGCAGCAGGCGGCCGTAATACCAGCGGCGCTGACCCAGCAGACTGTCTTTCCAATCCCAGGTAACGTGCCCGGGGTCATCGTGTTCATCCGGCACGGGACGATCCCCGGCGGCTGCGGCCCACAGGGAGGGCAGAATCACATTTTTGATCGGCCAGAAGAAAAGGAAACCGCGCTCCTGGGCGAAAGCCACGGCGTCTTCGCGGGTGTGCAGGCGCAGCCCGGGCTGGGTGCGGAAGGTGCGCGCGCGGTAACTGGCAAGCTGTTGAGGTGTGATCTGCGGCATGGTTCCTCGGCTGAATCAACAGAATCCAACTATACCCGCTTCACGGGCAAAGCTGGAAATCTTTAAGAATCCAAAGCGGATGCGCTATGAACAGCCGAGGATGTGGGTGAGGATATTGGAGCCGCTGCCGCCGATATTTTGGGTCATGCCGATGCGAGCACCGTCAATTTGGGCGCCGCCCGCCTCCCCGCGCAGCTGGCGGATGACTTCCACGATCTGATACATACCGGTGGCGCCCACGGGATGGCCGCGGGCCTTGAGACCGCCGAGGGTGGCGATGGGGATGCGCCCGGTGGGCCGAATTTCACCGTCTAAGGCCAGGCGGGGGGCCTGACCGCGTTCGGCAAAGCCGCTGGCTTCCAGCGAAAGGGCAGCCATGATGGTGAAGGCGTCGTGCAGCTCGAAGAAATCAATATCATCGGGGGTCAGGCGCGCCTGGCGGTAAGCTTGCTGAGCCGAAAGGTAGGCGGCCTGCAGGAAAGGCCCGTGGCGGCGGTTGTGGACGGCGATGGTGTCGGTGGCGCCGGAGGAAGCCAGCACGGTGATCACCCGCGCCCCCGGCAGGCGGCGCAGAGCTTCGGCTGGCACCAGGAGCACAGCGGCGGCGCCGTCGCCCATGGGGGAAGCGTCCATCACGTTGATGGGATCGCACACCACCGGAGCGTTGAGATAGGCTTTTTCGGAGATGGCTTTTTGGAAGCGGGCGTAGGGGTTATGCGCGCCGTTGGCATGGGCGTTGAGGGTGAAGGGCATAAAGTCGGCGTGCTGCCAGCCGTATTCGTGCATGTAGCGGCGCATCACCAGGGCGTTGAGGGCCACGAAAGACAGTCCCTGATCGCCCTCCCATTCGGCGTCGGCGGCGGTGGCCAGCTCGGCGGTGATTTCATTGGCGGGGGAGTCGGTCATTTTTTCGACCGCCACGGTCAGGGCGGTATCCACCGCACCGGAAGCCACGGCCAGCACGCCGGTGCGAAAGGCGGCGCTGCCCGAAGAGCAGGCTGCCTCCAGGCGCAGGCCTTCGGCAAAACGCATGCCGATCCAATCGGCGATATAGCTGCCCAGGTGCTGCTGGAAGTTGGCGGAGCCAGACATCATGTTGCCGGTGTAAACGGCATCCACACGGCCCACACCCGCATCCTGCAGAGCGGCCAGGGCAGCGTCCCCGGCCAGTTCGCGCAGCGATTTATCCCACTGTTCTTCGACTTTGGTCTGTCCAATTCCCAGTACTGCTACTTCACGCATTGTCGGCCCACCTTTCTGTGATCATCTTCACCCTGATTATAAGCCGCGGGGCTGTCAGGAACTATCAGATTGAGGGGTATAATACCCCAAAGCCGATCGCGAGGCGAGAAAAACGATACAAACCTTGTACAAAAGGCGGAATCAAAGGTTGAAACGGCATTTCCTGAGATTATGGGTACTGACCAGCGTGGTTAGTTTGGTGCTGAGCGCGTGCATTCCCGCGCAGGCCGCGCCAGACACCCCCGTGCTAACCTCCACGGCAGCATCCAGCCTGGAGCGGATAGAGCAGACAGCCACCGTCCCCGCGGAGGCCGCGCCCGTGCGCGTGTGGGTGGGGGAGGAAGTGCCCCCGGCTCTCGCACGCAGTGTGAAACTGGGCGATGGGGCGGTGTGGGCCAGCAGCTCTGCCGAGGCGGATGTGCGCCTGGGGTTGGCGGAAAGCGGCGCAGAGGGGCCGGAAGCGCAGTGGGTGTACGTGTTGGCGGCCCCCTTCCCGACCGTAGAAGACGAAGTCAGTGCGGCGGCGCTGCGCTCGGCCTGGCAGGGCAAAACGATGCTGGGGGGGCACGCCCTGCGCATGAGCGCGGCCACGTCCGCGGCACTGGAAGGGCTGTGGGGCCAGGCCGGGGCTGAGGCGGTGGAAATTTTACCCGAAGGGGAACTGCTGGCCGCGGCCTGGGGAAAGCAGCCCGGCTGGGTGGTGATCCCCTTTGAGGCGCTCTCGCCGCGCTGGAAGGTGCTGCGCGTGGGCGGGCAAAGCCCGTTGGACGCCGGTTTTTCCGCGGAAAACTACGCGCTGACCGTGCCCTACCGCTGGACGGGCGAGATCCCCGCAGGACTGAGCTGGGCTAAGACCAACCGCGAGGCCGGGCGCATGACCAGCCTGGTGCTGACGGGCACGACCGCTTTGGTGCGGCAGGTGGCGCTGCGCATGGAAGAGAAGGGGGTGGATTACCCCGGGTTGAAGATTGGGGATTGGCTGCGTGAAGCGGACATCACCCATGTGAGCAACGAGGTGCCGTTTGATTCCAACTGCCCTCCGGCCGTACCGCTGCGGCGGGAGATGCGTTTTTGCAGCGACCCGAAGTATATGGAGCTGCTGAGCGGGCTGGGGGTGGATGTGGTGGAACTGACCGGAAACCACCTGATGGACTGGGGGCCGGAAGCCATGTTGGAGACGATGGATGTGTATGCAGCCCACGATGTGCCCACCTATGGAGGCGGGCGCAACCTGGAAGAGGCTCAGGCGGTGCTTGAAATGGAACACAACGGCAACCAGCTGGCCTTTGTGGGCTGCAATGTGATGGGGCCGGAGGTGGATTGGGCGACGGAAACCACCCCAGGCTCGGCGCCGTGTGATCTGGACGCGCTGGAAGCCCAGGTGCGCGCCCTGGCGCAGGCCGGAAAGCTGCCCATCGTGACCTTTCAGCACTTTGAACTGGATGATTTCCGCCCGCAGTCCGCCCAGCGCATTGATTTTCAGCGCATGGCAGCGGCGGGGGCGGTGATCGTGAGCGGCAGCCAGGCGCACCATGCCCAAACCATGACCTTTGTGGGCGATTCCCTGGTGCATTACGGGCTGGGCAACCTGTTTTTTGATCAGATGACCAAGGCCAACCGGCCGGCATTTATCGACCGGCATATTTTCTATGACGGACGCTATGTGGGGACGGAACTGATGACGATCCTTCTGGAAGACGGCGCGCAGCCGCGGCCGATGACCGCCGAGGAGCGCAGGGTATTCTTGGGTAAAGTGTTTGGCGCGGCCGTGTGGCCAAAGGTGACGCCTTGAGACGGGCGCGGACAGCTTTCTTGCTGGTATGCCTGCTGCTGGCGGGCTGCCGGGCTGCCCCGCTGCCGCGGGCTGTGCCGACGCCGTTTCAGCCGCTGATGCCCACCGCCATGCCCACGCCAGCCCCCTTCACCCCCACGCCGGAGGCGCGTCTGTGGGTGGATCCCATGCTTCCGGCAGACTTGCGCGAGGCAGTGCAGACGGTGGGTGCGGTGAAAACGGCCGAACGCTTCGAAGAGGCCAATTTGCACCTGGGGGTAACCTTTACTCCCAAGCGTGCGGCGGAATGGGTGTATGCTTTGGCGGCGCCGTTTTCCAGCCTGGACGATGGGGTGGATGGTGAGGCGCTGCGGGCTTTTTGGAGCGGAAAGGAAGCCCCAGGGATGCCGGAGGAGCCGATTTTGATGAGCGCTGAGACTCTGGCGGCTTTTGAGGCGCGCTGGGGGCAGGCCGCGGCGGGGGCGGTGGAAGTGGCCTCAGCGGAAGATCTGCTGAAGATTGCCTGGGGCCAGCCGCAGCGCTGGGCGCTGATCCCCTTTGAGGCGTTGGAACCGCGCTGGAAGGTGCTGCGGGTGGACGGCGTCTCGCCGCTGGACCGCGAATTTCAGGCGCAATCCTACCCGCTGACGGTGTATTACGGTGTGGTGGAGGGCGACCCGGCGGGGTGGGTGCAGTTTCCGGCCAGCAACCGCGACAGCCAACGCCTGACGGTGGTGGTGATGAGCGGGGTGACGGCCCTGGTGCGCTCCACGGGGGCGAAGATGGAAACCCTGGGGATGCGCTATCCGGGCGAAGAGATCAAAGACTGGCTGCGGGATGCGGATTTTACGCATGTGTCCAACGAAGTAAGTTTTGATCCGCGCTGCCCGCCCGCCAACCCGCACCAAACCAGCCTGATGTTTTGCAGCCGCCCGGAATATCTGGATTTGCTCAGCTACGTGGGGGTGGATATCGTGGAGCTGAGCGGTAACCACGTGATGGATTACGAAGTGGGGTCGCTGCCCTATTCGCTGGAGCAGTACCGGCAGCGCAACATGCGCTATTACGCCGCAGGCATGACCCAGCAAGAAGCGCGCGAACCGCTGCTGCTGGAACATCACGGCAACAAGATTGCCTTTGTGGGCTGCAACCCGGCCGGCCCGCCAACCGTTTGGGCTACCGAAACGCGGCCAGGGGTGGCCAACTGTGATGACGATTGGATGACGGCCAAAATCGGCGAACTGCGAGACCAGGGCTATCTGGTGATCGCCACCGTGCAGTATTTTGAGCACTACGCCATGACCATCACCCCTTTCCAGCAGCGCGATTTTCCACCGCTGGCCGAGGCGGGGGCGGTGATTGTGCAGGGCAGTCAGGCGCATTACCCGCAGGGCTTTGGCTTTGTGGGCAACAGTTTGATCCATTACGGCCTGGGCAATTTGTTCTTTGACCAGATGTATGTGCCGGAGGGCTTTGGGGGACAGTCGTTTCACCCCGATCTGCCCATCCCCGGCACGCGGCTGGAATTCATTGACCGGCACGTGTTTTACGATGGCCGCTATGTGGGCAGCGAGATTTTGACCGCTGTGTTGGAAGATTACGCGCAGCCGCGCCCGATGAGCGCGGCGGAACGGCGCGTGTTTTTACAGGAAGCCTTTCGGGTCAGTCTTTGGCCCGCCGATGAGGAGAATCAACCATGAAAATCTACGATATTTCTGTGCCGATCAGTCCCAGTTTGCCCACCTGGCCGGGGGACCCGGCGATTGAGATCAGCATGCCGGACCGCATCGCGGACGGGTCCGTGGCTAACATTTCACGTCTGGCCTTCGGGGTGCACACCGGCACACACGTGGACGCGCCGCTGCACTTTGTGGACGGGGCCGCCACGGTGGACGCGATGGGCCTGGACCCGTTGGTGGGGCCGGTGCAGGTGGTGGAGGTAAGCGATGATGTGACTGCGGTGGACGCCGGGGTGGTGGCGGGCTGCGGCCTGCGCCCCGGGGTGGAGCGCGTGCTGTTCAAGACGCGCAATTCCCGCTTTTGGCGGGAAGAGCCGCTGCGCTTTCATGGTGAGTTTACGGCCATCACGGCGGACGGTGCGCATGCTCTGGCGCAGCGCGGGCTGAAGCTGGTGGGGATTGATTACTACTCGGTGGCGCCCTTTGATGCGCCCACCCCCACGCACCAGATTCTGCTGGGGGCGGGCATCATGGCGCTGGAGGGGATTGACCTGGGCGCGGTGGCGCCGGGGGAGTACACCCTGATGTGCCTGCCGCTCAAACTGATGGGCGTGGAGGGCGCGCCTGCGCGGGCGATTTTGCTGGCTTAGCGCGGGACAGGCAGGGTGTAGCCGCCGTCCACCACAATCACCTGTCCGCGGATCATGCTGGCATCGGGTGAGCATAAAAAGGCCACCACGCCGGCCACATCCTGGGGGGTGACCAGGCGTCCGGCGGGGGTGTTGGCCACCGCGCGGGTGATGGTCTGCGGGTCGCTGAGGGCGGCGAAGTGCTTGAGGGCGTCCGTTTCCACGATGCCGGGGCTGACGGCGTTGACGCTGATATTCTCAGAGGCCAGTTCCACCGCCAGATAGCGGGTGAGGGCTTCGAGGGCAGCTTTCGAGGCGCCCACCGCCACGTACTCAGGCAGCACACGCTGGCCGCCGGGGCTGGAGATGGCCACCATGTGGCCGCCGCCGCGGGCGCGCAGCAGGGGCAAAGCCTGTTGGGCGGCAAACAGAAAGGCGCGGGTGTTGACGTTGAGGGTCCAATCCCAACCGCTGATCTTTTGCTGCATGGCGGGGCGGTTGAAGCCGGAAGCGGCGTTGCTGATGAAAATATCCAAACCGGCGAAGTGCTGCTGAATCTGGGCAAATAGGTGTTCGATGTCTTCGGGTTTGGAGAGGTTGGCCTGCACCACCAGAGCCTGACGGCCCAGGGCGCGAATTTGCGCGGCGGTTTCTTCGGCGGGGGCCTGATTACGGTGGAAGTTGACCACCACATCCGCGCCATCCGCGGCCAGACGCAAGGCGATGGCCTGACCGATGCCGCGGCCGGAGCCCGTGACGAGGGCAATTTTGCCTTGAAGGGGGGAGAGGCTCATGCGGTTGTCTCCTAAGAGTTATATTCGACGGGGCGAAAGAGGGCTGTGGGGAAAATGGCCGTGCCCTGGGGGCCAAGGCGCAGCAGTTCCTGCTCGGCGGCGGCAGCGTCCTGGCGCAGGCGTTCCACCTGGATACCGCGGCACACATCTGGGAAGGGGGCCAGCCAGCCCTGGGCGCGGGCGAAGAGTTTACAGGCGCCGCTGTATTTCCCTTGCTGAATTTTGTAATAGGCGACGCCCACCTGCAGGATGCCGCGGTACAGCTCGCGCACCGGGCCTGTTTCGGCGCGCCAGGCGGTTTCCAGGGCTTCGTGGGCCTCAAAATAGGCCCCGGCGTTAAACAGGCGCAGGCCGAGGAGTACATCTTCCGGCAGCGACCCCTGACAGGCGGCGCGCTTTTCGGCGGGGGTGAGGGTGAAGGGAAGTGGCTCGGGCGGGTTCATCGTGGCTTGATTATAGCATGGGGACGCGCCGGAAAAGGGTGGGAGCAGAGCGGACCAAAAGCGCGGTTCTATGATACGATTAACGGGAAGCAACCCATTTCACCTTTCGAGGAACCCATGTTCGAACTGGACGATCAGGATATTCTCCCGCTTTCGTTGGAACATAACTTCTGGACCTGGTCTGCACAAGGCAAGGTCAACCCCATTCCGGTCAAGCGCGCCAAGGGCGTGTATTTTTGGGATGTGAATGACAAGCGCTATCTGGACTTCAATTCGATGGTGATGTGCGTGAACATCGGCCACGGGGAAGAACGGGTGATTGAGGCGATGGTGGAACAGGCGCGTGAGCTGCCTTTTGCCGGGCCGGGGATGGCCACCAAGCCGCGGGCGCTGCTGGGCCAGGCCCTGAGCGAGATTGTGCCTGCCGGGCTGACGCGCTATCTGTACACCCTGGGCGGGGCTGACGCCAACGAGAATGCCATCAAACTGGCGCGGGGGAAGACAGGCAAATTTAAGATTCTGACGCGCTACCGCTCGTATCATGGGGCCACCTATGGGGCCATCGCCGCCACGGGCGACCCGCGGCGCGCGCCCTGGGAACCGGCGGTGATGCCGGGGGTAGTGCATTTCCTGGATCCGTACCGCTACCGCTCCACCTTCCACCGGCACAACCCCGATATCAGCGAGGAAGAATTCACCCAGGATTACCTCAACCATCTGGAAGAGATCATCCTGTATGAGCGCCCGGAAACCATCGCGGCCATTATGATGGAATCGGTGACGGGAACGAACGGGATCATCATCCCGCCTCAGGGCTACATGCAGGGTGTGCGCGCGCTGTGCGACCGCTACGGCATTGTGATGATCGCGGATGAGGTGATGAGCGGGTTTGGGCGCACGGGTAAGTGGTTCGCGGTGAATCATTGGGATGTGACCCCGGACATCATGACCATGGCCAAGGGGCTGACCAGCGGTTACGCGCCGCTGGGGGCGGTGGCTATGAAACCTGAAATTGCCGACGCTTACCGCGAGCGCACCTATGAGGGCGGGCTGACCTATAACGGACACCCCATTTCTCTGGCGGCGGCGATTGCCACCATCCGGGTGATGCAGGAGGATAAGCTGGTGGAGAAGGCTGCTGCCACGGGTGAGGCGATGGCGGATATGCTGGCGGAGCTGAAGGAACGCCACCCCTCGGTGGGTGAGGTGCGCTCGATTGGCCTGTTTGGCATTTTGGAACTGGTGCGCGACCGCAAAACCAAAGAGCCGATGGCGCCGTTCAACGGGGGCAGCCCAGAGATGACCGCCTTCCGCAAGTACATGCTGGATCACGGCGTTTTCCTGTACACCCACTGGCACACGGCGCTGATCATTCCGCCGCTGCCGATTACCACCGAGCAGCTGATGGAAGGCTTCTCGGTGCTGGATCAGGCTTTGGAGATCACCGATCAGGCTGCGCGTTGATGTCACTTTTCGGGCAGTACCGCGTCCAATTAATGAACAAATTTGCGATGAGGAGCATCGAACATGGATTTTAACCTGAGCGGATTATCGAGCGCCAAGCGCAGCCTGGAAAGCGAGCGGGTGAAGGTGCTGATTTTGGGGGCAGGCCCGGCGGGCATGTCGGCGGCGCTGTATGCGGCGCGGGCCGAGCTGGCACCGGTGGTGCTGACGGGCACGGCTTTGGGCGGGCAGGCCTCGCTGACGCATGTGATTGAAAATTACCCCGGCTTCCCAGAAGGCGTGGGCGGGTTGGAATTGGGCGAACTGTTCCAAAAGCAGGCCGAGCGCTTTGGGGCGCGCTTTGAATTTGACACGGCCACCAGCGTGGACCTTTCCAAGCGGCCTTTTTCGGTGAAGACCTATTCCAAAGAGTATCTGGCAGATTCGGTGATTTTGACCACGGGGGCCAGCCCCAACCATTTGCAGATTCCGGGGGAAGTCGAACTGACCGGCAAGGGCGTCTCCTACTGCGCCACCTGCGACGGCTGGTTCTTTAAGGATAAAAAAGTGGTGGTGGTGGGCGGCGGCGACAGCGCCCTGGAGGAAGGTTTGTTTTTGACCCGTTTTGCCAGCGAGGTCACCATCATCCACCGGCGCGATCAACTGCGCGCGGGGGCCATTCTGCAGCGGCGAGCGCAGGAAAACCCCAAGATCCGCTTTGTGTTCGACACGGTGGTCACGGCCGTGGAGGGTCAAAAAGCGGTGGAGCGGCTGGGCCTGAAAAACGTGAAAACTGGCGAAGAGAGCACGTTGGACACGGACGGACTGTTTATCTTCATTGGGCACACCCCCAACACGCAGCTGTACCAGGGGCAGGTGGAGATGACCCCGGCGGGGTATGTGGTGACGGATATGGAGATGCGCACCAGCGTGCCGGGCGTGTACGCGGCGGGCGAGGTGAACGACCCGCATTTTCGCCAGGTGATCACCTCGGCGGGCATGGGGGCGGCGGCGGCCATTTCGGCCACGCGCTTCCTGGAAGCCGAAGAATAGTCTGAACTGGCGCAAAGAATAAAAAAATGACGCCCTGGCATGTGCCAGGGCGTTGGTTTTTCTTGAGAATGTTGTTGGTTAGGGCGCGGGTGTGTTGACCGGTGCGCTGCCTGTGCCCCACCAGGTAAAGACCCGCGGGGTGCTGACTGCACCGGCAGAAACCCACACCGGCTGGCCTTCTTTATCGGTGCTGGTCTGGCGTACGGTGGTCACCGTCCAGCGGATGATGTGCGGAACGGTATCGTTGGGCCGGAAGGTGGCGGGGATGATGAGCTTGGTGTCGGTGACATACTGGGTCAACCGCCGACCGGTGCCTTCGGTGATGTCTTCTACCGTGACCATGTAGGATTCGTTATCGCGCAGGGTGCCGACCGAGGCCCACTGCAAGGTGATGGAATCAGCCGAATTGGCGAAGGCAGTACCGTCCGCGGGGAGAAGCAGGTTCGGCGCGGAATAGGGCGGGGGCGGCGTGGGGGTAGAAGTGGGGCCGGGGGTTGGCAGCCGTTCGCACAGCGGAATGGTGAGCTGCTGCCCCTGGTACACGATGTCGCTGGTCATGCCGTTGTATTCTTTGATTGAATCCATCGACACGTTGTAATTGCGGGCGATGCCGCCCAGGGTGTCGTTTTCGGCCACGGTGTATTCAATTTTTTCACAAGCCGCATCCGTGGCCTGCACGCCGGAGAGGGTGGAACTGGGCTGGGGTGAGGCGGTGGGGGTGGGCTGCGGGATGAACAATTTTTGACCGATAACCAGACTGCTGCAGTCGGTGGGCAGATTGTTCATGAGGATGATGCTGTTGACCGAAACGTTGAAGAACCCCGCAATGGTGGAGCAGTAATCCCCGGATTTGACGATGTATTCCAAAGTAGGCAGCGGGGTGAAGGTGGGGATTGCCGTGGCAGTGGGGCTGGTGGTGGGGGTGGGGGTGGCGGTGGCGGTGACGGTGACCGTGGGGGTGACGGTGGGTTCCACAACCCGCCCCGTCCCCTGGAGGACAAAGTACACCACAGCCGCACCGATGGCCAAAACCAGCAAAAGGAGACCCAGCGCAACCGGCAGGCTGATGGTGACCTCGGGCATTTTGGGGCCTTTGATCGCCTTCGCCGGAGATTTGGTGGGCGCGGGGACGAAATTGCGGCCGCAGACGAGACAGCGCGTGGCGTTCTCCGTCAGGCGGGTGCCGCAGGTTGGACAAATTTTGGTAGCGGAAGTGTTTTCAGGACTCATAGGATTCAGGAACCGGGGTGCTGCCCCCGGTCGGTGGGATTATACCATATCCTTTGGAGGGTCAAGGTCTGGCTGATTTTTCGGCCAGAGTGTGATATTCTATGGGAGATGGAAAACCACAGCGTCTATCTCCACATTCCATTTTGCCGCACACGGTGCGGTTACTGCGATTTTAACACAACCGCGGGGATGATGCTGCATATTCCTGCGTATGTGGAAGCCCTGACCCGCGAAATGCGCAGCGTGGGCGGGCGCAGCGGCCAAAAGGTGCGGGTGCACACCCTCTTTTTTGGCGGGGGCACGCCCTCGCTGCTGCCGCCAAAATCGGTTGAGCGCATTTTGACGACGGCGCGCGAGGTGTTTGCTGTGCAGCCGGAGGCTGAGATCACCCTGGAAGCGAACCCTGGCACGGTGAGCCGCGAGGGGCTGGCAGCCCTGCGCGCGGCGGGGGTGAACCGGCTCAGCATGGGGATGCAGTCGGCGCACGCAGAGGATTTGCAGCTTTTACAGCGCGGCCACACGGCTGAGGATGTGCGCCAGGCGGTGCGCTGGGCGCGCGAAGCTGGTTTTGAGAACCTGAGCCTGGATTTGATCTTTGGCCTGCCGCGCCTGAGCCTGGAACGCTGGAAGATCACCCTGGAGGAAGCTCTGGCGCTGGATGTGGAACATTTATCCCTGTACTCGCTGATTGTGGAAGAAGGCACGCCGTTGGCCCGCTGGGTGGAAACCGGCAAGGTGGAAGCGCCGGATGAGGACAGCGCCGCGGAGCAGTACGAATGGGCCATGGAGAGGCTGGAAGCGGCGGGGTATGTCCATTATGAGATTTCCAATTGGGCGCGGCGGCGGGCACAGGGCGGGCATTGGGGCAGCCTGCACAATTTGCAGTATTGGCGCAACCAGCCGTATTACGGTTTTGGGGCGGGGGCGCACGGCAGCTTGAATGGGCTGCGCCTGGTGAATGCGGCCGAGATGGCAGAGTACATCACGCGCTGTGCCGCGGGTGAAAGCCAGGCCTATCCGCGCGGACCGGCGACGGTGGAAGTGTTGGAGATTGACCGCGAGACTGAGATCGAAGAAACTTTAATGGTGGGGCTGCGCCTGACCGATGAGGGGGTGGGGCGGCAGGCTTTTTGGGCGCGCTTTGGGGAAGCGTTGGAAGACCGTTACCCGCGGCAGATTGAGCAGCTGACGCGCGAAGGGTTGGTGGAGCTGACCGATGACCGCCTGCGCCTGACCCGCCGGGGGCGGCTGTTAGGCAACCGCGTGTTCAGCGCTTTTTTGGGCGGGGATTAATCCACAATCACAACCGTGCCGTAGCCTTTTTTATCCCAATGATCCTTTTCAGCCACGGGGGTGGTCCAACGGTAAAGCCACTGGGCTTCGTGAACGCGCATGTTGACGCAGCCGTGGCTCATCATGCGGCCAAAGTTGTTATGCCAGAAGGCTCCGTGGAAGGCAACGCCGGTTTTGGGCTCAAAGAAGCCTGTCCAGGGCACGCCGGGAAGCTCATAGGCTTCGATGTCATCGGTGAGGTTGCCGTCGCCCATGTGCTTGGAGGGCATTTTGACCTGGATGTGGAAGGTGCCGCGCGGGGTGCTGGTGGGGATGCGCCCAGGGACTTTGGGCGAGGGGATGCCGGTTGACACCTCGGTATGCAGTACCACCTGATCACCCTCATAAGCCGTCAGGGTTTGCTCGGCGATGGACACCAGGATGCGCTTCTTTTCGGGAGGGACATCCGGTGAGATGGGGGCGAAATCGGCGGAGGTGAAGGCGCGCATGTGGGCAGCGGGGACGTGATAATCCACTTCGAGCAGCTCATCAATGATCTTGTACCAGGGCTCACCGTCGGGGCCTTCTTCCACGCCAGTGATCCAATGGTTGGAATCGGCGTACAGGCGGTACACCGGCCGCCAGCCGCCGCGCCCATCTTTGCGCATGGCTTGCGTGTAGGGAACGGTGATTTGGGCCAGCAGGCCGCTTTCGGGGATATGCGGCAGGACGGGGTTCAGACGGGGTGTGACGCGGTAGGTGTGGGCGCTGTGGATGTAACCGCCCCAAACGCGGTACCAGCGGGGGTTGTACTTGGGGGTACGGTCGGAGATGACCTCGCGGTAGACATGCACCAGGTCGTCGCGGAAGCGCTGGAAACGGATTTCACTGGTGTCGTCTGGCTGACTGTAAACCGAAACCGATTCCGTGCAGATGCGCAGCACGTCTTCACCCGCGAAGGATTCCCAGCGTTTGAAGAGGGGGCGAAAGGCCAAACCGATGATGCCGGCGGCGGCCAGGCGGATGAATTCGCGGCGAGTGTACTTTTTCTCAAACATGACGGCAGTACCTTTAAGGAGAGCGTCAGGGTCAGCGGAGCGGCGGTGGAGGCAGATTGCTTTGGACGCCGGGGGCAAAGACCAGGTAATCCTGGGTGGCGGCCTCAAGGTCAGCATAGACCCCGCGGTAAGCGGGCGGCAGCAGGGCAGCCATTTGGTACATGATCTCATCCACCATGCGCTGGCGAACCTCGCGCGAGATGGGGCTGGGCACGGGGCGGAGGGTGAAAGGATTGCCCACTTTAATGAAAAAGTCGGTACGGCGCAGGCGGCGGATGTTTTGATGGAAGCGTTCGCCGCCGTAATAGACCAGGGGCAGGATGGGCGCGCCCGAACGCAGGGCCAAAAGCACCACACCGGGGTGGCCTTTGCCCAGCACGCCGGTTCCAGAGCGGGTGCCTTCGGGGGAGACGCCGAGGATTTTGCCTTCTTGCAGAGCCTGCAGGGCTTTTTGGAAGGCTTGCAGGTCGGCTTCACCGCGGCGGATGGGGATGCCCTCCCAAATATTGAACAGGTAGCTCATGAGGGGTGAGTCCCAGGTCTCTTCTTTCACCAGGGCGGTGACGGCGCGCGGCTGAAGGTGGGTGACGATGATGGGGGCGTCCAAAAAGTTGACGTGATTGGCCGCCAGGATCAGCGGGCCTTGGTGAGGGACCAACGCCAGAGGCTGGTCGTGTACGCGGCAAAGCAGGCGCGCCAGACCTTTGACTCCTGAATTGACCAAAGAAGCGGTAAGCGTCATACCAGGGCCGGGGGTTGGGGCGGGCAAATGAGCTGGATGGCGTTGGGAACGATGGACATTTCGAGGAGATCGCCCTGAGTGCAGATGGTTTCACCGTCGGCGTGGGCAGGAAGGCTGCCTACCACAGCTTTGGCAGTGATACGCGCGGTGCGGCGCATTTTGATGGCAGGGTCGTTGATCTGCGCGCCTTTGGTGATTTTGCCGATCAGGTCGAGCATGCGGATGCGCCCCACCTGGGCGGCGATACACAGGTCAAATTTGCCGTCATCGCGGGCACTTTGGGGAGCCATGAAGAAGCCCCCACCCATACGGCGGCCGTTCATGATGGAAATCATCAGACAGGGCTGCGTGATGGTTTCATCATCCAGTTGAATCTCGATGGTGGGGGCCTTGAAGTAGAGGAACATGGTTTTGAGGGCGGCCACCAGATAGGCGATGAAGCCGGTCAGGCGGCTTTCGGCGGCCACAAAGCCCACCACAGCGTCAAAACCGATACCGACGCCGTTGCAGAAGTAGCGGCCCTGGGGATAGAGCCCGCCTTTAATGAAGCCAGCGTCAATGGGATGAGCCTCGGCGGCCGCCAGATTCTGGCAGGCGGCTTCAAAATCGGTAGGGATGCCCATGCTGAAGGCAAAGTCGTTGCCGCGGCCAATGGGGAGTACGCCAAACTTGACGCCGTTGGCGCCCACCTGGCGGGCCAGCATGATGCCGTTGAGCACCTCGTTGGCGGTTCCGTCCCCGCCCACGGCCACAACGATCTCGCAGCCCGCCTCGACTGCGTTCTGAGTTAGCTCGGCGGCGTGGAAGGGGTGTTCGGTGAGGGCGATGTCGTATTCCAGCCCCAGGCGGCGAAAGGCGGCCTCAATTTCGGGGATGGCTTCGGCGGCGGCTCCTTTGCCGGCCAGGGGGTTTAAGATCAGTTGATAACGGCTCATGCGCTTCATCCTCTTTGGGCATAGGGGTCAAGAACGTGTGTGGATTATAGCATAAGCGCCCAGAGAAAAGAAAACCCCTCGCCATCCAGAGGCATTTCATCTGTGACAGCGAGGGGGAGTGTGTGGAAGAATGCTTAGGCCGCGGCTTGGGCTTCAGGCTGCTTGACCAGCTCCGTTTCGATGTGAATTTCCACTTCTTCGCCTACCAGGAGACCGCCGGTCTCCAGGGCGACGTTCCATTCGAGGCCCCAATCCTTGCGGTTGATTTTGGTAGCGGCGTTGAAACCGGCGCTGACGGCGCCCCAGGGGCTTTTGGCCTGGCCCAAATATTCAACATCCAGAGTCACTTCTCGGGTGACATCCCGAATGGTGAGGTCGCCGACGAGGACGCCGCGCGAACTGCCCTGCATGGTAAAGCTCTTGGAACGGAAGATCATGTGGGGGAAGGCTTCGGCGTTGAAGAAATCGGCGGAGCGCAGGTGCGCGTCGCGCTGGGCTTCGCGGGTGTTGATGCTGGCTGTGGCGATTTTGGCTTCGACCACAGAAGCAGATGGGTTATCTTCGTCCGCCTGAACGGAGATTTCAAACTGTTCGAATGAGCCGCGCACTTTGGAAATCATCATGTGGCGAACGGAAAATTCGATAGCGGTATGGGCTTGATCAACGGTCCAAGACATGGTTAAGCTCCTTAGGGTTACAAGTAATTTGATGTCAAACGATAGTCTCAAAAAAAGATCAGGCTGTCTGACCTTTTCCGAGTTTACGACAAAGGTCGCTGAGGGTGCGCTGTTCTTCTGGGGTGAGCACGGACAGTTCTTCGGCGATGGCCTGAGCCTGCAGCGGAAACAGCTCTTGTATCAGGTCTTGCCCGGCGGGGGTGAGGGAGATGGTGATCATGCGCCGGTCTTGCGGGTCGCGGTCGCGGCGGATGAGGCTGCGCTTCTCGAGATTGTCGAGCACCAGGGTGATGTTGCCAGTGGATTTGAGCAGCTTGCTGCTGAGCACTCCCTGGCAAAGCGGGCCGAGGTGATAGAGGGCTTCGAGAACACCGAACTGGCTGTGAGTGAGGGGGGCCAAAATGCCGCGAGAGAACAAACGGTTCTCCAGGGCAGAGGCGGCGCGGGTGAACTTGATGAAGGTATCCAGAGCCAGAACGGTTTGCGGGTCACCGCGGAAATGCGTGGGCATAAAATCCTTTCACGTCAAATGATTTGATATCAAAATAATAATCAAAAAAAGAGAAAAGTCAAGGTGTTCTCATGAAACTCTTAATTTTCAACCACGGATGAAACCCCACGTCAGGGGACAAGCCCCTCGGAAACGAGAATTTGCGCTCTGGTGGAAAATGACCTTTCAGGAATATTACCAAAAAAGACCTATCTGGTTAGGATATTGCAATGAGATTGCTATATTCAGTCGCTGGAATCTGATGTAAAATGAAGCCGTAAAAGAAGTCAGGAAAAATAAAAAATTAAATAACTAGAAACAAACCGGGAGGAAATTCAAATGTCTAAGTCGTTTCGTTCCATCGCAGTTATCTTAATCGCTTTAGTGATTGCCGCTTCCACCTACGCTTTTGCTGCCGCCAACACGGTGGACCCCAGCAGCGCTGGCGACGGTTATGCCGCGATTTCCGGCTACACCATCACCAACATCCACTACACCCTGGCTGCCAACCCCCAGAATCTGGCGAGTGTTTCCTTCACCGCCACCGGCGCTGCGGCTCCGGCTTCGGTGCAGGTGCAGGTGGTCAATGGCGGCACCTGGTTCCCCTGCTCGCTGACGGCCGGCACGTGGACCTGCCCCATCACGGGTGTGACTGTTTTGCAGGCTGACCGCCTGACGGTTGTCGCGGCCCAGTAAGCCTTCTTTGACCCTGGAAAAGGGCGCGGACGCTGATCATGGCGCTCGCGCCCTTTTTCTATTATCATAAAGCGTATGCTGCGTTCTTTTTTGCTCCGCCCCGCGGTTATGGGCAGCGCCCTGATGGTGGTGATCACGGCGGCGCTGTGGGGTATTTTCGCGCCGATGCCGTTTGGGGGCCGCACGACCTATGTGATTGTCAACGGCAACAGCATGGAGCCGGGGTTTCACAAGGGCGACCTGGTGCTGCTGCGCCCGGCCCAACAGTATACGGTGGGCGAAATTGTCATGTACCGCTACCCTGGGCTGGGACCGGTGATCCACCGCATTGTGCGGCAAAATGGGACGCGTTTTGTCCTGAAGGGTGATAACAATGGCTGGGAAGACAGCTACGAGCCGGAGACCAGTGAAATTGCTGGTACGTTTTGGCTGCATATCCCGCGTGTGGGAATTGCGTTCGGATGGCTGCGTGAGCCGTGGGCGGCTGCGGCGGTGGCTGGAGGGACGATATTCGTTCTAGGGGTGCTTATGTTAAAACTGCCTGAACCTCGTGGTAAGCGCGAAACGCCTTTCTGGTGGAAAGGTTGGACGCGCAGCGCCAGTTATTGGCTGGCACGCTGGCAAGAACCGTATTTTATGGTGATGTATATCCTGGCGGCGGCGGGAATTGTGCTGGGCTTGTTTGCGTTTACCCGCCCGGCGCTGCGCCAGGTGGCGGATAATTTGCCTTACCAACAGACGGGCTACTACGTGTATTACGCCGATCTGCCGGTGAATCTGTATGACAACCGCCGGTTAGAAAGCGGCGACGCCATTTATCCACAGCTCAACTGCCAGGTGAACGTTTTGTTCCATTACCAGCTGCTTTCGGCGGCGGAGTTCGCGGGCGGGGGCAGCTATGCTTTGCAGGCCCGGGTGCGCGACGCGGCGGGCTGGCACCGCAGTTTTCCCCTGGGCGAAGCGGCGAATTTCAGCGGCGGTGATTTTCAGGCTCAGCAGGTATTGGATGTGTGCGCGGCGCAGCGTTTGATCACAGAGATGGAAGAGATGACCGGCGTGCAGCGCCCGCAGTATTATCTGGATATCACCCCCAACGTGCAGGTGGCGGGGACGCTGGGCGGGCGGATCATCAAAACCGATTTTGCCCCGGCGCTGAGCTTTGTGGTGGAGGATCAGCAGGTTTTCCTGAACACCACCGCAGTCCCTGGGGCCGATGTTCTGCGTCCCTCGGCGGCGGGCCTTTTGGAGGGTTCGCGCCTGGAAGCCAACACGTTGGATATTTCACGGGTGCGCATCCCCGTGAACACGGCGCGGGGCCTGGCGGTGCTGTTGGTGGTGCTGTCGCTGGTGGGGCTGGCGGTGCCGGTGGTGATGCTGCAGCAGGCGGAAAAGAAGGAAGAGAAGCTGCGGGCACACCTGGTGGCGGGGCCGAAGCTGGTGGAAGCGGCCGGCAGCTTGCTGGCTTTTGGCGACCGCACGGTGGAGGTGCGGCAGTTGGAAGATTTGACGCGCCTGGCAGAAAAAGCCGGCAGCGTGGTGTTTTTTCATGAAGACCCTCCGTGGGCCACCTATTTGGTGCGCGAAAACGGGGTTTCGTATTACTACCGCACGCTTTCGGCCGCCAACCGCGATTCTGCGCCAGAGGTGGGCAACTGGGGCGAAGATTTGGTGCGGGCGCTGCGCAACGATGAACTGGTGTTGTTTTACCAGCCCAGCGTTTCCATGCAGGACGGGCAGATTTCACAGGTGGAGGCTTTTCTGCGCTGGCAGCATCCAGAGCGCGGCTTCTTGATGCCGATGCAGTTTTTACCCTGGGCCGAAAAGAGCGGCCTGGTGCAGTTTATTGATGAGTGGGTGCTGAACACCGGCTGTTTGCAACTGCGTCGCTGGCAGGATCAGGGTTACCTCAACCTGCCTCTGGCGATCAACATTTCCTCGTACGAACTGCGTCAGGAAGGGCTGGCCAAACTGGTGGAGACGGTTTTGAAGCGCCATGAATTAAGTGCAGAAATGCTGCGGGTGGAGATTGACGAATCAGACCTCAGCCTGCAGCCCGCCATATTGGACAATATGCGCCAGTTGAAGGCGATGGGGGTGGGGATCTCTATCACGGCCCCACGAGGTGAATCGCTGGAGGCGGTACATTCCCTGCTGGATGTGGATCAGGTCAAATTTGGGCGGAATATGGTGCAGCAGGTGCTGGCTACAGAGAGCAACAGCCAGTCGGCGCGGCAGTGGATTCACCAGGCGCACCAGCGGCACATCAAGGTGGTGGCGATGGGGGTGGAGACCCAGGAGCAGTACGGATTCTTCCAACTCAGTGCCTGCGACGAGGCCCAGGGGTTCTTTATCAGCCCGCCCATGCCCGCGGAGGATTTGACGCGCGCGCTGAAAGCCGGGCCTGACTTTAAGAACCCGGCCTTGGGCAACGGCAGCGGAGGTGCGGCATGAGGCCCCTGCGAACGGCGCTGGGGGTGATGGGGGTTCTGGTACTGCTGGTGCTGCTGAGCGCCATTGGGGCGTTTGCGGCGGCGAATGTGATTCCGCCTTCCTCGGCGGGCATTTATTCCGAAACTACCGAACCGCTGTATTTCCGGCCCGATGAATGCAGTGCAGTGCCAGTAACGAATATCATCCTTGGCAGCGGGAGCATCAACGGCACCAATCAGAGCGATCTGATCCTGGGCAGCTCTGGGAGTGATACGATTGACGCAATGAACCGCAGCGACTGTATAGTGGGGGGTGGCGGCAACGACACCATCTATGGAAGGAACGGCGCGGACGTGCTGTTGGGCGGTGAAGGGAATGATTACCTGGACGGCGGCAACAACAAAGGCGACGTTTGCTACGGCGGTCCAGGGTGGGACACCGCGGTCAACTGCGAGACCTTCCAGCAAGATTGAGCTAAATCAGGGTACGATGACGCGGTTGTCCACCTGACACATGAGCTGTTCGCTGGGATGCAGGGCGCGGCGGGCCTGGTCGCGGATGCGGTTGACCCCGGCAAAAAATTCGCGCATCATCACCACCAGCAAATAGCGCTGCTGATGCGTGAGGCGCAGGAAGTCGGGGCCATCTGTGCGCAGGCCGCCCAGTAAACTCATGAAGAACATTTCTTTGAAGAGACCCAATTCCACCGGAAGGCCGAAATCCTGGTGGAATTTCTTTTTATTCAGCATGAGATCAAACAATTCCATCATAAAGCGGTACTGCATGCGCTCGGTTTTGGCGAAGGTGCGCGTGGCGGTGATGGGGAAGCGGCTTTCGCGCAGGGCTTTTTCATATTCGTTCAGCGAAAAGGTGTTGACGTAGAGGGTGCCGTTGAGGTAGCTGAACGAACCGGAGCCGGTGCCGACGTATTCATCGTACTTGACGATGTATTCGTCAATCATGGCGATGCCCTTGCGCGAATAGGTCCAGGCTGACATGGGCACAAAGGCGCGGCTGAGCTCCTGGCTGAGAATGTGGTAGTAATCGGCCTCGCGCTGGTAATCCACCGTACCCAAGACCTGCATGGAGCGTTCCACGGAGGGGGAGCTCATCAGCGGGTAAAAGGTGGCCTGTTCGGCGCCCGAATCCACGACAAACTGCACATCGCGGCGCAGGCTTGCTTCCGTTTGGGTGGGGAAATTGAAGATCATGTCCACGTTGAGGGCAGGGAGACGCCCGGCAACAGACTGGATGCGCTCCAGGATTTGCTGACCAGAGCCGAATTTTTGATAGCGGTTCATCTGCTGGAGCAGGTCGTCATCAAAACTCTGCACGCCCACGGAGAGGCGATCCACGCGGCCAGCAAGAATGGAAATGATTTCGTCAGTAAGGTGATTGGGATTGGTCTCGCAGGAGACTTCCTGGATGCCGAACAGCGATTTCGACAGATCAATCGTGGCCGCCAGCTCTTCGGGAAGGATGGTGGGGGTGCCGCCGCCCACATAAAGGGATTCAAAGCGGTAGCCCAGGTCAGCTACGCGGCGCATTTCTTCGCGCAGACGCTGGAAATATTTGCGGGCGCGGTCCTCTTGATAGAGAAAGCGGTTGAAGGAGCAGTACGGGCAGAGACTTTCGCAAAAAGGGACATGCGCATAGAGAACGTACTTTTGCCCAGGGGTGGGTGGGGGTAACTGGATGTCGGGGGAGGCGGGCTGAAGATTGAGCTGGCTTTTCAGCTTAAAGCGCAGGTAGCCCGCCAACACGCTGGCTGCGGTTTGCTGAATGCGCCTGTGAAATTTTGAGGTGGGGGGGAGAGGAAAAAGAGATTCCGCTCGGCGAGGTTCTGCAAGAGGGCTGGAGGGTTCTGTCATGGAGGTTCCCATCGGTCGTTTGATTGTATCCTTTACTACCTGTAATGTTCCGATAAAAACCCTGGCAGCCAGAGGCCAGCCAGGATTGAATTCACATCAATATTATACTATTTATCCGATGCGCGCGCAGCGAAAAAGTGACAGTTTGCAAAATTATCAGGCGGCGGCGCGCTGACGAGCTACTTCAAAGAGCAGGATTCCCGCGGCTACGGCGGCATTGAGTGATTCAACCCCGCCGGGCATGGGGATGGACAGGTAGCCGGTGGCGAGGGCGGCGGATTGGGGGCCGGGGCCTTCGGCTTCGCTGCCGATGACCAGGGCCAACGGCGGGCGCAGGTTCACCTGCCAGTAAGGCTGCCCCAGGTTGGCATCCGCCAGGAAAACGGAAAGGCTGTGCTGATGGATCCAGGCAGCGATTTCATCCCAGGCAGCAGCCCACATAGGCAAACGGAAATGGGCGCCCATCGCTGAACGCACCACCTTGGGGGAGAAGGCATCCGCACAGCCCGGCGAGAGGAGCAGCGCCTGTGCCCCAGCGGCGGCGGAAGTGCGCAGCAGGGTGCCCAGGTTGCCAGGGTCGCGCAAATTATCGGCGATGACTACGAAATTGGGCTGGGAGGGCAGTTGGGACGCGGGCAAGGGTAAAACCGCTAGCAGCCCCTGGGGGGATTCCGTTCCGGCCACTGAGGCAAACAAGGCAGGGGCCAGCGGCAGGCACTCTACACCGGCCTTCTGGAAGGTGTGCACCAACTGTTGGGCGCGCGGGGCCAGATCGGGGGTGTAGAGGAGCAGTTGGGGGTGCAGGTGGGCTGCGGCGGCCTCTTCTAGCAGGCGCACGCCTTCCACCACGTAGGCCGATTGCTCTTCGCGTTCGGAACGGCGCCCCAACAGGGCGCGCACCCGCTGAATCTTGGGGTTGTGAATGGACGTGATGGGCGGCAGGCTCATGCGGGCAGGGGTGGGTAAAGGGTGTGGAAGGTATGCAGGAAGACGTTGAGGGTGGGGATATCTAGAATGGTGATGCGGATTTCGCGCAGCGTGCTTTGGGGGTGGACGGCCAGCCAATGGGGCAGGGCGGTGAGGAAGATGTTGGCGGCGCGTTCCTTGGGAAAGCCGAAAATACCGGTAGAGATGGGCGGTACGGCAATAGAGGGCAGATTTTGGGCGTCGGCTACATCGAGGGCGGCATACAGGGCAGTGATGAGCTTGGCGTCTTCATCCCCTGAACCCCAAACCGGCCCAACGGCGTGGATGATGCAGGTGCAGGGCAGACGGCCGGGGCCGGTGAGGGCGGGGCGGTCGTGGGCGGCCAGGCCGTGCTGTTTGATCCAGGCATGGCTCTCCTTTTGGATTTGCTCGCCGCCTTTGCGCACAATGGCCCCCGCGACACCTCCACCGTGGGCGAGGTGCTGGTTGGCCGCGTTGACAATGGCCCCCACGTGCTCTTCGGTCAGGTCGCCGTGCACGATTTCGAGGGCAGAATCACCGGGAAGGGGCAAACAGGCATGAACCACGTTCATGATGGACCTCCTGATCCAGCAAGACCCGCATTGCAAGATACTCTTATTGTACTTGAAGATGGGGCGGGGGAAAAGAAAACGGGACTGCCGGAACATCTTACCGGTCGTTTTGGACAGCCAACGGTTTATCTGTTGGTTTGATACGCCATTTCCAAAAAAATGCGATATGATAGTCTCAAGCAATTCTATTACGCGGCTAACCCGCGACTGTCAGGAGAGAACACTATGATCGTCATCCGCACCCCCAGCACCAAAGAAGAATTTAAAGCGTATTATGCCCTCCGCTACAAGATTTTACGCGAGCCGCTTGGTCAGCCGCACGGCAGTGAAAAAGACGATTATGAGCCCATCAGTATCCACTTTGCTGCGGTAGATGATCAGAAGGACGAAATCATAGGCGCGGTTAAACTGTTTGAAAAGGAACCCGGTGTGGGTCAGTATTCGCATATCGCTGTGGCGGAAGCCTACCAACATAAGGGGGTAGGGCGCATGTTGATTCAGGCGGTGGAGCAGAAAGCGCGTGAATTGGGCTATAAAAAACTGGGCACGTTGACACGGCTTACCTCAACCGGGTTTTACGAACGCTGCGGCTACCGTGCAGTAGGCATTACAGGTGTGCTGTTTGGCAAACTGCAGATGATGTGGATGGAAAAAGACCTCTAAATGGATGGGAAATAAAAGGTGGGGCGACGCACAGGCGGCCCCACCTTTTTTGATGTTCTGTAGATTGTGATTGGTTGAAAAGTCCCTGCTCAGGACACGGAAGCATGTTCGGAACGGGTGAACAGGCGCATGATCAGATTTTTCAACAAACCCAATAGGGCAAAAACCGGAACCAGAGCCCAGTTGATCACCTCATTGATCTTGGAGAATCCTTGCGCCACCCAAACCAGAACTGGGCGAAAAACGTGGAGGAATTTGAAATTGGCGTAGGCCAGCGCGAGCAAAATCGTACCAATAGAGATCCCAAAGCGCAGCCAATCATTAATCACCACACCGCCAAGTTCCTCTGCCAGAAGTTCGACGCCGATATTGAACACCAGCAGGTAGGCGGCTTCACGCAGCACAGGTTCACGTTCCACGGCGTAACTGAACAGGCCAGCAGCAAAGCGCATGAAGAGAATGCCAATACCAACCCCCAGAAGAACCACCCACAGTTTATCGGAAAGGGAGACAGCTGCCACCACGTTATCCAGGCTAAACACAAGGTCGGCAATTTCAACCGTCAACACAACTCCCCAGAAGGAAGTGGCTTTCACGGTGCGTACTTCGGCGTCGGAATCGCTTTCTTCGGCCATGCCCAAATTTTCAAAGGCCAAGCGGATCAGATAGGCGGCGCCGATGATCTTTAACCAGGGATTATGAATGATCAAGCTGGCTAGCAGCAGCATTAGTCCGCGTCCCACATAGGCACCCATCAGACCGACTCGCAGCGCTGCGGTACGCTGATTTCCCAAAATTCCATGCAGACGGTCGCCGACTTTTTGCAAGGGGCGGGGCCATTCCACCGGGCGGTCATCGGGCAAGTGAATCACCATTGCGCCAAGTACCGCGGCGTTATCCAGCGAGAGCAAACCCTCGAGAATGATCAGTTGAAGGATGATAATCGGAATGGTCCAGTCCATTGAGCACCTGTGATAATGCGAAGTGAGAAGCAAGCAGCAATTAAAACATAAAAAGCGAACAAATCCAGTGTCACTTGACCGGATTTGATTAGATTTATGACATGAAAAAGGCCGACCCAAAGGCCGGCCCAATTCTTATATTTTTTTACCGGTTTCGTAAACCGTCTTGAAGGGAATTTCCGCAAACTTCAATCAGGCAGACAGTGCTTTTTTGACGACCGCGGTGAAGGCCTGGGGGTCGCGCACAGCGATATCAGCCAGGACTTTGCGATTGAGCATGATGTTGGCAGACTTGAGGCCGTTGATGAGGCGGCTGTAGGTCGTGCCGTTCAGGCGAGCAGCGGCATTGATGCGCGCAATCCAGAGTTTGCGCAGATCGCGCTTGCGCACGCGGCGGTCGCGGTAAGCATACCAAAGGCTTTTGAGCATGGCCTCATTCGCACGCCGGAAAAGGCGGTGGCGGCTGCCAAAATAGCCCTGGTTCATTTTCAAGATTTTCTTATGACGGCGGTAGCCGGAAGGGCCACCCTTTACACGAGCCATGAATTACTCCTTTACGAACCCCTGGGCGCCGGTGTGAGTCACACCTGTTGCGAACACCCAACGGCCGCACAAAAAAATGGTTGAGAACGGCCTGCGGTGAGCCTCGGCAGATCAGTCGAGGTTCGGGACGAGGCGCTTGACGCGTTTGATGATCTTGGTCCCTTCGACGGGGATCATCTCGGTGAAGAGGGCTTTGGTGCGCTCCGAGGTGCGGCGGCGGAGATGGCTCTTGCCGCCTTTGGTGCGCACGAGGACCCCAGACCCGGTGAGGCGGAACCGTTTGGAGGTTGCTTTATGGGTCTTCAGTTTGGTCTTACCTGCTTTAAGCTTGCGTGGCACTGCGAAACTCCTTGTAAAAAAATAATCCGACTGCGGGCGCGCAGCCCAACAGAAGCGGCTACGAGAGGGAGTAGAGACTACTCGGTGGGCGCTTTTTCTAACGTTTCGGGTTCGCCGCCTTCGGCAGCGGTGCTCTTTTTCTTGCTGGCGCGCGAGGGGGCCAGTACCATCGACATATTGCGGCCTTCCAGATTGGGGGCCTGTTCGATGGTGCTCACATCGGCCAGTTCCTCGGCGACTTCGCGCAGATCTTCCAGCGCCAGCTCAGGGTAGGTGATTTCACGGCCGCGGAAGCGGACGGTGACACGCACCTTCATGCCCTCGAGGAGCCAGCGGCGGGCATCGCGCGTTTTAAAAGAGCGGTGGTGCTCATTGGTCTTGGGCCGCAGACGAATTTCTTTGATCTCAATCTTGGTCTGGGCCTTGCGGGCTTCGCGTTCCTTTTTGGTGCGCTCGTAAAGGAACTTGCCGAAATCCATGACGCGGCAGACCGGGGGACTGGCGTTTGGGGCCACTTCGACCAGGTCTAGCTCGGCTTCGCGGGCGATGCGCAGGGCTTCTTTGATATTGACGACGCCGATGTTTTCGCCGTTGGGGCCGATCATGCGAACTTCTGGCACCCGAATGGTTTCGTTAACCCGAAAATTCGTAGTTGTAATAGCGCTCTCCTTCTCTAATCGAACAACCGATTTAAGCCCGTTTTTCGAACGGACCTTAACAGAGGAAAATATACCACAAATGGGGGTAAACCGTCAACGGTTCACCGTGAGGGGAGTGGCTAGAAACTGGGCTAAAATAAAGACATGATCAGATGCCCCCAATGTCAGCGAACAGAACGCCAAAACCGAGCTGGAAAAACAGACAGCGGCAGCCAGCGCTATCGCTGCATGTTCTGC